>NZ_JBAGRS010000002.1:0-656837 GCF_037150615.1 Alcaligenes sp. PF14 | reverse complement strand
GCAGGTATCCCAGCAAGGGATGCAGAGATTGAAGCGCTGCGAAAGGAGATTGACACCTTGCGGGCGCAGCAACCTGTAAGCGGTGCTGATGGGTTGCCCATCGAGTTGCAGGGTGTCTCAGAAACAGCGGCAGAGGGCGGCGGCATGTGGCGCTCATGCTCAGGGTGTCACGAACTGAACGAAGGCCACGACACCGGCCCGCGAAGCAAAGTGTTCGGCTGCGCGCTCGGAAATGGCTGCTCGGAGTGCGGAGGCATTGGCGCAATTTGGGATACGACGGACTACGGCGCAATGGGCGATGCGCTGGCCGCCAGCATAGCCCAGCCCCAACCATCCGGAAATTCCGGAGAGTTGCCGGCCACTCAGACGCAAGGCATGACCCTGGGCCAGCGCATTGCCCACGTTGGAGGCCGTGAAAACGCACAAGGCTATGTCGAGTTCGGCTCTCCAATGGCAGTCCATGCGCTGATCCAGCATGTGCTACGCGATTTTCACCGGCAAGGCCGGGTAAACATCACCCCCGCCCAGCAGGACGCTGGCAAGGCGGATGCTGGAATTGAAGCTGCTGCCAAAGCCTTAGCTGAATGCATGGATTACCCGTGGGAGCCTATGCCCGAACAGGGCCGGGATGCCATGCGTAAGCACGTTAAGACCATTATCGACGCAGCCCGTAAGGAGCAGGCATGACCGAACAAGAAATGCTGATGTTCGCCGCCAAAGCTGTGGGGATCGAACTGCGATTCAGCAAGGAATGGCATAACCCTGGACAGCCTACATACGGTCCACTCGCACAGCCTATCCGCTGGAATCCACTTGCTGATGATGGTGAGGCCCTGCGCCTGGCGGTCAAACTCAGACTGACAATTAAGGTCGCCGACCACGAAATTGAAGTGTTCGACGAGTGGGGAACATGCATCGTGACGATGGGGATGCTGTCTTCGGAGGATTACGTTGCGTCCACCCGCTTCGCCATCGTCAAGGCAGTTGCCGAAATAGGTAAGGAGCCAGACCAGTGAACGAATCAATCACGGCCCTACTCGCTGTGACAGCTAAAGAATGGAACCTGCCCGGCTTAGAGCCGGGTTTTTAACACCCAATCCCAAAGAGGCCAAAAGATGCAGACAGCCCGTTTTCTGCGCGCTGGCAAGGCACACGCATATCTTGGCATGTGCCGCGCCGTATTCGACCGCGACGTTCGCCCTTTCATCACTGAGATACCTATCGGCGCTCGTGGTATAGCATTCGACCGCCTTGAGCTTGATCGTTGGGCAGACCAATACAAGCAATCCAAGGGCAAAAACAGCACAAACTCATTGGAAGAAACACAAAAGACATGGCAAAGAAAAGCATCCCAGGGCTCTTCAAGCGTGGTGGCGTATGGCACGTTGACAAGCAGATCGCGGGATATGGACGCCTTCGCTGCAGCACAGGCACGAGCGACCACGCAGAAGCCCAGACGTTCCTAATCTATAAACTTGAGGAAATTCGCAAGCAGGTGGTGTACGGGGCCCGGAGCTATCCAACCTTCAGGCAGGCTGCCACACGGTACTTGAATGAGTACGCTGATCAGCCGTCTGCTTGGCACACAGCCACCTACCTTGGGCAACTCGACAAGTACATTGGTGACATGCCCATCAATGAAATCAAGCACTCAAGCTTTGAGGCATACATTGAGGATCGTCGTGAAACGGCCAGCAACAGAACGATCAATATCGCTCTCCAACGCGCTGTTCGTGTCTTGAACTTGTGCGCCAGGAAATGGCGAGACGAGCAAAACCGCCCTTGGCTTGACAGCGTACCGCTAATTGAAATGTTGGACGAGAAGAAAACGGCGCGTACACCCTACCCACTCGACTGGAGAGAGCAGGATCTGCTTTTCTCGGAGCTGGCGCCACACCTTAGAGCGATGGCGCTCTTTAAAGTGAATACCGGATGCCGGGAGCAAGAGGTTTGCAAGTTGCAGTGGGACTGGGAAATACCTGTGCCGGAGCTTGGCATAAGCGTATTCCTTATACCGGCTGATTTTGGGGGTCGATTTGAGACGTCGGGCGTCAAGAATGGCGAGGACAGGCTGGTCGTTTTGAATAGTGTCGCCCGTTCCATTATTTCAAGCCAACGTAGGCAGGATCCCGTATGGGTCTTTCCGTACAAGGGTGGCCCGATGGCACGCATGAATGCCTCGGGATGGCGCGCAGCCAGACGGCGTGCAGCTCAAAAATGGGAGGATTTATATAAACGCCCTGCGAATGTCGGTTTCAGCACTGTACGAGTGCATGATCTGAAACACACATTCGGCAGACGGTTGCGTGCTGCGGGAACGCATTTGGAAGATAGGCAGGTTTTGCTGGGCCATACGAATGGATCAATCACAACCCATTATTCAGCCGCTGATTTGTCCAAGCTGCTGGCCGAAGTTGAGAAGCTTGCCCACAATGCCGAAGAGGCGCCGGTGATCACGCTACTGAGAAGACGGGGTGATCGGTGAAAAATGAATCCCCACAAAATCCCCACAGCAACGAACAAGGGCTTACAACAATTAAGCTGTAAGCCCTTGATAAATATGGTCGGAACGGAAGGATTTGAACCTTCGACCCCTTGCACCCCATGCAAGTGCGCTACCAGGCTGCGCTACGCCCCGAAAGAATTAAACTATAACCCTGTTCTTCCTTTCTTGCAAGTGTTTTTTAGATTTTTTCTTTCGATTCGAGATTATTGATAGTTAATCCCGGTGTCGATTGAAATCCACACTTGTCTGAACAGGCGGTCTGATTTTCAAAGCTCATTTTACCGAGCTAATCCGCATCAAAACCGTGAAGGCAGGAGTATACCTACTTAGGTAAAAAATGCAAAGCTATTGTGAACAGGCCCGCCCTTCTGATTGCATGATTCGCCATTGAGACAGGCTGGGGCCACCGGGATACAGCAGGCGCTCTGCCGGCAAGCGTTCCCATGGCAAGTCTGTGGTGCGCATGGAAACGCCTCCCGGGGCGGCTCCGACAATGATACGGTCACTGATACAGCCAAAGTCCGCCCTGAAATGTACAGCGCTTTTCAAGACCAGTATCTTCATTTGCTCCGGCTCTATCCCCACAAAACGGAACATGCTTTGATCTGCCATTTGCGACTTGTAGGAGGCCAGAACGATACGCACACCCTCTATGCGCAAACAGGCACTAGGCCCCAGGTTCATGGCACAGCCTGCGTAATACGGACCGGTGGCGGAGAACTGACCATCAGATACGGACTCGATATAGAAGCGTGCATGCAAGGGCGTATCACCGGGAACACCGGATTTACCCCCCAGGGACAGCTCGATGCTTTTACCAGCCCCTGCCTGGTGGACCAGAGCAGCGCTTTCCGGATCCACGATCAAGCCTAAAGCCGCATCGGATACCTTGGCTTTCAGCAAGGCACGCAAGAGCCCACAAGTATCGGAGCTAGCACCGCCGCCGGGGTTATCGTGTGCATCGGCAATAATCACCGGGCCTTTGCCGGGATGACTCAGCGCCCATTGCACAGCTTCGTCCGGTTCGTACAGCTTGCCTTGAAAGCCTTGGGCTTTATCAAGCACCTCGTCCAGAAAGCCTGCCAAACGGCTATCGGCTTCTTCCTGCGTCTGCGCATAGGCCCACAAAACCGCTCCGCATTCGGGCACGTCAGCAGCAGGAAAGCCCATGGCGAAGGACACGCTCCCCTCGCCTTCTATTTCTTCCAGCGATGACAAGTGACGGTACAGGCTGGCAGCCGGTTCCATCTCGGTGCTTTGCCAGATCGCCGGGATCAGGAAGGGCAGTCGATGCCAGGCCAATTCCGGGCGACGACCGCTTTGCAGACATCGCATCAGCGCCTGAAAAGTACGCTCACCCGTTTGCGCCATATCCACATGCGGGTAAGTTTTGTACGCCACCAGCATATCGGCCTGCGCCAGCATGGTGTCGCTGACATTGGCGTGCAAGTCCAGACTGGCGACCACCGGCACGTCCGGCCCCACCATCTCGCGCACCAGAACCAGCAAATGCCCTTCCCCATCGTCCCGATGCTCGGCCACCATGGCGCCGTGCAAGTCCAGATACACCGCATCCACGGGCAGAACTTGCTCCAGGCGGTACAGAATCTCCGCCACGATCGCCTCATACGTCATGGCTTCGACGGGAGCGGAAGGACTGGCCGCGGCCCACAATAGCGGGACGCACTCGACCCCGGCTTGTGAGGCGGCAGCCATAAACCCGGCTGCCGGGATGTTGGCACCACGCAAGGCAGGTTCAATCGCCTCTGCCCGGCACATTCCCGGCCAGCCGCCCCCATGCTCAAAGTCCGCCATCGTTGCCATGGCCGGGCCAAAGGTATTGGTCTCATGCTGAAAACCCGCTACTGCAATACGCATCACTTGTCTCCGATTGCTATTACGCTTGTCCCGCCAGTTGAAGGCAAAGCTGTTCGTAAATGTCCTTGGCCCCCAGAACATCATCGATAGCCACCGACTCATCCGCCGTATGCGCCTGTGCTTCCTCGCCCGGTCCCAGACCGATGGTCGGAATGCCACGCCGCCCCGCAGACTCGGAGCCATTGGTGCAAAACCACCAGGTATCCATTTCCACCACACGCCCAGCTTGCTGGACGGCTTGCACCATGGCTTGCGCCAAAGGAGCCGACTCATCCAATCGCCAGGCGGGCAAGTCCCGCCCCGGACTGGCCTGCTGACCTGTATAGGTTTGTACCTGACTGTCCACCAGTTCCAGCGAAAAGCCCTCCACCCCTGCGGCTTGCAAGCATTGCTCCATTTGCTTGAGCACCGATTCACTGCTTTCTCCCACCAGGGTGCGACGATCAAAACGGACGGTAACGGAAGAAGGAATCAGCGAAATGGACGGATGCGGGTCAGAAATAATGTCGGTCGGCACCAGCAAAGCCTGCCCCACCTGCGCATCCTGCGGCAGTTCCAGCGTCTGTAGGGCCGAAATCGCCCTGGCTGCGGCCTGAACCGGATTAACTCCCAGGTGCGGCAAGGCTGCATGGGCAGGACGGCCTTGCAGACGCAACAGGATCTCCTGCCGCCCTTTCTGACCCACCATGATGCGCAAACGTGATGGCTCACAAATCACCACGGCGGCTGGCGTGCATTGTTCCAGAGCGTGAGACAAGGCATAGCCTTCGATCACCTCCTCCATCACGCTGGCAGACACGGCAATACGCTGTTTCAAGGCGCCGTTACGAGCCGCTGCCGCCGCGCCACACAGAGCAGCGGCCAAGCCTGCCTTCATGTCACTGGTGCCGCGCCCATACATGCGGCCGTCCTTGATTTCGGCTCCAAAAGGCTCCACCGTCCAGGTTCCGGCGATCGGCACCACATCCATATGGGCATCGAACAACAGCGCCAGCGGAGCCTGGGCCGGGCCGACAAAACCCAGCACCGAACCTTTTTCATCAACACTGATTTGATCAAAGCCCAAGTCCCGCATGACTTGCTGCACAAAGTCCGCCATGGCCTGCTCTTGTCCGGACAGGCTGGGGATGCGCACAAAAGCCTGTGTCAGGCTGACCGCGTCCCAGGCCAGATCCATTTGCTTGCGTTCGCTCACGCCCATGGCACTACCGCTCCACGTTGCGAGCTGATCAAACCATAAGCCTCTGGTCGACGATGACGCTCAAAGTTGAAGGTCGTGCTTTTGTAGGAATGGCACAGATCCAGATCGCAGCGGGCAATGGCCAGCTCGTCACCCTTGGTCGAGCAAGCCGCAACAATCTCCCCAGACGGCGCAATGATGGCGCTGCCGCCAATCATCTCGATGCCCTCTTCGCTACCCGCCTTGGCCACGCCCACCACCCAGGTGCCGTTCTGATAGGCCCCGGCCTGCATCACCAGATGGTTGTGGAACATGGACAGATCGTCGTGCTCCGGGGCGGGCGGGTTGTGAACCGGCGTGTTGTAGCCCAGCATGACCATTTCCACGCCCTTCAAACCCATGACGCGGTAGGTTTCTGACCAGCGGCGGTCGTTGCACAAAGCCATGCCCATCACGCCCCCAAAGGCCGACCACACACCGAACTCGTGGCCGGGTTCAAAGTAATATTTCTCCAGATGCTGGAAAGCACGCCAGGGCTCGTCCTGGCCGTGACCGGGCAAATGCACCTTGCGATACTTGCCCACAATCGTGCCGGTTTTATCGACCAGAATGGATACGTTAAAGCGACGCTTTACGCCGTTTTCAATGACCAGCTCGGCATAGCCCAGGTAGAAACCTATCTGCAATTTGGCAGCGGCATCAAACAAGGGCTGGGTGTCCGGCCCCGGCATCTGGGTTTCGTAAAAACAATCAAAATCGGAAATATCCTCGCTGAACCAGCGCGGGAAAAACGTGGTCAGTGCCAGCTCGGGAAACACCACCACATCAACATCCATTTTCTTGGCTTGATGCAAATGGGCCAGCAAGCGGTCCACCACCTGTTTTTTTGTTTCATTGCGTGCGATGGGACCCAATTGGGCCGCAGCTACATTGACGAACCTGGACATGAAATATGAACTCCATCAACAATTAAGATCCGCCCTGGGCGGGATTCGGAACGCCCGGCCCCTCTCAATCAAGGGCCAGAAATCGAAAACAGACTGCGCGCCGGGCTGCGCACAAGGCTCAGCCCCCAGTTGCGCTGACACGCGCATCAATCAGGCATAAGCACAAAAATTCTGAAAATCCCAATGCACACCGGGTGCGGATTCCACCAGTTCACGGGTGTAAGCCTGACTAGGCTGGCTAATGACACGGCCTGGGTCCCCGGCCTCCACAATCCGGCCTTTTTGCATCACCACAATGCGATCGGAAATCTGGGCCGCCACCCTTAAATCGTGCGTAATAAACAGGATGGCCACACCAGTTTTGCGCTTGATATCGACCAGCAACTTGAGCACTTGCTCTTGCACCAGCACATCCAGCGCGGACACGGATTCGTCCGCAATCAGGACATCCGGCTCCATCACAATGGCGCGGGCCAGACAAAGCCGTTGCCGCTGACCACCCGAAAATTGATGCGGATAGCGCTCCAGCACATCCGCATCCAGCCCCACAATGGACAAGACCTCGGTCACGCGCTCGATAGCGACTTTGGGATCGACGCCGATGTTGTGCATGCCCTCTGTCAAAGATTGGCCAATCGTTACGCGGGGATTCAGCGAGCGATACGGATCCTGAAACACGATTTGCACTTTGCGCCGCTGCGCCAGGCTGCGATCCTTGCAGGCGGCGGGTAAAGTTTCACCGTTCAGCGTGATCTGCCCTGAACTTGCCTCAACCAGGCCAATAATGCAGCGCGCCAAGGTGGACTTGCCCGAGCCGGACTCCCCCACGACACCCAGCACTTCATCACGGCGTATATCCAGATTGATATCGCTAAGCGCATGCATCTTGCGACCTTTGGAGAACCAGCAATCCGAGCCATAGACCTTGCCCAAACCACGGGCGCTCAACACGATCTCGTTTTGCACTTCCTCTTTTGCAGGCGGATGCACATTGGGAACGGACGCAATCAGGGAGCGGGTATAGGCTTCTTTGGGATTGGACAGAATCTGCTGACACGTCCCCATCTCCACACTATCGCCACGCTTCATCACCAGAATCCGGTCAGCAATATCGGCCACCACACCAAAGTCGTGCGTCACGAAAATGACCGAGGTGCCGCATTCGCTTTGCAGTTCCTTGATCAGGCTTAGAATCTGCTTTTGCGTGGTCACGTCCAACGCCGTGGTAGGCTCATCCGCAATCAACAAACGTGGCTGCAAGATCAAGGCCATGGCAATCATGATGCGCTGGCGCTGACCGCCGGACAGCTCATGCGGATAGGCCATGAAGAGTTTTTCCGGCTCCGGCAAACGCACACGCTCCAGCATATTGATCACACGTTGGCGACGCTCCTGTCGGGAGCTGTTCTTCTCGTGGATACGGATCACTTCGTCGATCTGTTCACCCACCCGCTGCACCGGATTCAGGGCTGTCATGGGCTCCTGAAACACCATGGACATGGCCGAAGCCCGCAAGGACAGCAAATGCTCCTTGTTCATGGTCAGCAGGTTCTCGCCCATCAGCTCGATACTGCCTTGGCTGACACGCAAGGTATCGGGCGGCAACAAGCCCATGATGGCAAAGGAACTCAAGGATTTGCCCGAGCCGGACTCGCCCACAATGCACAGGGTCTCGCCTGCATACACATCAAAGCTGAGCTTGTTCACCAACTGGCGGGGATTAGTCGCTTTAGTTTCGATGCACAAGTCCTTCACCGACAAAACACAGTGGGGCTTGGTCGTAGAGGTATTCATTGTTATGTCTCCTGCCCTCGTCATTTACAGCCGTGTGACCAGCTTGGGATCCAGAGCATCGCGCAAGGCGTCGCCCAGGACGTTGATACTGAGAATGGTGATGGACAGCACAATGCCGGGGTACAGCACGATGCCGGGAATCAGCTGAAAGTACAGGCGACCTTCGGCAATGATGTTGCCCCAGGAGGCCATCTCGGGAGGGATGCCAGCCCCCAGGAAACTCAAGATCGCTTCCAACAACACCGCCGAGGCAAACACATAAGTGCCCTGCACAATCAAGGGTGCGAAAGTATTGGGGAACATATGGCGCGACAAGATCACGTAGGCCGAGGTCCCTACCGTCATGGCCGCTTCCACATAGGGCTCGGAACGCACGCTAAGGATCACGCCCCGCACCAACCGTGTCATGCGTGGGATCTCCGGGATGGCAATGGCGATCAGTACCGTGGTCAGGCTGGCTCCGGACACCGACACCAGCGCAATGGCCAGCAAGATGCCAGGGATGGCCATGACACCATCCATCACTCGCATGATGACGGCATCCAGACGGCGGAAGTAACCCGCCAGCGAACCCAGAATCACGCCAAAGAACACGCTGATGGCCAGGACACCGAACCCCACCATGAAGGACACTTGCGCCCCATACACCACGCGGGAATACAAATCCCGACCCAGTGCATCCGTCCCCAGCCAGAACTGCTCGGAAGGCGGTTGCAGACGCACGCTAGGGTCCAGTTGGGTAGGATCTTGCGTACCCAGAAACGGGGCAAAGATCGCCATGGCGGCCATCAGGATCAGGAACAGCAAGGCGGCACGGGCCGAATTGCTGGCGACCACTTTCTTCAATTTGTTGAGCTTTTGCATATTGTTCTACCTGTAAAAAGCGAGGGCTCAATAATCGATACGGGGATCGACCAGCATGTAGGAGATATCAATCAGCAGATTCACCCCTACATACACCAGCGAAAACAGCACGATCAGGCTCTGAATCACCGTAAAGTCGCGCGACAGCACCGCATCCAGCACCAAACGTCCCAGCCCTGGAATGTTGAAGACCGATTCCGTTACCACCACCCCGCCGATCAGCATGGTGATGCTGATGCCGATGATCGTCAGGATGGGAACCGCCGCATTGCCCAGGGCGTGACGTGTCAGAACACGACGCTCGTTAAGGCCCTTGGCACGGGCGGTACGGATGTAGTCCTCGTTCAAGGTATCGATCACACTGGTGCGCACAATGCGGGTAATCAGGGCGATGTACACCGTACCCAGGGATACCGCAGGCAGAATCAAATGCCGCAAGTGCTCCCAAAGACCTTCACTCAGGGGCTTGTAGCCCTGTACCGGCAACCAGCGCAGCTCCAGCGAGAACAGCAGAATCAACAAATAAGCCACGATGAATACCGGCACGGAAAAGCCCGCCACCGACCCTGCCATCACAAAGCGATCCAGCGACTTGCCCCGATACCAGGCCGAGCACACCCCCAATGGAATGGAAATGGCCAGGGTGTAGGCCAGGGTCAACAAGGTCAGCGAAACCGTAGGCCCCAGACGATCCAGCACCAGATCCTTGACCGGGCGGCTGGAGATCAGGGACGTGCCAAAGTCCCCTTGCACCATGCTGCCCAGCCATTGCACAAACTGCACCGGCACTGGCTGGTCCAGCCCCATCTGATGACGGATTTCCGCGATCTGTGCATCCGTCGCGTTATCACCCGCCACCAGTACAGCGGCATCGCCATGTGTCATGCGCAGGACCACAAAGATCACCAGCGCCACAATCAGCAATACCGGGATGGTGGCCAGTACGCGCTTGAAAATAAGCCCAATCATCGCTTCTCCACATTCCAGAAGACCGGAACCGGCGTTTGCAGAAAGCCATTCAGGTTCTTGCGCACGGCGCTGACCATCTTGAACTCACCCAGAGGGACGATCACACCTTCATCCATGATGTGTTTTTGCAAGTCCGTGGCCAAACGCACCAGCTCGGACTCGCCACTGGCGCGGGCAAATTCCATGCGTGTCTTTTCAATGGCAGGAACATCCGGCCAGCCAAACCAGGCCTTGTCGCCGTTGGAGGCCACCGCCATGAAGCTCAGCGGGTTGCTCACGTCCACCAGACCCGAATAGGTGGTGATGATGCTCCAGCCGCCCTCTTGCACGGGACGCTTGGACGTGCGGCGAGTCTGCACGGTTTGCCAGTCCATGGCTTCCACGTTGACGGTGAACCCGGCATTGCGCAGTTGCTGGGCAATCACAGGCACCACGGGCGAAGTCAGGAAGTCGGTGGGATGCAGCAAGACCACGGGCTCGCCCTTGTAGCCGGCCTGCTCCAGCAGCTTTTTCGCACCGGCGGCATCACCCTTGAAGTAGGCTTCAGAACCGGCTTGTGACGGGAATACGCTGTGGCAGCCAAACACCGCCCCACACGTTTCAAAGTATTCCGGGTTGCCCACTTGTGCCTGCATCAAGGGCTTCTGGTTCAGCGCCATCATGGCGGCCTGACGTACTTGCTTGTTATTGAATGGCGGCTGCAGGAAGTTAAAACGCATCTCGGTCTGCGCGCCCCGAGCCGTGGAAGCATTCAGCACAATGTCCGACTCGTTTTGCAGCAGGGGCAAGAGGTCCAGCTGAACCTGATCGATCACATCAATCTCGCCACTGCGCAGCGCGTTCACCCCGGTCATGGCATCGGGCATGGCCACCCAACGCACACGATCTACCTTGACCTGTTTGCCACCGGCCAACCCGCTGGCAGGCTCATTGCGGGGCACGTAGTCCGGGTTTTTCTCGAACACAGCCTGCACACCTGGGCGATATTCCTTCTCCACAAATCGGAATGGTCCCGAACCCACCGTAGAAGTAATCGCCTGACTGACCGGCGTGCGTGCCACATCCTTGGGCATGACAAACAAGGGCAAGGAACTGGGTTTGCCCATGGCGCGCAACGCGATGTCGGTCGGGAAGGAGAACTGCATCACAAAAGAGCGATCATCCACGACCTCCATCTTGGTCAGGAACTCCGTCATGATCTGGCCCATCTTGTCCAACTGAATCCAGCGCTTGATGGACTCGACCGCATCTTCAGCCGTGACGGGCGAGCCATCATGCCAGCGCAGGTTGTCACGCAAGGTCATGGTGTAGGTCTGGCCGTCCTCGGACACTTTCCAGCCTTCCAGCATCTGGGGTTTGACCTGCCCCTGCGCATCTTCTGCCAGCAAGGTGTCGTACACCATATAGCCGTAGTTACGCACAATGTAGGAGGTGGTAATGACTGGGTCCAGGGAACGCAAGGGCGCTTCCATTACGGCGGTCAGCGTGGTTTGAGCACTGACCGCCACGGGGGCAATAGCGGTAATGGCAAGGGTAGCCCAGACGGCGGCTAACGATTTGGCAGGACGCAAGCGGTCCTTAAGCAGGTTGCTCATGTTTTGTCTCTCCAGGTAGTTAAAAGCGGTCCGCCTTTGCTCTTGTGGCGGCGGTCCCGTCATCAGGGATTTACTGCTTATTCACGGGCCAGCTCCACCAAGGTCGATAGCAGAATCGAACATCCCGCTATCAGGTCTTTATCGTGGGTAAACTCTGCCGGGTTGTGGCTCAAACCACGTACACTCGGTACAAAAATCATGCCTGTGGGGCAAGAGCGCGCCAGCATCTGCGCATCGTGCCCGGCACCGCTGGGCATGCGCTTGACCGAGCAGCCCAGATCCTTGGCGTGTTGCTCGACCTTGCTGATCAAGCGTTCATCAAACTGCACAGGATCAAAGCGGGCCAAATGGCGATGCTTGATCTGCACACCCTCACGCTCGGCCGCCTGCCGGGCGAAATCCAGCACTTCCTGTTCGGCCTGATCCAGGCTGGCCTTGTCCACATTGCGCAAATCCACGGTAAATACGGCTTTGCTGGGGATCACATTGACCAGATTCGGAAACAGCTCGCAGCGCCCTACTGTGCCCAGTTGCGGCGGGCCGTAACGCTCAGTCAACTGGCGTACAAAACTACCAATTTGCTGCGCCACGACACCGGCATCATGACGCAGGTGCATGGGCGTGGTGCCCGCATGGTTGGAGACACCATGCACCTCAAACTCCAGCCAGCAAATCCCTTGCACGCCAGTCACGGCACCAATATCAATGCTTTCATGCTCCAGAACCGGGCCCTGCTCAATATGCAGTTCCATATAGGCATGCACATCAGGTTGGCCGCAAGGCACGGAACCGGCGTAGCCAATACGCTCCAGATTCTCGCGCACGGTGCTGCCATCAATGCCCACGGTGTCCAGTGCTTCCTGCAAGGACAAGCCACCTTGAAACACCAGACTGCCCATCATGTCCGGAGCAAAGCGCGCTCCTTCCTCATTGGTAAAGGCCACCACTTGCAAGGGACGATCCAGTTGCACATCGGCATCATTCAAGCTGGCCACCACTTCCAGTCCAGCCAGCACACCCAGATTGCCGTCGTAGCGTCCGCCAGTACGCACGGTATCAATGTGCGAACCCGTCATGACCGGCGCCACATCCAGACGGCCAGCGCGTGTCCCGATAATGTTACCGATCTGATCGATCTCCACACGCATGCCCAGATCACGCATCCAGCTGACCACCTGATCGCGGCCCGCCTTGTCCTCATCCGTCAGGGCAAGGCGGCAGACGCCGCCCCCGTCGATTGCACCAATCTGCGCCAACTGCGCAATACGCTGCAGCAGGCGTTCGCCATTAATGGCTAAACAAGTGCTGGCTGCGCTGTTCATACTGGCTCCTGAGCCAGCACTTCTTTGGCGCTCATACCGACAATGCGCTGATACAGCTCTGCATCGGTATCACCTTCGCTGGCAAAAAATAGGATTTGGCTGTTTTCATCAATACCCAATGCCTGACGCCAGTCCGCTTGCTCGCACGCAGCCATGCAAGCCGCCACACCGGCCACGGCAGACTCACCCGCCACAATCGGCGCATCACCTTTATCGGCACGGGCCAGACGGCGCATGGTTTGCAAGGCGGCATCGTCTTCCAGCGTCATATAGGCATAGGTGCCGGGATCCAGAATTTCCCAGGCCAGCAAGGAAATTTCGCCGCAAGCCAGACCGGCCATCACCGTATTCAAATCGCCGGTGACCGTGACGGGCTTACCTTGAACAGCACTTTGGAACAGGCAATCGGCCTTGTTGGGTTCCACCACAATCAAGCGAGGGCGCTGCGCACCCAGACGCTCCCACATATGGGCGCATACGGCCGCCGCCAAACCACCCACACCACCCTGAATAAAGACGTGAGTCACCGGCTTGCCCGAAGCAATCTGATCCAGCGCTTCCTGCACCATCACGGTGTAGCCCTGCATCACATCCTTGGGCACATCCATATAGCCCGGGTAGGACGTATCGGACACCACAAAATAGCCATGCTCTTTGGCATCTTCAGCAGCTTGGCGCACCGAATCATCGTAATTGCCGGGCACGCGTACTACCTTTGCCCCGTAAGAGGCAATGGCCTGCTCACGACCAGTACTGACATGCTCATGGATATAGATCACGCACTGACAACCGGCATTCTTCGCCCCCCAAGCCACCGAGCGGCCATGATTGCCATCGGTCGCGCAGGTCACGGTCAAACCAGCAATAAAGTCCTTGTAGGCAGGACTCTTCAGATCATCCAGCGTCAGGCTGGCATTGCCGGTATGAGCTTGCAACTGACGCAACAGCAAACGATTGACGGCATAAGCACCGCCCAAAGCCTTGAAGCTGCCCAAACCAAAACGACCGGCCTCATCCTTGTAATACACCCCGCCCACCTTCATCTGCGCGGCCAGGCCGGGCAAATGACGCAAAGGAGTAGGCGCGTAACCGGGCCACTGCACGATGCTGGCCTGAGCCTGCTCGTAGGCGGCCACCGACAAAATCGATTGCAAGGAGGCGTCATATTCCTGGCTATCCTGAACGCAACGAGGGTTCAGATACAGTTGCACCGCGCCTTGCTCCCGAACGGCATGTTTGTTCATGTCTGCTCCACTTCTATGGGTTTAATTATTGGACTTCAAGTCCTGAAAACTGCGATGGATGGATTCAATCTTCTGCAACTTACGGGCAACCTGCGTCTCGGCCTGCAGTGCCACCCGGCTGACCAAGTAATTGATCAGGCTGAGCGTGCCGGTATGCGAGTCAAACAAGTACTCCCCGCGTGTTGCCACCGTGAATGCGATGTCTTGCGAACGCAGCAAGGAGCTTTCCAGGCCATCCGTCAAAAAAGCCATCTGTACCGACTCGCCCCGCAGATGCTCCACCAAGGAAGGCAAGAGCACCGAGCGGCGACGAAAATCCATCACCAGGGCCAGATCCCCTGCTTCCACATCGGCCAGTTGCTCGGTCAGATGGGCCACCGTGCCCACCGCCAGATGCACATCCGGGCGCAGCTGCTGCAGTAAAGAGTGGGCGTAGCACGCCAGGATCTGGCCATTGCGGAAACCAAACACCCAGATGCGTCGTGCTTTCAGGGCGGCTTGGGTGAAGTTGTCCAGATGCTGTTCAGTAATGTTCTGGAAGGTGGTGGAAATGTTCTGTACGTCTGCATTGATAAACGGCGTCATATCGGCCTGAATACCGCTGCTGGACATGGAGTGCAGACGCTTGAAGGGAGCGCCGTCACCCATTTGCTCGCGGGCCGTGACCCGGAATTCGTTAAAGCCGTTAAAACCCAGACGCCGGAAAAAGCGCACCGCGGTAGCCGCCGATACACCTGCTTTCTCGGCCAGTTCCTGGGCGGAGTAAGTCGCCAGCTGCCCCATATGAGACAGGACCACATCGGCCAACCGCCGCTCCGCGCTGGGCAGGACATCGAGAATATCCAGGATCGAATCTTTGATGACCATGACACAACCTAAAATTGAAATTTGTTTTTCATATAATACTTAATAAAATTTTAATTTCAATTATGGATGTAATGATTTGGCTCCGTATTTACCCTTGGGAGCAGAAAAAAAGAAAGAAGATCATGATCTCACGTCCACCAAGAGTGGCTTCAAATAAGGCCCACAGAGAAAAATAAGGGATAAACCCTTATTGGGAAAAATTTCTGTTTCCTGGCAATGAAAGCATAAAGCCCATGATGAAATTTAAATTTCATCATGGGCTTTGGTAAGACAAATTTCAGAACCAAGGCCGCTTGCAGAAGCCAGAAAAACCCCGTCAAGTGGGCCTATTGCGCTGGCAACAAAGACAAACAACGCGCAATCAGAATATCGGCCAAGGACAGACTTCTGGCCACACTCCGGGACCAGAGCGCATACATCTGGCAAGCCAGCATGGCATCCTCAACATCAAGCGCCAACAGTTCACATCGATACGCGGATGCCTCTTGCAAGGCTTGTCGCATCACGCCCCCATTTTTAACGATCGTTAGAAATGGGGGGGATTACCCGATGACAAGTACTGAGACAGCTCACGCCACTCCTTGGCAAAGTAATAGCGCAGGAAACGCTGCTGGGCATGCCAGCGCACCCGTCTGAACAGACCGGCACCGGCACGAGCCTGGCGATGCGCCACAATATCGCGCCAGAGTTGGTCGGGTTCAAACCCGGTCCAGATTGAAGGGATGGGGGCAAGCGCGTTGGAATAGCAAACCGGCGCCACCCACTCGAACAAAGCCCTTTCTACATGGTGGACCGAAAAGTACTTGGCCACGTTCGCAATAGCCTGGTAATTAACCGGCCTATCTACAAACAATTCCGACAAGGCTTCACACAACGCCTTATCGCTTGGCTGATCACTCAAGATGTAACTCCTTCTCTCCAGCCATTTCCCCCTTTGATAATGAAGGGAACTACCATAACATCCAGCGACACACCGTCCGGTGGTCCAGACGATACTGGGCAGCTAAGGATCACGCCCCTATCTGCGTTGATCAATATGTCTGTGCAACTTCTAGCTTGAATGCTTCTGTGTACATCGCCATATAAAACACCCCAAAGCTTGGATGGGTATCAAACTTTTGGGGTGCAGTTCAATTTTTCAACAGGCGGGCATTTTTGCGTGTGGAAATGCTTAATTCTTCCAGCATCCGCCGTTGAAGCCTTGCCAGGTACCAAGCTGTCTCCAGAAATTAACCCGAATGTGCACGTTTGCCGGGATTTTTCTTGCTGCGGGTATGCGCACCGCGCTCCTGGCTAACACGTTGCCCCCGGAATTTCGTGCTGAGGTTCACGCCCTTGGGGGGGGCAGGAGGGGGAGTACGCTTACGGTCGGCTTCTGTAACAATTTTGGTGCCCATGGAAATCTCTCCGGTTTGGTCAACTTGCGTTTATTTTGCGTTCGCTCGGTTTAATCTCGGCCACAGGAATCATCACGGATAACCTGTCACCTCATCCAGCATAACAGGCATTGAACCAACCGGCCCCATAACCATGCCCCCCCCTCGCAAGGCCAGATGTCTGGACGTACACGCACTTTGGTATGGTTGCAGCAGTAGCCCCTACCCTTTCAAGGCACGAGCCGTATGTGTTTTTCCATACAAGGGTGAACCCATAGCGAAATGAATGCCTCTGGTGGGCTGCCAAGTGACGAGCGGCCCAACCGTGAGAGGATTTGTACCAATGTCCAGCCAATGCCGGTTTCAGCGCAGTGCGAGTACATGACTTAAAGCACACATTTGGGCGACGGCTGCGTGCTGCGCGAATGCATTTGGCAAACAGGCAAGTTCTGCTAGATCCCACGAATGGGTCAATCACAACCGACTATTCAGCCGCTGATTTGTCCAAATTGCTGAACGAAGTTGAGAAGCTTGCCCACAATGCCGAAAAAGCGCCGGCGGTTACGCTTCTGAGAAGACGGGGTGATCGGTGAAAAACGAGTCCCCACAGAATCCCCACAGCAATGAACAAGGGCTTACAGCAATAATGCTGTAAGCCCTTGATAAATATGGTCGGAACGGAAGGATTAGAACCTTCGACCCATTGCACCCCATGCAAGTGCGCTACGCCCCGAAAGAATCAAGCCCCGACCCTGTTTGCTCTGTTGTGCAAGCTTTTTCTTAAGAAGCATCTAGCTTAGGCCGAGTGGCTTACTACAAAAAACCTGGTGGTTTACATCAAAAGGCCAATTACCGCCAGAGGCCCAGACTCCTAGGATACCCCTTAAGACCCTTCTGTTCGCTCAGTAACGAACAGTGGCAGGACGTACACACAAACAACAAGGGGAAGAGAAGTGTCCAGGCGATCAATAAAAAGACAAGCTCTGCAAAACGTCGGTCTCTTCCCAGCCAGAACCTCGTTTCTGCGCCGGTTCTGGCTGGATTCCTTTACCCTGCTGGTACTGACCGCGTGTAGCACCAGCCTGTATGCCGCCTCCTACGAGGATTGGATCAAACAGGCACGCCAAGGCCAATACCAATCCGCCATTGCCGGCTTGCAGCAGTACCGGCAACAGCATCCGCAAGAGACACGTGTCCAGCTTGATCTGATGCGCATTCATGCCTGGGCAGGCCAGCCGCAAGAGGTCATCCGCCTGTACCAAAGCTGGCCGACCAACCTGCCCTTGCCGGCCGATGTATTGCTGCTGACAGCACGCGCCTACAAAGATGCGCGCCAATGGACACCGGCCCAAAACCTGTATCGGGAAGGAATGCGGCGCTTTCCACAACAAGCCGCCTTCACCATGGGCCTGTGCATGAGCCTGGCCGATGCCGGACTGACTGCCCAGGCCTTGAGCTGCGCCCAGCAACTGCAGCCGGCCACACGCCAAAACACCATGTACCTGCTGACGCGCAGCTACATCTACCGCGCTGCCGGCCAGAACTACGAAGCCCTGCGCGTCAGCCAGGATGCTCTGGCTGCCCAGCCAGACAAAACCGATGTTATCCGGGATTATGACCAGTCCCTGCATGCCGCTGGACTGCACCGCCAGGCGATGGAATGGCAAACACAACATCCCGACATCTTCTCGAACGCAGACCTGGCTGACCGTCAAGCCGACTATGCCGCTGAATTGACACGGCTGTCGCCCCAGCCCACACGCACACTACCCGAACGTTTTCTGGTCGCCAATCGAGCCATCGCGTTGCAAGACAAACTGGCTGACAGCGCCAGCTTTCTGGGTAACCCCGCTTTCGCCCGCCGCATCCGTGGTGACCGTCTGATTGCGATGGACACACGCGAAGACGCACCCTCTACAGTAGACATTGCTCCCGAACGGGCGGCCCAATATCCAGGCTATGCCTATGCCTCGCTAGGAGCCCTGCAACTGCGCGCCCGTCACCCCGAACAAGCCGTATCCAGCTACGAGCGGGCGTTGGCCGAACCCTCGCTGGACGCAAAAACACGCACACGCTATCAAACCGGATTGGCCTTTTCCTTGCTGGAGTCTGGCCGCGAAGATCAGGCACTGGCATTGGCCGAGCGCATGGAAAAAGACATGCCCGCCACTCGGTGGCTACGCGGGAATCCAATCCCCCAGCCCAATCCAGGCTATACCGACGCCTTGATTTTGAAAAACTCGCTCTATACCTATACGGGTTTGCTCAAGGAGGCGCGCGAAAATCTGGGCAAGGCCAGCGCACAGGCACCGAGTAACGTCAACCTACGCGTGCCGCTGGCCGATGCCCAGCGCATGTCGGGCATGCCACGGGCGGCGGAACGCAATCTGAAGATCGCCGAAACCTACGCGCCGCGCCAAGAAGACGTCATCATCAGCCAGGCCCAGACCGCCCTGGATCTGCACGAATACCGCCAGGCCGAAGAACTATTGGCGTATGCCAAAGCGCACTACCCCACCAATATGCGGGTCGCGGAACTGGAAAAAGACTGGCAGTCCTACCGCAAGAATGAATTGATCCTGCGCAGCGGTTTTGAAACCAGCAACGGCGGCGATATCTCGGGCAATGACGGCATTCGCACCGAGGCGCAATGGTACAGCGCCCCCATCAACTACAACTGGCGCGCCACCGCCCTGGCCGGTCACCTTGATACCAGCGACGAGCTTGGTCACAACGTGAACTGGCAGGGAGCCGGCCTGGAGTACCGCGGCCGCGACTGGCAATCACAGTTGACAATCAACAACCAGAACTGGGGTCAGGGCAACAAGATGGGAGCCAGCCTGCAGCTTGATCACGAGCTGAGCGATCACTGGAGCATCGGCGGCACCCTGGACTATCGCACCCTGGATATTCCGAATCGCGCCCTGGCCGCAGGCATCACGGCCAACCAGGGACAAGTACGGCTGCGCTGGAAAAACGGCCCCGAACAATGGGTGCAAGCCGCCTATACCGGGACAAAATTCTCTGACAACAACGTACGTCAGAGTCTGCAGATCACAGGTAACCAACGCATCTACACCAGCCCGCGCATCAAGGCCGACGCCCAGCTGGAACTATGGGCTTCCGGCAACAAAGACGAAGACAGACCCTACTACAGCCCACGGCGCGAATACATGGCTGTGCCTGCCCTACGTCTGGAGCACCTGCTTTACCAACACTATGACGAGCGCCTGACCCAAGCCCTCACACTGGGTGTGGGCTTACATCACCAAAGCGGCTATGGCAATGGCACCGTAGGTTCCGTCGCCTACGAACTGAACTACCAGCACGACCGCAATCTGGAAGTCGGCCTGCGCCTGCAGGCCCTGTCCCGCCCCTATGACGGCCAGCGCGAACAGCAGTACAGCGGCATGGTTGAACTCAAGATCAAATTCTAAGCGGCCACGACAATGAGCACACGAATCCTGACCCTTCTGATAGTGGCCTTCAGCGCCCTTTTATCCGCCTGCAGCGCCAGCCCGCCGGCCCTGTATGTACCGCCCGAGCAGCGTCGCCTCGAACAACAAGAGCAGCCCTGGCGCAATGACGAGCTACTCATCATCGCCTACCACGACGTGGAGGACCACGATCCTAACCAGGCGTACCTGAGCGTCAGTACCGAGCACCTGCGCCAGCAGTTTTCCTGGCTACAGGAAAACAACTATGTGCCCGTCAGCGTAGAGCAGATTATGCGCGCCCGCCAAGGTGTGGAGCCTCTGCCTGAAAAGGCAGTGCTGCTGTCATTTGACGACGGGTATCAAAGTTTCTATACCCGCGTGTTCCCGCTGCTAAAAGCCTATCACTGGCCTGCGCTGCTGGCCCCGGTCGGCAAATGGTTGGACACCCCCGACAACGAAAAAGTGGACTTTGGCGGTCTTCCCACCGAACGTTCGCGCTTTTTGCACTGGGCACAAATCGACGAAATGGCCAAATCCGGTTTGGTGGAAATCGGCGCGCACACCCAAAACATGCATTACGGTGCCATCGCCAACCCACAAGGCAATATCCAGCCAGTGGCTGCCGCACATCGCTACCTGACCGATCAGAAACGCTACGAGACCGATGCCGAGTACACCGCCCGCTTTCGCGAGGATGTGCGCGCCATCAGTGCCCGCGTCAAACAGCACGCCGGTAAGCCGCCGCGCGTCTGGGTCTGGCCCTATGGCCGGATCAGCGGCCTGGGCCTGCAAATTCTGGAGCAAGAAGGCTATCAGATGGCCCTGACGCTGACCGACGGCGTGGCCAATGTCCACGACCCGATGAATATGCCCCGCTATCTGGTGGATAACGACCCGGACATCAGCACCTTTGCAGGCTTTATCACCGCCCGTGAAGACCGTCAGGCCGAGCGCGTGGTGCATGTGGATCTGGATTATGTGTACGACCCCGATCCGGCGCAGATGGAACGCAACTTGAGCGCCCTGGTGCAACGCATCGCAGACCTGAAACCACGTAGTGTCTATCTGCAAGCCTTCGCCGACCCCACAGGCGATGGCCTGGTGCGCGCGGTCTACTTCCCCAACCGCCACCTGCCCATGCGCGCCGACCTGTTCAATCGCACGGCCTGGCAATTAAGTTCGCGCGCCCACGTCAATGTCTTTGCATGGATGCCCGTGCTGGCCATCGAGACGTCCGAGCCGGCGCAACGCGTGCTGCAATGGCATGCCGACGGCAGCCCACCTTCCCTGCCCACACAAGGCTACCGCCGCCTGTCCCCCTTTGACCCTCGCACTCGCCAGATCATGGGCGATCTGTACGAAGACCTGGGACGCAGCGCCATCTTCTTTGGTGTCGTATTCCATGACGATGCCACGCTGACCGACTTTGAAGATGCCTCGCCCGCCGCCCTGGACGCCTACGAAAACGCCGGCTTTGGCAGGGACATCAGAACGATACGAGCCAATCCCGAGCAGTTTGAGCGCTGGACGCGCTTTAAATCACAAGCCCTGATCGACTTGACCCGGGAACTAGCTGATCGGGTACGCAAGCAGCGCGGCCCGCAGATCAGTACGGCCCGCAATATGTACGCTCTACCGGTTCTGAAGCCCCAGAGCGAACAGTGGTTTGCTCAGAACCTGAACGATTTTCTGCAAGCCTATGACTGGACTGCCGTGATGGCCATGCCCCGCATGGAAGACATCCTCGATCAGCATGCCGTGACCTGGCTGAACGAGCTGGTCGATAAGGTGGCCAGCCACCCAGAAGGCCTGCGCCGCACCGTGTTCGAAGTGCAATCGGTCGATTGGCCCGGCCAAGGTCAACCATCCCGTCCGCTGGACTCCCATCTAGTGGCCGGCTGGCTCAATGCACTGACGGCAAGAGGGGCGCGACATGTCGGCTATTACCCCGACGACTTTGTCAACAATCAGCCCAAGATGAACGTGATTCGTCCGGAAATCACGATTGAATGGTATCCAACAAAAAATGATTGAACGACTGATCGCCCTATTGGCCCTGTGCCTGATCGTCGGAATTCCCCTGGGAATCACCGTCGCCCTGACCAGCCACCTACTGCTCTACTTCATCTTCATGTACCCGCTGTTCATGTCGGGCATATGGATAGGCGGCGGCTTGATCTTCTGGTTCCAGCATGAACGCCGCTGGACCTATAAACCACACGCCCCACCCGAACTGGAAGGCATGCCGCTGGTCAGCATCCTGATCCCCTGCTTTAACGAACAGGCCAACGCCCGCTCTACCATCCTGTCCGCGCTGAACCAGGTCTATCCCAACATCGAAGTCATCGCCATCAACGACGGCTCCAGCGACCGCACCGCCCAAGTGCTCAATGATCTGAGCGAGGAGTACGACAAGCTGCGCGTCATCCACCTGGCCCAGAACCAGGGCAAGGCACTGGCCCTGCGCATGGGAGCCCTGAGCGCCAGCGGCGATTACTTCGTGTGTATAGACGGGGATGCTTACCTGGACCCGGAAGGCGTCAATTACCTGGTCGCCCCCATGCTGCGTAACCCGGAAGTCGGTGCCACCACCGGTAATCCGCGCATCCGCACGCGCTCCACCCTGATCGGCCGCATCCAGGTTGGCGAGTTCTCCTCGATCATCGGGCTAATCAAGCGCACGCAGCGCGTCTACGGAAAAATCTTCACGATTTCCGGCGTGATCGCAGGCTTTCGTCGCCAGGCCTTGGACGAAGTGGACTACTGGAGTCTGGACATGATCACCGAGGACATCGATGTGACCTGGAAGTTGCAGCTGGCCGGCTGGCAGGTGTTCTATGAGCCGCGCGCCCTGTGCTGGGTGCTGATGCCCGAAACACTGAAAGGCCTGTTCAAGCAGCGTTTGCGCTGGGCTCAGGGCGGTGCGGAAACCTTCCTGAAATACACCCCGCAGGTGCTGCGCTGGGAAAACCGCGGCATGTGGCCCCTGACCCTGGAATACCTGTGTTCGACCTTATGGAGTTTCGCCCTGGGCGTAGCGATGCTGATCTGGTTGCTTGGACAAATGCTCCACTTGCCTGCCGCCACCCAGATCGACGGCCTGTTCCCGCCCTCGTTCACCGGTATGGTGCTGGCCGGCATGTGCCTGCTGCAGTTCGCCGTCAGTATCTGGATCGACCGTCGCTACGAGCCCGATCTGCCCCTGACGATGTTCTGGATCATCTGGTACCCATTTGCCTACTGGTTGATCAATTTTTTAACCACGCTGTGGAGTTTCCCCATGGTCATGCTGCGCCTGCGTCGCAAACGCGCCCGCTGGAGCAGCCCCGACCGGGGTATCAAGGAGCTGTCATGATCATCACGACCCAACGCCATCCCATCACTCGCTGGATAGACCGTCTACTGACCATCGCCGGCTGGTTCGTCTTCAGTTACCTGATCGCCAAAGGCTTGCTCCTATTGATCGGTCACACCATGGACAAAGCTGGCTACGAACAGATAGATCCGATCTTCCCAACCCTGACCACCTTTCTGTTCTACGGGGCGGTTCTGCTGACCAACGGCCTGCTGCTGTTGGCCTGGTCACGCTGGCGACGCCAGCAGCGCCAGCAGCGCCACCTGCGCCAGGCCCTGTACCGCCAACGCAGCCGCTCGCATCGCGTCAAGCAGCCCCCCCTGCCGCACTTTGATCACGAGCAGATCGATACCGTGCGCCACAGCCGCATCGTCGTGCTCTACAACGCCCAGGACGGCGCGGTACAGCATGTAGAAGCAGCCAATCCGCTACCCATGCAGCAGGCAACCGGCCCACACGACGGAGAACCACTGACACCGCTGATCTTTCGTCCGCGCGCCTACCCCAAACAGCCTACGCCGAATCAGTAGCACCGACGCAAAAACAGCCCTGTGCAAGGGCAAACAGCCTAGGAAATGCGGCTCATGTAATTGCAGATGGCCGTCTCTACCATAGTCAGTAACGCCGATGTATCAAGCCGTAAGGCGAAGGAACAACAGGTGCTGCAATGACAAAACCATACCAACAAGGGGCCGTGCTCCTGGCAATGCTGTGTGTCATGAGCAGCGCCGCTGCGCAACCAGGCAGAGATACCAGCAAGCCCAAACCGGCCAACTTCATGGAAGCCATCCGGCAGGCTGAAGTAGTTCGCAAGAACCTGTTTGACGATCCGCTCGCGGGCATCGTCATCAACCGCACCGTAACGGTGCAAGGACAAGACTTTTACCGCTACTTCAGCAATCGCTGGCGCGAGCTGACCGGGGCCAGTCCCTTCACCCTGACGGTGGTGGAGCGCCCGTCGGCCCGCTGGGGCAGCGAAATTTGGGTCGAATACCGCCGCCAGCGCATGTATCACGCTTTTCTCACGCCCGCACGTTCCGGCACAAAGAAAGCCAGTGAGCGGGCTGTGGATCTTGTTCTGGAAAACGTCAATAAAAGCGAGATCGAACGCGTACTCACCAACAACCCGGACCTTGCTCCGGACGAACTTTAACAAGAGAGACATAACGTGAAGACCTTCCTGCCCCTTGCCTCTGTTGTGCTGACCGGTGCGCTATTTGCTCCCGTCCACGCAACCGAACTGATATATACCCCCGTCAATCCCAATTTCGGCGGCAGCCCGCTCAATGGGCAATGGCTACTGAACTCGGCCCAGGTCACCAACAAGCACACGGACCCCGACGCCGAAGACCTGGGCTCATCCTTTGAGCAGCGCACGCCCTTCCAGGACTTCAACGATCAGTTGGAGCGCTCGGTACTCAGTCGCCTGGCCTCGGCCGCGTCCTCGCAGTTTGTGGACAGCAACGGCAAATTTGTACCCGGGACCTTCGAGACCGGCAGCTTTACTGTCAGCGTCGTCGATATCGGCGGCGGAGCACTGACGATCACCACTACGGACCGGATCACCGGCGCTTCCACTACTTTCCGAGTGATGCAACCATGATGAGCACAGTGACCGTCCTGAACGCGCGCCCAACACGCCTGTTAAGCGTGCTGGCCCTGACCTGGGCCCTGGCTGCCTGCGCCGTCCCCTCCACCCCGGCCGAAGTCAAAGGCTCTGCCTACCTGACGCCCGCCTCGCCAGCCACACACGATCTGCTGGAGCTCCCCGCGCCCGCCCAGCGCCTGACCGTGGCCGTCTACGGGTTTCGTGACCAGACCGGCCAATACAAGCCCAATCCGGACAGTTCCTTTTCCACCTCAGTCACCCAGGGAGCCGCCGCCCTGCTGGTCAAAGCCTTGCGTGACTCGCGCTGGTTCACTCCGGTCGAGCGCGAAAGCCTGCAGGAACTGCTGACCGAGCGGCGCATCGTGCGCGCCCTGGACGGATCGCAAGAAAACGGCCAGCGCACCGCCATTAACATCCCGCCGCTAGCCCCGGCCGAAATCATGATGGACGGAGGCATCATCTCCTATGAAAGCAATGTGCGCACGGGCGGCGCGGGCGCACGCTTTCTGGGCGTAGGCCTGTCTACCCAGTATCGGGTGGACCAAGTCACGGTCAACCTGCGGGCCATCGACGTGCGCACCGGCAACATTTTGCAAAGCGTGTCCACGACCAAGACCATCTTTTCCTACGAAGTCCGGCCCAGCGTCTACAAGTTCGTGAACTTCAAAGACCTGCTGGAAATCGAGGCTGGCGTAACTAACAACGAACCGGCCCAGCTCTCGGTCAAAGAGGCCATTGAATCGGCGGTGGTGCATCTGATCGTGCAAGGCATGAAGGAAGGCCAATGGCGACTGCAAAACGAGGCCGACCGTAACAACCCCATCGTGCAGAACTACATGAAGCAAAACGAAACCTATCGCAGCATGCGCACCCAGACCGCTGTGGCCGCTCCTAAGGCCACGCAAGCCAATGAGGCCACAAGCGATGAGGTGCAGACCGCTCCAGTCACCGGCAGTTGAACACGAGCAGACAGCGCGGTGGTTCCGAGAAGACCGGCCACCGCTCTCTTTCCTAACAACGGTCTTCGACATGCACTGAGGAGAAGTATATGAAC
Organism: Alcaligenes sp. PF14; assembly: GCF_037150615.1. NCBI lineage: Bacteria > Pseudomonadati > Pseudomonadota > Betaproteobacteria > Burkholderiales > Alcaligenaceae > Alcaligenes > Alcaligenes sp. PF14. Next base: position 630,840 of record NZ_JBAGRS010000002.1, on the reverse strand, counting down.
GGCAAACTGTCCACATTAGCTATTGCCCTGGGCACCGCGCTGGCCCTGCCCACACTGGCGCTGGCTGACAACGCCACCGTGACGCAGACCGGCAATTTCAACAAAGGCGTAGTTCTTCAAAACCACAACGCCAACGCCAACGCGACCATCGACGTGAAGGGAGACCGCAACGACGATTACATCAACCAGTGGGATAACGGTACGGTTCGCACCACCGTGAAGGTCATCAACGGCAACGACAACAAGGCCGTGGTGGAACAAAGCCGCAGCGGCGGCAACTCCACGATCACCATCACCCAGTCACGCAACCGCAACGACGCCTTTGCCAGCCAATGGCAGGCCAACGGATCGCAAATCGGCATCAAGCAATTACGCTCGGACAACAAGGCGGTTGTGGAACAAGTCCGCAGCACTGGTGACCAGGCCTGGGTAAACCAAACGGGACAAGCGGGCGATGCCTATGTCAATCAATACCGAACCCGTGACGCACTGGCTGTCATCAACGACAGCGGCGCGCGCAACGACTCAGTCATTGAGCAAGACAACAGCAGCCATGTCAACGCCTTCATTACCCAATCGGGGTACAAAGGAGATGCGTACATCAATCAATACAAAAGCATGAGCTCGACCGCCAGCATCACCGACAGGGGCAAGTACGACAAAGGCGTGATCGATCAGTGGAATGTCTCCAACTCGAACGCCTCCATCGTCCAGGGCGGTGGCCACAAAAATGATGCCACTATCAGCCAAACCGGCACGTGGTGGGGCAATTCGGATCGCCTGCACGCCAGTATTGTCCAGATCGGCTCGCATAACAAAGCCGTTACTGAACAGACCGGCTACAGCAACGACAGCAACATCATCCAAAGTGGCCTGGGCAATGACGCCTATAACTCCCAAGCAGGCATCGGCAACGATTCCTACATCAGCCAGAGCGGCGGCTATAACAAGGCCGTGGTTACCCAGGTCGGTTTCAACCTGGATTCGTCGGTTATGCAGAACGGTTGGGGCAACCGTGCCCAAGTGGTGCAAAGCGGCCTGAACCACAACAGTACCGTCACCCAGACGGGTAATTTCAACAATGCGTATGTCAACCAACATTAACCGGCTGACGTAAGCCAAATGTCAGCGGCAATATGTTATATAGTAGGCGCCGCTGACAACACTCAAGCTATTGATATGTAAGCGGTTTAGGGATTATGGAGCATAGGAGTAACCCGAGTTTATAAGGCTTTCCAGATACCTGATCCGCGCTTTTGGGCACGGTATGGCGTTTAAAACATCAAAATTTAACCAAAACAAACAATGTTTAACAATTTCACATGATTCGCCCGTTCTGAATGCGGCTAGCCATCTGAAAATTAGGCTGCCAATAGGAATGAAAAAAGAAAATACCCATAACTACCAAAGACAATGACACATGCAATCGAACCAACAAAAGGCTTATTCAACGTAATGACATAGAGCCCATGACGCAGCGAGGGAGACATAAAATGACAACAATTATCATCGTAGAGCCACACACCTTATACAGGTTGGGTATCGTACGGCTGCTGGCAGACACCCTGCCCAGCGCGGAACTGCTCAGCATGGACTACGAATCTATGGAAACCGGTCTGCAGACACGATGTTGTGAGCTGCTGCTATTGTCGGTGCCATCGGCCAAGGCCTGTTTGAAGCTGCTGGCTGATGCGTACCGCAGCCTGCAACCCAGCGCCGTACTCCTGATAGCCGACTCCCACTACGCCTTGCCTGCGCTTCAAGACATGCCTGCCGGCGTTATGGGACATTTGCTCAAGACCGCCACACCGGAATTAATGGCGGCTTCGATCAATCTGGTGTTGGCCGGCGGCTCCTGTTTTCCATCGCCTGCGCCCCAGCGTCAAACGATGGCAATGACCACGACTGTAACCCAGCCATCGAGTCCATCGCCGTCCCAAGCTCATTCCGACAAGCTGATTACCTCCTACGAGCCCATACGCTGGCCACCCGCCGATCCTGAGACAGACCATCTTGACGAAGCGCGGCTGCTGGGCCTGACACCGCGCCAGTATGAAGTGCTGGTGTTATTGGCACGCGGCATGACCATCAAGGGCGTGGCCCGGCAGTTGAATATTTCATCGGCTACAGCCAAGGCGCATGCTGAAACCCTGTATATGCGGATGAACGTACACAACCGTAACGAGGCCGTCTATCACGCGGTCTCCAAAGGAGCCAGGCTAGGGATGCCCAACACCCACATCGAAAAAGCCTGCTAACCGCAGGCTTTTCTATTACAGCATTCCTAGTTGCAAGCGAGCTGATTCACTCATACGTTCCCGGCTCCACGGTGGATCCCAAACCAGATCCACTACGGCCTTCTCTACGCCCTGGATAGTCTCCAGCTTGTAGCGGGCCTCATCGGCAATCATGGTGCCCATACCGCAACCCGGAGCCGTCAGCGTCATTTCCATGGTGATGGAGAACGCTTCTGGACCAGTCTGCTTCACGTGACAAGCGTACACCAAGCCCAGATTAACGATATCGACCGGAATCTCCGGATCATAAACGCTAGCCAGCACAATCCAGGCGGCGTCTTCAATGGTTTTTTCGCTCAGGGGCAGCTCGGGTACAAAAACCTCGGGCTTGTCCTGGGCCTCAAAACCCAGCGCATCGGCATCGACACCTTCAATTCGGTACAGGTTGCCCTCTACCATCACGGTATAGCTGCCACCCAGCTTCTGGGTAATCGTTGCTGTACAACCCGCCTCGATCGTAACGGGAGCACCGTAAGGGATACTGACAGCCGGACAATCCCGGCTGACCAGCACATCATGTCGTTCAAAGTAGCTCATGGCTTGTTTGCGCCTTTATTCGGTTTGCGCGGTTTCTTTGGCCTGATTGATGGCGTTATGCAGGGTATGCCAGGCCAGAGTGGCACATTTAACCCGTGCGGGGAATTCACGCACACCAGATAACACTTCCAGCTTGCCCAGATCTCGATCGGGATGGGCCTCTGTCAACATGGCGTGCATATCTTGAAATAGAGACTCAAACTCGGCCAGACTCAGGCCTTTTACGGCTTCGGTCATTAAGGATGCCGAAGCCTTGGAAATAGCGCAGCCATGCCCCACAAAGCTGACTTTCTGCACAATGCCGTCTTCAACCACGGCGTACACAGCCAGTTGATCCCCACACAGCGGATTGTGGCCATTGGCAAAATGACTGGCGTTTTCTATTACTTCAAAGTTACGCGGGCTACGGTTATGGTCAAAAATGACCTCTTGGTAGAGCTCGCGCAGCCCGTTGAAATCCTGGCTCATTTAGCCAACTCCAAATAGTTTTTGAGCTTTGCGCAGGCTGCCCAGCAAAGCATCAATATCAGCGTAATCGTTGTACAAGGCAAAGGAGGCACGAGCCGTACCGGGAATGCCAAAGCGCGTCATCAAGGGCATGGCACAGTGGTGACCGGCACGCACAGCAACGCCGTCCATGTCCAGAATCGTGCCCAGATCATGCGGGTGAATACCGTCGACCAGGAAGGACACAATGCCTGCCTTGTGTGCGGCCGTACCAATAATGCGAATGCCAGGCATGGCCAGCAAGGCTTCGGTGGCGTAGTCCAGCAACAGCGCTTCATGGTCGGCAATACGCTGCATGCCTATACCCATCAAATAATCGATAGCGGCAGCCATGGTAATGGCACCAGCGATATTGGGCGTACCTGCCTCAAAGCGCTGTGGCACAGGGGCGTAATTACTTTGCTCGAAACTGACGGTGGTGATCATGTCACCGCCGCCCATCCAGGGCGACATGCTGTCCAGAATCTCGTAGCGCACGTACAAGGCGCCCATGCCGGTAGGACCGTACAGTTTATGGGCCGAAAACGTGTAAAAATCCGCATCCAGGGCTTGTACGTCCACCACACCGTGGGGAACGGATTGGGCACCATCCACCAGCACCTTGGCGCCGACGGCATGCGCCTGACGGGTCATTTCAGCGATGGGGTTGATCGTGCCCAAGGCATTGGACACATGGCCCACAGCCAGCAGGCGGGTTCTCTCGTTGAGCAGTTGCTTGAAGGCTTCCTGGTCCAGCTCACCGTTATCCAGCACAGGCACCACGCGAATAACGGCACCGGTACGCTGGGCAACCAATTGCCAAGGCACGATATTGGAGTGATGCTCCAGGCCGGTCAGCAGAATCTCGTCGCCTGCTTTCAGGTTGTCCATGCCCCAGCTATAGGCCACCAGGTTGATGGATTCTGTGGTGCCACGCGTAAACACAATTTCTTCGTCGCGCGCGGCATTCAGAAATGCCCGCACTGTACTTCTGGCCTGATCGTACAGCTCAGTAGCATGCTGAGACAGCCAATGCACACCACGGTGGATGTTGGCATTGGACTGCTCATAGAATCGCGCCTCGGCTTCAATGACCGAGCGCGGCTTTTGCGTCGTCGCGCCATTGTCCAGATAGGACAGGCGTTGGCCCCGGATGGGGCGAGCCAGGATAGGAAAATCCTCGCGGTGATTCAGCAAACCAGCAGCAGTTACGGGCATAGGCGCATTCATGCAAGATCTCCAAGGGCAAGACCGCCAGGCAACAAAGCATTAATACCGACTGTGGCACGGCTACGCAGGCTCTCGGACGCAATGCGCTCCAGAGACTGAGCGGCAAATGCGTAAATCAGCATATTGCGTGCATCTTCCATGGTCATGCCACGCGAGCGCAGGTAGAACAGGCTATCTGCATCCAGCTGACCCACAGTGGCACCGTGTGCACACTTGACGTCGTCGGCGTAGATTTCCAACTCAGGGCGGGAGTCTGCACGTGCCATCTTGGACAAGAGCAAGCTGTCCGAACGCTGTACCGAATCCGTACCATCCGCGCCCTTGCCTACCAATACGCGACCACTGAACACACCGCGGGCGGTGTCGGCCAAAATGCCACGGTAGAACTCACGGCTTTGGCAGTTAGGCTGAGCGTGATCAATGATGGTGTTGTGGTCCACGTGACGGCGGCCATCCACAAAATACAAACCATTGAACAAGGTTTCGCAGCGCTCGCCGTTGAAAACAGTAGCAATATCGTTACGGGCTATACGGGCACCGAAGGACAGGGAGTGCGAATTGAATACCGAGCCACGACCTTGCTGCACATCGATTGCGGCCAGGTGGAAGTCTTGCAAGGCTTCCTGCTGCAACTTCATGTGTGTCAGCTTGGCATCAGGCGCCACGTTCAGGCGAGTCACGACGCTGCTCAAGGAAGCATCCGTTCCTTCCTGACCTACATAGTGTTCAACCACCGTTGCACTGGCACCGGATTCCAGAGAAATCAGGTTACGCGTGAAGCTGGCGCTGCCACCTTGGGTGCGCACAAAAACCAGATGAACAGGCTGCTCCAGGTGCTTGCCCGCAGCGATGTGCAAGGCCGCGCCATCCTGGGCCAAAGCCAGGTTCAAGGCCGCGGTCGAGGCGCCCAGGGACTCATCCCCGTAAGCCTGCTGCAACCAATCTGCATCTTGCTCCAGACAGGTACTGAGCGAGGCCAAACGCACGCCTGCTGGCAACTCATTCAGGTGCGACAAAGCCGCATCGTAGTGACCATCCACAAAGACCAGGAAGTACCCGTCTTCTTGCTGGCGCACTGACGCCACCAATTCCGCGGCCGAAGCCGATTTCTGAGGAGCAAAGCTTTGCTGTTCCAGCAAAGCCAAGGAAGTGTGATGCCAGGCTTCAATACGCGTGGTTGGCCAGCCCTCTTGAGCGAAACGATCCAGCGCGCGCTGACGCACGGCGCTTAGCCATGGCAGGCCGGCTCCAGGTGCTTGTGCAGCCTGAGCGGCAAAGCTGTTGACCCAATCCGGCAGACTCATACCGCAGCTCCCTTGGCTTTTTGTTCGGCAGTTGCTTGCTCCAGCACCCAACCGTAGCCACGCTCTTCCAGTTCCAGAGCCAATTCACGGCCACCGGAACGAATGATCTTGCCGCCGGCCAATACGTGCACAAAGTCAGGCACGATGTAGTCCAGCAGACGTTGGTAGTGAGTAATCACCAGCAAGGAACGCTCGGGGGAACGCAGACGGTTCACGCCGTCAGCCACCACACGCAAAGCGTCAATATCCAGACCGGAGTCGGTTTCGTCCAGGATGGCCAGCTTGGGTTCCAGCAGGCTCATTTGCAGAACTTCGTTGCGTTTCTTTTCGCCGCCGGAAAAACCTTCGTTCACGGAGCGGTACAGAAACTCTTCGCGCATGCCAACCGTCTTCATTTCCTCTTTGACACGCTTGAGGAAGTCCATGGCGTCCAGCTCAGGCAAGCCCTGATGACGGCGCACGGCGTTCACGGAAGCACGCAGGAAGTAGGCGTTGGACACACCGGGAATTTCGATGGGGTACTGGAATGCCAGGAACAGACCGGAACGGGCGCGGTCTTCAATCTTCATTTCCAGCAGATCTTGACCCAGCCAGTCAACCGAACCGCCTTCCACGGTGTAGTCTTCACGACCGGCCAGAACCTGGGACAAGGTGCTCTTGCCCGAGCCGTTCGGGCCCATGATGGCGTGGACTTCACCGGGTTTGATTTCCAGGTTCAGACCTTTAAGGATAGGTTTATCTTCAACCGAAGCGCGCAAATCTTTAATCGTCAGCATTTCATTATTCTCCTTAACCTACACTGCCTTCCAAGCTGACGCCGAGCAAATTCTGTGCTTCGACCGCAAACTCCATGGGCAATTCTTTAATCACTTCTTTACAAAAGCCGTTCACGATCATGGAGACGGCATCTTCGGCAGTCAGGCCGCGCTGCATGGCGTAAAAGAGCTGGTCCTCGCCAATGCGCGAAGCGGTTGCTTCATGTTCCACACTGGCGCTGGGGTTCTGCACTTCCATGGTTGGGAAGGTGTGTGCAGCACAGCGCTTGCCGATCAGCAGCGAATCACACTGGGTGTAATTGCGGGCGTTTTCTGCCTTGGGGGTAATACGAACCAGGCCGCGATAGGTATTGATACCTTGGCCCGCCGAAATCCCCTTGGAGATAATCGTGCTGCGGGTATTGCGACCCATATGAATCATTTTGGTGCCGGTATCGGCTTGCTGGCGGTGGTTGCTCAGGGCGACCGAGTAGAACTCGCCTTGGGAATCATCGCCGCGCAGCACCACGCTGGGGTATTTCCAGGTGATGGCCGAGCCAGTTTCAACCTGCGTCCAGGAGATGTGCGAACGTGCGCCACGGCATTCGCCACGCTTGGTGACGAAGTTGTAAATACCGCCTACGCCGTCTTTATCGCCGGGGTACCAGTTTTGCACGGTGGAGTACTTGATCTTGGCGTCGTCCAAGGCGACCAGTTCCACGACCGCTGCGTGCAACTGGTTTTCATCGCGCATCGGCGCCGTACAGCCTTCCAGATAGCTGACCGAAGCGCCCTCTTCCGCAATGATCAAGGTGCGCTCGAACTGACCAGTGTCGCGGGCATTGATGCGGAAATAGGTGGACAGCTCCATCGGGCAGCGTACGCCTTTGGGGATGAACACAAAAGAGCCATCGGAGAATACGGCCGAGTTCAGGGCGGCATAGAAGTTGTCGCTAGGAGGGACAACCGTACCCAGATACTTTTTCACCAGTTCCGGATATTCACGCACGGCCTCGGAAAAGGAACAGAAGATCACGCCCACTTCTTCCAGCTCTTTGCGGAAGGTGGTGGCCACCGAGACTGAGTCAAACACGGCGTCAACTGCCACACCGGCCAGACGCGCGCGCTCGTGCAAAGGCACACCCAGTTTTTCATAGGTGCGCAGCAATTCAGGATCCACCTCGTCCAGGCTCTTGGGGCCGTCGGCCTTGCTCTTGGGCGCGGAGTAGTAGCTGATGTCCTGGAAGTCGATAGGTGGATATTCCACAATCGACCACTTGGGATACTTCATGGTCAGCCACTGGCGGTAAGCAGCCAGGCGCCATTCCAGCATGAACTCCGGTTCGCGTTTTTTCGCGGACAGGAAACGGATGACGTCTTCGTTCAGACCTTTCGGTATGGTTTCAGACTCGATGTCGGTGACAAAGCCTGCCTCGTAATCACGATCGAGGAAGGTGTCCAGATGTTCGTTGACGGTACTCATTCGGTTAACTCCACGTTGGAGGTGTTCGCCTTGTTTCTGTTTTTCAATTCGGGACCCGGCTTGTGTGTCAGGGGAAATTCGTTAACGGGCACGCGTATCATGTCTGCAACACTGACCTCTTCCAAGGTGCGTCGGACAATATCGTTGATACGCTGCCAATTACTGCGTATATGGCAATCTGACTCCACGGAACAGGCTCCAGGAGTAGCTACACATTCAGTCAAGCCAAAGGGCTGATCTTCCAGTGCATCAATAATCTGCGCTACACTTATCTGTTTGGCGGGGCGGCCCAACACATACCCTCCGCGTGCGCCTCTGCTGCTGATGACCAGCTCGTGCTGGCCCAGCAGTTTAAGCACCTTGCTGACAGTCGGTTGGCCCAAACCCAGGATGGCGGCCAAGTCAGACGCACTGAACACACGGTCTGGATCCCCAGCCATGTGTGTCAGCACCAAAGTGCCGTAATCAATGATTTTACTGATTCGCAGCATTCCTTCTCTCTGAACAGGTCGTAGAACCATATAGTACCACTTTGGTACTATATGGTCAAATTATCCCTCCAGACTTTGCTGGATATTCCACATACGGGCATAGGAGCCATCCAGGGCTAAAAGCTCGCTGTGCGTGCCCTGCTCCACGATCTGTCCGCGCTCCAGAACCAGAATCAAATCCGCGTCCGTAATCGTGGATAGACGGTGAGCAATGATCAAGGTAGTGCGGTCGCGGGCAATCTCGTTCAACTCCGCCTGAATCGCCCGTTCCGTGCGCGTGTCCAGCGCACTGGTGGCTTCGTCCAGAATCAGCACCGGTGGGTTCTTCAGCAAGGTGCGGGCAATGGCCACGCGCTGCTTTTCGCCCCCGGACAACTTCAAGCCGCGTTCACCCACGATGGTCTCATAACCATCGGGCAGGCTTTCGATGAAGTCGTGGATACTGGCGGCCCGTGCTGCTGCCACGATCTGCTCTTTACTGGCCTCAGGACGGCCATACGCAATATTGTGCAAAATCGTATCGTTGAACAGGACCGTATCCTGGGGAACGATACCGATATGACGACGCAAGCTCTCTTGCGTCCATTCGCGCAGCTCGCGCTCATTGAACAGGATGCGACCTTCCGTCACATCATAGAAACGAAACAAAAGACGCGACAAGGTGGATTTACCTGCGCCCGAAGAACCCACCACCGCTACCGTCTTGCCGGCGGGAATCTCGAAACTCAGGTTTTGAATGACTTTGCGACGGCTGTCATAGGCAAAGCCGACGTTCTCGAAACGCACACCCGCCTGCTCACAGGACAAGACCTGGGCATCCGGCGCATCTTTCACCTCTTGCTTGCGACGCAGCAAGGAGAACAGGCGCTCCATATCAGCCAGTGAATTCTTGATTTCGCGGTAAACAAAACCCAGAAAGTTCAAAGGCGCATAAAGCTGAGTCAGGAAGGCAGACACCAGCACAACGTCACCCACCGTCATGGTTCCGGCCAGCACACCTTGCGCCGACATGAACAGCAAGGCCGTCACCCCAACACTGATAATCGAAGCCTGACCAATATTGAGCAGGTTCAGCGATACCTGATTACGCACGGCAGCCTGGACCCACTGGCCCATATTCTGATCGTAGCGATTGATCTCGTAATCCTCGTTACCGAAGTATTTGACTGTCTCGTAATTGAGCAAGGCATCAATCGCGCGAGAGTTGGCACGACTGTCCAAGTCGTTCATGGCTCGCCGATAACGCATGCGCCGCTCAGTCACCAGCAAGGTGAACACAATATAGGCCGCAATCGTCCCCAAGGTCACCGCCGCGAAGGCCCAGTCGTATCGCCAGAGCAAGATGCCACAGACCAGAGCTATTTCCAGCAAGGTTGGCAAAATATTGAAGACCAGGAAATTCAGCAGAAAGCTAACGCCTTTGGTGCCCCGTTCAATATCCCGGCTCAAGCCACCTGTCTGGCGTTCAGTATGAAAGCGCAAGGACAGATCCAGCAGGTGCCGAAAGACGTGGTTCGCAATCAGCCGCACCGACCCTTGCGTGACTCGCGCAAACAGGGCATCCCGTATTTCACCAAAAGCGCTGGAGGCCAGACGTACGGCGCCATATCCCAACAAGGCGGCCACCGGCAGCATCAAAGCCGTAGCGGGCAGGCTCAACGCATCGATTACCTGCTTCAGGTAGATCGGCATCATCACGGTGGCGACTTTTGCCAGCAGCAAACAGGACAAAGCCAAGACCACGCGAGTCTTGAATCGCCAAACGTAAGGAAATAAGGATTTCAGGGTGCTCAGACCACCGGAGACACCATCAAGCACTTCAGGACGAGGAGGCACACGCAATAGGTCCGTGTTCAACAGCACAAAGCCGAAAAACCGCGGACAGCTTAAAAATAAGTTGCAGCACAACGCTGAAATCAAGGCAGGACAAGCAGACTACGCTTTCCACTGGCAGGCAGGCCCTGCCATGTCCTTGATGCGAATACAGAAATGAGGTTCTACGCCTGGGTAATTATCAAAACTGCCAGGTAGCACATAACGAATAAGTATAGCCTTTTGAACTGCTTATCCTTGCCAAGACCCTGCCGACGGCATGCTTGTTTGGCTGATTATTGACCTGCAAACCACAGTCACACGAATAAGGGACCTGACCAGCAAGCATCCAGTGCTGAAAATCAGGAAATTCAAGGCTTGTCACTGCAAAGAAAATGCTGGCAATCCAGCACTTTGTTACCTTCAAGCCTTCAACGAAAGGCATACAATACCTGCTTGTCTGAAACTGGCGCAGACACAGTAAAAATAGCGCCCGATACCAGACATCTGGCTCATGAATCCCTTTACCGTGCAAAATCCATCCATGCCGTCTTCTTCTTTTTCGTACTCTTCTTCCCTGGACCAGTTAGCCGCACAGGACAGCCAGGCGCTGGATGTGCTGTACGACCAGGAAGCCCCCTTGATGCTGGCTTTGGGCCAGGCCGTGTTGGGCCGCCGCATTGATGCCGAAGAGGTTCTGCGCGATAGCTTTGTTTTGTTATGGAAAAACGCTGCCGGCTATGACCCCGATTTAGGCGAAGGGCGCGCCTGGATTTACAGCATTCTGCGGTTCAGGCTACTGGCTCGCCTGCGTCAACGCGCGCAAAGCGGCGATAACAATTACGCCCTGCCTGCCATCAAGCCGCAAGCCGGACAGCGTTTCATCCCTGCCATGGGCAAGCTGGATGGCACCAGCCAACGCGCCATGATCCATGCCTATCTGCACGGCAATAGTTACGAACAGTTGGGCCCTCAGTTGAACCGCTCCCCCGCACAATTGCGTGCTGTGGTCCAGCATGGCTTGCAACAGCTCACTCCCCTGATTAATGAGGGCAACGCCAACGATCCACGCCATGCAGTGATGATTGGCGAATATACCTTGGGGCTGCTCAGCCAGCATGAATTGGCCCAAGCCCACACCCTGATGCAGCAAAATGATCAGGCAGCGCGTCTGGCATTGGCTTGGGAGCAAGCGTGGCTGGAGCTAGTGGACTGCCTGACCCCAACAGTGCCTGCCCCCACTAGTCTGGCTCACATTCACCATACCTTGGGCTTGCCTCCACCTGCCGCACGTCGTCAGGCTGGGAGCACAAGCAGTCCGGCTGCTGAAGCTCCCAAATCGGAAAGCACTGGCAACGCCAGCACAAGCGCTCCAGCTATCAAAGCAGTGCGCCAGGAACCTAGTATCAAGATCAGTATTTCGGCAGACCAAAGCACTAAAGCGGAAGCTGCCACTCGCACTGAACCTCGCTGGTCCGCCAACAGCTCGAACGACAAGGCTGACGATCACACACCGCCCTTCCCCACCTTGCTGCGTGCAGAGTCCGACCCAGCCACCAAAGCAGCTGCTGTCACAGCCGAAGCAGCGCCCACAGCACCAGCCAAGGTCGCCGACAAGAAAAAGCCCATCAAAAGCGAGCCTGAGTCAGTCACCGTAGAGAAAAAACGCAAACCCGAACCTGTTGATGGCGAACGCAAGTCCCGTGGCTTTGCCATGCCCATGCCTGTTTTGTGGGGCGGCTTGGCTGCGGTCGTGATTCTGGGCCTGGTGATTGCCCTGCTCATGAACATGAACTCGGAACCCCCTGTCAATGTTATTGAGATGAAGCCACGTCAGGCGGCTATCCTGCAGGCCCCTGGCCAATCCTCTACTCCGGCCTGGATTGCAACAGTAGACCCACAAGGCAATGTCCTGCTGGTGCCCAAGGTCAGCACTGAAGTCAAAGCAACGCAGTCGGTGCAGCTATGGACACACACCCCACGCGGCACACAAATTCGTTCATTGGGTTTGATTGATCCCAATCGCCCCATCACCGTTCCTGCGGCCTTGATTGGCACCGTAGAAGATGAGCAGATTTTTGAGATGACACTGGAAACCGAAGGCGGTTCCAATAGTGGTGCACCGGAAGGCCCCGTTCTGTATATTGGCCGCATCGTAAGCTTTGGGCAGCTGGATAACCTGCCCAAGCCCAACACGGAAGCTAGCTCGTCGGCAACCCGCTCTTAAAAGCGGCATCCAGCCGTTCCAGCTCGTCGATTTCCTCGACAGTGAAGCCCGCCTCCAGGCGGGCTTCGCGATTAAAGGGGCCGCGCAAACGCGGTGCGCGATAGCGCTGCGCCAACTCGCCATACGTAGCAAAATCAGGCAAGCCTTGTTCCCGGCAGACTTTGCGATACCAGTAATTTCCCAACGCTACATGCCCGACCTCATCGCGCAAAATGATGGCAATAATCGCGGCGGCTTTTTCATCGCCAGCATCCAGCAACTTCTTATGCACCAGGGGGCAGGCATCCAGCCCCCGTGCTTCCAGAGTACGCGGCACCAAAGCCATACGCGCCAGCAGATCAAAGCGTGTTCGCTCTGCCATCTCCCACAAGCCGTCATGGACAGGCAAATCCCCATAGCGGACACCCATCGTTTGAAGATGATCGCTCAGCAGCTCAAAATGCAAAGCCTCCTCCACCGCCACCTGTAACCAGCCCGCATAGAATGCGTCGGGCAAACCGGGATAACGCCACAAGACATCCAAGGCCAGATTGATGGCATTGAACTCAATATGCGCCAAGGAATGCAATAAGGCTGCTCGCCCCTGGATCGTACGCACGGACCGCTTGGGAACATGCTGAGGGCTCACAAAACGCAAACCCTCGGGCCGTCCCGGTACGCCGGGCGGCTCTTCCAAATGCTCATCTGCCCCTACGGGCAAGCCATGGGCAATTGCTCGTACTGCTGCCAGCTTGGCAGCCGGCTCTTGTACTAACAAAGCCTTTAGAGCCTGACTACGTAAGTTCACTGCTAATCCCTTCCATGAAAAAAGGCCGGCACCAAGGCCGACCTTCGTTCCTGCTTAGCAACCCCGGATTACTGAGCCGAGCCAGGATCCGTGATTGCCAAGGCTTGATCCAGCATTGCCTGGATCTGACCCAAGTTGGTGCGCAAGGCCTGCATTTCCTGACCGGTCAGACGCACAGCGGCTTCCTGGTCAAAAGGCATATCCGGACCATCGCCCAGACGATTGCGCGCACCACTGATCGTAAAGCCTTCGTCGTACAGCAAACCGCGAATCCGGCGTATCAGCAGCACCTCATGGTGCTGGTAATAACGTCGGTTACCGCGTCGCTTGACGGGCTTTAACTGCGTAAACTCCTGCTCCCAATAACGCAGGACGTGGGGCTTGACCAAGCAAAGCTCGCTGACTTCACCGATGGTGAAATACCGCTTGGCAGGGATAGGTGGCAAGGTCGCCGTCTTTTCGTTTGTGCTCATAGCCACTGATGCTCATCGACAATAGGAGTGATTTTACACGTTCAGTCAGGCAAAACTGTACGCAAACGTACCAGGCTTCAGTCCTGGTCATCCTCGGGCGCCACTGGCGCCCCTTCGACTACACTTTTGAGCTTCTGACTGGCGTGGAATGTCACCACGCGTCGCGCCGAAATCGGGATGACTTCACCCGTTTTGGGGTTGCGACCAGGACGCGGGGGTTTGTCCCGAACCTGGAAATTACCGAAACCGGACAACTTGACCTCGACACCATCGGCCAGGGAGTCGCGGATTTCGGCAAAGAAAGTATCCACAATATCTTTGGCTTCGCGTTTATTCAAGCCAACACGTTCAAACAAGAGTTCGGCCAGATCCGCCTTGGTCAGAGTACGCTCTACGTTCATTGTGTCTCCTTATGCTCGTGCCCGTGCGCCATGCGCAGACACCAGTGCCGCCAACAATGCATCCAGGCATTGCTCGACGCGTTCATCGTCCAGCGTGCTTGCGCTGTCTTGCAGCCAGAATCGAATCGCCAGACTCTTTTCCGATGCATCGTTCTTGTCGCGCCAGACGTCAAACAACTGAATATCTTTGACGATAGCCGCTTGCGGTGCCGTGCTGCGCACCTGGTTCAGTGTATCCAGCACAGCTTGATAGGATACGTCCTTATCCAGCCAAACCGCTAGATCTCGTTGCACAACGGGTTGCTTGGATACTTCCTGAGCGTGTACCACTTCGTCGTGAGAGATGGCATCAACGTCCACCTCAAAGACGACCGGCGCTTGATTCAAACCAAATTCGCTCAACCACTGAGGATGGATTTCACCGATCCAGCCTATGGTTTTACCATCCAGTTTCACACTGGCGCTACGGCCTGGGTGCAAGGCCGGGTGAGCTTCAGGCTCGAAACGGACTTGAGCAGCACGTTGACCCAGCAAAGTTTCCAGATCGCGCTTGACGTCAAAGAAGTCGACAAGACGATCGGGCTGTCCCCACTGCTCGGTCACAACAGGGCCCCAGGCTGCGGCCGCAATGCGGTTGGGCTGATGGATACCGGCCACGGTCAACGGACCATTTTCTTGAGAGGCATCGCGCATGAAGACGCGGCCAAACTCGAACACACGCACGCGCGACTGACGGCGGTTGGCGTTGCGTTCAATATTGGCCAGCAGACCAGGAATCAGGCTGGTACGCATCACCGCCAACTGGCTGGCAATGGGGTTCAACAAACGGATAGGGTCAGCCTGTCCGTTAATATCTTTTTCCCAAGACTCTTGCACAAAGGAGAAGTTGATCACTTCCTGGTAGTCCTGGGCGGCCAATATAGCGCGCAAGGCGTGCGGACCACGCAAGGACTCGACTGGCACACGCATTTGTGCAGCAGCGACCGGAGGCAGATCAGGAATATTTTCAAAACCGTAGATACGGGCAACTTCCTCGATCAGGTCTTCTTCAATCGTCAAATCAAAACGGAAGCTGGGAGGATTGACCGTAAAGACTTCGTCAGCCACCGAGAAGTCCAGGCCCAACAAGGTGAAGATGCTCTCCACCTGCTTTTGATCCAGAGGAATACCCAGAACACGGCGGCAACGCTCCAGGCGCATGGCAACGGGCTTGCGCTCGGGCAAGGCCACAACCTGGTCATCCATAGGTCCCGCTTGGCCGCCGCAGATTTCCAGGATCAGCGCTGTGGTGCGTTCCAAATGCTGGGTAATGGAGTCGAAGTCCACGCCACGCTCGAAACGGTGGCTGGCGTCGGAAGAAAACTTGTAGCGACGGGCACGGCCCATGATGGCTTCTGGCCACCAGAAAGCGCCTTCCAGATACACATCCGTCGTATCCAGTGTGACAGCGCTTTGTTCGCCGCCCATGATACCGGCCATGCTTTGCGGCACATCGTTAACCGCAATCACACCCACATCGGTATCCAGCTCGACATTCAAACCGCTCAGCAGCTCCAGCGTCTCGCCTTTACGTGCCCAACGCACTTCCAGACCAGCCTGTACGTGCTGCAAATCGAACACGTGCGTAGGACGGCCCAGTTCCAGCATGACGTAATTGGAAATGTCCACCAATGCGGAGATTGAACGCTGGCCACTGCGCTCCAGACGAGTTTTCATCCAGTCCGGGGTTTTGGCACGCGCATTGACGCCACGAATCACACGCCCGGCAAAACGGCCGCACAAATCAGCGTCTTTCACGGTAACGGAAACACGATCCTCAATCGTGACAGGAACAGGAGTGAAGTCTGGCAGTGTCAGTGGCTCGCCAGTCAGGGCGGCTACTTCGCGTGCCACGCCCAGCACGGACAGGCAGTCCGCACGGTTAGGCGTCAATTTCAATTCGATAATCTGGTCGTCCAGATCCAGCAGTTCGCGCAGGCTCTGGCCCACGGGCGCATCAGCATCCAGTACCAGCAAACCATCGTGATCTTGCGACAGACCCAGTTCGCGACCCGAGCACAACATGCCGGCGGACTCCACGCCACGCATTTTGACCGGGCCGATTTTCATGCCACCGGGCAGCTCTGCACCCACACGTGCGACCGGGATCTTGATGCCTTGAGCCGCATTGGGTGCACCGCACACAATCTGCAGCAGCTTGCCCGAGCCGTCATCGACCTGGCATACGCGCAGGCGGTCAGCGTCGGGATGAGGGGCAATCTCGGCAATAAAGCCGACGACAACATTCTCGAACGCTGGCGCGGCGGCTTGAATTTCTTCAACCTCCAGGCCAGCCATCGTCAGTTGATGACCCAGTTCTTCAGTTCCCAGTTTGGGATTCACAAAGCGGCGCAGCCACGATTCGGAAAATAACATGATGCAAAGATGGAGACGTAAAACGGCGTATACCGGAACCGACCGGGCCTAAAAGGCCCAGCGGCGCGAAGTAGGAATCAACGATTGAACTGCTTCAGAAAGCGCAGATCGCCTTCAAAGAACTGGCGCAAATCGTTAACACCATAGCGCAACATAGTCAGGCGCTCCAGTCCGGAACCAAAGGCGAAACCGATGTAACGCTCTGGGTCCAAACCGAAATTGCGCACCACTTGCGGGTGAACCTGCCCGGAGCCGGAGATCTCCAGCCAACGGCCCTTGTTGGGGCCGGAGGAGAACATCATGTCAATCTCGGCGGATGGCTCGGTAAAGGGGAAGAAAGAAGGTCGAAAGCGCACGACCAGATCGTCGCTTTCAAAGAAGGCGCGCAGAAAGTTCGTGTAAACGCCTTTCAGATCGGCAAAGGAAATATCCTCGGCAATCCACAGCCCTTCCACCTGGTGGAACATGGGCGAGTGGGTGGCATCACTATCGACACGATAGGTGCGGCCGGGAGCAATAACCTTGATAGGGGCCTTATTCATGCGTGCATAACGCACCTGCATGGGACTGGTGTGCGTACGCAGCAAATAGGGCAAACCCTGCTCGTCGTTCATATCGATATAGAACGTGTCTTGCATCGAACGAGCGGGGTGATTCTCTGGATTATTCAGAGCGGTAAAATTTGTCCAGTCATTTTCGATTTCAGGGCCGTCAGCCACATCGAAACCGATAGAGCGGAAAATGGCTTCAACACGCTGCCAGGTCTGGATCACCGGGTGGATACCACCGGTGCCACGACCACGGCCGGGCAACGTCACATCAATTTGTTCTTGAGCCAGTCGCTGGTTCAATTGTTCTGCCGCCAGGGCAGCACGACGATCGTTCAGCAGATCTTCAATTTCGCGCTTGAGCACGTTGATGCTGGCACCGGCTGCTTTTTTCTGCTCCGGCTCCATCTGGGCAAGGCCTTTCATCAAGGCAGTGATGGCACCTTGTTTGCCCAAAAATCGAGCTTTAGCGTTTTCCAGCGAAGCGGCGTCCTGAGACTGCTCAAATAAGGCCCGAGCCTGGGCAATCAGATCGTCGTGGGAGGAAGTCATGGCGTGTTACTTTCCAAAAACAAACGGAGCCCCAAAGGCCCCGTTTGTGAACTATACAGTCAGATACCGCTTAAGCAGCCAGAGCGTTCTTAGCCTGTGCAACAACAGCAGCAAAACCTGCCTTGTCTTTAACAGCCAAGTCAGCCAGAACCTTACGGTCCAAAGCGATGGAGGCTTTGTTCAGGCCGGCGATAAACTGGCTGTAGCTCATATCCAGTTCGCGGCAAGCTGCGTTGATACGGGTAATCCACAGCGAGCGGAATACGCGTTTCTTGTTACGGCGGTCACGGTAGGCATACTGACCTGCCTTCATGACAGCCTGTTTGGCTATACGGAATACATTACCGCGACGGCCGCGAAAACCTTTGGCCTGGGCAATTACTTTCTTGTGGCGTGCGCGTGCGTTAACACCGCGTTTTACTCGTGACATGTTTGATTCTCCCTAATCAAGCGAAAGGCATCATTGCTTTTACGGAAGCGACGTCGGCTTTATGAACCTCGACGGCACCGCGCAACTGACGTTTGTTCTTGGTCGTCTTCTTGGTCAGAATGTGACGCTTGAACGCTTGGCCCCGCTTGATGGAACCGCTACCACGAACCACAAAGCGCTTGGAGGCGCTTTTTTTGGTTTTCATTTTAGGCATGAAATTACTCGACTAATTTGTGTCTGCGGGTGGTCGCCTAGGAAGCTGGCGGACACTTGTATGACCCAAAACAGGCACTTATTTTTTTCTTTGTCCGCTGCCAGAACAGATCCAAACAGGGGAAAAGCTCTTGATTATAGGGTGATCCCTGAAGGATTGTCCAGATATCAAAGGGATTTTTTGTAGGGGGGCCGTTGTCGGCAGGCCATAAAGGAAAACCAGAAACAATGACCCAGCCGGATGCGCGTCAGCACACGCGATCCGCTCAATCCTTGCGGAAGACTCCACCCGCCTCTAAGCATTTCACAAGCCCTCATTACTACGGGTGATCCCAAGGCATGGATCAGCCCACGCTTTACAACACCTTGTTGTCAGTACTTCCCCACCATCACCACCGTTCGACCTTTGATCAAACAGTCGCTGCGCAGCTGTTTATTGCATGCATCGCATGCGTGGTATCTATTTTCCAAAAATCCATTCCATACCTAAAAACGAACTTTAAATATAAATAAATAACGCACAGACTGTTAATAAAATCAAAATACAACCAAACAAAAAAATAATCGTCGATTAAATAAAAAATCAATTATCTTGAAAACCAAAGCAGCCAGCACACCATAGGCAGCCAAAGCAATTCAAGTAAGATCACATATTGCAAGCCAACTCATAACTGGTAACGCTTGCAACCTTTTCATATATTTCGGAAACGTCTTTGACAATAATTTTGCAATCGACTTAACTAATAAATAACCAAAAATAAAACCAAATTAAAAATTAAGGTCTTTTAAAAATCGATTATCTCAAAAGGAAAATCGAAAAAGACTTTTTGATGCAGTAAAAACCCTTTTTAATTTCGGAGTATTACCATGAGCACGATTACTGACCACAAGCAGGTATTGGCATGGATTAACGCCCTGGACATTCCCGACGCCCCGGCCGGCGGCAACCGTGTAACCGCACGAGCGACCAGCAGTGCCGACGAAGATGGTGCCGTCGTTGCCAAAGCCAGCATCCCTTGCTTTGTCAGCGGACTGACCGAACAATCCCGCGCCGACGTGCAAAACAGCACCTTGTTGATGCAACTGGCCGCTGACAAGAAATACCCCAACGAAAATGATCGCGAAAAATGGTTCAAGTTTTACTCGGATGGGCTGACCAACCTGGGCTGGGGTAGCAGCAGTAGCTTCTTTGAACGCTTCCAACCCAAGAATACGGACGTCACCATGGACCAGGTCGTACTGGAGGTGATACTGACAGTGGTTAACAACGTCAATAATCCGCTATACAAAATCGCCCAGGAAACATTCGGCGCCTTGAACAAGCCTGCCAATCAAAAACCCATGAAGCTGTTTGACCACAGCAGCACCAAAGAAGACCGCGGCAAATTCCAGATTCTGCCTGCTGGCCAGGACCAGCACGGCACCGTCAGCATGGTGCTGACCGCCATCAATGCACGGACCGACATCCAATCCGGCAGCTTCCTGTTCTGGAAATGGAGCAAATCCACCGCTTGGCTCTACCGCGCAGCCAACCTGATTGTGCTCAATGAATCGGTGTACTCGAAAGTACGCCAGGCAGTCATCGACAAGCTCGGCGATAACGCCGTGAACTTTGTGCTGGATCTGGATATTTAAGCACTGAATCAAGCCCGGCCTGTAAAGCCGGGCAGTGCGCTTGCAGACACTGGATTCAACAAAGGAGAATCAAGATGGCTTTTTCTACTGAGCAAACCTATGTGGTGTCAGGCAATCTGATTTCTGCCACCACGGAAGACACCAATACGCTGAGCTATGAAGACTTTATCCATTCCAACCTTTTGGCCCAGATGGGCGCCGATAAAAAACTGGGCTCCCGCTTTGTTGACCCCGCAGGCTGGCTGAGTTTTTTCAAGAATACAGTAGGCAATCTGTTCTGGAACCTGAGCGAGCAGGGAACCAGCACGCTGAAAATCTCAGCCGGTACCGCAAGCATCACCGTGCTGCAAATACTGGAGCAGAGTTTTTTCAAACGGCTCAACCAAGCGCAAATCGATAGCGCCACGGCAAGTGTTGATCTGTTTAGTCAACTCTCTGAAGATGATCCTGCCTTCATCCTCTATAACGCGAAATCACATGCCCAGATCTCTGCGGCTACCAAGGTGATCAAACCGCCCCAAAAAGAGACTTATAGCGTCAACTTGCAAATCAGTATTGCCCATACAGGGTCGGAAATCGCACTGTGCAATATTTTCTTCCAAACCAGCCAGGCAGTCAGCGACGAATTATTCACACAGAAATTCGCAATCAAAAATCTGATTGGAAACATTAATGTGTTTTATTTAAAGGCTCTACTCTCCGAGACCAATTACGGCCACATCAGGCAACAAGTTATCGAAAAGCTGGGTGAGAACATCAACACCAATATTGTGCTGGTAGCCGATAACAGCGATAAGCCCTCCCCCCCTTCCCCCACAGAGGCGCGCAGTTTCATACGCAGCCTGAAAATTTAATCAAGCAATGCACAGGCCAACCATGGAAGTCATGGCGCCTGTCGCCCTCAGCCTACAGTCAGCCCAATCCTGCCACACCTAGCGACACCCGCCTTCTTCTTACCTCGATTCAAGGCAATTCAGGCCGGAACTGCAATGCTTCCGCGATATGAGGTCTGGCAATCTGCTTTACTCCGGCCAGGTCCGCAATTGTCCGCGCTACCCGCAAGACTCTACCCTGCACTCGCTCTGACCAATGCCAGCGCTTGCGTGCGCTGGCCAGTAGCTGCAAGGCCTCCGCAGACAAGCCCCCATGCTCTTTCAAACCTGCCACTGACAGACGAGCATTTCGTACCGCCTGACGTGCCAACTGCCTCTCGATCGCCTCCTGTACCCGCAGCCTGACCTGACTGGACGCCTGTGCTGCTTGATCACGCTCCGGCTCGGACTCGCTTAAGGTCACCAAAAGATCAATCCTGTCCAGCATCGGTCCCGACAAGCGCTGCCGATACAGCTCCCGTTGAGCAGGAGAACACCGACACGCCCGATGACGGCTCGCCGCCCAGCCACAGGGACATGGGTTCATGGCAGCCACAAACTGAAACTGCGCCGGAAAAACCGCTTGCTTCTGGGCACGAGAAATATGCACGCAGCCCTGCTCCAGCGGTTCGCGCAACGCCTCCAGTGAACGCCGACTGAACTCAGGCAACTCATCCAGAAACAGTACGCCATGATGAGCCAGCGAAACCTCCCCCGGTCTTGGGCGGCTACCACCTCCAATCAAGGCAGGAGTAGACACACTATGGTGTGGGGCACGAAAAGGGGGTCGCCTGCTGAAAAAATCCTGTTCCTGCACAAAGGAATACAAGGCGGCTACTTCCAGCTGAGCGTATCGCTCCAGGTCTGGCAATAGACCCGGCAGACGTTGAGCCAGCATGGTCTTGCCCACACCCGGCGAGCCATTCAACAAAAGGCTATGGCCACCCGCAGCGGCCACTTCCAAAGCACGGCAAGCCAAAGGCTGCCCCAGCACGTCCGACAAGCAAAGTTGTTGGCCATCATTCCACTCTTCTGACCACGGCCTGGCCAATGCGGGTTCCGGCTCCTTGTCCCCTCGCAGATACCTCGCCGCCTCTGCCAAACTGGCAACCCCGTAGACCTGCAGGTCAGGAACATGGGCCGCCATTTCTGCACTCTGCGCAGGCAAAAGCAAACAAAGCTCCGGATGCCGACGCGCCATACCCAGGGCAATCGTTAGCGCACTCTGCACAGGAACCACGGCCCCTGTCAAAGACAACTCCCCGGCCATGACATAGCGCTCCAGACCGGTGATCGCTTGCTCACGCTGCTTGTCATCCGGGCGGCTCAGCTGGCCGCTGGCCAATAAAATCGCCAAAGCCACGGGTAAATCAAAGCGCCCCGAATCCTTGGGCAAATCAGCAGGCGCCAGATTGATAGTCAGTCGGGCTGCAGGAAAGTCAAAGCCACTGGCCTGCAAGGCGGCCCGTATGCGCTCCCGGCTTTCGCGAATACCGGCATCGGGCAAACCAACAATATGGAAGGCGGGTAATCCTGGAGCGACATGCGCCTCGACACGCACGTCGATAAAATCCAGGCCCGACAAGGCACAACTGTTCAACACGGCCAAGGACATATGCCCTTCTCCCTTTCCAAGGCAAACATTCAGTCTGCCCGTCGGGAAAAATAAGCTCCAGATGCCTGCCTTAAAACATCACTGCGTACTTGTACGGCCCCAGGGTCTTACTGAACCTGCACACCCATGGAACTGACCAGCTGGACGGCCTGCTCTACGGACAAACATGCGCCTTGGAAAGAGTTATTCAAGTCGTACAAGGTGATGCTGCCCAGTTCCACACTGCGCAGGTCTGCTCCCTTGAAGTTCACCCCTCTCAAGCTGGCGCCCCTCAAGCTGCCGCCTTCAAATACGGCATCCTGAAAATTGCAGCCGCCCAAGTCCGCATCGGAGAAATCCAGTTGCACCAGATTTTGCTTACGGAAATTAATGGCGCGCAAAGTTGCACCCACCAGCTTGCACTCGCGCAGGCTCAGGTCCAAACCACGGGTTTCGTTGAAAACAGCACCGCTTAGCTTGGAATCCTCGATCTGCAAGGAAGCGATCTGGGTGCGCACCCACTTGCTCAAGTGCAGATCACAAACACTAAAACGCGCCGAACTGAGATCCGCCAAACTGAAATCTGCTTGACCCAACTTGCAACGCTGCCAGATCGTGTCTTGCAAATGTGCCCGTATCAATCGGGCATTCAAAAAGCTGCAGCCCGAAAACTGCGAACCATCCAGCTCCAGACCCGACAGATCCTCATCATCAAAACTGCAGTTCTCGAAACTCAAAGACTCATGGGAGACGGCCAAAAGATCAGCCAACTCATCTCTTGTGATCGGGACATTACTAACGAGCATACTGCTTTCCCTTCCAAAAAAACTGAGCCAGCTTTATTGAGCTGGCTCTTTCATGATCTCTTTCATCTAATCCGACGCTGATCTGAGCAAGGCCTAACGGCCATTGGGCAGACCCAAATGCGACAAGCGCCAGGCAATGATCAAACCCAAAACGGCAAAACTAACCGTCGCGACCCAAGCCCACTGCCATCCACCCAACGCATGTACAACCGACGCCACAACAGGGGGGCCCACAAACTGACCCAGTGAAGAACATTGCTGTACCCAGCCCACCGAGGTCGAGGTGGTCTCAGGCGAAGGTGCTGCCGTGACCGACAGGAAGAACAAGGTAGCTGGAATCAAGCCGCCCACAATCGAAAACAACAGGATGGCGACAAACTGAACCACCAAGCTTTGTGTCAGCCCGAACGCAACGATGGCACATGCGATCATACCCAAGTAGCCTGCCTGCAGCAGCCTATGAGGTGGGATACCGGCGTGCAAACAGCGCCCTGCCCCCAGATTACCCACGACATTCCCAGCAGCAATCAAGGCTGTCAGCAAACCGGCGGTGCCGACTGCTATCTGCGCCTGATTGTAAATAGTGGGCATGAAGCCCACGACTGCCGCCCATTGCGCCGCGTACACACCAAAGGCCAAAGCCAGCAACCAAACCCGGCCGGAGCTTAAAGTCGTGCGCAGCAGTCTGGTCCAGCGATGAGCAGAGGTATGCTGCGCCGCACTTCTGGTTTGAGTCTGAGAATCCGGTGGCACCAGAAGGAAGGTCAAAATCATGAAGATGGCTGTCAATACACCGAGAACCACCCACAAGGTACGCCAGGAGCCAACTGCCAACCAGGCAGCGCCAGCCCACAGCATCAAGACCGCCCCCGCGGGCATGTAACAGCCCCACAAACCCATGACTCGGCTCAACCGCGCCGCATCAGTAATACGTTTGATCAAGGCGGGAATGGGCAGTACCACCATCAGAAAGCCGCAGCCTTCTATCATCCGCCCCAACAAAACCAGAGCGCTATGTTCAAACAAGGAGCCGATTAACGAGGCCAGACTCAAAATACCCAGCCCCGTCAAAATGCAGCGACGCAGACCAATTTTCTCGGAGATCAGGCCTATGCATAGCCCCAGCAACATCCCGGCCATTTGCACGCTGGCCAGCAGAAAACCTGCCTGCACCAGATCCATGCCCAGTTCGCGCTGCATAAAAGGCAAGGCCGGGGGTACTTTCCACACATGTTGTGCGGCGCACACCCCGGTCAAGACCAGAAAAACAGCAATAAAAAAGGGGCTGGCCGATTGTTTACCCCCAGGCCTGGTGACTGTATTCAAATGAAGTGATCAGCCTTGGCTGCCCTCTTGAGCAGAGGTGTCACCATCTTGAGGAACAGGAGTTTGCCGCCCTTCCAAGGCTTGCAAACGTGTTTCCAGAGCCGCCACACGAGCCAGTGCGCGTTCCAGCATCAGCTTGTAGGTATCAAACTCTTCACGAGTAACCAGGTCCATACGGTTGAAGGCCTGACCCATAAAGGCTTTTACATTGCGCTCAATATCGGCAGCCGGACTTTTGGCGATCAGCTCCGAGACGTTTTTTTGCAGATCTTCCAGCCATTCGCTACGATTAATCACGGTCCCTCTCCTTAAAATATTGACACTACCAGCAGTATAGAAAAAGCGGGTGCCAAAGGCACCCGCTTTTTGCATTTGGCCAGACAATCAGCCGAATTATTCAAGCCTTAAGGTTTGGCTTGTTCCGAAGGCACGGCAGATGGCGAGGAGTCAACACCATTACCCAGCTTGTCCTGGATGGCTTTGTCAGCCTTGGCAGCGCCGTCTTTAATGGCATCGCCCGTACGGCTGGCAGCATCGGCTACTGCATCCTTGGCTTCACCAGCTTTTTCAGCGACTTTATCGCCAGCAGCCTTGGCATCTTCCTTCAAGGAGTGGGTATTTTCCTTGGCGTTCTCTTTCTGTTCCTCTGCTTCTTTTTTGACGTCGTCAGCAACTTTAGCGGCGTCCTGCTTCAGTTCTTCCGTTTTTTGCTCCAGGGACTTGTCAGCCTCTGGTGCGGGTGGAGTGGCAGGTGCTGTCGATTGTGGAGCAGCGACAGGAGCAGGTGGCGCGCTCGTAGCGGCTTTGTCGTCCTCTTTGGAACACGCAGCCAAAAGAGTCATCGAAGCAGCAGCGGCCATGACAGCAAAATGAGCACGAGTCAGTTTCATAAGATTTCCTTCCTACTATTCCAAGGTCGCTAGATAGAATGGGCCGATGCCTGGTGCGACTTCCGGCTCGGCCTTGGGTCTGTTACAACTCCCCTAGAAGCCATTCTATCGGTGCTGAGCACACAGACCAATCTATTAGTGTAAATCCTGATTTCAATTATTCTGACGATATAGCTCAAGCTTCATGACAAACCCTTTAACAACAAGCATCTAGAGAGCGAATAGGTCCAGATACGTTGTTACAAATGGAATCCCTCGTAGGACTACAGCTGGGCTTTGTTACATATTTGCCAACTAAATTGGCCTGTTTTCAATTACTTAGGCGGCTAAGGTAGCCAGATCGATGCGCTCGGCACGGTTCAAGGCACTGGCCACTTTCACGCGCAAGGCATTGGAATGCGATAGGCGCACTTCTTTTTTCACATCCAGCAGTTGCTGCGGATGCATGGAAAATTCTTTCAGGCCCAGCCCCAGCAACATGCGAGTCACCGAAGCATCCCCCGCCATTTCCCCACAGACCGCCACCGGTTTGCCAGCACGATCAGCCGCATTGATCGTGTGTGCAATCAAACGCAAGACGGCGGGGTGCATGGGGTCGTACAGGCTGGCAACCTCGGCATCGCCCCGGTCTACAGCCAGAACATATTGAATCAAGTCATTGGTGCCGATGGACAGAAAATCCAGTTCCTGTACAAAGGGCTCAATGGCAATGGCTATGGCGGGCACTTCCACCATAGCCCCCAATAAATAGTTGCGTGCGAATGGGGTACCGGATTTTTCCAGTTCCCGAGCTGCCGACTCAATAGCCTGACGACTGGCATGCACCTCGTTCATGGAGGAAATCATGGGGATCAAAATACGGATTTGTCCATGCAAGCTGGCACGCAACAAGGCGCGTAGCTGGGTGGCAAACATCTCGGGCCTGTCCAGACAGTAGCGAATTGCACGCAAGCCCAAGGCCGGGTTAGTCGCTACCGTGGCATCTCCATCCAGGGTTTTATCGGCCCCAATATCCAGTGTACGGATAGTGACGACCTTGCCCTTCATGGCTTTTACTACACGGGAGTACGCTTCGTACTGTTCCTGCTCGGAAGGCAAATCCGTGCGTCCCATGAACAAAAACTCGCTGCGGAACAAGCCAATGCCATCGGCGCCCGCTTTCAAAGCCAGCTCCGCCTCCTCGGGAAGCTCGATATTGGCTTCCAGGCGGACGTTAATCCCATCCAGCGTCATCGCTGGCGCATCCAGCAACTCTTCCAGTTCAGCCCGTTCGCGACGATAAGCTTCCTGACGCTCCCGGTATTCGGCCAACACTTGCTCCGACGGATTCACAATTACCGCACCCGAGAAGCCGTCCACAATCAGAAAGTCGCCATCGCGTATCAGACTGCGAAAGCTGCCCAAACCCACTACAGCAGGAACACTCAAGCTGCGAGCTACAATCGCTGTATGCGAGGTGGGCCCACCCAAATCCGTCAGAAAACCGGCGAAATGACCACCGCGCAAGCGCAGCATATCTGCCGGGGAAATATCGCGTGCTACCACAATCAGCGGCTCTTCCTGAGCGGCTGAAAAACCAGGCAGCAAAGCAGGCTTGCCTGCCAGAACGCGCAATACGCGCTCGATAACCTGGCGCACATCAGCACCACGCTCGCGCAGGTATTCGTCTTCCATTTGGGAGAACTGCTCAACCAGCATCTGACCTTGCGAGGTCAGAGCCCATTCTGCGTTGTAGTGACGCTCGGCAATGATGGCGCAGGTTTGCTGCGTCAGCATGGGATCGTCCAGGAGCAGACTGTGCACCGTCAAGATAGGAGCTAGCTCGCGTGGTGCATCCACAGGCAGCTGGTCCACCATGGCACGAAGTTCGTCACGAGTACTGGCCATGGCGCTAAGCAGGCGCTGGCTTTCAGAATCGACGTCTTCGGCGGCAATCCGGTAATGAGGGACTTCCAGTGCTGCTGCGCTCATTACCACGGCCTTGGCAATGGCGTACCCCTTACCGACTGCTTGACCTTGAGCGGTAAACATCGCGGACAAATCAGACGCCGGGGTTCGAGCTGCAGCACTATTCATGACCAGATTTCTTCCTTATTCGTTTTCACCAAACTTGGCGTCAAACAACGCCTGAATATCATTGAGGGCCTGATCGGCATCGTCACCCTGGGCATCGACAACCACAGTGACCCCCATTCCGGCGGCCAGCATCATGACACCCATGATACTTTTTGCATTCACGCGCTGAGAGCCACGCGCGATAAAAATCTCACTGCTATAACGGCCGGCCAACTGGGTAAGCTTGGCTGCTGCCCGTGCATGAAGACCTAATTTATTACTGATCGTGATGGATACGCTAGGCATAGGGGCAACTGGAAAAATGAAAGTGAAAATTCAAATTAGCAATGGCAGTCGGCGTGAACAATGCCACGCAATGCGCCTGCCATGACATCCTGAGCGAACTGCTCGGGATTGTCACGTCGCTCGGTCAAGGCTTTCAACACCATGCACATATTGGTGCCGGTCAATAAATAAGCGCCCTGCCCTTGATCTTGCAAAGCTTGCTGGACTCGACGTGCCACGTTAAAGGGGGTGGCACCGTAAAGATCACACAGTATCAGTGTGGCGGGCGAGTCCGGCGCTTGCGTTTGCAACTGCCCCAGCAAGCGGTCCACCGCCGTATCCGTGCATTCGTCGGCCTGAATGTCAAAGACAAACAGATCTGGCTTTTCGCCCAGGACGTGCTCGGCACAGCTGGCAAACGCGCTGGCCAGGGGCTCGTGCATGATCAAGGCAAGGCGAATCACGCGCGTCCCGTCGCTTTTTCGACGGCCTCGGCAAAACGCTGTGCAACATCAAAGCCGGTCTGTTCAGTAATTTCAACGAAACAGGTTGGGCTGGTCACATTGATTTCCGTGACGTAGTCACCAATCACATCCAAACCAATCAGCAGCAAGCCACGTGCGGCCAGCACAGGGCCCAGGGTACGGGCAATGTGCCAGTCGTGTTCGGACAAGGGCTGAGCAACCCCGCGACCGCCTGCGGCCAGATTGCCGCGTGTCTCGCCGGCCAGGGGAATGCGAGCCAGGGCGTAAGGTACAGGTTCGCCGTCAATGATCAGGATGCGCTTGTCACCCTTGACGATTTCAGGGATGTAGCGCTGCGCCATAATGGTTTGCGTACCATTGGCTGTCAGCGTTTCCAGAATCGCACCCAGGTTGGGTTCGGGATCTTGCAGACGGAAAATACCCATGCCGCCCATGCCATCCAGCGGCTTGACGATCACATCCTTGTATTCCTGGTGAAAGGCGCGCAAGCGGGCCATGTCACGGGTGACCAAGGTGGGTGGGGTAAATTCCGGAAATTCGGTAATAGCGAGTTTTTCAGGGTGATTGCGAATAGCCTCGCCTGAATTGAATACCTTGGCCCCCTGCTCCTGCGCAAAGCTGAGCAAGTGCGTGGAATAGGAGTATTCCATATCGAAAGGCGGGTCTTTACGCATGATGACTGCATCAAAGACATTCAATTCCTGCTCGGTGGCAGGCTCGGGATGTGTCCACCACGAAGGCGCACGCAAATCGGCATCTGCAGCAATACTGACAGCCTGACTGCGCGTACGAACCCGACTTTGGGAAATGTACAAATCAGACTGCAAGGTCACGCTGACGCGATGACCACGCGCCAGAAATGCACGCATCATGGCAACGGAGGAATCCTTGTAAGCCGACAGGCTGGGCAAGGGATCAATGATGAATAAAACGTGCATATGACACCTAGAGAAAAACGCCTTTGCAGCCGGGCTGCAAAGGCGATTGTGCCCGACCCGCTACTTGGGAGCGAGTCGAGCGACGCATAATGCTCCTGGGCGGATCCAGGCAGTATCGTGCAAGAGTATCAGGACGCTTTCTTGCGAGGCGCCAAGACCATGACCATTTGACGGCCTTCCAGCTTGGGCATGGCTTCAACCTGACAGATTTCGCTGACTTCGTCGCGAATCCGTTCCAGTACGCGCATACCCAGTTCCTGGTGAGCCATTTCACGACCACGGAAACGCAAGGTCACTTTGACCTTGTCGCCATCATCAATAAAACGCTTCACATTACGCAGCTTGACCTGGTAGTCGCCTTCATCCGTACCGGGACGGAATTTGACTTCCTTGATCTGAATGATTTTTTGCTTGGCCTTGGCTTCTTGTTGGCGTTTCTGTTCCTGATAGCGGAATTTGCCGTAATCCATCAAACGGCACACCGGTGGTACCGCCGCAGGGGCGATTTCCACCAGATCCACATCATGCTGTTCTGCCATTGCCAAGGCGTCAGGCACCTTGACGATACCTAGCTGCTCACCCTCGACTCCAATGAGTCGCACCTCTGGAATACGAATTTCACCATTGATGCGATGTTTTTTCTCGGTTGCGATGTCGAAAACTCCTAAAAATGTCGATAAAAACGATAGCGTTCCTGTTTTACTGACGGCTATCGATCTCTTGCTTCAATCGTGCTGAAAAATCGGCTATTGGCATGACGCCCAAGTCCACGCCACCACGCGCACGCACGGCGACTGCGCCGTTTTCACGCTCTTTCTCACCCACGACCAGAATATAGGGCACTTTTTGCATACTGTGCTCACGGATTTTACGAGTGATTTTTTCACCACGCAAATCAGAGGAGGCACGGAATCCCATTTTCTTCAGGTTTTGCGCCACGGATTGAGCATAATCGGCTGAACTTTCGGAAATGCAGCATACCACCACATGCTCCGGAGCCAACCAGGCAGGCAAGGCACCGGCGTGGTTTTCAATCAGCATGCCGATAAAGCGCTCGAAGGAACCCAAAATAGCACGGTGCAACATGACAGGCACACGACGCTGATCCTGGGCATCCACATACTCGGCGCCCAAACGGGCTGGCATGGAAAAGTCCACCTGGATGGTGCCACACTGCCAATGACGACCAATGGCGTCTTTCAGCGTGTACTCAATCTTCGGACCGTAGAAAGCACCCTCGCCTTCCGAGATCTCGAACTCGCAGCCGGTACGGCGCAAGCTTTCGATCAGGGCTTGTTCAGCCTTGTCCCAGACCGCATCGTCACCGATGCGCTTTTCTGGGCGAGTAGCCACTTTGTACAGAATTTCGGTAAAGCCAAAGTCCGCGTAGACGGCTTGCAACTGAGCAGTAAAGGCAGCGCACTCGTCTTGCAGTTGGTCTTCGGTACAGAAAATATGGCCATCGTCTTGGGTAAAGCCGCGTACGCGCATCATGCCGTGCAAGGCACCCGAGGGTTCGTTACGATGGCACTGACCGAACTCGCCGTAGCGGATAGGCAGTTCACGGTAGGAATGCAGACCGGAATTGAAGATTTGCACGTGACCGGGGCAGTTCATGGGCTTCAAGCCATAAACACGATTCTCCGACTCAGTCGTGAACATGTTTTCAGCGTAGTTGTCCCAGTGGCCAGTTTTCTTCCACAACGACAAATCCAGAATTTGCGGTGCTTTCACTTCCTGGTAGCCATTGTCCTGATAGACACGGCGAATGTATTGTTCGACCTGTTGCCAGATCACCCAACCTTTGGGATGCCAGAAAATCAGACCAGGGGCCTCTTCCTGGAAGTGGAACAGATCCAGCTCACGGCCCAGTTTGCGGTGGTCGCGGCGCTCGGCCTCTTCCAGCATGGTCAGATAAGCTTGTTGATCTTCCTTGGTCGCCCAGGCAGTCCCGTAAATGCGTTGCAGCATTTCGTTATTGCTGTCGCCACGCCAGTAAGCCCCGGCTACTTTCATCAGCTTGAATACTTTCAGCTTGCCAGTAGATGGCACGTGAGGGCCACGACACAAGTCAATGAAATCGCCTTCGCGATACAGGCTGATCGGCTCGTTGGACGGAATGGAGGCAATGATCTCTGCCTTGTAGTCCTCGCCAATGCTCTTGAAGAACTCGACGGCATCGTCGCGCAACCACTCTTCGCGGGTAACCACTTCGTCTTTCTTGGCCAGTTCCGCCATTTTCTTTTCAATGGCTTCCAGATCCTCGGGCGTAAAGGCACGCTTGTAGGAAAAGTCGTAATAAAAGCCGTTGTCAATCACCGGGCCGATGGTAACTTGGGCATCCGGAAACAAGCTCTTGACCGCGTAAGCCAGCAAGTGAGCAGTGGAGTGACGAATCAAATCCAGACCGTCAGCGTCCTTGGCGGTAATGATGGCCAAATTGCTGTCCTGGTCGATCACATACGAGGTGTCCACCAGACGCGACTCGGTGCCGGGCGTGCCGACACGGCCAGCCAGGGCGGCGCGGCCCAAGCCAGTACCAATCGAGTTCGCCACTTCGCTGACGGAAACCGGGCCCTGAAACTCTCGCTGGGAGCCATCGGGCAGTGTGATTCGGACCATAACACTTCCTGAAATAAAAAACGCGGCCTTGAAAAAGCCGCGCTTTTGAATTGAACGTTCTTGGAAAGCAAACGAAACGCTACGCGGCCACGGCTAGATTTGCCGACGGGTAGTTCGCGTTGAGTTCATAAGATTCTGCTTCCCAAATAACACATTTGATTGGATAAGTTTATCACCTTCGCCCGCTATCGCGGCGTTGTATCGCCACAAAAACCACATTTGGCAAAGAATTCAGTCCATCCGGGGATACCAGCTACGGTAAAAGGCCCATTCTTCGGATTCCGAACCATCTTTCATCAAGCAGGTTCCATAGGCACCACGTCCACTTTCATGAACAATGGTTTGCCCGCCCATGCGCTGACAAAAACTGGAAGCCAGATTGGCCTGCCCGACTGGTTTGGTGGCCGTTTGGGGGGAGCTGGCGCATGCCGACAACATCAAAGAACCTGCACAGGCAGAAACTAAGCGGAAAAACATGATTTCCTTCTCCTTGACCTGATGTTTGCTGATGCCTGACAAATCATTCGAGATGAAGACTGTCCAGGCCGCGTCTGCTGTTAGCGCAGGGTTAAAACCCTCAAGCGCTGGTCGCGAAACAGATCGTGGAAGTAGCTTACTACACTTGTTTGATATGAAAAGTGTACGAAGGCAAGCGTGCAGCAAAAGCAACACGTCAGGTAAAAGAAGCTGCTGAAATCAAGCGTAAATATCGGTGCTTTATTGCAAAGCACGACAAGGCTGGGTGTAGATCAAGAGCGATGCAGCCAAAAAGACAACAAAATAAAGCCCAAAATACCGCAGCCAGCCAGCATTAATACCATAGGTACATAATCGATCAGATTCGAGGCATTAATCATGGCATACATCCCAAAGTCCCAACTAAAACAAGCTTGAGAATATGGTAGCGGGCCACCTTCAAAACATGAAGTCAACGATTGTCAAGATCCGACACAGAGACAACACAAAGACTAGGATTAGACTACATAAGCTTACTTTTGCGGCAAAAATCTTCGCAAAAGCGCATAACATGCAACAAAATGCCAGGAAGAGACGTTTTGTGCCTGCCCCCTATCCATTGAGCATTGTGAAAATGGCGTAAACCACAGGGACAGCCAAGGGGGTAATCATTAATAAAGCCGTATCTCGTTTCCACGTCTTGGGACGGGTATAACAGAGTGTGACCCCCAGCAGGACTGTCACCAGCAGATACAAGCCAATAATAATGATAGTGGCTGCCATATCCTCTCCCCTTTGTTATTTATTTTGCTGTGCTTTTGGTATTTACAAAGTCAGGGCTTGCGCTGCGTCTTGTCCAAACATGGGCGGAAAGGTATTGGCCGCCCACTGTCCTAATCGTGCCGCCGCTGCCTGGCTGGCCAGCTTCAAGGCTTCTGTCGGTTCCAAACCCCGTTTCCAGGCCAGGGCAAAGCTGGATAGAAAGGCATCCCCTGCCCCCACCGTTGAGCACACCTCCACCTTGCACGCAGGCTCCACATACTGCTGACCATTAAAAGCCAACACCGCCCCCTGCACACCCAAGGTGATCAACAAGGCTTGTTGAGGGTGATGCTGCAGACGCGCAGCCAGTTCGCACGCTTCCTGAATCGATAATTCCAGCTGAATATCGGCGTCCTGAACGCCTGCCAGCATTTGGGCCTCCACCGCATTCAAGCCCAGCACATCTGCGCGTGCGTAGACCTGCTTGAATCCCTGGCCTTGATGCTGCAAACACGCCACACTGGGATTTACCACCAGGCAGGCCGAGGTCTCCCTTTTTTCCGCCAAGGCCTGCGCCACGCTTTCCATAGGCTGCAAGGCCAAGGGAGCCACATAAATCAGGTCTGCTTGCAAGTCTTGAGCCTGGACACGCAGGCAGGCATTTGCCCCACGTCGTGCCAGCACCGAAGCACTGCCGGACGGCTCGACCAGGACGATGGCTTTACCGGTGGGCTGATCAGGACAGATCTGCATACTGCTGACGTCCACTCCCAACTGCTCGATATGTGAACGCAAACGCTCACCCAGGCCGTCTCGACCCAGCGCCCCCAGTAGCCGAACCGACTCGCCTTGCTCCATGAAGCTCGCTGTCGCATTAAGCGCCCCACCACCTGGATACAAGTCGATCGAGCCCACTTCCTGTTTGTCACCACGCGCCAGCTCGGCTGGCATGCCTGAGACCACAATATCAACGGTAATACTGCCAATCGCTACAAGCTGCACCCTGAACCTCGGCCATGAAAAAAGAGAGCATGAATCTGCTTGGAGCAGTATACCCACGGGCGCAAGCCGATAGTCTATGGTGGAAAATCAGAGCTGGGCCAGTCGTGCAAAGTCGAACAAACGCACACATCTTTTCAGCCTGTTTGGGGGCGCAGAATAATCCGACTAATAGTTGATGCAACAGACATCACAAAAATCTGGCTCAAGATAAAAAGACATGCTAAATTACTGTTCATTCATACAGCAAAAAGAAGCATCATGTCCTATACCATCACTTTGCACGACGCTCCTTCCGATATCACCGAACGCGGCCGCCGCGAGGCTGAGGAGCGTTTTCGCCGCAGCTTAGAAAAAGTCATGCAAGGCCCGGAGGCCGTGGTCCAGGCCTATCGAGCGTGGCAACTGGCCGAAGAAACGGCAGAGACGGAATTGTCCGGGGAAGACATTGCCCTGGCCAAAAAATGGATTGCCGCCGCCACGCGCGCCATGAGTGATGGCTTTCGTGATCTGGGCGAGTCCGAAGCCTACTTTGAGGTCCGTATCGAACGCTAATATAAAAGCCAGCAAATAGCTGGCTTTTATGATCTGGCATCAGGACTTTGCCGAAGGGTGGTCACGGCGCATCAGCTCCCACTCCTCGATCACCGTGCCATCCGGCAAGGTGCACATGCCCACTTGCCCTGCTGGTGTGTTGACGATATCCAAACGCCCGCCCTTCTCCACGCAATAAGCCGAGGCCGGATTGGCAATACCCACGGGTGGCTGTGTCGAGGCTTGATTGGCGCAAGCAGACAAGACGCCGACCAGTCCCAGGATTCCCCATTTCTTCATCGTGTTCTCCGGATAAATTCTGTACTGCTGTGTACTGTGCACGGACTAGTTTTCGGGCTGATCTTTTGGTGCTGTCAAAGGATTGGAAATATTTTCCCAGTGCTGGCAGTGAACTGAATGGTGTTCACCGTGTGGAATGAGCTTGCAATCCATGCCGACCTTGGCTTTGCCATCCACAAAAGGAAAGGCAAAATCGTAACGGGCCGGAATCCAGATTTTCAGTGACTGGTCGTGAAAGCCCATCTTCCCCTTGGCGACGAAACGGGCCAGACCTTCTTCAAAGTAATCAGGGCCGTTGTCGTAAATAAAGGGACGCAGAACTGCTTCGCCCCTTTCATTCACATAAACCCAGCCTTGTTCATCCTGTATCAGGCTTTGCCCTTGTGCGATGGGGCTGAATACAGGTAGTAGAACCAATATAAAAGCAGATAGGGCTGAAAGAATCCGTCGTCCGGATCCAAGCCCAGCAGCTTGCAATCCTGCAATTGCGGTTGCGGTTGCGGTTGCGGTTGCGGTTGCGGTTGCGGTTGCGGTTGCGGTTGCGGTTGCGGTTGCGGTTGCGGTTGCGGTACCAGTATCCACGCATGAACCTATGCCATTGCTCATATCGCGTACGGTTTCCACCTTAGCCACCACACTGATACGATTACTGGCTC
Source organism: Alcaligenes sp. PF14 (assembly GCF_037150615.1). Classification (NCBI taxonomy): domain Bacteria; kingdom Pseudomonadati; phylum Pseudomonadota; class Betaproteobacteria; order Burkholderiales; family Alcaligenaceae; genus Alcaligenes; species Alcaligenes sp. PF14. The sequence goes on along the minus strand of NZ_JBAGRS010000002.1, from coordinate 595,184 downwards.
CAAGCCCAGTCCCAGTCTTACAACTTGCGCGCTTCAAACGAAATAATCCCGTCAGTATCCTGAGGCGTCTTGCCATACTGATACCCGCCAGAAATGACGATCTCGCCAAACCCCAACTGCTCCAGTGCCATTCTCAGTTCCTGAACGCCCCACCACCGCAGCGAGAACTGTTCCAGCTGGGTTTCCAACAAGACACCATGCTCCCACAGCTCGTAGCGATGCATTTCGCGAGTCACCTGGGCGCAGTAGTCTTTTTCCAGGGCGGTGGCATTCAGGGTAATCAGTCCATGCGGAGGAGCTGACCAGGTCCGCATACCAGACTGCACACTCACAATCGCCGCCACCGGGTCCAGATCCAGCAACAACCGCCCACCTGGTTTCAAGCTGGCGTGAAAACGGCTTAACGCAGCAATGCCCTGCTCAAACGAATCCAGAAGCTGAAAAGAGCCAGCTGGCACCACAATCGCCTCCAAAGGACGATCTGCGATGAAATCCGTAAAACCTGCCAACTGAAGCGTGGTCTTCAGGGATCTCAATTCCAGTTCACGCTGGCAATAATCCAGCATTTCCTGAGACAGGTCAAAGCCATTCACATCCAGCCCCGCCTGCAGCAAGGGAATCAGAATGCGCCCTGTACCTACTGCGGGCTCCAGAATGGGCCCACTTGTGCCCTGCAAGCGCTCCAGGTAGTACTCCACATCACCGAAAGAGCGTCCTACCGGCTTGTCCAGGTGATATACCAAAGAAGCCAGCTTGCCATAGCGATTGTTCATCATTGTTCCATACCCTACTATTTCTCTTACTCAACAGCCTGAACACGCATTTCAGCGCCTTCCACCGCCAAGACCACAACCGCAGTGCCCTGCTCCAGATTTTGGGTCGCTGTGGCACTGTAATAACTATCGTTAAGCCGAATACGCCCCCGGCCGTTCACAAAACTTTCGCTGACCTGCGCGCGAGCCCCCACATAGGCGCTCAAGCCGGTATTCAAAATATCAGGCTGATTGGCCCGGCTGCGCCGTTGCCAACGCACACCAACGACCACCCACCCCAACATGGCCACGGCCAGAATCAGCCATTGCAACCAGGAGGGAGCATCCGGCCAGGCGGCGGCAAACAAGCCCACCGTCAAAGCCCCCAAGCCCAGCCACAGCAGATAGACGCCAGAGATGACGACCTCGGCAGCGATCAGCACGACGCCAGACACCAGCCAGTACCAAAAGGAATCAAAAATGAATGACAAGATCAGCACCTCCAGCTAACCGCTTAGCCTTGTCCCAACTTGCTGCCGGTGGTCTTGAGCAGCTCGGTCACACCTGCCACCGCACCGGTAATGCCGCTGGCCTCCAAAGGCATCAGCACCAGCTTGCTATTGGGGCCCGTACCCACATCGCGCAAGGCTTCCACATACTTCAGGCCCACAAAGTATTGCAGGGCTTGTACATCACCGCTCTTGATGGCTTCGGACACTTCGCGGGTTGCACGGGCTTCGGCCTCGGCTTCACGCTCACGCGCTTCAGCACGCAAGATAGCGGATTGCTTTTCACCCTCGGCACGCAACACAGCCGCTTGCTTCTCCCCTTCGGCTTGCAGCACTTCGGCTTCTTTCTGGCCGCTGGCCTTGGTCACGGCAGCACGACGATGACGCTCAGCCGTCATCTGCAGATTCATGGCTTCCTGTAACTCGGGAGCCATATTCAAATCACGGATTTCCACGCGGGTAACTTTCACCCCCCAAGGTGTCGTCGCTGCATCCACCGCTGCCAGCAGGCGATCGTTAATCACTTCGCGATTGGACAGCATGTGATCCAGTTCCATCGAACCCAGGACCGAACGCAGGTTGGTGGTAGTCAGGTTCACAATCGCCATTTCCAGGTGATCAATTTCATAGGCAGCCTGGGCAGCATTGTCGATACGATAAAACACGACACCGTCAGCCGTCACGGCCACGTTGTCGCGGGAAATCACATTTTGCGAGGGAACATCCAGCACGGATTCCATCATTTTGAGCTTGCGGCCCACGCGGTCCATAAAAGGGACCAGCAAGGACAAGCCCGGCGTCAGGGTGCGGGTGTAGCGACCAAAGCGCTCGACCGTCCATTGCTGGCCCTGAGGCACAACTTTGACCCCAGCCATCACCACGACCACAGCCAAGAACGCCAACATCACCACAAAAGTAAAGGAGCCACTCATGTCGTCACCATCTCCAAGAACACAACTAAAAAAGCGATTCTAGCCCAGCCTTAATAACAGATCTGCTAAAGCGGATGTTTGACCGCTCCATAGCCTATCCATGTCCCATTTGACCGGGCAGGAGCTAAAGAGAAATGCGGACAAGCTAGACGAAAGGGGCGCAGCCGGAGAAAACCGTTGTGCCTTTAAGGACAGATAGAACCCGAAAAAACGAGCGGCTGACTCAATTCAAAATATCGTACAAACGGAAAATCCACAGCCCTTTATAGACTATCGTCAGCACCACCAAGGCCGCCTGATAGCGCTTGCTGGGCACCAGCATGGCGATCAGGCCCATGACAATGAACACGGCTTGCTGCAAGGGGTATTCCACACCCAGCGACAAGAAATACTCTTTTCCTTTAATGGCTGTATCGACCAGGTCCATAAGCTGAATCAGCACAAAAAAGCCGTAAAGCGAGCGCCGCCGGGTCTGGAAATAATCCTCGAAACCACGGTATTCCTCCATATTGGACGGAAACAGCAAGGACGCCATGATGGCAAACACACAGGTATACAAAATCAGGAAAAAATACAGCTGAAAGGACCAGACCTGCACTTTCACCAGACTGAATTCATACCACCAAAAATGGATAATCGTCAGGAACAGATACAGCACCCACCCCAAGTGAATGGGATAGATACGCTTGGCTTTGGGGTGTTGGATGAATTCAGAGACGCCTACGATCAGTCTGGAAATGCTGATACCCAGCACCATGCCAATGATGATGCGTACGTGGACAAAATGCTCTGGATGGATCAACTCTGGCGGCACGCGCTGTCCTTGCAAAGTGGCTAATCCTGGCACACCTTAACAGAGTCATTGCAGGGCTCCAAGCGCGTAATTTCCCGCTAAGAGCCCTGATATCTGCGTGAATATCTTTCGTCCCTTCGTCAAAATCCGACTGCTCTTTTGCCGAAGGAAACGGTCAAGTCTTAATAACGCGGCGCAGGCGCGTATTGCCCATTGCCTTTGTCAGCAGGAAAAGGATTGGGCGACGGCACGGTAGCTTGAGTCGGAGTCACCGGGCGTACTTCGTAAAGCACCGTACCGATCACACCGATATTGCGTTTGTCACCCGCCAGAGTGTTCGCCGCGTAAGCCCGGTCCTTGCCCGAGAAACGAAAAGCGGCCACTTCGTCAGCACTTTTACGAAAGCCCTCGATACGCAAGACGGCCCCGGCCTGCAAGAGATAGCCGTTATAGCTGCGGCTGCCCGGTTTGCCCGACAAGACATCCAGACCATCTACCGTGGTGATGATTTCATAAGGCGTAGCGCTGCGATTGGTATAGACCAGAACGTAACGTTCCCCTGCTTTGCCCGCCAGCTGATAGTTTTTCTGCCCGATGCTGCTGAAAATTGTCAAAGGCGCGTCACGCCCATCATGCACAGACAATTCCACCTTGCCTTGATCCAGCAAAATACTGCGCTGGGCATCCAGGTTTTGACCCAAAACCTGGCGAATACTGCGTTCATCGGAATAGGCTAATTGCAGTTCATCACGCAGAGGCTCGACGCGCTGAGCCTGAACCGAATAGGCCCGTGACTCACGCCCTTCTCCCCATTGCGTACCCAAAGTCGAGGCCGTTTGTGGGGCTGCCGCTGAGACCGCCTCACGCTGTGCCGATTGTTGAGGCACACTGCTGCAAGCTGATAGCAACAAGGCAACGGCCAGCACGCCCCACCGTCCACGGTGCCGTGCGAATAATGTTGATTGAGACAGACTCATGCGCTTCCCCTTTTTGTCAGTACAAGTGCCATGACAAGCCCCTGTTGAGCGCGAGTATTCCTGATCTCTCTGCGTTTGTGACGTCAGCAAATTTCTAAATTGAAATTGCCTGTATCAGGAAGAATCAGTAAGGCAACAAACCAAGCCTCGCAAAGAGGCCTACTATAAACGTCATTCCTCCTCACGAGCCGCAAGCATGGATATTCAGAACCTACCCTTTTGCACCGTTAACTGGTCCGACATTACTCCTACAGAACACAAAGGCGAAACAGGTATGGCCCTGTGGCGCACCCAGCAATTTGGCCCCATTCGCGTACGCATGGTGGAATACAGCCCCGGCTATCTGGCCGACCACTGGTGCGTAAAGGGCCATATGTTGCTGTGTCTGGAAGGCCGGCTGGATACCGAACTGGAAGACGGCCGCCGCTTCACCCTGGAACCGGGACAGTCTTACCATGTGGCTGACAATGCCGAGCCGCACCGTTCCTCCACTCAGACGGGCGCCAAACTCTACATCGTGGATTAAAGCCTGTTACGTAAAAACACCCTTTAGATGGTCGGAACTGGCTATCTAAAGGGTAAACAATCCCTCTGTGCTGACGTTCATTTTTGTCATCTACGCCTCATAGTTTGCCCCTCCCGCTTTTTAAACCAGCGATCGCCTCACTCCCCGTAACGATGGCCCTCGCCATGCCGCGCCCTGCATCTGCATAAGATCGCCAGGCAGGCTGCCCAATGCCCCGCTCTGCCTCTGCCTCTGCCTCTGCCTCTGCCTCTGCCTCCAACAGGCTAGTTCAGCCTGCAGAAATAATCCTTATTTGATTTGCGCATCGACTTTTCAGCCAAGCATAAATACACTACCAAAACGTTTTGGTTGAACATAAAATCAAAACCAAATCGTTTTACTCATAAATTCGATAAAAACCTAAAGGACTGCAGCAGGATCTTTAGCACCTGACAATGCAGCACAGGAGACACTGATGAAAGACACCCCCACTGCGCAAGTGGATGAGCTGTATTCCCCTCAGCGCATGATTGCCTTCGGGCTGCAACACGTACTGGTCATGGCCGCCTCCCCTATCGCCGCCGTGTTCTTGATGAGCAAGGCCCTGGGCTTTGATGCTGTCCTGACCACTCAGCTACTGAGCGCCACCTTTCTGGTCTGTGGCATAGGCACCTTGATCCAATCCTTCGGTCCAGGCGGTATAGGCGCCAAACTGCCTTTTGTGATGTTGCCCGGTGGCGCGCCCATTATTTTGTTCATTTTGATCGCTCAACAGACCGATCTGCCCACTGCCTCCGGTGCGGTGATTCTGTCTGCCCTGCTGTACTTTCTGATCGTCCCCATCTTCAAACGTTTTTTGTGTTACTTCCCGTCGCTGGTCATCGGCATCATGCTCTTGCTGGTTGCCATCAACCTGGCGCAGATATCCGGCAAATTGATTGCCGGCACATCCGGCTCGGCCAATTTCGGTAATACCGACAATTTGCTCTTGGCCCTGATCACCATTGCATCTACGGTGCTGTTTGCCCGTTTGCTCAAGGGCATGTGCCGCCAGCTGGCTATCTTGCTAGGCTTGATTGTGGGTGCCTTGTCCGCTGCCTTGATGGGCGACATCAGCTTGAGCGGCGTGGGCAGTGGCCCACTGCTGGCCCTGCCATCGCCTTTCCCCTTTGGCCCGCCCAACTTTGATCTGATCGCCGCTTTGCCGCTGCTGTTGTTCACCTTGATTTCCATGGTGGAAGCCACTGGCCAGACCATTGCCTTGAATGAGGTCCTGGGCAAGGAAAACGAGGCCGAACAACAGGCACAAGTGCCCAATACGATCCGTGGCGACGGGCTGGCTTCTTTGCTGGGCGGTATTTTCGGGACCTCGCTAATCATTACCAGTGGTGAAAACATCGGCATCATTCGCGCGACCCAAGTGCGCTCCCGCTATGTCACGGCCGTCGGTGGACTGTTCCTGATTCTGTTTGGCGTGTTCTCGCCGCTCTCCGCGCTGATCAGCGTCATTCCTGCCTCTGTCATTGGCGCAACTGGGCTGGTGGTCTTTGCCATCGTCGGCACCATGGGCATAGACATGTTGCGCAAGGTAGACCTGCGCGGCCATGCCGCCATGTATGTGGTTGCCACGGCTCTGGCGATCGGTTTGCTGCCCATCGTCGTTCCCGGCATTTACGACCAACTTCCCTCCCAAGTGCGATTGCTCTTGTCCAACGGCGTTGCTATGGGTGCGCTGACGGCGGCTGTTTTGAACTACCTGTTCATTCACCTCGGCCAGCGCTCGCCCAAACCCGCTCCCCTTCAACATTCTTGATGAGCTGTGCCATGAATCACGCATCTTTATTTCAATCCCACGACCTGGCTCAGGCCCGCATTCTGGAACCCGAACACCTTTTGCTGCCGCAAGGACCTGTCAGCGGACACGCTGTCCTGATTGAAGAAGGTCACTTCAGCGATATTGGCAGGGTAGAAGAGATTGCCGCCCGTCACCCTGGGCTGCCACGTCTGAGCTTGCCCGGTCATTTGTTGATGCCCGGTTTTGTGGATGCACACCATCACGTCACCCAGTCATATGGGAAGTCGCTGGTGTATGGCGAGCCCTCGGAGATTTTCCGCCGAGTCTGGGTGCCGCTGGAAAGCACCTTGAACGCTCGCCATCTGTATGCCTCCAGCAAGCTGTCGGCACTGGAAGCCTTGCGGGGCGGGTTCACGACGGTTTGCGACGCTGGCACGCGATCGTCCGAGGATCTGGACGCGATTGTGCAAGCCACCACAGACGTAGGTATACGCTGCGTTCTGGGCCTGATCTGCAACGACAAGCACGGCGCGGTACTATTGGACGCCGAGCCTATTGTGGCTCGCGCCCAGGCCCACCTTCAGCAATGGGAACACCATGTCTTGATTAGCCCTTCACTGGCTATCTCTATTCCCGAAGCCGCCAGTGATGCGATGTTGCATCGTATCTATTCCATGAGCGAAGAAGCGGGCCGTGTGTTCCAGACCCATGCCAACGAGCATTTGGTCGCGGTGGAGCGTTCCTTGAATGCCCATGGTCGTCGCCCGATCGAGCATCTTGCCCATATTGGTGCCCTAGGTTCGGCTTCCTTGCTGGCCCATGCCACCTTGGTTACCCCCAGCGAAATCCGGCTGATGGCTGATTTGAACGCTGCCGTTTCCTACAACCCGGTTGCCAGCGCCTGGAAAGGCAATGCCGTCGCTCCTGCCGAAGCCATGCGCGTTCAAGGCATACGTTTGGGCATGGGGACGGACGGCACTCGCAGCGATGCCTTTCGCATGATGGATTATGGCGAGGCGGCACAACGCTTTGCCTTCGGCATGATGGTGGGCGACTCCTCTTGCGGTGCGGGTTGGACCTGGCTGGATATGGCGACCCGAGGGGGGGCCGAAGTCATAGGCCTGGGAGCTCAAACCGGGCAGATTCGGGTGGGCGCCCAAGCCGACTTCCTCGTGGTCGATCTGCAAGTGCCCGAGATGACGCCCTCCTGGGATCTGCCTTGGGAACTGGTTCGGATTGCTGCTCGCGATCAGATTCGGGCTGTCGTTGTCCAAGGCAAGCTGCGTCTGTGGGAAGGCCAGCCTGTGGATTGGGATCCCCTGCCCTTGCTGGAAGAAGTGCGTGAGCTGGCTCGCCATGCGGTCGCGCAATCGGATATCCGCAAGCTGCATGCCCCATCCACCGAGCACCTGGCTCGTCACGCCGAGCAGGAAAAGGCCTTGGCATGACAGTGGGTTTGCTGATTGCTTTTGCCGCCGTGCTGGCGGGTGCCTTTATTCAGGGTGCCAGCGGGATGGGTTTTGCCCTGATCGTAGTCCCGGTACTGGCTTTGGTTCATCCCGAGGCCATACCAGGAGCGCTCCTGTTTCTGATGCTGCCGCTGAACGCCTATGTTGCCTGGCGTGAACGTGGAGCGATCGACCGCAGCGGCGCGGGCTGGATCACCGTCGGACGTTTTGCAGGGACTTTTGCCGGTTTGGGGATTTTGCTGGTGCTGTCGACTTACTGGTTAAACCAGTTTGTCGGTATCAGTACCTTGCTGGCTGTACTGGCGTCGGTGCTGGCTCCCAGCTTCACGCCCGGCAAGAAGGCCTTTATTGCCACAGGTCTGGTCACCGGCATCACTGAAACCGCCACCGGCATTGGTGGCCCGCCTTTGGCTCTGGTGTACCAGCACGCCCCTGTCGCCACCTTGCGCTCGACAGTCGCCTTGTGCTTTCTGGTGGGGGAAGTGATTTCGCTGGCCGTGCTGGGTATCTCCGGCGCGCTAAAGTGGTCCCACCTGAGCTACGCCGTGCTGTGCCTGCCCGCATTGCTGCTGGGGATGGGCTTGAGCAGCCTGGTACATCACAAGCTGGATCAACGCCGTTTGCGCATTGGAGTTCTGGTGTTTGCGACCGTCTCCGGTCTGGCCGTCATGCTGACTTAATCGTCCAGCTGTGTAGAGGCACGGGCCCGAAGTTCCGGCTTTGGGCCCAAAGCCGACAGGCGGCTCTTATCACCCGATAGATGCTCGAACAGCAGTTCTACCGCCAGGGTGGCCACTTGTTCCAGATGAAGATCCACAGCTGTCAACGCCGGTTCTGCGGTACGGGCACGCAAGCCATCGTAACGGGTGGCGATCATTACATCCTGCGGGACACGCAAACCGGCCTGCTGCACAGCCGCCAAGGCGCCCACTGCAAAGGCATCCACAGGCACACATAAGGCATCCGTATCAGGATACTGTGTTAAAAGCCGGGCGCAGGCATCAAATCCACCGGCTTCACCCAAGCTTTCCTCTACCTGCATATAGCGCACTGGCATGGCGTGCGCTGCAGCGAAATTCTCGTAGGCTTTTTTATGGCTGGCGTAAGAGTCACGTGCGGCACTGCTTTGCACCAGAGCGATACGTCGCCGTCCTTGCTCCCACAAGTGATTCAATAACAAATGCGCGGTTGCGGTCGATTGCAGATCAATAAAGGGAATGCTGTCTACGCTACCGCCTTGACGCCCAATCGACACCAAGGCCACGCCACGCTCTTGCAACAAGCGCACATTGGGATCATCCGTCATGGGCTCCAACAGAATCGCCCCATCAATATCCAGACCTTCCAGAAAGGCCTGGGCATTTTCCAAGGGCGGCACGAACACCAGAGCCAGGCCGCGCCGCATGGCCGCCTCGGCCGCAATGCCCGCCACTTCCATCATGAAGCCCAGACGCGAAACGCCACCCGACACGGCAAAAGGCATGGACGATACCAGGGCAATGCTGTTGGCCGCCCCCGAGCGCAAGCGCTGCGCTCGTACATTGGGCCTATAGCCCATATCAGCCGCGATCTGTTTGACCTTGGCACGCGTTAACGGGTCCACCACCCCTCTGTCATTCAAGGCGTGTGAAACCGTAGTCAAAGACACCCCTGCCGCCTTGGCGACATCGCGGATGGTGATACGACGAGGGGGGGTAGCAGAGGAACGTGGCAAGGCTGGATCAATCAGAAAAGGGAGAGAGAGGAAAATAGCATAGCGCTGGGAGCTTGTTTACGCAGAGCAAAACAGTGAATCAGCCAAGATCAGCCAAATTTAAAAACAAAGAATCTTAGCTAGAGTGTTTGGCCAAGCTCGTTCAGGAGCCATATTACAAGTTAATACCTACTCAAGGGGACACTAACATTTCGACGCCCCCTCCAGCAGACTGTTAATTGTCAGTGGCGTCTCGCCATAGGCACTGCCATTGCAAACGGCAGTGGCTCCTTCGGGATCGCCAGGATAAGTGACGGCGATACAGGAACAAGCAGCAGGAAGCAGGGAAAAACACAAAGCAAACAAGGCCTTGATGTCATTCATTCTTTTCCTGCTCCGTATTTTTCCAAGCCATTCCATGCATTAAAATGCAATAAAACCCAATTTAAGGTAGCCCAGTGAAACTTTCTAATCCTGAGCAATTCAGAATTTGAATCTTATCAATAAACGGGCAGCTCAATCTCAAGACATATAGATCTAAAAATCATAACAGTAAGGCGCCAATGAAAAAGCCGCCCATAGGGCGGCCTGGCTAGTTAACGGTCTCCGTTTTTTTTGAGGTTTTATATTGAATCGTGTTTGCTCGGAAAATCACTGGGCCAGTTCATGGGCGTGTCATTCATATCCAAACCTCCTGCTGTTTATTTAATCGAGAAAGCCTAGAACGAATTTTTATCCTAACAAAAAATTTACAAACTTCAAGCACTAAATAGCATATTCAGTGTTTACCCTGTACAAATAGAAACATCAAAAAGGCTCTCGCAAGGAGAGCCTTTTATTTTCCAACTTGTTCCCCCAGATCGGGGCTTACATCAGGAGCGTCGAGCCATGGCCAGGATCACGCCAAAACCTATCATCATGCTGCCGCTAATGCGGTTCACCCAACGCAGACCACGCGCATTTTGCATCACGCCGGACAAACGAGTGCCTACATAGGCATACGCCGCAATCGCGATCACTTCCAGCAGTAGGAAAATCACACCCTGTGTCATGAAGCTAACCCAATAGTTGTTCATATCTACAAACTGCGGGAAGAAGGCGGTGAAGATCAGAATGGCTTTAGGATTGCCGATAGCCACAAAGAACTCCTGGCGCACCAGGCCCCAGATATCTTTTTTGCTTACCTCGGTTTGCTCTGCTGATGTTTTGCTACTGGCACGCAGCACCTTGATACCCAACCAGATCAGATACGCCGCTCCCGCAAGCTTGACCACGGTAAAGGCCGTCTCCGAAACCATCAACAAGGTTCCCATCCCCAAGGCCGCCACCACAATCATGATGGCAAAGGCGACCAGACGCCCCATGGCCGCTACCATGGCAGTCGACACCCCCTGCTTGGCCCCTACCGTCATGGACAGCAGATTATTAGGTCCGAAGGCCATATTCAGGGCAAAACAGGCGGGCAGAAACAGCAAAAGACTACTAGCGGTCATGATTCCGGCAGGCTCCATAGATAATGCCAGCCAATCAATTTGAAAGGCTGGCATTCGTCTATTGAAAACAGTGTGTATGAACTTTACTCCAGCCAGCTTTAAAATTCAGCTCTCTCAACCGGCCACGGCATTCAGCGCCACTTTGGGCGATGAACGCAAAGACACCATAAACATCAGGAAAGCCAGCATTGCCACGACACCCGGCACGGCAAAGGCCATGAAGTTCATCTGCAAGGGCAACTTGGCCGCCATCAGCGTGCCGCCCAGGAAAGGCCCGGCAATCGCACCGATCCGCCCCACTCCCGACGCCCAGCCCAAGCCCGAGGAACGCATGGACAAGGGATAGAACTGCGCCGTATTGGCGTACAGCAGGATCTGCGTGCCAATGGTGGTGGCACCGGCAATCACGATCAACACGTACAGCACCAGAGTCGGGCTCTTGAAACCCAGCAAGGTAATGGACACGGCCGACACCAGAAAGAACCAGGCCACCACTTTAGGCAAGCTAAAACGATCCCCCAACCAACCACCCAGAATCGCACCAAACATGCCGCCCAGGTTCAAGGCCACCAGGAAGGACAGGCTGGAACCCAGGCTATAGCCCGCGTTGGCCATCAATTTTGGCAACCAGGAACCCAGGGCATAGACCATCAAGAGGCAGCAGAAAAACGCCACCCAAATCATCAAGGTGCCAAGCAAGCGCCCTTCCTTGACCAGATCCAGCATGGGCACTCCCGTCTTTTTCTGCTCATGCAAGGTCAAGACGATCTCTGGTGATACAACCATTTCAGGGGCCAAGGTCTGCACAATGCGGCGTGCTTTTTCCTCTTGCCCTTGGCGCATCAAAAACACCAGTGACTCCGGCAGCTTCCAGACAATAAAAGGCAGCAACAACAACGGAATGGCTGCACAGAAAAACATGGACTGCCAGCCAAAGCGCGGCAGCATGTAGATGCCAATCGCTGCCGACAACAAGCCACCCAATGAATAGCCGCTGAACATGATGGCGACCAAGGTGCTGCGCGAACGCTTGGGCGAATACTCGTTCATCAAAGCCACAGCGTTGGGCATCAATCCGCCACAGCCCAAGCCGGCCAGAAAGCGGTAGACACCAAACTCGGTCGGTGAGCTCGCAAAGCCATTCAGGAAGGTAGCCAGGCTGAACAAGGCAAAGCAGATCATCACGCCTTTTTTACGGCCAATCTTGTCTGCCAGCGGCCCAAATACAAACGCGCCAAACATCATGCCGAACAAGGCGTAACTACCCAAGGCCCCGGCTTGCACCGGCGTCAAATTCCACTCGTCCATCAGCACCGGCAAAACCACACCGTAAATAAACAAGTCATAGCCATCGAATATCAACAACAAGGCGCACAGGCTCATCACCATCCAGTGAAAGCGCCCGAAGCGCGCCTGCTCAATCACTTCATTAACGTCTAGTGTTTTCATGATTTGTCTCCCCCAAATGGAGTTTTTTGTCTTGATGCCCTTCGCTCTACCAGCCGCGTGCATCGATTGATCAGCCCTGGTCGCCGCCTCCTACTGGCAAGACAGTGCCGGTGATATACGAAGCCTCGTCGGAGGCCAAAAACAAAATGCTGGCGGCCTGTTCATCCAGGCTGCCGTAACGCTTCATCAAACTACTAGCCACGGTCTGATCCACAATTTGCTGATACCAGATGGCTTCTTGGGGATCATCGTGACTCTGGGTATTGCGGGGAATACGCCGTGGCGGAGCCTCGGTCCCGCCAGGCGAGACAGCATTAACCCGAATGCCGCGCTGGGCATTCTCAAAAGCCAATGAGGCGGTCAAGGCATTGACGCCCCCTTTAGCCGCTGCATACGGCACGCGGTTAATGCTGCGAGTGGCAATCGAGGACACGTTTACAATGGCACCACTACCCTGCTCCTGCATGCTGGGTAAAACGGCATGACAGGACCACAGGGTTGGAAACAGGGAACGGCGTATCTCGGCCTCGATCTGTGCCGGTGTGTAGTGCTCGTAAGGGCGCGTCCAGATCGTTCCCCCGACGTTATTGATCAAAATATCAATACGTCCCCATTTATCCAGCGCCGCCTGGGCCGCAGCCTGAGCACCTTCAACGGTTTCCAGATCCACTTCCAGTGTCAGGACCGCCTCGCTGGCCAGTTCCCGCACCAGCTCGGATCGGTCTACGGCCAGTACCCAGGCTCCTTCAGCCTGCAAGCGCTCGGCAACACGACGGCCAATGCCTTGGGCCGCGCCCGTCACAATGGCCACTTTTTGATGAAAACGCAGAGGCGCAGTCATGATCTTTCCTTGTAGGAGTCATCCAGCACAGGACGCCCCACAAAGGGGCGTTGCTTGAATGCATTTACTGGCTGGTGACGAATTTTTCGTAGTAGAAATTCGCGGGAGCATGGGCTTGCACATCAATGAACTGGCTGACGGCATCCACCATGGGTGGCGGCCCGCACAGGTACACATCCACCTGCCCTTCATGCCAATGCGCCGGATCCAGATGCTGGGTCACGTAGCCTTTGCGCTCGTGGGTGGATTGCGGGTCCACCACGCAGGTGGTGTAGCTAAAGCCGGGCAAACGCTGGGTAAAGGACTCCAACTCTGCCAGCATCACCAGATCCTGATCACGGGTGACGCCATAGACCAGATGCACAGGCTGCGTACAGCCTTGCTTGACCAGCACTTCCAGCATGGACAAGAACGGCGCCAGGCCCGTGCCACCGGCCAGGAACAGCAAGGGGCGCGTCACCTGCCGTAGATAAAAACTGCCCAAAGGCCCTGTCATTTCCACCTGCTGACCGAGCGGCTGCGCCGCCAGCCAGGAGCTCATCAAACCACCCGGAACCTGCTTGATCAAGAAGCTCAAGCGCGACTCGCCCGGTGCAGAGCTGAAGGAATAGGAACGATGCGCCTGCCCGCCGGGCACCGTAATGTTCACGTACTGCCCAGGCAGAAAAGGCAAAGCTTCATCGGCCGCATCAATCTTCAGCTCGTACGCCGCGTCCTCATACTGACGGCATTCCGACACTTGCCCCTGCCACTTGGCCACGGCCGTCTTGCACACGCCCGATGAAATCGGCACAGCAATCACGCAGTCAGACTTGGGAATCATCTGGCAGGTCAGAACCAAACCCTTGTCCGCTTCTTCTTGCGTCAGGGCATCCTCGATGTAGTCATCGCCCTGCTCATACTGACCACTTTCGGCCTGACATTTACAGGTGCCGCACACGCCGTCCGAGCAATCCATGGGTAGATTAATCTGATGGCGATACGCGGCATCCAGCACTTTTTCATGTTCACCACAATCCACGAAACGGGTGACACCGTCCTCAAAATTCAGCGCAATACGATAGCTGTTCACGACTAACCCCCGGCTTTAAATGTGATACACATCAATCACTTGACGGATGTAGTCGTTCTTGAGCACTACCTTTTTTTGCTCGATCAACCAGCCCTTATCCTGAGGCGACAAGGTCAGGTAAATCGTGCCGAAGAACTGATCCGTCACCCGGTAGCGATGGTTAAGCGTCAAAAAGTTGTAGCGGACGTCCACCTGCCCATCGCGCTCGGCCAGAATCTCGATATTGCTGAGCATGTGAGCGGTACGCGGCTCGGGTGTGGAGGCACCGGAGCGCTCGGTCTTGATGCGAAACACCCGATCTTCCAGGCCGTTACGGTTGGGATAGAAGATCAAGGAAATCTCGCTATGCGGATCTTCGGTCAACTGATCATCATCATCCCAGCAAGGCATCCAGTACTGGGCGTTGGGGCTATAGCATTCCAGCCATTCATCCCACTGACGGTCATCCAGCAAGCGGGCTTCGCGATACAGGAAAGCGCAAATAGAGTGATACGTTGCGTTCATGGCTTAGGCCTCCCCGTTTTCTGCTTTTAACGCCTGGCTCATGGTCTTGGCCCAGTACTCGTGCTGGCAGACAAACAAGCCTTCATCTTCACTACGCCCGCCACTGATCAAGGGCTTCATGCCCATGGCTTTGGCATTCTCGTCCGGCCCGTGCACCCACAAAGGCGCACCTCGGCTCAAATCATTCCAGGGCGCCGCAATACCCGCATAGCCTTCCTGACAGGCACGGAACTCCTCCAGATCGTCTGCCGTTCCCATGCCGGACACATTGAAAAAGTCTTCGTATTGACGGATACGGATGGCACGCTGCTCAGCGCTTTCCCCTTTGGGACCAAAGCAGTAAATCGTGACTTCAGTCTTGTCCACACTGATGGGACGCGTTACCCGAATCTGGGTAGAGAACTGATCCATCAGATACACATTCGGGTACAAGCACAGATTGCGGGTCTGATTCACGATGAACTCGGCACGGTCCTCGCCCAAACGCTGCTTCAGCTCCTCGCGATGCTCGTAGACCGGACGCACGCTTGGATTCATGGTTTTGGTCCACAGCAAGATATGACCGTAATCAAAGCCATACACGCCACCCAGGCTCTTGCTCCAGCCGTTCGCATCCACCGCTTGCGTGCCGCCCTCTTTGCGGCGACCCATGGTAGCGGAGTAATTCCAGTGCACGCTGCTGACGTGGTAGCCATCCGCGCCGTTTTCCATCTGCAGTTTCCAGTTGCCATCGTAGATATAGGAAGAATTGCCACGCAGCACTTCCAGACCTTCAGGGGCTTGATCCACGATCTGATCGATGATGACTTTGGTTTCACCCAGATACTCGTCCAGAGACACCACATCCGGGTTCAGGCTGCCAAACAGGAAGCCGCGATAGTTCTCAAAGCGCGCGACACGCTTCAAGTCGTGCGAGCCTTCGGTATTGAACTGCTCGGGATACTGGGTGTTTTTCTCGTCCTTGACCTTGAGCAACTTGCCCGCGTTATTGAAAGTCCAGCCATGGAAAGGACAGGTAAAGCTGCCCTTATTGCCATGCTTGCGGCGGCACAACATGGCGCCGCGGTGAGCACAGGCATTGATAAAGGCATTCAAGCCACCGTCTTTACCACGCGTCAAAAACACGGGCTGACGACCGATATACGTAGTGAAGTAATCATTCACATTGGGCAGTTGGCTTTCATGCGCCAGGTAGACCCAATTGCCTTCAAAAATATGCTTCATCTCCAGCTCGAACAGATCCGGATTCGTGAAGATGTCACGACGGCAGCGATACACGCCTGTTTCTTGGTTTTCTTCCAGGGCGGTATCAAGCAAGTGCCTGATATCTTTAGTTTTATCCATAAGGACTGACATAATGTGGCCTTTATGAGAGTTGCAGCCGTCCCTGCCCATGCCCATGAAGGCATAGCAAGTACGCGTGATAGAAAAGAAAAATCGCTCCGGATTGAGACCGGACTGACTCGTGGCAGCGTATTGCTGGCTTAGCCTTGAGCCTGACTCAAACCCGATAGGGACACCGTCGGGCCGATATTGCCCAACCCACTTTCGCAAGGAAATTCGGGGCTGTTCTGCATGACGTTCATTACAGTCTTTGCTCCAGCAGGCTTCCAATACAATATCGGTCCCGCTCTATAGCAAAATGCTATAGTTTGTTTTTTTACCAATAAAATCAGCAGCTTGCAGGGCATGAAAAACAAAACCTATCGTTAACCCTAGAGCTTGTCAGGTATATGCTTGAAGCTTGGATGGTCGAGATAGGTGATATATTGGTCCGGATTTTCTGGACCTGGACCACGGGCAAAGCATATGGACTTGAAACAAATCCGCTACTTTGTTGCGGTCGCCAAAGCGCGCAATTTCACTCGCGCTGCCGAGCAGTTGCACATTGCCCAACCTGCACTCAGCAGACAGATTCAGTTGCTGGAACAAGAGCTCAATGTTTTGCTGCTGTCACGGGAGAGCCGCCCCCTGCAGCTAACCGAAGCGGGCCGCATTTTTTACGAGCAATCCCTGCAATTGCTCAATCGTGTGGAGGTCATGAAAGCGGCGACCACTGAAGTCGGCCTGAACCAGCGCCCGCAATTGTCGATTGGCTTTGTGGCCTCCACCTTGTACGGCGGTCTGCCTATCCTGATTCAGAAGTTCCGCCACGCCTACCCGGATATCCGCTTTCACTTTCTGGAACTCACCAGCAGCCAGCAGATCGCCGCCTTGCGCGCCGGACGCATTGATATTGCCTTTGGACGTGTGCGTATTCATGACAGCGCGGTGTACCGTACTGTCTTGCGTGAAGAGCGCCTGGTGCTGGCGATTCCGCCGAAAATTGACTTGGCCAAGGATCGGGGGCCGGTGTCCTTGCAGGTCATCGCCGATCACGCCTTTATTGTGTATCCCAAGTCCCCACGCCCCAGCTTTGCCGATCATGTGCTGAATATCCTGCATGACAACGCCATCTTTCCCACCGAAGTGCATGAAGTACTGGAGTTGCAGACGGCCATGGGACTGGTCGCCGGCGGCGTGGGCTTGTGCCTGATTCCTTCAGCCGCACAGATACGCAGTGATCTGGTCTACCGGCTGATTGACGACGAGAAAGTAACGTCGCCGATTATTTTCAGCCACAGGAAAAACGACAACTCCTGGTACATCGCCCAGATGCATGCCTTTATTGAGGAAATGTATGCGGAGAAACCGCCCTGGCTGATTCCGGGACACAGCGCCTTGAGTAACGGGCTGCCACCCGTCTAATACAAAAAGGCCCTGCAAAGCGTCGTTAACGCTTCTTGCAAGGCCAGATAGATGCGGCGTTCACGACCACCAGCCGCAGACCTTTTCACTGAAAAAAGGTCTACTCGGCAGTCAGTTAAAACCGCTTAGATGCGCTTGAACAACGCCGAACGCACCTTGCCAGTAGCACCATCTGCGGCTGTCAGGAATTGTTCCATGTGAATATCGCGCTCGAAGAGCCGGCTTTGCATCAGGGTGGAAATGGCCGCTTCAATCATGGGGGGCGGGCCACACAAGTAGGCCTTGTTACCCGAGCAACGCTGCTCAAAGAACTGCCCCACGGCTTCATGCACAAAGCCCACAAAGCCTTCCCAGGCATCATCCGGCAAAGGCGCATTCAAGGCCGGAATGTAGTGGAAATTGTCGTGCTTTTCAGCTAGTTGATAGAAATGATCCGCATGATACAGCTCGGCTTTATTGCGCGCACCCTGGAACAGATAAATAGGACGGGTATCGCCCTCTTCCAGCAAGTCCATAATCATGGATTCGGGGCTGGACAGGCCCGAGCCACCCGCGATAAAAATGGCGCCTTGCGGGTCGGACTTGCGCACAAAGAACTGACCATAAGGGCCAGACACATCCAGAGACTGCCCCACTTCCAGTTCCTCGTGTAGCCACGTCGTACCTGCGCCCCCTTCTACCTTACGTACATGCAAATCAATAATGCCGCTCATGGACGGCGGATTCGCAATGGAGAAAGCACGGGTGCTGTCGATGGACGGCACATGCAGGTTGATGTACTGCCCGGCCTGAAACGCCATCGGACGATCCAGCTCCAGACGGATGTGCTTGATCGTGGGCGACAAGTCTTCAATCAGGACGACCTTGCCCTGATAATCCTCGACAGGCAGGCCCTGGAAATCCGGGTCCACATCCACGTCGGCCTCGATGACCATATCGGATTCGGGCAGACAGCAGCAAGCCAGCAGCTTGCCTTCGTCCCGCTCCGAATCCATCAAGGCAAAGCTGGACGCATCGCCTGCGTCTGCATAGCCTTCCAGCACCTGCACCTTGCAGGTGCCACACGTGCCATGTCCACAGGCAAAAGGCAACCAAACCCCTTGTCGCAACGCAGCGTCCAACAAGGTTTGTCCATCTTCCACCTCTACCACATCACCTGTGGGTTCTACGGTTACCTGATACGTCATTGCTGCCTCCGCCTCTTATACGCCCGTACCCTTGTAGCCATTCAGGCCCGGGGTCTTGAAACGCAACAAGGATTTGTGATCAAAGCCCTTGGAACCCAGGGTGTCGTCAGGATTCAGTTCAACCGCCTCGCCGTTCAAATTCCATTGCACCTTGCTCCATTCGATCTGCTCGAAGTCAGGGTGCTGGGCAAAACCGGCAGGCAACAGTTGCTGGATCATCTGGGACACGGTCATCTCGGGCTGAACCAGAAAGGCCTTGGCCGAGCAGAACAAAAGGTGCTCGTCCCAGCCGATATACAGCAACATGCTGTCGCCATAGTGCGACTGCTGGTCGCGCGCATAGCCTTGGTAGTCCGGGGTAATTGCAGTAACTGCCATATTGATCTCCAATTTTTATAGGTAGTGGCAGTGCCCACCAAGGCACTGCTTTTTTTCTCGTGTGACTAGGCCGTCACTCCTTTCCATTCGTTCCAGCGCGCTTCGTCCACCGAACCCTTGAAGTCCATATTGTCGACACCTACGTTCAACTGGTAGTAGTCGCTCAGGATTTTCTCCAGCTCGGGACCACCGCAGCCACCTTGCAGGATCTGGTTCACTGGCAGCCAGGCCTGGATGTACTTTTCAGGCTCGTGCTCGAAAATGTCGCGGCAACCGTCCGAGCAGGTGTGATAGCGCTCGCCCTTGTACTGGCTTTGGCGGTAGGTGATTTCGTCGGGTTTTTCCATGTCGGTAAAGGTCATGGGCACCTGACATACCTGACACAGCTGCGGCAGTCCGCTTGAGTAAAAGCGCTTGCCTTCGGCTTCCATCTTCTTGGCCATTTCCCAGCGTGGGCGGTAGTATTTGTCGAAGGTATCGGGGTACTTGGCGCTCAACCAATCCAGCTCCTCGTCGCTGGGGATCCAGGTGTGGAAACCGGCAGCGTGACCGAAGTTGTAGAAGATCCACCAGGCCTGGTGCGAGATGTGCTCTTTCTCTTTTTCGATCACTTCGCTGTACTTGGGCATGCGGATGCCGTAGCGGGCCAGATCCTTGAACAGTGCACCACCAGCCTGTTCGAAATAGACCTCCCAAGCTTCTTTCCAGGACATGACCTTGTTGGGCAGCATGTAATCCATCATCATGCCGACCACGGACAGCAGGCGGGTGCCGCGCCAGAACCATTTGTCGATCCACTGCTGAACGATAGGCACGTTGTCCTCGTGCTGCTCCAGCAGGAACTTGATCACTTCCAGGCCCAGTGTCATGTGGCGTGCTTCGTCAGACTGCGAGCTGAAACCGAAAGTCACCGTGGCCATGTCGCCGTTGTAGGCTGCACCCGACATGAAGGGCACGAACAGCAGGTTGGTCAGCACGTACTCGAAGGAGAAGCTGATTGCCAGCAGGAACTCGAAGGGGCCGGCAGCGCGGGCATCTTCAAAAAAGGACTTGGGCACCGACAGGTACCAGACCCGGTCGTGCATATGGCTCCAGTCCTGGAAGCCATTGAAAAACTTGTTGTAATGGCTCATGGCGTGAACCTGCGTCTGGACGTGACGCAGCTCGTCAATCGACTGCATCTGACACGCAATACGTGCGCCGATGCCGCTGAATTGACGTCCCACATGGGAGTAGCCCTGGTAAGCCTGGTATTCCAGCGGGGTCACCGCGGTCAGAAACACCTTGATCGCGTTCAAGTAACGCGGGTCGGAAATATTCATCTGGCCATTGTTCTGCGCGAAGGCATCAAAAATGGCGTACAGCTTCTTTTCTTTTTCGGCCTGGTATTTCCAGTACGCGTCCATTGTCAGACGGAACGGATCTTCCCATTTGGACCAATCGGTAATCTTGATGCCCTCAAACTCCTCGTAGGGGAAGGCGTCCTTGCGATCCTGGTAGCTGAATTCCCAGTCCAGATCACGAGTCAGATAGCGATATTTGTCTTTGATATTTAGTTTTTTCGTGGCCATGTTGCCCCCTTTTCTGATTTAGCTGTTCCAGTGCAAAAACAAGCGGTCTTCATCTTCATCCACGTTGCCACCCAAGGTGATCAGATTCAGATGCAGCTCCTGCATGTCCCACTGCTGCCCATACTTTTCTTCCACGGTCTCGCGCTTGACGGTCAGCTGGCCCACGCACTCAATGCGAATCATGGCTGGCTGATAAATCACCGTGGCGTCCGGGTTGTCCTCTTCGATTGCCTCGACGATGTAGCGCGACATGTCGTTGTCTTGCAGACCGATATAAACCTTGGATGTCATCAGGCTTCTCCACCCAGGCTCAAGCCTGCTTTCGTGACGCGTTTGGCAATGGTTTCCTGCGCTTGCTCCCAGACCTGATCCGCCTGGTCGGCAAAGGCAGCCTGGATGTACGGCATGAAGGCGGCTTGCACTTGTGGCAGCCACTGATTCAGCCAGCTTTGCAGTTGCTGCTTGTTTTCCTCACTTTCAGCCGCCGCGATCTTGAAGACGCTATCGCTCCAGTTGGACAGGTCTTTATGGCACTCCAGCATGAACTCCAGCAGCATATCCAGATCGCGGCCGCCTTCCTTGGCCAGATCCGCGACCAGACCCTGATACACCACTTGATGCACCACGGTATTGATCAGCAAGGACTGCACCAACAGCAGTTCAAACCAATCTTTCTGGACCAGCGTTTTTTCGCACAAGGCGCGCAGACCTTGCCAGGCCGCATCCTGCATCCAGGCCTCTTTGGCTTGGCTCAGGGAATCGGCGCTATTGCCATCAATCAGCAGCCCAATACGGGAGACGTATTGCGCCATACCCAGCGAGTCCATCCCGGCATAGAGACAGGCTTGGGTAATGGTGGTGCCATACCCGTAAGCCGAGCCGGACATGAAATTCAGGTTGGCGGTTTGCTCGATGTGACGCAAAGGCAGCAGCAAGCGGGTGACCTTGGCTTTGACGTCCTCGCTCAGATACTGAGCCAGTTCCCGCTTTTCAAAAAAGCCGTAATTGGTTTCAGCCGATTCCTGCATGCGGGCACGGTTTTGCACGTAAGCACCGTAGTAGAACTGACGAGGGTCACGGAACACATACCAGTCCTTCATTTGAATGGCGGTGTGTGTGGGGTCGTTCAGGGTCTTGTCCGGCATCCACAGGGGTCGGTAATGGAAGTTGGCCGTCGCCTGGGCGTCGTATGTGGCTTCCTGGTAGCGCGTGGCCGGTTTTTCGCCAAAGCGGCGGGCCACGTTGGCAAAGGTTTGCCGCACGGGCTGCAAACTGGCCGTTTTAATTTCTAATGTCATCCTCTTGTTCTCCTGAATAAAACCTACTGGGCTTCAGCCTGACGACTGTTGCCGACCAAAGTGTCATAACCAAAACGCCATTTCTCTTCGTTCTCGTCATTGACCCGCATTTGCTCATCGCTCATGGGCTGGACATTGTTTTGCAGACAAAACTGCTCAAACGCCGCCGGGGGCATGACCAGTTCCACAAACAGGTCCGGCTGGCCGATGGCAAAATCAAACTCCACAAAACGGGCGTTGGCCGGACTGCGTACGCGTACGTACTTTGTCAAAGTGGGCAAGCTCGTGTCTGACATCTGTTCTCCTCCTGATCAAGCTGTTGCATGAGTGTCCACAGCCTGTTCATAGCAAACCGCGTGCCAACTTTAAATTTGAAGGATTTAACCCTTTAGGATTAAAGAGATAGCTGAAACCCGGCCTAGAAGGAATGCGGCCTGCGAAGGGGTGGCGGCAGGAAAATTGATCATTTGATCAAGTGCTTAGCGCCGTTTTCATCAAATGCTGAGTTAGGGTAAAACCTTAGGAAAATCCCTTTTATCCGTCCTCTGGACACTATTATGTTTTCCTTGAGTCACTGGAAAGACAGGCGGCATACTGGTTTTAGAACACTCAAAACCACAATAAGAAATCACAGGATGGAGACAGCCATGGGGGCTACTGAACTCACACTGCCATTAAGTCAGGACCTGATCGACGCCATTCGTTTTGATGCGCGGGAAGGCAAAATATGGTTTGGCGAGCAGCGCATGCTCTTGCTGCACGCCAGCGGTTTTGGCCAGCTACGCAAGGAGCTGATTGCCTCTTTGGGCAGCGAGCGCGCCAAATACTTTCTGATGCGCTTTGGCTACCACGCGGGCATGAAAGATGCCGAGGTCTCACAAAAAGTGCGCCCGGACCTGTCACTGAAAGAGACCTTTTTGGCTGGCCCGCAAATGCACACCATCCGCGGCATGGTCAAAGTCGTCCCTACCGCCCTGACCTTTGACCGCGACGCAGGCCAGTACTACGGCGAATTTGACTGGTTTGACTCCTATGAAGTCAGCAATCACCAGAAAGAACATGGCCAGTCCAGCGAGCCGGTCTGTTGGAGCTTGCTGGGCTATGCCAGCGGCTACACCAGCTTCTATATGGGCAAGAGCATCATTTACAAAGAAACCCAATGCGGCGCCATGGGCCATAGCCACTGCAAGATCGTGGGCAAGCCAGCCGAGGAATGGGAAGATGATGACCCCGAGATTGACCGTTTCATGCTGCCCGATCCAGTCCAGGACGAACTGTTTGCCTTGCGATGTGAGCTGGTGAAGTTGCGCGAACAGGAGTTCAAGCACTCCAGTGCCAACTTCACCTTGCCCAACTCCATTGGTCAGTCCGCCGCTTACCAGGCCGCCTGTCATCTGCTGGAAAAGGCGGCGCAAAGCAAAGTCTCCGTGCTGCTGCTGGGGGAAACCGGTGTAGGGAAAGAAGCTTTCGCACGCGGCCTGCACGCCGCCAGCGACCGGGCTGATCAACCCTTTGTTGCAGTGAACTGTGCATCCATTCCCCCGGAACTGATTGAGTCAGAGCTGTTTGGTGTCGAGAAAGGCGCTTATACCGGCGCACATAAATCCCGCCCCGGACGCTTTGAGCGTGCCCAGAGCGGCACCATCTTTCTGGATGAAATCGTGGAGCTATCGCCACGGTCCCAAGCCGCCCTGCTGCGTGTATTGCAAGAACAGGAACTGGAACGCGTGGGTGATGAGAACACTCGCCATATCGACGTGCGCGTGGTGGCGGCCACTAACGAGGATTTGGCCGAAGCCGTACAGAAAGGCACCTTCCGTGCCGACCTGTACTACCGCCTGAATGTCTTTCCCATTCACATTCCGCCGCTGCGCGAGCGTAAAGAAGACATTCCACTGCTGACCGAATACTTTCTGAACAAATACTCCAGCATGTACAAAAAGCACGTGCTGGGAGTGAGCGACCGCAGCCGTGAATTACTGATGCAATACGACTGGCCAGGCAATATCCGCGAATTTGAAAACATGATCGAACGTGGCGTCATCCTGACCGAGCACAATCACGAAATCGAAACTCACCACCTGTTCCCGCAACAGAAAAGTGCCTTGCAGTATTTGAGCAGTTTGAATACGCAAGGCTTTATGGCGAAAGAGTCCTGTTTCAGCGCAAACCAGACGCAATATCTGGAGAACCTGCTGGAAACGCCCTTCAACCTGGACGACCTGGAAGAACAGATCATCCAGCTGACGCTGAAGAAAACGAACGGGAATATTTCAGAAGCTGCGCGACGACTGGGGCTGACACGCCCTGCTTTGGCATACAGGCTGAAGAAGGTAGCGATACCGACATAGGGACACCAGCGCTGCCCAGGCTATCGGCTAAGCCCGACCAAACCTTGCCTCTGCAACAATTTCCCAGTTTTGGCACTTAACCAAAAATATGCTGACCTTGCAGCAACCTGGCACCTATGCCGAAGGCCCCCAGCATGAACAAACCAATCAAAACGGCATAGAGGATACTTAAGGACCAGCCCAGAAGCCGGGCGTCACGCCTTGCACCCATCGATAAGGATCGACAAACCCTGCCGTAATACCTGTTCACCACAAAGATCAGCCAAGAAAAACCGACACCGATACTGGCAAATATATAATTGATTGCCCCATACTGGACTTGTGGATTGGCCAACCCATCAATTAAAAAGATCAGGGCCAGAATAAATACGAGCGAAGAGAGAGCTGTTGCCAGCACAGAGGCCACTTGATGAAACGACGACTCCCACTTAATGCCCATGCCCTCTCCTTACAGCCGCATACATCCTTAACCAAGCCAGACCAGACCTAACTCCCGCTGCATGCCTCGGCCCCCACTTTTTTAACATCACTGTAGCGCCCTTGGCTAGTTTTAACAGTGATACATGTCTGGTTTGAATCGTTCCACCACATGGCACTTAAACCCTGCACTCTCACTGGCACGTACCCTTCTTTTTGCAACCGCATTTCCCCGCCTGCCGCACGAGCATCTTGCAAGCTAAGCGGATTGAACTCAGAAGAAGGCCTAGAGCTTGGCTCAAACTGCACCAACTCTTGTGCCAGCACTTCAATCACAGGGCCCCGTCTACGAATAACAGCCTCCTGAGCATGTATGACGCTCTCCTTGCCGGTTACTGTCACATCACCCGAAGCTTTCAGCTCATGCGTGCTCAACACGTCAACCTGGTCCGCCTGTATGTGTATCCGTCCTAGTTGAGCACTCTCTTGCATACTTGAAGCGAAGGCTGGTACAGAGGCAAAGGTCAGGCCCAAAACCAAATTAGAAAATAACTTATGCACTGTTTATCCTCGACATTTTCAAAATAACACTTGATTACCCCCAATCCCAAGACTATTTATACTCCAGCAGCCAAACATCAACCGAACACCGTGCTACGCCCAACACTGGCATGATTCACCCCACCTACTACAATGGGGGCTTATCTAAGGAGTCTTATGTTGGAATTTCAGCCCCGTGAACGGGCGTATTTATCTGGTATCCGTGCCCTGTCCCAAGATCAGGACGACAATGACGTGTTTGTGGGTATGACCGTAGCCGAGTCCATCTGGTACGCAAACTACGTAGCGCAGTCATACAACGGGGATGTAGCGCGAGGCGATGAGGCCGAAGCACGTTACCTGGCCCTGCATGATCAGCACGAGCAGGCACGCCGTGCCGTACTGGCATCAGAAGCTCTGCTGCAATCGTTCGACACAGCCACTCAGTCATCCTGAGCACATAGCGACACTCTCCAGGCCGGGCAAGCATGTCAGTAGCCCAGTTTCATCAAGCCTGGTTTGCTCGCCCATAAAAGAAGCTCGCCCATTTTTAAACAGGCGGGCTTTTTTTATGGATGCGGACTCCAGCTTCTGCTACGCGCAGCTTGGCTTGGCTTGGCTTGGCTTGGCTTGGCTTGGCTTGGCAACATCAAACTAGCTGCCGTACAAAGAAACAAGCTACAGCCGCAACTCCTTGGACAAAAAGGTTTGCACCCGCTGCGGCCTGCCATCCAGATGACCAAAGAACACATCCGTGGGCACATCTTCCAGAATCTGACCCTGATCCATGAAAACCATCCGATCCGCCACCTTGCGGGCAAAGCCCATCTCATGGGTCACGCACATCATGGTCATCCCCTCTTCCGCCAAACTAACCATTACGTCCAGCACCTCGTTGACCATTTCAGGATCCAGAGCCGAAGTAGGCTCGTCAAACAACATGCAGACCGGATCCATGCACAAGGCCCGCGCAATGGCGACACGTTGTTGCTGCCCGCCCGACAAACTGGCTGGATAACGATCCGCCAGCGCTTTCAGGCCCACCCTGTCCAGGTACAGCAAGGCCCGATCATTCGCTTCGTCCCGCTCCCTGCCCAGCACTTTACGCTGCGCCAAGGTCAGATTGGCCAAGACGTTCAGATGTGGAAACAGCTCGAAGTTCTGAAAAACCATCCCGACCCGACTGCGCAAGTCGGGCAGATTCGTTGCCGGATCACCGACAGAAATCCCATCCACAATAATCGTGCCCTGCTGAAACGGTTCCAGACCATTGACGGTTTTCAACAAGGTGGACTTGCCCGAGCCCGAAGGCCCGCACACCACCACGACTTCCTGACGGTCCACCTGGGCCGTGCAGTTCTTGAGCACCTGAAACGTGCCATACCACTTGGAAACACTATCGATACGGATCATTTGCCATCCAGTCGCAGATGTTTGTCATAACGTCGAGCCACACGATTCGCAATCAACTCCAGCGTTGCGCAGATCACGTAGTACATCAGCCCGACAAACAAGAAGATTTCAGTGGGGTGCACCATAACCCGGTTGCTGACCTGGGTGGCCACAAAAGACAGTTCCGCCACGCCAATAACGTAGGCCAGCGACGTATCCTTGATCAAGGCAACCCACTGATTAATAAAAGAAGGCAGCATCACCGGCAAAGCTTGCGGAAGGATGATGGACTTCATGATTTGGGCAGTTTTCAGGCCCAGGGCCTTGCCCGCTTGCCATTGCCCCGCCGGCAAGCTGCTGATGCCCGCAAATACGGAGTGCGCCAGATACGCGCCACCGATCAAGGACAAGGCGCAGACGACAGTAAGCAAACCTGGCACATCCACTTTGAACAGAATGGGCAGCAGAAAATACACCCAGAAAATCAGCATGATGACGGGGATGGCGCGGAAAAAGCCCAGAAACAGCAGCAAAGCGGTATGCGCCACACCACGCGTCAAGACCAGGGCTATACCAAAAGCCAGGCCCAGAACGGCCGACAAGCCTGCTGAAAGCACGCTTAGCAAGAGCGTTAACGCAGCACCGCCCAAAGGGCCATGCGGATACGCCCCCACCAGGAAGTACAGCAAATTGTCATGAATTACGTCGAAGTCCATTACAGCCCACCTCGCACTTGCAGACGGTGGCGTTGTAACCACTGCCCACCCACTTCAACCAGCATGACCAGCAAGACATACAACAGCGTTGCAATCCCAAAGGACTGGAAGGTCTTGAAAGTTTCAGTCTCCACCTGACGAGACGCATAAGACAGCTCTGCCAAGCCAATGGCCATGGTCAACGAGGTGTTCTTGATGACATTCATGTACTGCCCGATCAGCGAGGGAAAGGTATTGCGCAAGGCCTGCGGCATCACCACATAGCGCCAGACCTGCATGGAAGACATGCCCAAGGAGGCTGCTGCGGCCCACTGCCCTTTGCGAACTGCCCGCACACCAGAACGAAATTCTTCTGCAACAAAAGCCGTGGTGTAGATCGTCAAACCTGCAAAAGCGGCCAGCATCTCGAAACTGGGCCAATGCACATCGAACAAGACCAGTTGCAAGACATGCTGGGTGTTCAACCATTGAACCAGCTCCGGCGGCATCAACGCCGAGGCACCGAAATACCAGAAAAACAGTTGCACCAACAAGGGCGTATTACGGAACAGACTCAGGTAAGCACGTACCGGCCAGGCCAGCCAGGCAAACGGCGAGAGCCTGGCAATACAAACCAGAAAACCCAAAACAGTTGCAGCGAAGGAGACGACTAAAGAGAGCTGGATCGTGACCCAGAACCCTTGCAGCAACCAACCCACATAGTGGGGTGCCAGCCAGAAATCAGAAGACGGCATAGCAAACACCAAAAAGCAGGATCAAGTGATCCCGCTGTTAAAAACACAAACAGGAAAAGGCCAGCCTGAACATTCAAGGCTGGCTTGCAAGCAAGTGATGACTTACTGTTGCTGACCGATGCGGTACAAGCGCTCCAGCGGTGTTTTGGACTGAGGGCCAAACCAGACGTCATAAATGGCTTGTGCCTTGCCCTGGCTTTCCAGCTCCAGCAAAGTTTCATCCACAAAAGACTTCAGTGCTGTCTCGCCTTTGGGGATACCAATGCCGATCAAGTCCTCGGAAATGCTGAAGGCCGGGATTTCATAGTTTTCCTTGTCCGGCACATTGGCCAGCAAACCAATCAGCTTGGGACCATCCTGAGTGATGGCCTGCACGTTACCGTTACGCAAAGCGGTGAAGGCGAAGGGCGTATCGTCATAGGCAAGCAGCTTGGCCTGGGGGTATTTTTCACGCAGAACGATCTCATTGACCGTTCCTTTATCCACACCAATACGCAGCGAGTTCAACTGCTCGGGCGAGGACAAGACGCCTTTTTTAGCCAGGAACTGCTGGCCCGATGCAAAGTACGGAATGCTGAAATCTACCTGTTTGGCGCGCTCTTCCGTGATGGTGAAGTTGGCCAAAACCAGATCTACTTTATTGGACGTCAACAGCGGCACACGATTGGCCGGGTTGGTTGGCAAGACTTCCAGCTTCACGCCCAGCTTGTCAGCCAGAGCCTGAGCAAAATCCACATCCAGACCGGTGATCTGGCGGGACTTCTGATCCACAAAACCAAAAGGTGGATTGCTGTCGAAAGACGCTACTTTCAAGACACCCGTTTTCTTGATGTCATCCAGACGATCAGCCTGGGCCACTCCAGCCACCAACGCCAGGGTAAGGGTCGCGGCAATGCTTAAAAACGACTTCATAGTAAAAACATTCCGATAAAAAAATGGCACGTCCGATACATACCGTCGTGCCATTCGACCACAGCCGCAAGCTCTTCAAAACGATCTAATTTCCCCATGCTTATAACTAAAAACGCTAAGAGGATATGCTGTTTTATGCAGGCGCAAAAGCCTCGATCATCGAATGCACGCTACTGCTTGGTGGAAATCACCTTTTGGACCGCAAAGCCTTGGGATGCCGCGTAATCCAGCAAGTCACTGACAAGCTGCGGATCAGCCTGTTTTTGTCGGGACAAGACCCAGAGATATTTTCGATCCGGCGTACCGACCAAAGAATACTGGTAGTCCCCTTCCAGCTTCATGATCCAGTAGTCACCCCACACCATAGGGAACCAGGACAGCCATTTCGGAGCAAAACGCACTTCTAGTATCGCCGGATCAACAGGCTCCACACTCGTCGACAAGCGCCCCTGCCCGATGGCTTCCTTCACCTCACCGTCCGTACCCTGACAACGATTGGTAACGGTAATCGTCTTGTCCGCTTCCATCACGTAATTAGCTTGCACATCTCCGGCACATTCACGCTGAAAGTTATTGGGTAGACGCGCCTGCTCGTACCAGGTGCCCATGTACTTACCCAGGTCTACATCTTCCTGGGTCGCCAGATCGGCATTGGAAGAAGCGCAAGCGACCAATAACGTAGACAGCGACAGGAAAAAAATTCTTTTCATCACGGAGTTCTCCTTATAGATGACCCAAGATCGAGTTTATGGAATCGTCCTTTGATAGTTCGACCAGTCCAGTTTTCAGCAAGCACTGCCCTGGCCCCTGCATATGCATCTGGCCAGCCATAGCATCACGAAAACAGCTTAACCACCTCTTCGCCCGTCATCTCTCGCGTTTTGTTAGCGAATGCGTAGTTGTCAGGCTTGTCATCAATAAAGACCTGCAGCTCGAACGGCCAGCTCGCGCTGTCCTTGAACAAGCCAGCAGAAACAGCATGGAAACCACCGGCCTTGAGCTTGTAAAACAAGTGCGTACCGCATACATCACAGAAACTGCGCTCCGCCCACTCCGAAGAAGCATAGGAACGCACATGCTCCGCGCCTTCAAT
The DNA here is from genome assembly GCF_037150615.1 of Alcaligenes sp. PF14. Classification (NCBI taxonomy): domain Bacteria; kingdom Pseudomonadati; phylum Pseudomonadota; class Betaproteobacteria; order Burkholderiales; family Alcaligenaceae; genus Alcaligenes; species Alcaligenes sp. PF14. The sequence goes on along the minus strand of NZ_JBAGRS010000002.1, from coordinate 565,063 downwards.
TACTGGGGCCTCATGGGACTCCAGCGACAAGAAGGGGCCACCGGACCAGCTGCGGCAGATGCCGCAATGGCAAGCGCTGATCGAAGGTTTTTGCTGCTGAAAACTGATCGAGACGGCACCGCACAGACAGTTGCCGTGAATCGTGGATTTATTGTTTGCCATACGAGCCTCTGTAGGTAGATGGATAAGCAATTCTAACGGCTGAATCGTCCCGTAATGGAAATTCGATATGAGGCTTTCCCAAGGCCAGGTGCAACAAAACCTGGGCCCCAGAAACAACATTGCCCGCTACAAAGCGGGCTTATTCGTGCAGTCCGCCATAACGGACCCTTACTCATTTACTGCTGCTTGATGCTCATGTTTTCTTCAAGGCTAATGGTGCAAGACTTCCCTTTGCCAATCGTCCTGATACGGCCTTTAATGGTCACCGTGTCACCCATATTGAACACATTCAGTTGCTCGGTGCGGCGGTTGATCAAGGAAGAAAAGACGATAGGCCCACTGCTGACTCGAACGTCAAACTGTTTGGCACTGCCCCATACTTTTGAGTTCATGCCACTCATGGCCTCAGCCAATGTGTTTTGCTCCATGGCCACCAATTTGCCAGTTACCTCAACGGTTTTCCCACTGTACTTGTTCACAGCACGCGCATGATTGGAACGCATCTCTGAACAAATCTGTGCCGGAGTGTCAGCAATCGGGCCCGCCCCCATCGCTTCATTGACACTGGCAAACGCATCATCAATGCCTTTAGTCATGGAGTTCATCGTTTCACATCCCGCCAAGCCCACTGACAGGGCAGCTATAAATACGATCTTCTTCATTTCCCGCTTCCTTTATTACCAAAAAAAATAAGCGGCGAGTATAGCAGGAAGGGTCGGCCTATCACGGACAAAAAAGCATAAAGCCAGACGATGGACACTTTACATAAAACTTAATTAATTTTGAAGAATTTTTCCTACCTTTTTCCGTTGGAAACCAGGCTCAACACTCCCTTATCAAACCCACAAAAAACCTCCTCAAAGACAAGCCCTTGCTTTCCAGCGTAACGCCCCAAAGTAGGAGTGTGGTGTGTAAATACACCCACTCAACTTTTAATGAATTTATCAAGATGACAAAAAGCGCTATTAATCCCTCCACCGTATTCAATTCCCTGCAATACGGTTTCAGCCAGGGCCTGGTGGTCACTGGCAACCGCCGTGTCATGCTGTCTGGCCAAGTAGGCGTAAATGCTCAGGAGCAAACCGTAGCTGGCGGTATGCGCGAGCAAACAGAAGCCGCCTTGGACAATATTGAACTGGTCCTGGCCGAGGCTGGCGGCAAGATTAATCAGGTAATCATGCTGCGGATTTTTATCCGGGAAGATGCAAGCTCACCACAAGAGCAGGACGAAATAGCCGCTGCGCTGCTGAAACGATTTCCCGTCAATCCACCACCCTCTTCCTGGATCTTGATCAGTGGATTGGCCAAGCCTGAGTGGCTGATCGAGATTGAGGCTGAAGCGATGCTGGATTGATCGCTGCTGTTGAGTCGCCTCCCGTACGGAGTCGACATAAAAAAAGACCTCGGATCTTGACGAGGTCTTTGGGCTCCCTTTTCGCTGGGGAGCTTTTTTATTCATAAGTCTACAAGCTGTGCGTAAAAACTTAAGGAAAGTCTCTGCTTACTCCTCGACAACCGGAGCATCAGCCATCCCTTTTTTCACAGACTCAATACTGTGTTGTGCGCTCTGCTTACTGCTGTAGCCCTCGGAGCTAACGCAAATAATGTTCCCATTCGCGGCCTTGAATCGCCACCGCCATTCACCACTTTTGTCCTTGTAAAGCACAAATTTCATGATGACCCTCTTTAGGTATGAGCGCACGTCGCGCAAACGTATCCTAAAACTGGAGTTGGTCAGCAGGTATTGGGGTTTACGTGGCAGGCCAACAAGTGACTGAATTTCCATCAAACCACACCTCTTTTACTGACAACGCAAGAGATATGACATCAAGTCAGGCAAGAACCCAAGCAAGTAAAAAAGTGCAACTCATCAGGTTTTGTGTAGTGGACACTTCGACCGGCATTCCTCATCCAAAGCGGCGAACGAATGTCCCGCATTGACCTAACAGAGATCAATACGAGAGCTTGATTTATGCGCTAAGCTTTTCCGACCACGTCGACGGTCTTGCAATCGGCGTGCCGAATGTTCGGAGAGAATAAAGCATCATGTATTACGGTGAACGTTTCAATGCCTGGTCACATCTGATCGGTGCAGTTCTGGCTGTAGGCGGCGTATCCTGGCTAATTGTCATGGCGAGCTTTACCGGGGACCCCTGGCGCATCACCAGCACGGCCATTTACGGCGCCACCCTTATCCTGCTGTACCTGATTTCCACCCTGTACCACTGCTTCAAGGGACGGGCCAAAAACGTCTTCCGCAAGCTGGATCACTTTTCCATCTACCTGTTGATTGCTGGCAGCTACACGCCCTTCTGCCTGGTAACGCTGCGAGGCCCTTGGGGATGGAGTCTGTTCGGCGTGGTCTGGGGTTTGGCACTGATTGGCATTCTTCAAGATATCCGACCACGTTCGCCGGCACGCATACTATCGCTGGTGATCTATGCCGTTATGGGATGGATTGTATTGCTGGCACTGGGCCCGCTGGCAGACAACCTGGGCTCGGAAGGTTTTTCCTGGCTGGCGGCTGGGGGAGCAATTTATACCGCCGGGATCGTGTTCTTTGTGTTTGACGAACGCTTCCGACATTGGCACGGCATTTGGCATTTATTTGTACTGGCCGGCAGCGCTGCGCATTTTCTGGCCATCTCCCAGTATGTTGTCATGTAAGACAAAACACCCCGGGCGCGAACACACAAAAAAGCCTCTACCGAGGTTTTTTTGTCGACTGCCATAAGCTCTGTTATATCTGATGAAGTCTTATTACACCTAAAGGTACGGACCTGTGGCGAAGATCTTTTCCTGCTCCTAGAATAAAGCAACGCAACTAGAAGCGAGGCTTGCATGATCACACTAGAGACGGGACTATATCTTCGTGTTCAAGAGCTGAAGGATGGGCCCAAGCCCTCCCCGCTTCAAAGCGGATTCAATATGCAGACTGCTTACCGTGCCCTGGGGATGTTCAACCCGTCAGAGACATCGGATGCCTTCTTTATTTTGGCTAACGACAGGGACGAAATCTGGTTTATCTGTAATCGCCATTTACGGGCCGTTGGGGTCAGCCCTGAGCCTAGAGAGCTTAGACGCGCGCTGGATTCAATATAGGCATTAATAGTGCAGGCTATAGTTGTAGAAAACAAAAAAGCCCCAAAGCATTGATCTTTGGGGCTTTTCTTGGCACAGCTTGGAGCTGTGTGCATGTATTCTGGTAGGCAGTACTGGATTCGAACCAGCGACCTCTACGATGTCAACGTAGCGCTCTAACCAACTGAGCTAACCGCCTGCGGTGAAGAAATGAAATAATAGATCTTCCCTATGGGGCTGTCAACACTATTTTGCGTTTTTCTATAAAAAATATGATCTTTTTTATATGTCTTAGCTGGAAAAATTGCTCCCCAAGACCGAGAAATCTTGTAATCCATTGTTTTATAAGAATTAAACAAAAACTGACGAATTTCCATAAATTTATGTGCTTCCTGGCAAGGCAGAGCCATGAAACATACAGATACACACAATCTGTCTCCAGCCAGCATCAAGCTGGCCCACTGTCGCACGATTTTTCTATTCAAGTTCTTCGGGCAAAAATAAAATAATTGCTTTACGCCTGCAGATCATCAATCTCGTCCGAAACAGATCTGCGGCTGCTACGGGACACCTACGCACATGACTTGCTCTTCTCTCCCGCCCACCCCGACTCCACTACTGGATTTACCCGGCGTTCAGGAAACTACGCTGGAAGCGGTGCTTTATACGCCACCCAATGACGAGATTTTTGATGAAAACCCCTGTTTAAGCTGCGGCGTGTGCTGTTCGCACTTTCGGGTGTCTTTCTATAGTGGTGAGTTAAGTGGCGAGACTGGCGGTACGGTACCGGTCGAGTTGACCACCAAGGTTGGGCCGTTGCGCGCCTGTATGAAAGGAACCGAGCAAGGGGAAGGTCGTTGTATTGCCTTGCGTGGCACCTTGGGCCAGCCTGGGATTCATTGCGCTATTTATCCGGATCGCCCTACTCCCTGTCGTGACTACCAAATCTGGGAACTGGATGGCAGCCCAAATGTGGATTGCCAGCGTTTGCGCAGCAAACACGGTTTGCCTTTACTGCCTAACCGCCCGCTGCCTGCTCCACCCGCCCTGCCGGAGCATGATGAGGCGGCCTGATACCCGTAGCTGAGCCTCTCTCGGAAAGCCTTCACTGCTGATGCGTGAAGGCTTTTTTGTTGGCTACCAATTGACACATAAAGCTTCTTTCACACGTTCAGAGGTATTTTATTGCTTGAATAACTTTGGGCATATTCGTAGATCTCTCATTGTGTTTTTACCTATAGAAACCCCTGCTCCAGAGCTGTAGCCTTGAGGTGTTGGCTATCGCTTTTTTGAACTCTCAAAAACACAAGAAAGCTATATCCAACACCTCAAACATAGTCATAACAATACTGGAGCAAAGAGACATGCCTTTTAGTCGTTCACGTTTAGCAGTTGCCTCATTGGCATGCCTGGCTGGGATCAGTACTATCAGCCCAATAATATTGGCAGCCTCACCTGCGGCCGACCTGCTAGTCGTGAATGGGCGTATTTATACGCAAAACCCGGAACAGGCTTGGGTTGAAGCCATTGCGATACGTGATGGAAAAATTGAAGCCGTGGGCAGTACAGAGCAACTGCAATCCAGACGTGGGGACAAGACTCAGCTGATTGATCTTGGCGGGAAAATGGCTATGCCCGGTATCAATGAAGCACACTCCCATCCTGTATGGGGTGGCTTGAAGCATCTGTTCCAGTGCAACTTCCCTTTCACGGTAACGCCGGATGTATTGGCAAACACCTTGAAAGCCTGCGTGGCGCGTAACGAAACGCTGTGGATTCAGGGAGGCCAATGGGACAGTGATTTCTTCAAGACTCACAAAATTGCTTCGCCGCGCGCATGGCTGGATGCCGTCTCTGGCGACAAGGCTATTGTGTTGACCGACGACACGGGTCACAACGCCTGGGTCAACTCCAAGGCTTTGGGCCTCTTGCAGATTGATGCCAACTTTACGCCTCCTAGCGGCATGACCGTCAAGCACGAGCTTGATAGCCGCGAACCCAACGGGGTTTTAGTCGAGGCCAATAGCTATATCCGTTCTTTTGTACCGGATTGGACGGATGATCAATATCTGAAAGCAGCGCGCTATGCCATCCAGGAGTCCAACCAGTTCGGGATTACGGGTTTAAAGGATGCCGATGCCAGCGAGGCTGTTGTGCGCTCGTATTACAACCTGGCCAAGCAAGAGGGTTTGAATGCCCATATCGCCACCGCCATCCGTATCTCGGGCAAGAACAGCAAGCATGTTTTTGATTTTGCTGAAATTGACCGCATCAGCAAGCAGTATGCCCTCCCTGACCTGAAGACCAACTACGTCAAGATCTATACCGACGGGGTTCCTACCGCGGCACATACAGCCGCCATGCTGGAGCCCTACGCGGATACTCACCAGGATGATCCTCTGTCCTTGGGGGCCTTGGTCGTTCCTGAAAATGAACTGGATCGCGTCGTCTCTCACCTGGATGCAGCCGGTTATGGTTTGAAGATGCATACCGCGGGTGATCGGGCTATTCGCGTGGCGTTGAACGCTATTGAAAAAGCACGCAACGCCAATGGTCCTCAAGGTTTGATGCACGAGCTTGCACACTCGGAGTTTGTAGACGATCAGGACAAACCGCGCTTCAAGGCTCTGAATGTAGCCGCCGACTTTTCTCCCTATATCTGGTACCCCTCCGGTTTGACTGACGCCATCAGCTCGGTAGTGGGTGAGCGCAGCAGGAACATGTTCCAGGCCCGTATGTTGTTGGATCATGACGCCACCATTATTGCCGGCTCGGACTGGCCCTCTGGTGTGAAGGACAACAACCCTTGGCCCGCGATTGAGTCTCTGATGACGCGCGCCAATCCCTTCGGGCAGCGGCAGGGTGAGCAACTGGGCGCTGAACAAGCCTTGAATCTGACCGAAGCACTGCAGATTTTTACGCAAAACGGTGCCAAGGCTTTGGGCCGCGAAACAGAAACGGGGTCTTTGGAAACAGGGAAATCTGCTGATCTGATTGTGCTGGATCGGGACTTATTCAAGATTGAGCCTAGCGAAATCAGCGGCACCAAGGTGTTGATGACTATTTTCCAAGGTCGTCTGGTGTACACAGCTGCACAATAAGCTGCCCGGCAGGCTGGCTAAATACGCTACCATGCACGGTTTGTAGGGCCGCCCGGCCCTGCGCTTTCGGGAGTCGAAGCAAATGAAATACCGCAAGCTGGGCAATACAGACCTGGATGTCAGCCTGATTGGCTTGGGCACCATGACATACGGGGAACAGAACAGCGAGGCCGATGCGCACGCTCAACTGGACCTTGCTTTGGAACTGGGTGTGAATCTGGTGGATACCGCCGAGATGTACCCTGTGCCCCCTATGGCGGCTACGCAAGGTTTGACCGAGCAATATATCGGCACCTGGCTGGCTAAAACCGGCCGCCGCAAGGACATTGTTCTGGCCAGCAAAATTGCTGGCCCCCAACGTGACCCCAAACGCCCTGGTCATATCCGCAATGGCGGTACCAGCCTGGATCGCAAGAATCTGGAACAAGCCCTGCATGACAGCCTGCGTCGACTGCAAACAGACTATCTGGACCTGTATCAACTGCACTGGCCGGATCGCAGCACGGTGACATTTGGGCAGCGCAGCTACCCGTGGAAAGAAGAAGACACTATCCCAATCGAGGAAACCTTGTCGGTACTGGATGACTTTGTGCGTCAAGGCAAGATACGTCACATAGGTGTCTCCAATGAAACGCCTTGGGGTGTTTCGCGATTTCTGGAGCTGTCGCGCTCCCGCTCTCTGCCTTTGATTGCCACGATCCAGAACCCCTACAACCTGCTGAACCGCGTGTTTGAAGAAGGGCTGTCCGAATTCTGCCGTTATGAAGGCCTGGGTCTGCTGGCCTATTCACCTTTGGCGATGGGTGTGTTGACGGGCAAATATGACAACGGAGCTCGTCCCGAGAAAGGACGGCTGACGCTGTACGACCGTTTCACGCGCTACGATGCTCCCCGCGCTCGTGAGGCCGCGTTGGCCTACAACGAACTGGCTCGCGAATACGGTTTGACGCCTACCCAATTGGCCTTGGCCTGGGTAAACCAGCAAGCCTTTACCAGCAGCAACCTGATCGGTGCGACTACGCTGGAACAACTGCGCGAGAACATCGCCAGTGCAGATGTTCAATTAAGTGATGAGTTAATCGCCAAGATCAACGCTATTCATCACCACACCCCGAACCCTGCGCCTTAATTGGCTTTCACCCCGCCTTGGGCACAGGCGTCCAAGGCGGGGCACCCCTCTTTTTTCTTTCCCTACCCTGCTCTTGTGCTTGCAGTGTGCTGTTTTTTTATTTATGCTCAAAAAAAGCATAACAATAGAGACGCGCTTCTTTCGAATCAGAAATTCATATTCCCCATTTTTTTATTCTATTTATGCTCAAAATGAGCATCAAGGATGAACATGATTCAGCATTTCCCCGTGGATGTCTGTCAGCCCGACGCCAAGGACACTTTGAGCCGTCAGATTACCTGGCATGAAGTTCCTTCCAAACTCAATCTGCAAAGCGATAAGGCCGCTTTGAAGCAAGCTCTGGCCAAGCAGTTGAAAGAGCAAGACGCCGTACTGGTGGCCCACTACTACACAGACCCGGATGTTCAGGATCTGGCCTTGGAAACCGGGGGCTGCGTGGGTGACTCTCTAGAAATGGCGCGCTTTGGGCAGGAACATGAAGCCAGCACGGTCTTGGTAGCCGGCGTGGGCTTTATGGCTGAATCCGCCAAAATTCTGAGCCCTGAAAAGCGCGTACTGGCCGTGCATGACGAGGCGACGTGTTCTCTGGATCTAGGTTGTGCCCCCGAAGATTTCAAGCAATTCTGTGCTGCGCATCCGGATCGGGAAGTGGTGGTGTATGCCAATACCAGCGCGGCTGTCAAAGCCCAGGCGGATTGGGTGGTGACGTCCTCCATCGCCCTGGACATCGTGCGGCATTTACATGCCCAAGGGAAAAAAATTCTGTGGGCACCGGATCGTCATTTGGGCTCTTATATCCAAAAACAAACCGGCGCAGACATGCTGCTTTGGCAAGGCTCCTGTCTGGTCCATGACGAATTCAAGGCCGATGGCTTGAAAGCCTTGATGAGCGAGCACCCCGATGCCCAGGTGCTGGTGCATCCCGAATCACCCGCTTCTGTTGTTGCGCTGGCAGATGTGGTTGGTTCGACAACGCAGCTACTGCGCGCTGCCATCAATCGTTCTGCCGACACCTTTATCGTCGCCACCGATCAAGGAATCTTGCATGCCATGCGCCAGCAAGCGCCGAGTAAAACCTTTTTGGCCGCCCCTACCGCGGGCGAAAGTGCTACCTGCAAAAGCTGCGCCTTTTGCCCCTGGATGGCCTTGAACAGTCTGGAAGCACTGCATCAACGATTAAGTCAACCAGGCCCTGGCATTCAAGTAGATCCTGACCTGCGTGAAGGCGCCCGACGTTCTTTGCAACGCATGATGGATTTTGCTGCCGCTCAGCAGAACAATTTGCGCGTTAGTGCTGACCTGGCCGAGCACAGTCAGCAGTTCCAGCATGTAGGAGCTGCTTGATGCAATCAGGCTCGACACAGACGGAGGTGTTAATCATCGGTGCGGGGCTGGCTGGCACCAGTCTGGCTCTATCCTTGCCCTCCACCATGAAAGTGACTCTGCTCAGCAGCGCCCCCGCTCCCTGTGGGGCCAGCCCGATGGCCTTGGGAGGTCTGGCCGCCGTACTCAGTGCCCAGGACAGTCTGGAACAACACATTGAAGACACGCTGGAAGCGGGTGCTCGGCACTCGGATAAAGAAGCGGTGCGCGGGATTTTGCAAGCCGCGCCAGAAGCGGTGCATTGGCTACTGAAAAAGCAGGTTCCTCTGGACAGAACGGAAGATGGCCAATTGCACCTGACTCGCGAGGGTGGGCACAGCCAGCGACGCATCGTACACGCGGCCGATGCCAGTGGTTATGCCATCATGCAGGCTCTCCTGCCCCAATTGACTCAAGCCTCTCATATCCAGCAGCGTACAGACTGCCTGGCATTAGACCTGCGCCACAATGAGCAAGGCGCGGTGGCTGGCGTGGATATCTACGACAAGCACACTCGTCGCTACGAAACTATGTTGGCGGATCATGTCGTGTTGGCAACTGGTGGGCTAGGTAGCCTGTACGCGCACAGCACCAATCCCGACAGCGCCTTGGGAGAAGGCATTGCCCTGGCCTGGCGCGCTGGTGCGGCGATACGCGATCTGGAGTTTGTGCAGTTTCATCCGACCTGCTTGCATGCGGAGGGTCCCACCTTCTTGCTAACCGAAGCCTTGCGTGGTGAGGGTGGACATCTGCTGGACAAGCAAGGTCGCCGCTTCATGCCGGATTACGACGCCAGAGCGGAACTGGCTCCACGCGATATTGTGTCGCGTGCGATTGCCGCACAGATGCGGCAAGAAGGTAGCAGCCATGTCTGGCTGGATGTACGCCATCTTGGTGCGGACACTTTGCAGCAGCATTTCCCGAAAGCATTGGAAGAAGGTTTGCGTCGGGGTTTGGATTTACGTCAGGATTGGGTGCCGGTAGCGCCTGCCGCGCACTACAGCTGCGGGGGGGTTGAAACAGACTTGTCAGGCCGCACGACGGTAGCTGGTTTGTACGCCGTGGGTGAAGCGGCCTGCACAGGTTTGCATGGGGCAAATCGATTGGCCAGCAACTCCTTGCTGGAGTGTGTCGTCATGGGGCGGGCGGCTGCCGAGGCGATTGCTGGAAGCAAGAGAAACCAGCGTTCAGCTTTGATCCCTGAGACAGACATTGCAAATACAAGTTCGATGTCACGCTCATGTTCATACAAGAACTCCAATCCAAACTCCAGTTCCAGTTCCAGTTCCAGTTCCAGTTCCAGTTCCAGTTCCAGTTCCAGTTCCAGTTCCAGTTCCCAGGCTAGTGTCGGCCCGAATTGGGGTTTGAGTTTGAACGCTAGTTCGCGCTCGACCCCAAACCCAAGACATTCCCTTATGACTGCGGCGGCAGCCAATGCAATGGAAAACATAATCAACGACAAAGGACGTCACTATGGCAAAAACAATAGCTATAGCAACGGCAACGGCAACGGCAACGGCAACGGCAACGGCAACGGCAACAGTAAAAACCGCAGCCCATCCACAAACAATCCCCCCTCCCTGCCCGCCTTGCGCAACTTGATGCAAGAGCATGTCGGCCTGTTGCGCAATCGCCAGGGCCTGACCTACGCCCTGCGCACCCTTGGAGATTGGCGCGAACAGATCCGCCAACTCCCCTGCACCCAAGAACAAGCCAGTCTAAGCCTGCAACTGGACACAGCCTGGCTGCTAACCCAGGCTGCCTTGGCTCGTCCACACAGCCTGGGGGCGCATTTCAGGGTCGATTAGGTGCCTGCCCTCCATGGGATAGAATAAAAAATCAAATCAAGAGGCACCTCAACATGCAGGAGCCCATCCGATGGAGGCAATATGCGATTACTCATGGTCGAGGACAATGAGGATTTGGGAGAGGCCATCGCCAGCCGGCTCAGCGCGGGCGGTCATAGCGTGGAGTGGGTCATGAATGGCGAGCAGGCCCTGCGCTATCTTGAAATGGATAATTGGGACGTCCTACTCTTGGACATCATGCTGCCCGATCAGGACGGCTTCAGTATTTTGCGGCATCTACGTCGGCAAACGCCCAGCTTGCCCGTACTGGTAATGACGGCTCGATCAGAAATCGAGGACCGTGTTTCCATGCTGGACCTGGGGGCGGACGATTATCTGGTCAAACCGTTTGATCTGCGCGAGCTGGAAGCACGGCTGCGCGCCCTGATGCGTCGCCCCGCTACCACGCAAGCAGAAATCTGGCAGTTGGGACACGTCAGTATTGATATCGCAGCGCGGCGCATCAATAGCCGGGATCAAACCGTGGAGTTTGGTCAGCGCGAATTCTGCCTGCTGGAATTGCTCCTGAGTCGTGCCGGGCAAGTCGTCACCAAAGAACGGCTGATGATGCAGCTATTCAACTTTGATGAAGACTCCAGTCCCAATGCCGTAGAGCTGCATGTCTCCCGTCTGCGGCGCAAGCTTAGCGATATTGCCATTCGCATCGACACGGTGCGTGGCACCGGCTACATGGCTAGCCTGGGCGATGTCAGCTAATGCGCCGCGCCCTATCCATCCAGCAGCGTGTGCTGGCGCTGGCGGTGTGTCTATTGGCCGCCGCCCTTTTGGCCCTGGGTCTGGCGTCACGCCAATACGCCCAGCGCGCTGCCGATTCCGCTTATGACCGGCTTCTGAAAGCCGCCGCCCTGACCATTGCCAACGCCATTCAAATTGATGAAGGCGAGCTCTCCCTGGAACTGCCCTACTCGGCCATGGCCATGCTGCCCGAACAGGAGCACATTTTTTACAGTGTGCGCTCCACCAGTGGGCTGATTTCCGGCTACCCGGACTTGGGAGAGACCCTCCCACCCGCCAACAGTTCTGAACCCCGTTATGACACGATCAGCTATCACGACACGCCCGTGCGGGTCGCCACGATCGGGCGCTTGCTGACGGGCGAGCACTCGCTAGGCCGGGGCTGGATCACCATACGCGTGGCCGAAACCTTGGGAACCCGGCAGGCGCTGGCCGACGAGCTACTGGGCCGCAGTACCTTGTCGCTAACGGGCCTGATTTTGCTGGCACTGATGATTACCAGTCTGGGAATACGCCGTGCCTTCGCCCCCTTGGCAGAATTGGAGACCGCGCTTAGGGAGCGCTCTCACGACAACCTGCAGCCCATAGATACGCCAGTACCCAAGGAAATTCGCCGCCTGGTCGACACTCTGAATGCCTTCATGCAGCGTCTGCAAACCGCGGTAGGCACCCTGAACAATCTGGTCGCCGATGCGGCCCATCAGATTCGCACGCCTTTGGCGGCCGTGCACCTGCAAACCCAGCTAGCCATGGATCAGCCCGGCTCGGAGGCCGTACGCCCGCGTCTGCAACGGATTCTGAACAACACCACCCATGCTACCCATTTGCTGAACCAATTGCTGATGGATGCCACGGTCAGCCATCGTCTGGATCGCAGCACCATGCGCCCCTTGGACGTGCCCCCACTGATTCAGGAAATCCAAGGGCGTGTAGACCCGGATCGGGCTCACCGGCTGCAAGTCCACATTACTCCTTCGGCGCGGCGTGCCCAGGTCTTGGGCGACCACGTTTCACTGCGAGAAATGCTGCGCAACGTGATCGACAACGCCATGCTCTACAGCGAGGAGCACATTTCGGTACGCATCTATACCCGGCCCAGTGGCTTGGTGGTATTTGATGTTTCTGACCTGGGCCCCGGCATCAGCGACGAGGACAAAACCCGCTTGCTGGAGCGCTTTCAGCGCGGCCCCAGCAGTCAAGGCAGACCAGGCTCGGGCTTGGGGCTGTCGATCGTGCGCACAGTAGTGCAAGCGCATCAGGGAACCCTGCTCTTGCGTGATCACTCGCCGCAAGGGCTGACGGTCCGCATCGAAATCCCGGCGCTGATCCAAGGTCCCAAACCTGCAAACACCCTGCCACAGACGCTGGCGGTTCTGGCCTTGGCATTGACGGGGCTGCTTGCAAACCCCGATACCACTTATGCGCAGGACAAAATCGCACGGCCTGATATGGGTATACGCAGTCATGAGTACCCGGCGCTTGCTCCCAAGCAAAAAACAGACGATCAGCCTTTGCTGGTGATCGCGGGTCCTACCGATACGGAGCTGTTTGAAGTGCTGGTCCACGACTTCCAGCAAATCCAGCCTCAGGTCAGCATTCTCTACCATGAAATGGACTCCACGGCCCTGTATCGGCATACCACTGAAGGCAGCCTGCCTGACACGGATTTGCTGATCAGCTCGGCCTCGGACTTGCAGGTGAAGCTGGCTAACGATGGCTACGCTCGCCCCTACTCGTCCAGCCTGACCAATGCCATGCCCAACTGGGCACGCTGGCGCAATGAGGTGTTCGGCTTCACACTGGAACCGGCTGTCATCGCCTACGCCCCGTCCCGTTTACCGCCCGATTTACCCGCCTCCCGCGAGGCCCTGCTCCGACTGCTGGAGCGCAATAGCGGCAGCTTGATGGGACGCGTCGGCACCTACGACATCCAGATCAGTGGCGTGGGCTATCTGTTTGCGCTCTACGACGAACGCACCTCCTCCACCTTCTGGGGGATGGCCAATGCCCTGGGGCGTGTCGGCACCCGCTTGTATGCCAATACCGGCGCCATTCTGGACGATCTGGACAATGGCACGCTGGATGTGGCCTACAACGTGCTGGGCTCTTATGCCCGAGCCCGTCAAAAAGCCGGTTCGGACATTGCCATCGTCGTTCCCAGCGATTACGTCTCGGTGTTTACCCGCAGCGCCCTGATTCACAAACAGGCTCGTCGACCGGATTTGGCCGCCACTTTTATCGATTATTTGCTCTCGCCCCGTGGACAGCAAACCATTGCGGGTCCGGCTGGATTAGGCCCGCTCAATGCCATTGAAACCGGCAGCTGGTTTACAAAACCCTTTTCAAATCAATCAATTGGAATCGTTCAACCACTTATCCTGAACCCTTCCTTGCTGGTGGGTCTGGACCCCACTCGACGCCAGCGCTTTCTACAAAACTGGCGGCGTCTGGTTACGGACACGCCCACCGGACTAGGGGATGTTCCCTATCAGCAGTGACAGGATGCTGACAGCTAGTGTCAACACAATGGAATGACATTGATCCTAAAAAAAGTCCCGCATCATGACGGGACTCCAAACCAAGGAGACTCGAATGTCAGCATTCACCATCCCTAGCCGCCTTAGCCTGCTAGCCCTGTCACTCAGTGCCAGCATGCTTGCCGGTCAAGCGGCCTGGGCACAAGGCGATCAAGCGCAAGCCGCCGAAAAAGAAGGCAAGGTCATCGTCTACTCAACGACCGATACCAAGGCAGCCGCTCCGCTGATTTCCGCCTTTGAAGCGGCCAACCCCAAGATCAAAGTCGAATACCACGACATGAACAGCACCGAGCTGTACAACCGCTACATCAGCGAACAAGCCTCGGGCAGCAATAGTGGTGACGTGGTCTGGAGTTCGTCCATGGATTCGGCCATGCGCCTGGCCACGGACTACGCCGCCAGCTACGCCTCCCCTGAAATCCCCTCCCTGCCCAGCTGGGCCGTTTGGGAAAACAAGGCGTTTGGCACCACCTACGAGCCTACGGTGTTCATCTACAACAACCGTTTGATCAAGCCCGAGGAAGTGCCCAAGACCCACGCCGAACTGGCCAAGCTGGTCGAAAGCGACAAGGACCGTTTCCGCAACAAGGTCACCACCTACGACATCGAGAAATCCGCTGTGGGCTATATGCTGGCCGCTCAGGACAGCAAGAAAGGCGACAGCTACTGGGATTTCATCAAGGGCGTAGGCTCGGCCAATCTGGTTCTGCAATCGTCCACCGGCACCATGATGGAGCGCGTCAGCTCGGGTGAAAACCTGATTGGCTACAACTTGCTCGGTTCGTATGCGGAAACCCGCGCCGCCAAGGATAAAGCCATCGGCATTGTGTACCCCTCGGACTACACCCTGGTTCTGTCGCGCGTGGCCTTCATCAGCAACAAGGCACAAAACCCCAATGCCGCCCGTGTCTTTTTGGACTACATGCTATCCAAAGACGGTCAGGACATCCTGGCCAACAAATCGGAACTGGCTTCGATTCGCTCTGACGTGGAAGGCGATAACGACGTGGACGGCCTGACCAAGAAACTGGCGGGTGTGGAACTGACCCCCATCCCGGTGGATTCGTCCCTGCTGGACTTCCTGAAACAAAAGGAACGTCTGGACTTCATCAAGCAATGGCGCGCTGCCGCCAATAAGTAAGACGCTTCGTCTTTGAATCGGGTGGTGGCCCTTGCCGCCACCCCGCCTCTTTTCCGCCTGGAATCCTTATCATGCAAGCCTTACGCCTTCGGTGGCAGGCCTGGCCGCGCCATGTCGTTGTTCTAATAACGGCATTGGCCATTTATGTGCCGCTTAGCCTGATCATCATCCAAAGCCTGCTATCCGCCCCTTTCTTCGCGGCTGACAAGTCTCTGGGGCTGGATGCCTTCCGTTTTATTTTCGACGACCCGGACTTTTACAAAGCCCTGGGTAGCGGTTTCATCATGGCCTTTGGCCTGGCCGGTATCTCGATTCCTTTAGGTGGCATTCTTGCTTTCCTGATGGTGCGTACCGATTTGCCCGGTCGTACCTGGATTGAACCGCTGATTCTGGTCCCCATTTTTGTCTCTCCCATGGTGCTGGGCTTTGGCTACATTGTTGCCGCCGGGCCTGTCGGATTTTTCTCCACCTGGACGCTGGACCTGATCGGTTTTGTGCCCTGGAACATTTATTCCTTCACCAGCATTGTCATCATTGCCGGTCTGACCCACGTTCCACACGCCTACCTGTACATTTCCTCCGCCCTGCGCAGCATGGGTTCGGACGTGGAAGAAGCCGCCCGTAGTGCCGGTGCCAGCCCTTGGCAAGTAATGCGCTCGGTCAGCCTGCCCATGGTTCGCCCGGCCATTCTCTATGCCTGCGTGCTGCTGTTTTTCCTGGGCCTGGAAGTGTTTGGTCTGGTTCTGGTGCTGGGTGATCCCGAGGGCCACCTGGTCCTGGCCACCTACTTGTACAAGCTGACCAACAAGCTAGGCATCCCGTCCTATCACCTGATGGCCGCGGTTGCCGTAATTCTGATCGCCATGACCATTCCTCTGGTGATGCTGCAACGCCGTCTGATGCGTACCGCCAACCGCTTTGTAACCGTCAAGGGCAAGGCTTCCCAAGCTCGCTCGCTGCCACTGGGCCGCTGGCGCTGGGCTGCCGCAACCCTGGTTGCACTGTGGCTGTTCTTTACCGTGATCGTGCCGGTTGTCGGCGTGGTGCTGCGTGCCTTTGTGTCCAACTGGGGCATTGGGGTGTCGCTGATGGACGTGCTTTCTCTGGATGCATTCAGACAAGTCTTTGGGCAAGCCAACCTGCTGCGCGCCATTCTGAACTCGATCGCGATTGGTGTGTTTGGGGGTGCCTTGGCAGTGACCTGCTACACCCTTATCGGTTTGGCCATGCACCGCAAGCCAGACGGTATCACCCGCTTCCTGGACTACAGCGTACTGGTGCCACGTGCGGTGCCCGGTCTGCTGGCCGGTCTGGCCTTCTTGTGGATGTTCCTGTTCGTGCCCATGTGGCTGGACCAGTCCCTGGAAAACGGCTGGTTGTCGGTATTGCCCATGGCGGAATGGCTGCGAGGCTCGGTCGTCGGTCCCATGCGTGCCCTGCGCAGCACCATCTTCAGTGTGTGGCTGGCCTATAGCGTGGTTTGGATGGCGTATGGCTTGCGCCTGATCTCCTCTACTCTGCTGCAAGTAGGTCCTGAACTGGAAGAAGCGGCCCGCAGTACGGGTGCCCGCCCCGGTCAGGTCACACGCCAGATCACCCTGCCTTTGGCAAAATTCGGCCTGATTGGCTCCTGGTTGCTGATGTTCCTGATTTTCGAGCGGGAATACTCCACCGGCGTGTACCTGCTGACACCCGGTACGGAAACCATTGGCTCCATGCTGGTGTCCCTGTGGGCCACCGGTGCCATCGACATTGTGGCTGCCCTGTCTTTTATTAATATCGTTCTGGTGGTCATTGGCCTGACCATCGCATTGCGCTTCGGAGTGAAACTACGATGACCGAGCTGACTGTAGACAATATCCACCTGGCCTACGACCGCAACCCCGTTTTGAAAGGGGTCTCCATGAGCCTGAACAAAGGCGAAGTGGTTTCCCTGCTGGGTGCCTCGGGCAGCGGCAAAACCACCTTGCTGCGCGCCGTTGCCGGGCTGGAACAACCATCCCAGGGCCGCATCGCCATCAATAATGACGTGCTGTACGACTCGCAGGCCCGTATCGACCTGCCCGCTGAAGCCCGCAATCTGGGCCTGGTGTTCCAGTCCTACGCCTTGTGGCCACACATGACGGTGCAGGAGAACGTCGCTTACTCCTTGACGCTGCGCAAGACACCCAAAGCGGAAAGCCGCCAGAAAGTGGACGCCATTCTGGATCAGCTGGGCTTGAAAGGTCTGGGCGAACGCTACCCCAGCCAGCTGTCTGGCGGGCAACAACAACGTGTCGCCATTGCGCGTGCTCTGGTCTATAACCCGCCTGTGATCTTGCTGGACGAGCCGCTGTCCAACCTGGATGCCAAGCTGCGCGAAGAAGCCCGCGTCTTCCTGCGCGAGCTGATTGTGCAGATGGGTTTGTCGGCTTTGATGGTGACCCATGACCAGGCGGAAGCCATGGCGATTTCGGACCGAATCTTGCTGCTGAACGGTGGTGAAATCGAGCAGCAAGGTAGCCCGCAAGAGGTCTACAGCAATCCCAAGACGCTGTACACCGCCGAGTTCATGGGCTCGAACAACCGTCTGCAAGGCAAGGTGACGGAACAACGTGACCAGCAAATTCGCCTAAGTGGGCCCGGCTGGGAATTGTGGGGCCATGCCGCCGCTCCCCTGAACGCTGGCCAGCAAGCCACCGCCGTGATTCGTGTCGAACAAGTGCAGTTGAATGCACAACCCGGCCCCGATACGCTGCAACTACAACTGTCCACCAGCATGTACCTGGGCGACAAGTGGGAGCATGTTTTCCGCATGACCGACCCGTCTGCCGGCACCTTGCGTGCTTTCGGGCCCGAGCCCCTGCCCAGTGGTGTGCATCACCTGCAATTGCCACCCTCCAAACTGTGGATTTACCCCTCCTGATCCCCAGCCCAAACCGGGAGTTGCCCCCAGCGGCTCCCGGTTTACCCTGATTGCAAAATTTTGTAAGCACAGCTACTGTAGTCGCGTCACTACAGGCGGTATGAAAGAGACCTGTTCAGTCAGGCGCCGACGGAGCAACCACCCCGGAATCTCTCAGGCAAAAGGATCGTACCAGCCCGACACTCTGGAGAGCGGCGTTTGACGCCCACCGAAGGAGCCCAACCAGACACACAGGTTGGATAAACTCTCAGGTCACAGGACAGATGGGGTATTGCCACTACTCGGTGGTAATTCACCTGTCAGGAGCCTGTTATGTCGCATATTGCCGTCATTGGCGCCGGTATTTCCGGAATCACCACCGCCTACGCCCTCAGCCTGAAAGGCTATCAAGTTACCGTTATTGACCGTCTGCGCTACCCCGCGATGGAAACCTCCTTCGCGAACGGTGGACAGCTGTCTGCGTGCAACGCCGAAGTCTGGAACAGCCGCAGCACCATTCTCAAGGGCTTGAAGTGGATGATGCGCAAAGACGCCCCACTGCTGTTCAACCCCAAACCAAGCTGGCATAAATACAGCTGGATGGCGCAATTTGTGGGCGCGATTTCCGGTTACGAGCGCAACACCGTGGACACCGTCAAGCTGGCCATCAGCGCCCGCGAGAATCTGTACCAGTGGGCCAAGGACGAAAACATTGATTTCGACCTGGAACAGCGCGGCATTCTGCACATCTACCACACCCCCGGCGGCTTTGAATCTGGCAAGAAAGTCAGCCAACTGCTGCACAAAGGCGGCTTGGAACGCCGCACGGTTACCAACGAAGAAATCCACCAGATCGAACCTGCTCTGCAAGGCACCTACTACGGCGGTTTCTTTACGCCTTCGGACGCCACAGGCGATATTCATAAATACACACGCGGTCTGGCCGATGCCTGCGCCAAGCGCGGCGTGAAGTTCCTGCAAGATACGGAAGTCCTGGGTATTGATTGCGGCCCACCACACCGCATCCAGTTGCGTACCGGTGAAGGCGCTGAAGCCCACACCCATACACTGTCTGTGGATTCCTTGGTAGTTTGCGCTGGCGTGGGTAGCCGTCACTTGGCCCATATGCTGGGCGACTACATCAACATCTACCCGGTCAAAGGCTATTCGATTTCCGTGTACCTGGATACGCCGGAAGCCCAACATGCCGCCCCTTGGGTCAGTTTGCTGGACGAAGAAGCCAAGATTGTGACCAGCCGTCTGGGCAAGGACCGCCTGCGTGTGGCCGGTACGGCGGAATACAACGGCGCCAACAAGGACATTCGCGCCGACCGTATCGCCCCGCTGACCAACTGGACCCGTCGCAACTTCCACGACGCGGCTACCGACCGTGTTGTACCGTGGGCTGGCTTGCGCCCCATGATGCCGGACATGATGCCGCGCGTAAAAGCAGGCAGCCGCCCAGGCGTCTACTACAACACCGGCCACGGTCACCTGGGCTGGACGCTGTCGGCCGCCACCGCACAAATCATTACCGAAGTGATTGCCCAGAACGAGCGTCAGTCCGCACCTGCTCAATTTGCCACCAGTCCGGCAGCAACTGCTGCACCCGCCGCTGCCCATAGCGCTCGTCCAGCAGATACACAAAGCCTTGATCCTGTTCATCGCGAATCACACGACCCGCGGCCTGTGTAATCTTGCGTAGTCCCGGATACAGATAGGTATAGTCATAGGCCCGCCGCTCCCCAAAGAGCCGGGCCATGACTTGTTTGACGGACTCATTGGCCGGATTGAACTGCGGCAAACCCAGGGTGGCAATAAAAGCACCGATCAAGCGTTTACCGGGTAAATCCACCCCTTCTGAAAACGCCCCACCCAGCACCGCTAAACCCACTCCCTTCCCATCCAGCGTAAAGCGGTCCAGAAACTGCGTTCTTTGCAGATCGCTCATGCCCGGTTGCTGATGCCAAAGCGGCATATCCGGCCAGCGCTCCTGCAAGGCCTGACTGACCTGCTGCAGATAATCAAAGCTACTCAAAAACAAGAGATAGTTGCCCGGCTGCTCCTGATACGCCTGCCCGACAATATCGCAAACGCCGCTCAGGCTCTGGGCCCGGTCGGCATAGCGCGTGGACAGACCGGCATACTGGCGTACCCGTAACTGCTCGGCCCGATAAGGAGATGCCACGTTCAACTCTGCTGTGCTGGGCGGCAGACCCAAGACATCACGATAAAACTGCGAAGGGTTCACGGTGCCGGAGAACAGCACCACACCATGCGCGTCGCCATAGCGTTCGGCCAGAAACGGAGCAGGCACGATATTGCGCAAGTTCAGGAGCACGCCATCGCGCTGCGCCAAAATATCGAATAAGGAATGCGAGCCGAACTGTCCGGCCAGGTCCACAAAGTACAGCAGCTCGAAATAGAACTGCAGCAAGGGGCTGTCTTGCGGCATGGGATTCTCGGCCACATAAGCGCCTAAACGGGCCGCCAGATAGTCGCACTGCTCCAGCAAATCCTCCGGGATCTTTTCCAGCCCCCATTGGTCACCGCCTTCCTCAGGTATCAAGTTCTCCATCAAGCGAGTCAAAGGGGCGAAATGACGCTTCAAGGCCGAAGGCGAGGCTTTACGCGCCATGCGCAACTGCACTTGCGAGAAAGACGCGGAATACATGGAACGGGCACGTTCAACCAGATTGTGAGCCTCATCCACCAGAACCGCGCTGCGCCATTGCTGGGCCAGGGTCTGGCTATACAGCACCGCATGCGTGTCGAAAAAGTAGTTGTAGTCGCCCACAATAGCGTCTGCCCAACGCAGCATTTCCTGGCTCAAATAATAGGGGCAGACCTGATGCTCGCTAGCCACTTGTTGCAAGCGCTGGCTAGTCAGCATGGGTTGCTCCAGAGCTTGCTGACGGGCAGCCGGAAGACGGTCGTAAAAACCTTCGGCCAAAGGACAGGACTGACCATGACAGGCCTTATCCGGATGGGGGCACTGCTTGTCACGGGCCACCATTTCCAGCACCCGCCACGCACCCTCGCCTTCCGGGCTTAAGCGCTGCAAGGCGTCCAGCGCCATTTGCCGACCGGAGTTCTTGGCCGTCAGATAAAACAGCTTGTCCAAACCCGCCTCGGGCATGGCCTTCAGGCCTGGAAATACGACGGCCAAGGTTTTGCCAATACCGGTGGGCGCTTGGGCTAAGAGGCACTGTGCGTCACGTTGGGCCCGGAACGCGGCCACGGCTAGCTGTCGCTGACCGGCACGAAATTGTTCATAGGGAAACTGCAACGCTGTACAAGCTTGATCGCGCGCCAGCCTGTGTTTTTGCTCCTGCCGCCCCCACTCTACATAAGCGCGGCATTGCTCCTCGAAAAAGGCCCACAGCGCTGCGCGCTCCATATACTCGGAGATGCTGGTCTCTTTGTGCTTGTCCACGTGGTAATACACCACGCTAACCGTCATCCCCGGCAAATCACGCTCCTGGCACAAGATGGCGGCATAGACCTTGGCTTGTGCCTGATGCAGACGTCTATGGTGCTCGGGGATAGCATCAAAGGCCCCACGATAGGTTTTCAGCTCCTCCAGGCAGTTGCTGACAGGATCAAACCCATCGGCTCGACCACGCACCAGCAGTCCTTCCATCTCGTACGACAGGGGCACCTCGACTTCATAGTGCTCGGGGCGACGCAGCTTTAGCTGCTGGTGGCCAAGGATACCTTCCTGTGCTGTGGCCGCAGGCGTAAAGCGCAGGTCCAGATCCCCGCTACGTGCAGTAAATTCGCATAAGGCTCGTACACCTACCGTCCAGGCTTTCATGGTGATTCAGGCCGGGTCACATAGCAAACACGCGCAGGGATGGCATGTTGCTCGAAATAACTTAACCAACGCCGCTGGTTGTCTTGCAAGCGGTCTCCGGGGCCTTTTACCTCAATCAATTCATAGCTTTGCTGAGCCGGCATGAAGCGCACCAAATCCGGCAAACCGGAACGGTTGTCCCGCCAATCCTGCAAGATACGCTTGAACACCAGCTGCAAATGCTGGGCGGGGATGCAATGCAAGGCCTGTTCGATCAAGGATTCATCCAAGGCGGGCCAGATCAGCAAGGGGCACTGTATGCCGCGCTTTTGCTGCCAGCGTTGCCAGATCACGGTTTTATAGTCTGCACCGTCCAGCACACTTAAGGATTGATCAAACAAGTTTTGTCTGCGCGACACAAAGTCCGGGTTACCCCAATCGGCCGGACAGGCTTGATAAGGGTGGAAAAATGCACCGGGCAAGGGAGCGAAAATGGCATCCCAGCTCAACAATCCCAATAAGGCCGGAAACAAGGCGTTTTCTACGTAAAAAACCGGAGCCAAGGGACTATCCCAATGGGCCAACACTTGGGACTCGACCCGATTGCCGTCATCAAACAAAACCAGATCACTACGTTGCGTGCGGCTTGTAGGTTTAGTGGATGGCGGGCTGGGCGGAGCTTCTACCGCCAGTTTTCGACGCAGCCGGGGCAGCATACGCAGCAGCTTCTGGGTTTCACTCTCATTTTCGGGCTGCTCCCACGCCTGACAAAACAAGGGCCAAGCCCCTTGATGCTTGTCCTGACGCTCCAGCACCCGCAATTGACGGTAACGGGCGCCCGGCCAGTTGGTCTGCACATAGGCTTGCTCGGCCAACGGCCACCAATGTTGGCGCTCGGCTTGCTGGCCTAGCTGAAACAGGGTTTTCGCCTTGCGTCGTTGAAGCCAATCACTGTCGGTCTCAACAGCCTGAACAGCGGCAAAGCGTTGGGCCCACAGATCTGGATCGGCCTCGTCTTGCGCATCACGCAGCTCGGACAAGGCTTCATACAGGCGCACGTCCTCATTATGTCGAAACGCCCGACTAGACTGATCCAGAATCACAGTTTCGTATCTATACAAGCCAAGATCGCTGAGCACGAACTCGGACCAGTCCTGGTAATGATTACCAAAGAACAATAGTTGCAAACGCTGTGCCCAATGCATGACTTGTGGTGAGAGACGAAGCGTCGGAGCGTGCAGGCCGGGATCTGCACACCACTGCGTAAAAGGCCGGGCCTGTTCGCCCTGCGTCTGGCCAATCCATTCCAGATAGTCTGACTTGCGCCCGGTGGCTGGCAGCTCGCTGAACAAGCGGCGCAGCTCGGGAACGGTATGGACAGCAAACAACGTTTCCAGATCCAGTTCAGGATCGGTTTCTATCAGCTCGCAAGCCGCCAGCTCTTGCACGGCCTCTTCCAAATTTTCGATCTCGGCATAACGCAGCTTGTCGATACGGAACACCGGGCCTTTACGCATCAGCAAGCGTACCAGCAAGGCTTGCGCAGGCTGGGAAGCATGTCCAAAACGATGGCCACATTGGACGTGTTCAGGCTCCAGCAGGTCGGAACTGGCGTGCTGTACCCACTGCAAAACCTGGTGAAAATTGTGCAGATAATAAAAAGGAGGAAGCTCGGGCGGAATCATAAGCAGGCTGTGTATATATCCAGCTACTTTAGCACTCCTTCAAGCCGGGCGCGACTCCAACAAGCGCATCCAGTCCCGTAACAAGGTATTCAGGTTCTGGCGCTGCATGGCATCCAGCCCTTCCAACAAATTTTCTTCATTGGCCAAATGATCCACCACGACCGCATCCACACAGGCCAGACCCGCAGGGCTCAAACGCACCAGAATACGGCGGGCGTCTTCCGGGTCAGCAATGCGTTCGATCAAGCCCTGCTTTTCCAGGCCCTGCAAGCGATGCGTCATGGTGCCGGAGCTAACCATCAAGGTGGAAAACAAGGCGGTAGGCGCCAAGGTATACGGCGGGCCGGAGCGGCGCAGACTGGCCAGCACATCAAATTCGCCCAGCTGCAGGCCGTGACGCCTGAAGTTCTCGCTCATTTGTTTTTGGACCAGTTGAAAGCAGCGTGTCATGCGGCCCAGCAAGGCCATGGCGTCCAGGTTCTGCAAGTCTGGCCGCTGCTCGCGCCATTGATTAATGATCAGGTCTACCGCGTCGTGTTCTTCGCTCATGATTTCTCGATTTCGATATTTATCTTGATATTAAGATAAATCATCCCTACACTGGCATTTATCTCGACATCAAGATACTTTCATCATGAACCGACTTTCTCTTTGGCTGGTGACGGCCTTGACCGCACTAGGCCCCGCCATCTGGGGTTCCACTTACATTGTGACCACAGAAATTCTGCCCCCCGACCGCCCTTTTATCGCGGCCTTTTTGCGCTGCTTTCCCGCTGGCGTGATGCTGCTCTTGTGGAGCCGACGCATGCCCGCCCCAGGCGACTGGGGCAAGACCCTGATTCTGGCAGCCTTGAACATCGGGGCATTTCAAGCCTTGCTATTCGTTGCGGCCTACCGTCTGCCGGGTGGATTGGCTGCCGTTGTGGGTGCGGCTCAACCCTTGGTGGTGATTGGCCTGGCCTGGGCTTTGGAAGGCAAACGTCCGGTCACCATGGCCCTGGTCGCCTGCGTGATCGGTATTATCGGCATGGGTATTTTGCTGCTATCGCCAGAGAGCCAATGGGATACCTGGGGCATGGTCGCGGCCATTGTCGGGGCCCTGTGCATGGCCTTGGGCACGTACCTGTCGCATCGCTGGCGCAGTGGCATGCCCATTCTGGCCTTCACGGCCTGGCAGTTGATGCTGGGTGGACTGATGCTGGCCCCTCTGGCCTTTTGGCTGGACCCACCGCTGGACAGTTCCTTGAGCGGCGTGCAAATCGGTGGCTATCTCTACCTGTGTCTGGTCGGTGCACTCCTGGCCTATACCCTGTGGTTCCGCGGGATTGCCGTTTTACCCTCTGTGGCCGTGTCTTCGCTGGGTCTGCTTAGCCCTTTGACCGCTGTAATTCTGGGGTGGCTGATTTTGGGTCAGGCCATGACAGGCTCCAGCCTGCTGGGCATTATTCTGGTGATGGGCAGTGTGCTGGCGGTGCAGTGGATCAGCAATCGTCCCGCCAAATAAGCATCTCGCGCCCATAAAAATAGCGCCCCTATTAACTATCTGGATGGGCGCGTAAGAGAGTTCACTATCTTGCTACTCCGCTAGAAGCAGCAAGATAGTGACTAATAGCGTTCTTGCAGAACTTGAGCCAAATCGCTTGCAAAGCGTTGAGCGTCTTTGGCATTCAGATTCGCAAAACTGACACGCAAGCCTTGAGCGGGATTGCTCACCCCAAAGACTTGGCCGGATCGAACCAGCCAGCCACGTGCGGCCAAGCCTGCCAGTACCGGCTCGGCTTCCCGATCCAGCGGAATCCACAGATTGAAGCCTTCCTCGCTATCCCAAAAAGGAATGCCCTGCTTTTTCAAGGCTTGCATCAGATCGGCGCGAGCCTGTACGTAAGCGGCTTGTGCAACACGAGTCTGCGCCTTGATGTCGGCATCGGTCAGCCCATGAACCACCATTTGCTGCAACAGATGGCTGACCCATTGAGCCCCCGAAGCCAGACGTTGCGACAAGCGCTCGCTGGTTTGCAGGTCTGACGCGACCAGAGCCACGCGCAAATCCGGGCCCAGGCCTTTGGACACCGAACGGATCAAGGCCCAGCGCAAATGGTCGGCAGGAATCACATTTCGATAAGGGCTGCTGGCCAGCATCCAGAAGTGGTCGTCAATCATCAGCAACAATTCGGGATACTGCTTCAGAATTTGCTCGATCTGCTTGGCACGGGCACGGCTTAAGGAACATCCCGTAGGGTTGTGCGCGCGCGGGGTCAGAATCAAGGCGCGCAGACCATCTTCCAAAGCCGCCTCCAGCGAGGCCGGCACAATCCCTTCACTATCAACAGCAATACCCACTGGCTTGTAGCCCAGCGTATGCACGGAGTTGATGCTGTTCAGGTAGCCGGGATCTTCGATCCCGACCTTATCGCCCGCCAGCAAAAAGGCTTGCAGCAAGCGCTCGATCGCGTCGACTGCGCCGTAACTGACGTGGTAATCGGTATCGGGGGGGGTGTCTTTATGGAACACCTGCTGACATACGGCGCGCAATTCGGGCACCAACGGATCGGCGCCGTACAAAGCCTGGGTTTGACCGCGCACCCCGGCTATCAATTGGGTAGGTGCAGGCAAATAGCCCGGCGCCGGATTGCCACTGGCCAGATCCTGCAAGGCCGAGCTGGCCCCATGCCCTTCCCGCGCCAGCTCCCGGATCGCTTCACGAATCCTTGTACCGCGACGGCCTTGTGCATCGGCCACCCCGGCCGAGACCAGGCGCTTGTATGCCAGGGCAACCGTATTGCGGTTCAAGCCCAGTGTTTGAGCCAGTTCGCGTACCGGCGGCAAAATCTGGCCCGGAGCGATTCGCCCCAGTGCCACTTGCTGTCGGATATCATCGAAAAGTTCCTTCGCATTGCTTCCCTGGATATTCATTTTGACCTATGACATAATAGTTTATGCGCGACCCGCAGGGTCGAGTTTATCTTTTTTTTCTTCCTTACTGGTGCGCCATGTCCGAATCCGCCCCTGATCTACTTCACACCGAGCATTATCCCACCTCCACCAGTGTAGAGGCATTTCGGGAACGCATTGCCCTGGTACAACAACGAATTGATGCCGCCTGTGTGCGCTACGGGCGTGCCGCTGGCGATGTACGTTTGCTCACCGTCAGCAAAACCTTCGGGATTGATCGCATCCGCCTGGCTTACCAGGCTGGTTGCCGATTGCTGGGCGAGAACAAGGTGCAAGAGGCCGAAGGCAAGTACGAAGCCCTGCGCGAAGAACTGCCAGATTTGGAATGGGCTGTTATTGGACACCTGCAAAGCAATAAAGCCAAGTCTGTTGCACGCTTTGCTTCTGAATTTCATGCACTGGACAAGCTCAAGACCGCAGAAGCCCTGGACCGCCGCTTGCAAATTGAAGGCCGCAGTCTGGACGTTTTCGTCCAGGTAAACACCTCCAACGAGGACAGCAAGTTCGGTTTACCCCCGGAAGAAGTCCATGCTTTTGTCCGCGAATTACCACAGTTTTCTGCTTTGAAAGTCAAAGGCCTGATGACCTTGGCCTTGATGGACGCTGACCCGGAACGGGTACGGCCTTGTTTTGCCCTGCTGCGCAATTTGCGCGATCAATTGCGCAATGACATTGCCCACGCGGAAAACATCCGTGAGCTGTCCATGGGTATGTCGGGTGACTATGAAGTCGCTATTTCCGAAGGCTCCACGATTGTGCGCGTTGGACAAGCCATTTTTGGTGCACGCGCCACGCCCAATAACTTTTACTGGCCCGTCTCCGATACGGCAACAACATCATGAATCCACTACGCCTGATCATCCGCCAAAACGGTAAAGAAATCGGACACTTTGAGTCCAGCCCGTGCTGCCCACCCGAGCAGCTGTTTACCGTGGCCCGCCACCTGATGACGCTGCCTGACAGCGAACTGGAACTGCAACAAGCCAAAGGCGAACACCGCATTCTGGATAGCGGCCCGCACGGCATACGTGTTCTAAGCGCACAGGTTTTGTACGAAACTGTTGATTTGCAAGCCTGGTTGCAACAGGGCAGCAAAGTTACTGCCTGAACCTGATTGGTGTTCGGTCACAAGCCTGACACCGTGGTTCGGCAAAGCGGCGTACCCAAGACGCCGCAACCATAAAAAAACATACCCGGCTAACAGCCGGGTATGTTTTTGTGTTTCAGACGACAGGAGCAAACAGCAACTTAGCGGTTCACCTGTTTGGCTGGCAAGGCGAATGCCAACAAGCAGCTCACCATCAAGCTACCGGCAAACAGCCACAAAGCGGCGCTGCCCGAGCCTGTCAGGTCGGTCACCCAACCAATCAGGGAGTTGCTGACCAGACCGGCGATATTAGCCAAGGAACATGCCAGAGCAAAACCGGTCGCTGCGGCAGTGCCTTTCAGGAACGTCGCTGGCAAGCTGAAGAACACAGGCACAGCACCCATAATCACAGCCGAAGCGACGGTGAAGGCCAGAACGGTCAACCAGGCATGATGAGCCACAAAGGTACTGGCAACCAGCGCAACCGCACCGATAGTCAGCGGCACGATCAAGTGCCAACGGCGTTCACGGCAACGGTCCGAGCTGGCACCAATCATCAGCATGCCCACCACACCGGCCAGCGATGGAATCGCCGTCATCAAGCCAATCTGGAAAGGATCCTGCACACCTGCCGCACGAATAAAGGACGGCATCCAGAAGCTGATGGAGTAGGTACCCAATAGAATGGAGAAGTCGATCCCGCCCAGCATCCACACCTTCAGGTTGAAGAAACCATCTTTAAAGCTGTGCTTGACACCCTTGCCTTCGGCATCGTCGGCAGCCAGGTCAGCAGCCAGACGAGATTTTTCATCATTACTCAGCCATTTCGCAGACTGATAGTTGTTTGGCAAGGCCCAGAAAGTCAGGAAACCGAGCAGCACGCTAGGAATCGCCTCCAAAAGGAACAGCCACTGCCAACCACGCCAACCGTTCATGTGATCAAAGTGACCAATAATCCAGCCGGACAAAGGACCACCAATCACGCTGGACAAAGGCAGGCCAATCATGAACAAGGCAATGATCTTGCCGCGTCGGTAAGTAGGAAACCAAAGGGTCAGGTAATACAACACACCTGGCAGGAAACCGGCTTCTGCCGCACCCAGCACAAAACGCAGAATGTAGAACTGCGTCGGCGAGGTGACAAACATGGTCAGGCCAGAGAGCAGACCCCAGGTAATCATGATGCGGGCAATCCACAGCTTGGCACCCACACGTTCCAGAATCAGGTTGCTGGGTACCTCAAACAGGATGTAGCCCAGAAAGAACAGGCCAGCACCCAGACCGTAAGCCGTTTCACTCCACTGCAAATGATCGAGCATCTGCAGCTTGGCAAAACCCACGTTGATGCGGTCCAGATAAGCAGCCAAATAACAAAAGCACAGAAAGGGGATCAGACGCCAGACGATCTTCTTATAGAGATCTCCGTTTCCGTCCCGACCTGCAGGCACAGCCGTGGGACTTTGGATAGATGAATGCACCTTGTATATCTCCAGATAATTATTGGTATGCCTGGTGAACCAGAAAACTGCCTAAGAACAGCGCCTGACAGAACACAGCAGGGCCCTGAACGCGTCCGCATTCCCCCCATTGGGCTGCAGACCGTTTACAGATGAAGAATGATGTATCAACGGTGACTCCCGACTGGACATACCTGCTTTATCTATAAAGGCAGGCCAGACACAGCGGGACCCGATCAGATTGATGCGCTGAGCCCGGATCGCTCCCGGACTCAGCACCGTGCACTGCTTAGCTGGACTTCAGGTCCTGACCGTACAGGTCGTAGCCGTAAACCCAGGCCGGATCCTCTTGCGTACGCAAGAAGGTATTGGCGTTGGAGACAGACTGAACACGAGTCGCACGCTCTTTGCGGTTGAGCTCGTACAGATCGAAAGCCGTACGGAAATCCGACAAGCCGGTCTCTTGCAAGCAGCGCGTCAACATGGCGGCATCCTCAATCGCCATGCAAGCCCCTTGAGCCATGTGAGGCTTCATGGGGTGACATGCATCGCCCAACATGACCAAACGACCACGGCTCCACAAAGGCAGCGGATTACGGTTACGCAATGGCCACTTGGTAATGCTTTCAGTCGATTTGATCAGATTCTGAACCGTGGAATGATAGCCTTCAAATGCGGCCAGCATCTCTTCTTGCGAGCTGTCTACGTACGCACCCTGGAAATCCCAGGCAGGATGTGGCACGCCAGTCACAAAATAGTATTCATCACGTTTGCCAGTGGTGTAGTACACCATCATGTGACGGTCGTCTGTCCACCATTTCACACAGTCCTCGAACTCGTCGGCAAAGCGAGCCAGGTTTTCGCCACGGATCAGGGCACGGTGTGCCACCCAGCCGCTGTAAATCGGGTCTTCTACACCCAGCAGGGTTTCACGGATCTTGGAGTGGATGCCATCGGCACCAATCACAATGTCAGCCGTTACGCTGGTGCCATCGGCAAATTCCAGCAAAACGTCGTCACCACGGTCCACCAGATTTTGCAACCGCTTGCCAAAGTGCACGGTGCCCGGCTTGATGCTGTCAATTTGCAAAGCGTGCATATCGCCACGGTGCACGGTGATGTACGACGCACCGTATTCTTTCTTGGCAAATTCACCCAAAGGGATACGGGACAGGTAGTCACCCGTTTCGCCATCACGACTGAACCAGAAATCCGGGTGCGAACCCATATCGTCCAGCGCTTTTTCCAGACCCATGCGGCGGAAAATCTTCATCACGTTGGGGCCCACGTGGATACCGGCACCCAAACGCGAGAATTCTGGCGCCTGCTCAAATACTTCTACCTCAAAGCCAGCTTGCTGCAACAGAGTCGCCGCAGCGGCTCCGCCAAGACCGGCCCCTACAATCGCAATCTTGACTGTTTTTTCCATCGTTAGCTCCAAATCACGGCACTCATCAAAAGTGCTCACCACATGTTTTTTTAGTAGTGTACACACTAAGTTTAAGCATGAAAACAGGTGATTGAGCTAGGGTTTACACCTATCCAAAGGAGATTTAAACAGCCCATAAAGAAGCTTTAAACAAGCTATTAAAACAATAATATCAAGAAGTTAATTAAAAAATCAAAAACAAAAACGAGCCTTGAATATCCATACCTCAAATTTATTTAATTTTCCGATTTAACAGTGTGTAGACTCATTTATTGCGGTGCACACCCTGAAATAACAGATGCTTTAAACGCGAAATAACTGATCTGGATCAGACGTGAACCGGTCCTCAGGAAGGTATACTTGCTCAGTTGTTCTTTAACTGGCCTGCCCATTCCACAACAAGACAGAAAGACTATGCAGCCTACCTCCCCCATTTCTGAGCCTCAAACCTTGTCCTACGATGTCACCGAACAAATCGGCCACCTGCTGCGCAAGGCGGGCCAGCGGCATACGGCCATCTTTCAGCATTACGTGGGCGACAGCCAACTAACTGCGATTCAGTTCGTGACGCTCTGCGCTCTGCGCGACCATGGACCCAGCTCGCAAACCGAGCTGGTCGAAGCGACGGCGGTCGACCAGGCCACCATACGGGGCATTATTCAGCGCCTGAAATCACGCAACCTGATTGAACTGGCACCGGACAAGGACGACAGACGCAAGGTCATTGTGGAGCTGACCCAGGAAGGGCTGGACCTGCTCGATCGTGTCATCCCTCGCGCCCATACCATCAGCGAACTGACCATGGGCAATCTGAACCCCGCAGAACGCGTGGCCATCGTCTATCTGCTGCGCAAGATGATAGACAGCACCCTGGATATGAGCGACAAAGAATAAGGCTGAACATCACTTGAAGAGACTATGTTTTATTCGGCCTTTAAGATATATTTAAAATACATCTTATAACTGATCTGCCATGACTCCTTTGACTGCCTCCCCCGCCTCTACCCGCCCAGAATGGCGCGCATTCCTGGAACTGGGATTTCGTCCCCTCTATCTTTTAGCCACGCTTTGGGGCGCTGCCAGCATTGCGCTCTGGCTCTATACGCCCGGATGGCTGGCCAATGCGGCCATCCCTTCCCTGTACTGGCACGCCCATGAAATGCTCTGGGCCTTTATCGGCACCATTGCCGTGGGATTTTTGCTGACTGCCAGCGCCACCTGGACGGGGCAACCCACCTTGCGTGGCCCCTCTTTAGGGGCCTTGTGTCTGATCTGGATTCTGGCGCGCTTCAGCCTGCTACTTCCCCATGGCATGATGGCGGCATTGCTGCTCGATGCCCTCTTTTTTGCCATTGCCGCAGCTGAACTGGGGCGCGTCATCCTGATCGCCCGCAACAAGCGCAATTACGGTATTCCGCTCGCCATGCTGGCTTTGGGTCTTAGCCATGCGCTGTTCATGTACAGCCTGATGCAAGGGCAAGACCCCATGCCCTACTTCTACAGTGGCTTCTGGACCATGGGCTTGATCACCTTGCTGATTGCCCGTCGCATCATCCCCTTCTTTGCCATGCGCGCCTTGCCGGGCCTGAGCCTGCCTGCTCAAACTCGTAGCGGCCATTGGCAAATGGGCTTGAGTGCCATCGCCATTGCCTTGTCGCTGAGCCCCTGGCGTTTGTCATTAGCCCTGGTTCTGGCTGCTTTGGGCTTGATCGCCTGCTTCCAGTGGGTACGCTGGAAACCCTGGGCCAGCCGCAATACGCCACTACTGTGGATTCTGTACCTGGGCTATGCCGGTCTGGCACTGGGTCTATTAAGTGCTGCGGCATATGAAGCAGGCTGGATTCTGCGCGCAGCCTGGCCGGTACATATTGTGGGTCTGGCAGGTTTCAGCGTGATGATTATTGGCATGCTGACCCGTACTGCCCTGGGTCATTTAGGCCGCCCCTTGCGTGCCACACCCAAAGTGGTGCTGGGTTACGGTTTCCTGATTGCCGCCTGCGTCTTGCGCTTGCTGGCCCTGATCCCAAGCAGTTGGAGCCTGCCCTTGCTGCATGCGGCTGGCCTATGCTGGATTCTGGCCATGCTCAATTACCTGCATCAGTTTGCCCCCATGTTGATTCGCCCCAGATTGAACTGATCGCAGCGTCGGCGCCACACTTTAAAAAGCAAAGTCCCTGGCACCGTTTATCTTTATTTTCTGCCTGACCGTGCCTGCTTATACTAAGCAGGCACGTTGTTTGCACCCTCTGCAAGCAACGCGGGACGGATCGTTCTGATCCTTGTTTTTTCCGCGCTCTCATCCTCATGTATCTCGCCTTTTCGGCTGGTCCTTCCCTGAAACACAGGCTGCTTGGCGGACTGTGTGCTTTGCTCTTGTCGTTTTCTGCCCAGGCCGCCGACGCTTGTCACGGCAGCCGGGATCTGGTCGTCGTGGGCCATATGGATGACGATCTGCTGTTCATGAACCCGGACCTGTCCAGCAATATCCAGGCAGGTGGCTGCATGCAGGTTCTGTATCTGACCGCCAGTGAACGCAAAGGCGGGCTGGAATATATGTACAGCCGCGAGCAAGGTGTGCGCGCCGCCTATGCCTATATGGCCGGGCTGGTCAATGAATGGCAGCAAACCCGCTTGATGGTCGGCAGTGCCTCGATCGCGCAATTTACCTTGCGAGCCAGGCCGGGCATTCAGCTTAGTCATTTGCGTCTGCAAGACCCTTGGCTGGGCCCCGGCTGGGGAAGCCTGACTCCCTTGAGCCGTGCAGAATCCGTACCCGGCCAAACCGTACAAACACTGGATAGTCCTCAACAAACATTGAACCGCGAGCAGCTGGTTCAAACGCTGGCGGCCTTGATACGACTGTATCGGCCTACCAGCGTTCGCTATCTGGATGACACCAATCCCGTGCCTTACACCCAGCTGTGCTGGCGTTGTAGCGGACACGGGCACCCGGACCATATCGCCAGCGCCCGACTGGTTCGGGAAGCCATGCTGGCCGCCCCCGGCAATTACGCGCAAATTGGCTATGTGGACTACCCGATTCAAGAACAGGCCCGCAATCTGACCTTGAATGAAATTCACAGCAAAACCGAGATTTTCCGGCGCTACGCCTGGCATGATCAACACGCCTGCAAAGGCCCCGCTGTGTGCCAGGAACCCGCTGGTCCTGCCGCCGCCTGGGTACAACGTAGTTACTACACCAGCCGTGCCGACTATCCGGCCAGCCTGTTAAGTGACAAGGAAGGCAGGCTCAGCTTTTTCGTCTCGGGTGAACAAAACGACGCCATCAATCAATGGGATGTGCAAGAACAGCGCTGGACCACCCTGGGCGGACGCACAGCGGATGCCTTGAACGCCTTCCAGTATGCAGACGGCAGCCCCGGCCTGTTTGCACGCGATGCAAGCGGGCAAGTCTGGTTCAGCCGTGCCCCAGATGAGGATGACTGGTTGGCCTGGCAAAAAATACCCGGCCCACGCGTACTGCACACGCCGATGGTCAGCCGCCGTGACAGCCAGGCTTTGGCCATGGGTACCGATGGCCGCTTTTACTGGAGCGCCGCCCGTCAGCCTGATTACGGCTGGAGTGCCTGGAAAGCTCTCCCTGCACTGGAACAGGCCGCCTACCCCGCCACTCTAAGCCTGGATAAACAGGGACGCGCCCATGTATTTGCCAGCAATCTGCAAGGCCAGCTTTTCCAGACCTCTCAGCAAAATGATTCGACATGGCAGGCCTGGCAAGCGGTTCCGGTCCCTCCCATCAGCGGCGGACTGGCTTCTATCCTGAATGCACACGGTCAGATTGAGCTGTATATGCGGGATCGCCAAAGCCAGCACTTGCAGCGCCTGAGCCAAGACAGCCAGCAACGCTGGTCTCATCCGCAAGATCTGGGTTTGAACTACGTAGGCACGCCCGCTCTTAGCCTGGGCGAAAAAGAACAGGTTGTTGTGGCGATTCAAAAGAGTCCGGGTGGTGCCATTGTGCTACTTGATCAAGGGCAGGAACAGGAAGTGGACAAGCAATCCGCGTCCCAGCCCGTTCTGTACAAGCAAAACGGCACCCTTTACCTGGCCAGTCGTCCGATTGGTCCCGAGCAGCGCTATCGATTATT
Organism: Alcaligenes sp. PF14; assembly: GCF_037150615.1. Taxonomy (NCBI): domain Bacteria; kingdom Pseudomonadati; phylum Pseudomonadota; class Betaproteobacteria; order Burkholderiales; family Alcaligenaceae; genus Alcaligenes; species Alcaligenes sp. PF14. The sequence goes on along the minus strand of NZ_JBAGRS010000002.1, from coordinate 530,548 downwards.
GGAACGCCGTCACGGCAAATGGGTGCAAGTAGCATTGACCCAGGCTCCACCACCAGGAGGTGGACAGTCCTTTAGCGAGGCCCCTGCCTTCATCAGCCAAGACTATGTGCAGCCTTGAGGAGCGAAGCATCCGCTTAAAACGTAACAAAGTACGCAGGCATGCGCCGGGCTTTCAAGACAAAGCCGGGCCAGGAAACGAATCCAGTTATTGATCCAAGCCCCAACCATAAACCCGGAATCCAGGGCCATATCGTAGTATCTTGTTGCAACAGTGTGCGCTGGCTCTCTCAGCTCCAGTACAATCGCCCGCTAACGGCCACCGGCTTATCGGTGCCTTACTCTTTTAGCTACTCTTCAGAGATCATGAAGCCAACTACCTTATTTGCAGCCCTGTTGGGCGTCGTCATCGGCGCCGGTGGCGCGATTTATTACGCCAAAAACGTACCCGTACCGGCCAGCGGCCCGGTCAGCAGCGCCCCCAGCAGCATAGGTGCTGCTCAAACCCTGGTATTGGGCCAATCCGTCTCCGGCGAATTGACCAGCAAGAGCTTCTTGAACCTGAGCGATGGCGTACGCAGCAGCCTGTTTGATGTGAAGGCTGAAGCCGGCCAGATCATCAAGATCAGCGTGAGCGGTCCCCTGCGCCCGCAAATCAGCGTGCTGCGCAACGGCGAACTGGTCACCCGTACCCAGCGCTGCGAAGACTGCCCCGATAGCGAAACCAAAGGCCAGGCCACCACACTGGGCTTCAAGGCGGATTTCAACGACACCTACCAAGTGGTTGTCAGCGGCTTCAACACCAGTTCCTACGGTCCGTTCCAGGTCGTCGTCGATACCCTGAAAGCCTACACCGGCGAGCCTTTGACTCAAGACCAGACCATTCATGACTGGGCACTGGGCGGCCAGAAGCGTTACCGCTTGAATATCGACAAGGACGGCTTGTACAGCCTGGCCATGAAGGCCGAGCAAAACAGCATGGACGCCTATCTGAAGTTGATGGATCGTCGCGGCATGGAATTGGCCTCGGACGATGACAGCGGTGGCGGTACCGATGCACGCTTGCAGGTGTACCTGAAAGCCGGCGAATACATCGTGCAGGCCAGCTCGGCCATGGGCGCACAAAACTTCCAGGGCGGTTTCTCGCTGGAGATCAAACCTGAAGAAATGTCTGGCGAGATCGAGCTGAAAAACGGCGACAGTCTGACTCTGGACGGCGATGGCAAAACCGGCCTGTTCACGGGTGAAACCCAAACCTACAGCTTCACCTTGTCCGAACCCAAACTGGTCACCGTGCAAATGGACGCCCAGGGCTTCCAGGCCACGATGGAAGTAGACTCCACCAGTGCCAACCAATACGGTGATGAAGCCGGCCAACAACGCGTCCGCGGCGTACTGGCTGCAGGCGAACACCAGGTGAAGATTTCTGGCTCCAACCAGGCTGGTCTGTTTGCCCTGTCCGCCTCGGCTGATGAAGTCCCTGCCAATGCCGGCGGCGGAACCATCCGTGTGGGTGAGCCTCGCCAGGCTCTGATGCTGCAAGGCATCACCAGCGACAGCTACCAGTTGACCGTACGTCAACCTGGCAGCTACGTCATTGACATGACCTCGCCTATCTTCGATACCTACCTGGTGCTGCGTAAAGACGGTCAAACCATTGCTGAAGACGATGATAGCGGCGGCGACATGAACGCACGTCTGGAAGTCCAGCTGGAAGCGGGCGAATACGAAGTCAAAGCCATGTCCTTGGGCAGTTACGACCAGGATATGGAATATGAGCTGTCGGTAAAACGTCGTTAAGACCATTCAGACAAGCTGATATCAAGGCTGAAAGCTCCCGGGCTTTCAGCCTTTTTTCTTGCCTGGCGGCCATCCTGGCCTTGATCTGAGGCAAGAGTCTTCACGCTACGGGTATACACCTAAGCACGCTCACCCTGCCCGCAAAGCCGCACTGATATTGGCTTTAAGAAGTGCTCCCCCTCCTTTTTTGCCTGACGTTTGATCTGCTTACGATTTGCTTTTGGGATTACCTTGATAATATAAATGCAAATCATTATCATTAATTTCATTATTGATGCGCTACCTTTTATCAGGAGCAATGCATGCAGACACTCGCCCAACAGTCCCAACACGCTCTTACCCAACGCGACGAACTGGCCTCCTGGCGCAATTTGATCACACAGGGCAACCAGGCCTTTCAATCCCACAATTACACCGATGCCATCACGCACTATCAGCAAGCTCGTGCGTATGTGAAACCGCTGCTGTTTGGCTCTTGCGAAGGGGCCGACGCCACCATTGCCGCCTGGGTCATTGCCCATTTGAATCTGGCCGATGCCTGCGAGCAACTGGGTCAAAGTGACGAACAGGGTCTGCACCTGTGCACAGCTCATGAAACCTTGTGCTGCGCCGCTGCCAATACCCGTCTGGCGGACGACTGGCGCATGGCTGCCTGGCAACACAGCCGCCGCACTTATGCCGAACTGGCCCGCTATGCGCGACGCTACCCCCATCATGTCCCTACCTGCTCTGCCCTGTTCTTAGGGGCGGTCAGCCCGCAGGAACGCTCTTTTTCTCATTAGTTTCATTCTGTCCCCCAGGCGCCACCGGCCTGGGGTTTATCGAGGAGTGCGTCTTGTCTTACACCTTACCTGCCCTGCCTTATGCCTACCATGCTCTGGAGCCGCATATCGACACCCAGACCATGGAGATTCACTACAGCAAACATCACCAGACCTATATCAATAATCTGAATGCGGCACTGGAAGCGGCCAACTTGCCCTACCCACCTATTGATGAGCTGGTAGCCGGGCTGGATACCTTGCCTGAATCCCTGCGCAATGTCGTGCGCAACAATGGTGGCGGTCATGCCAACCACAGCTTGTTCTGGACCGTCATGACGCCCGATGCCGATAGCACCCTTCCCAACGATCTGGCTTATCCCATAGACCGGGATCTGGGCGGTTTCGAGTCATTCAAGGATGCCTTTACCAAAGCGGCGATCTCACGTTTTGGTAGTGGCTGGGCTTGGCTCAGTGTCACCCCGGAAAAGAAGCTGGTGGTAGAGAGCACCGGTAATCAGGACAGCCCGCTGATGCACGGCAACACGCCCATACTGGGCCTGGACGTGTGGGAACACGCCTACTACCTGAAGTATCAGAATCGTCGGCCTGAATACATTGCGGCCTTTTTCAATGTGATTAATTGGCCCGAAGTGCTGAGACGATACCTGGAAGCCGTTAAATAAAGCGGTTTTACGCCCCGTCAAACCCTGTCGCCTTACTCGGAGACAGGTAGCAACAAGCACTTTAGCTTGTTGCCTTTTCAAGCAACCCTCCAGTTTCGGAGGGTTTTGGCTTTAGGGGCACATCCCTACACAGTCCAGCATCCACGCCTGGGTTTGGCCCAATTGCGCACTGCATCACCAAACGCTATGTTGATTGTTAGCACCCTTACCACACACATCCCCAGGCCCCCACATGTTGAGTCTCTACGATCGTATTCAATCCCTACGTTCCCTGTTTCACTTCGATGCGGTGCAGCTTCTGGGCTGTGCACCACAAAGCCGTACGCATCTGGAATTGCATTGTGAAGGCTATAACCTGAACTGTGCCTCTGCCTTGGGGACGGGCTTTCCGCAAATCTATCCACCCGGATTTACGGCGCAAGCCTCTCCCCACGATTTGCTACCCCCCTCCATTTCCGAGTGCTCGGACACCATGGATCCTCCTTTTCGCAGCACTGCTATCTATACCGATGCTCTGCTGCGTGGTGGATTTCAGGATGGCATGACGGTAGAACTGCAGCGCGGGGATTCCTATCTGGGGATGATTCACTTTTCTTCCCAACAGTCCGGCAGCTTCAATCGTCACGTCCGCACGCTGGCGCTGGGCGCAAAAATCCTGCTGGAAGAGGCCATGCAAAACATGGTCGCGCAAAACGGCATCGTCTTGCATTTGGTGCCACAGGCAGGCGGCCTGATCATGCGTGAAGACATGCTCTCCAATGCCTCCCAATTCAGCCCCGCACTGGCTAAAGCCTTGTCCTTCATGGGCCAGGAGACCTCGACCTTGCAAGCGTTCTGGTTGGAAGGCAAACGAAGCTATCGACTGCAAGCACAGCGTTTTCCCAAGGGGGATGTTCTGGTTCGACTGGTCCCCGCTCCCTTGCCCGCCGCGCTCAGTGCCAAGGAAATGCAAGTACTGGGCTGGCTGGTAACGGGCTATACCGACCGGGAAATTGCGGCCAGTCTGTTTTTAAGCGAACGCACTGTGCATTCGCATGTCACGTCCTTGCTGCGCAAGCTGGGCATTACCAGACGCACAGAAGCCGCTGTTAAAGCGGCTCTGAATCACTGGTATGTGCCGGATGCGCATGGTGCTATCCTGGCTGCCGTGCCCGGACTCTGCCATTAAACGACAAGGTCCGGGGTAGCGTTCAAACCATGAACATCACGGCGTATTAGCGTAGACCGCTCAACAAGCCTGCGGCTTCGTCCACGCAAGCACGTTCCGCATCCAGTAGCGTATCGCCGCCCATCCCGCCCAGAAAGTCCGCGTAAGGATCAGCCAGCGTACGTACACCGGTCAGCTCCTCGATGACAGCCTGACCGCAGAATGGCAAGTAATGCGGGCTGTACCCCCCTTCCTGCACAAAAGCGATACGACCTTCACACACTTCCTCGGCGCAGTCGATAATTTGACGTGCCATCTGACGGAAACCGGAAGCCGTCACCATCATGCGTGCCAGCGGGTCCATCATGCTGGCATCAAAGCCCGAGCCCACGATAATCAGCTGCGGTTTATAGGCGCGCAGCGCAGGCAGTACCACTTTTTCCATGGCATAGAGGTAGGCGGCATTCCCACCGCCAGGAGGCAATGGGATATTCAGGTTGTAGCCCAAGCCTTCGCCCTCGCCGCGCTCAGTCGTAAAACCGCTATTGGCCGGGAAGCATAGATGCTGGTGCAGGGAAATAGTCAGAACCGAAGGGTCATTCCACCAGATATCCTGCGTACCATTACCGTGATGCACGTCCCAATCCAGAATCGCGACACGATCCAGGCCCAGTTCTTCGCGAGCGTACGCCGCGGCCACCGAGGTGTTATTAAAAATGCAAAAACCCATCGCACCAGCACGGGGTGCGTGGTGGCCGGGTGGGTTTACCAGTGCGTAGCCATTACTGACTTCACGACTGACCACTTTCTTGACCATCTCAATGGCGCCACCGGCAGAAAGCATGGCAATTTCAAGGCCGCCATTACCCATGGTGGTGATGCCGTCGCCGGTGTCGCCGCCGGTTGGCAAGGCACTGACACGCTTCATGTTTTCCAGATGCTCTGCCGTATGCACACGCAAAATATCCTTGTCGCGTGCAGGCTTGGCCTGGATGCTGGTCAGATGATCAATTTGCCCGGAGGCGCAAACCAGCTCGTGAAAGCGGCGCTTCGTATCGGGATGGGCCAAGTGGTGGCTGATCGGTTGTAAACGGGCCCCCAGATTGGCCGAGGCAAGACTGCCCGTCCCCGTATCTACCCAGCCGTAAAGAGTGTTCCAAATATATCCTGTTGCCATGTCGTCTCCTTTCTTTTGGTTTGTTTGGCAGAACCATAGTAGGGATCTGAACGGCGGAAAGAATCCGTAGGATTGCCGAATTTATGGGCTGATCAGGGAACACTCACGGCAAAAGAGGCAGAGGACGCTCTTTTTCCAAAGCGTTCTCTGCCTCTTTCTTAAAGCTGATTTACTTATAGATGGCGGCCACACCCAAGACCTAAACTAACTCGGCAACATTGATTACTTCTGCTCCACAAGCCTCAACCAATTCGGCATCGTAGCTAGCGAACAGCACAACACGGTCTTGTGACCAGATCTCGAATTGTTCAGCCAAAGCAGCACGAGCTTGCGTATCCAGGCCATTGCTAGGGCCATCGGCAAGAATCACAGCCGGGTCACCCAAAGCCGCCGCCGTCAGAAAAACCTTGCGGCGCGTGCCTGTCGACATCTGCTCGAAGCGCTTATCCAAGTGTGGCTCCAACCCTAATCGGTAGGCGAAATCCAGCGCATTATCATCCACGCGGGTGTTCTTTTCTGCGGCGATTTGCGCCAGCAGTTCACGGCCCGTCTGGGACGGAAACAGCATGCAGTTGTCGGGTACATAAGCCATACGAGCGCGGGCTTGTCGGGGTGTTTTCATTAGCGACTGCCCATCTATCCACACTTCCCCCGTGTCCGGCTCGAGCAAGCCTGCAATGATGTTCAGCAAGGTAGATTTGCCGGTACTGTCTTCTTCACAGAGCGCCACGCAGCCAGGCTTAAATGTATGAGTCAGCCCCTTGAAAACGGGGTAGTCGCCATAGTTTTTACTGAGATTGTCTATGCGTAACATGCTGGAAATCACTGCCAAAGAAGCGCCTGGGCAGACAAAAGGTGCTCTGACGAGGCGGGATAAAAAAACAAGTACGGGACTGCCCCGAACAGGGGCCTTAGTATAGGTCTTTATGGGCTGATGTTTGGACTGCTTGCTGTGCTGTGGCCATGCAGGGTTCAGCAGCTATGGAGCAAAAACCTTGTCGGGCACAGCCTTGCCAGGCATTCATGCGCGGGTCTACAGCCAAAACCAAAAAAATAGCCTGAAACAAGACAAGCTTGTTCAGGCTATTTCTCCGCGTGGACTTGCTTATCCCAAGGCCGTATCCAGCAACATCATCAAGACAAAACCGATCATCAAACCGCCGGTTGCAAAGGTTTCATGTCCTTGCCGGTGCGATTCGGGAATGATCTCGTGGCTGATGACAAACAGCATGGCACCCGCTGCAAAGCCCAGACCAAAAGGCAGAAGCACCAGCGAGCTGCTGACGGCCACCGCACCCAGCACCGCCCCGACCGGCTCAACCAAGCCACTGGCCATGCCCAAAACGACGGAGAAAGTACGGCTGTAACCGGCAGCCAGCAAGGCCAGTGCCACCACCAAACCTTCAGGCACGTCCTGAATGGCAATACCCGTAGCCAACGCATTGGCACGCACCCCTTCATTGCCCACATAGCCCACGCCAATGGCCAGACCTTCCGGGAAGTTGTGCAGCGTAATGGCGATCACAAACAGCCAGGTACGGCGCAGCTTGGTGGACGTCGTACTGCCAGGACCTTCACGCCCTTTGATGAAGTGTTCGTGCGGCAGGATGCGATCAAGCAGCATCAAGGCTGCAGCCCCCAACAAGATGGACAGGCCCACGGCGGAGCCCGCGCCCCAGGCACCACCGCCAAACACTTGCTGGTTCTGTGCCGCTTCCAGGCCCGGCAGAACCAGCGAGAAAGCACAAGCGGCCAGCATCACCCCCGCCCCAAAGCCATACAGCGTATCTTGCGTACGCTGCGACATGGTTTGAGAAAACATGACGGGCACGGTGCCCAGTGCTGTGGCCAGTGCCGCGATGGAGCCGCCCACCAGGGCCTGCAAGACCACCGGGTGATCTTGTGCGTACAGCCAGAACTGATGACAGAGCGCCCAGACGCCCCCCATGGAGATGATGAGTCCAACCCACAGGCGCAGGTGTTGGCGCCAGTTAGGCGAGCTTCCCTTATTGGGTGAAAAGTAGTGGCTTGTTTTCGGTTTCATAGCCGTGCGCCCCCAGAAAATTACGCAATCCAGGTTTGCCTGATACAGACGCAAAGAGCCGTAAAACGGCTCTTGCAAAGGCATGGATGCTGTACAAACCATCATAGCGACTTCATCTTCGATTTAAAACATAAATATCGAAATGCTAACAATTCTCATTAGCATTTCAACAAATAAGCCACAATCCATGAAATCAGCTTGGGGTTTGACAGCCATCCAGCCTGTTATCTGCGCTTTGCATGGCGATGCAAAACCGAATGAATACTAGCTCAGGCAGTATGCAATTGATGCTTGATTGCCTCCAAAGCCTGGGCCTGTTCAGCCACAGCATTTTCCAATTGAATCAGCTCTTGCTGGAGCTGTTCCAGACTTTGCTCAGCCTGCTCCACGACCTGTTCCGCCAGCTCCTGGGCACTATTCATCACCCCATCACTCAAGCTCATGTACAGACGGTTGTAGTCGATCAACGGCGCTTGCCCTTCCCCCTGCTCCTGGAACACTTCATAGCCAATATGCGCAGGCAGATTCAGTGTCGGCACGTCAGGCTGCATCAACTGGAAATTCGCCAGGATAGTCTGGCTTAACTCGGCAAACGCCTCTCTCAAGTTCTGGCCAAGTTCGGTACGCACAGCGGCAACATCTTGCTGGGCGGCATGTTTTTCCAGTACTTCGGGCAATTGGGGCACCACTCGCCGCCAGGTGCCTTCTGTCAGAGCTTGCACGGCTCCTTGCAGTACCAGCGTTTGCTCTTCAATACGCTGACGCAATTGGGTAGCGGCCTGCTCCAGCGTTTGCGTCAAGGGACTCAGAATCACTTCTTCTATATGGTGCAATTGCAGCTCGGCAGGTTTACGCTGCTTGTATGCCAAGGCAGGTTTCAGCAGGTTCTGCACTGCCAGATACAAGCGCTCGAAACCCGCTTGCTCCAAGCCCTGCTCTTCGTCCTGCTGGCTGCGCGCCATATGCACGGACAGGGAAACGGCCGGTTTGAGCAACTCATTGCTCAGACCCCAATGGCTCAGCGCCTGCGCTGCCCGCGTCATCACGTCCTCTTCCTGCAACTGGCGGTTATCGGCCGTCTTGTTGCAAAGCACTTTGACGATCTCGTCGTCGATCTCATCTTCCTCGATGCGATCGCTGCGGGTGATTACCGGCAACAAGGGTTTGTTGCGGCGCAGTTCCACCAGCAAATCGCCCAGTTCCTGAACCTGCCCCGGTGCGCTGGAGCTGCTCAGCCACAAGAGCGCATCCGTGCTTTCCAGAAACTGCTGTGTCAAAGCAGCGTTATGCGCATTGGCCGAGTGCAAACCGGGGGTATCCAGCAACACCAGCTTCTCGCCCAGACACACCCCTTGCAAGGCGACCGTGGTTTCTGTTGCCCCTTCCTGGAAACCTTCAGGCATGGGCTGCATCTGCCCATCGGCCAGACGGAAGAAATCCACGCTATGACCCTGACGACGAAAGCGGTCCGCCAGGAAATTACACAAGGAGCTTTTACCGGCATTAAAGGAGCCAAACACCAGCAACATAATGCGATCGCGGAAACGATCCGCCAACTCCTGCGCGGGTGCCAATGCAGACCAGGAAGCCGCCCAGGCCTCTTTTTGTTCCTGCAACTGCTGATTCAGTTGTCGAGCACTGTGCGCCAATGCCCCCTGCTCGGCCAAAGCCGTGCAGGACAAGGCTTGCGCCACGGTCGTCTGGCCCAAATCCGCCAGCCACTGCTCCATCTTGGCAATAGCGGGCTGCATATCCTGACTGGCAGGATTGAGCTGCGCAACCGCCTTGATAAACGTGCTTTCCACCGACATTACGCATGCTCCAATGTGGACAGACCCTCCAAAGCCTGACGCGTTTGCTCAAGCTGATTTTCAGTCGCCTCGATCTGCTTCTCCAAAGCAACACGGCCATCCGAGACTTCAAAATAATGGGTGAAATCCTGAACCAGCTTGTCGCGACCCGCCTGCTCGCAGAAAATACGACGCAGATCATCTCGGTACTTCACCGACACACCCATCACCGCAATCATGACGGTATCCATGCTGCGCACCGAGGTACGTTGGGCCGCTGGCAAGCCTACGGCACCGTATTCCACCAGATGCCCATTGATCGCAATACACGCACGTGAATAGGCAATCTGCAAACGGGCACGCTCTTGCTTGCCTGCCGTCATCTTGAAACCAAACTCGAAGGTATCCGGCACCAGGGAATGATCCACGCCGGGGGCATTGACTACCGGCTCCAGATCCTTCTCGATGCCTTCCAGAATCGTGCGCAGACCGTCCACAAAATCAATGTGCTGCTGCTTTTGCGTCTGCTGCAGGCTATGCAGGCTTTGCTCTTGCGTTTGCTGCAAGGCGTTCAGTTCTTGCGTCAGCTCGGTCAACAAGGCTTCACGCTCGAACTCGCGGGCTTGCGGCACACGTTTCAAGGCCGCTTCCAAAGAAGCCTGCAAAGCGGGAATTCCGCTTTTCTCCAGCATGCGCTGCTTGCCACCATCACGGCCTTGGCGATAGCGGGTGCTGGACACGGGGTGCAGTGTCATGCCGGAACACTGTTGCGCAATCGCGCCCAGGACTTTTTCTTGCTGCTCGTCATCGGCCAACTGGTCAATCTGGCTGATGACCATCAGGTTCTGACGCTGCGAACGCTGATGGTCTGCGGCCAGCTCTTGCAGCAAATTGCTTTCCAGCGCGTCCAGCTCGCCCTCTTTGGCCGCGTGGACGAACAGACGAATATCCGCCTGCAAACCCATGGCTTCACGTGCCAGAGCATCGTCCTGCAAGGCCACGTCTGCGTACAGACCGGGCGCATCCAGCCAGCGCACCCCTTCATGGACATGCTCGGCCAATGCGACAGTTTCACGGCGATCAGCCACATTGAAAACATCACTGCCCATCAACTCATTGAGCAGACGACTTTTGCCGTGATTGTATTTACCGACTACGGTCACCGTTGGCGGCACGTTCAATTGCAAGAGAACGCGCAAACGATCCAGATCCCAGCGGCGCTGTGGCAACACGGCCAACACAGGCTCCAATACTTGATCAAGGGATAGTGCCAACTGATTCATAGTCTCTTCCTTTTGTTTCACTTATGTTTGGACCCAAGCAGGCGATAAGCCACCAAGCCAAACACCACGCCCCAAAATGCAGCGCCCAGTCCAAACAAGCTCATACCTGATGCGGTGGTTAAAAATGTGATGACAGACGGCTCGATATAGCCGCTTTCACTGACCATCACCCGCACATTGGCCACAATGGCCCCTATCAACGCCAGACCCGCCAGGGCTGCAATCAAGGAGGCGGGCAAAGCCGTAAATAAATACACAATCGAGCCGGCAAAGGTGCCGCCCAATAGATAAAACACGCCATTGGCAATACCAGCCACATAGCGCTTGTCGGGATCAGGATGGGCATCCTTGCCCGTACACAAAGCGGCGGTAATGGACGACAGCACAATGGTGATGCCCCCAAAACAGGCCACCAACATCGAGGCCAAACCGGTGCCAGCCAACACGGGGCGTGATGGCGTGGGGTAACCCGCCAACTGCAAGACCGCCATGCCGGGCAGATACTGCCCCGTCAAACTGACCAGCACCAAGGGCAAGGTCAGGCTCAACAAGGTCGCGATATTGAATTCGGGGCTGACCCACACCGGACTGGCCAGCTCCAGCTGGAACGCTTCCATATGCACTTGCCCGCTGGCCATGGCCATCACAAATCCGGACAAGGCCACCAGCACAATCGCGTAACGCGACAAAAAACGCTTGCCCAGCAAGTACACCGCCAACATCACCAATACGATGGCGGGCATGTCGCTGCTGGACTTGAACGCCGCCATACCGAACTGGAGCAAAATACCGGCCATCATGCCCGCAGCAATGCCCTTGGGGATGAAGGAAAGAATCTTTTCAAAACCGCCTGTCAGACCAATGACGACGATAATCAAGGCAGCGCTAAGATACGCCCCCACCACTTCAGGCATGGTGATGCCTGGAAACAGAGTCAGCAGCAAAGCCGTTCCCGGTGCGGACCAGGCTGTAATGATGGGCAGCTTCAAATACGCGCTCAGGAGCAAACCGCTCAAACCAGCGCCTATGGAAATCGCCCAAATCCAGGAGATCAACTCCGCGTCTGCAATTCGGCCCACTTGTGCGGCCTGAATAAAGATCAGCAAAGGACCGGCATAGGCGATCAACACCGACAAAAATCCGGCCACCCAGACCGACGCCGATCCACTTTTCAATCCCATCGTTTTGTCTCCCCAGTCTTTTTGTTTGAATTCTCAACTTTACTCGGTGCTCAGGCTGCGCTGGGATCGCAGCCTGAGTTTTTTACTGCCGGGCCGCCCTAAGGCTCGGCGCCCCCGGTAAAAAGCGCTCCCTCGGGGATGAGCCGGGACACACAGTAGTCCATTGCGGACTGCTGTGTGCCTGGCGAATCCGAGCGGCATGCAGCCCGCGAGGCGGAGCGCAAGCCAAAGGCGGAGCGTGGGGGCCCTTTTAACTGCCCCTGAAACTTAAATGGCCGACGGGTGCGTCGCCAAGGGAGTCACGGAAATCTGCATGTAAGGGAACAAGGGCAAGGCACTGAGCAGATTGTGCAGCTCTTCATTGCTCTCTACATCGAATACGCTGTAGTTGGCGTACTGACCCACCACGCGCCAGATATGCGGCCACTTGCCCGAGCGTTGCAGATCCTGCGAGTAGGCTTTTTCTTCAGCCTTGATACGGGCAGCCTCTTCGGCTGGCAGGGAGTCAGGGATATCAACAATCATGTGAACCAGATAAAGCATGGTGTTCCTTTCTAAAAACAAGCGCTCGGGCACTCAGGCCTGGGCTAAAAAATTCAGTACGGCACGCTCGAAGGCTTCGGGCGCTTCCAGATTGGACAGATGCGAGGCCGGTACGACCGCCACTTTGGAGCCAGGAATATTGGCTTGCATGGCCTGGGCATCGGCCACCGTGGTGACCGGGTCCCATTGGCCAGCGACCAGCAGGGTCGGTGCCGAAATACGGCTGATCTGATCACGCAGATCCGACTCGGCCAAGGCATCGCAGCAGGCGGCGTAACCCAGCGGGTCCAGCTTGGCCAAACTATCCTGCATCGCTTTTACCAGCTCCGGCGATTGCTGGATAAAGGCTTCACCAAACCAGCGCGAAGGCGCCGAATCCGCCAAAGTACGCATCTGAGCGGCGCCGCCTTGACGCAAGGCTTCGGCGCGTTCCTGCCAGGCTTGAGCGGTACCAATCTTGGCAGCGCTATTACACACGATCAGCGCATTCAAACGCTCCGGGGCATTCACCCCCAACCACAAGCCGGTGTGACCACCCATGGACAGACCACAAAACGCAGCGCGCTCAATATCCAGCGCATCCAGAATCGCCAGCACATCACGCCCCAAATCCTTGAAGCGGTATGGGCCAGGCGTGACCGGACTGCCGCCATGACCACGGGTGTCATAACGGATCAGACGATAGGACTGGGCGAAACCTGCCACCTGCGGGTCCCACATCTCTTGCGTGGTGCCCAGGGAGTTGCTCAGAATCAGGGCCGGGGCCAGCGGATCACCTTCCACGCTGACGCGGAACATGCCCCGCTCGGTATTCAAGGCGCTGGGGCTGACCGTCATTGGCCCTCTCCCTGCTTTGCCGCGGCAATGGGCAAACCAATCATTTCTTCCAGCGCTTCATGCGTCAAACCAGGCACCAGATCAATCAGTTGCAAACCTTCTGGCGTGCAAGCCAGGGTGGCCAAATCGGTATATACGCGCTTCACGCAAGCCAGGCCGGTCAAGGGGTAGCTGCATTGTTCAACCAGCTTGCTGACGCCTTGCTTGGTCAGCACATCCATCATGACCCAGGTCTGTTTCGCGCCAATGGCCAGATCCATGGCACCGCCTACGGCGGGAATCGCGCCGGGCTCACCCGTGCTCCAGTTGGCCAGATCGCCGGTTGCCGACACTTGGAAAGCGCCCAGCACACAAATATCCAGATGGCCGCCACGCATCATGCCAAAGCTGTCGGCATGATGGAAAAACGCGCCACCGGGCAGCAGCGTCACCGCTTGCTTGCCCGCATTGATCAAATCGTAATCTTCCTGCCCGGCGGCCGGTGCCGGGCCCATGCCCAGGATACCGTTCTCGCTGTGCAGTACCACTTCCACACCAGCGGGCAAATGGTTGGCTACCAGAGTTGGCATGCCAATACCCAGATTCACATAGGCGCCGTCATGGATGTCCTGGGCGACGCGCTGCGCCAATTCGTCTTTACTGCGGCGCTGATAATTGAGCGTCATGCTGTCCCCCTTCATGCTCTGTCCGTTCATGCCTTGAACCCACCTGCTTCTGTGCGACTGCGTGGCACCACCACGACGCGACGCACATGAATGCCGGGCGTCACAATGGTTTCGGGGTCCAGTTGACCCAGTTCCGCCAGCTCAAACACACTGGCAATGGTGGTACGAGCTGCGGTCGCCATGACCGGACCAAAGTTGCGCGCCGCCATGCGGTAGGTCAAATTCCCCCAACGGTCCCCCCGCTCGGCCTTGATCAGGGCGACATCTCCATGAATGGGCTCTTCATAGACATGCCAGCGACCATTGATCAAACGTGTTTCCTTGCCCTTGGCCAGTTCTGTGCCATAGCCTGTCGGGCAGAAAAAGCCACCGATACCCGCACCGGCGGCGCGCAATCGTTCGGCCAGATTGCCTTGAGGCACCAACTCCAGCTCGATCTTGCCGCTGCGATACAAGTCATCAAATACCCAGGAATCAGCCTGACGGGGGAAGCTGCAAATAATTTTGCGAACCCGGCCTGTTTTAAGCAAAGCCGCCAGCCCCACATCGCCATTACCCGCATTGTTGTTGACGATAGTCAGGTCGCGAGCACCTTGCTCGATCAGACCGTCGATCAACTCTGTGGGTATGCCAGCCGTTCCAAAACCACCGACCAGAATCGTGGCGCCGTCCTGCACATCATGCAAAGCCTGTGCAACACTGCTTACCTGTTTATCGATCACTCCGTTCTCCGTATAAAGCACTGACGCTACGGATGGGCTCAGCCCTTACGTCAGGCACAGCAAAAACAAGTCAGTCCAAGGCCTGGTTTGACTTGGCAAACACAGGCCCTGGACCGAAGCAAGACTTAGGCAGCCAGACGTGGACGATTCACGATCTGGTTGTCCTTGCCATCGACCAAGGGGGTCAAGGAAATATCAAACACGATCTCTGCAAAAGGACCATCCAGGTTTTCGGCAGCGATGCGGGCAGGATCCGTGTGCTCGGTCAGCGGTGGCACCAGACCATCGCGAGTAGCGTAGGCGAAGTCGTCATACACCAGCGGGTCGCCATCGATATTGATCTGCGTGGTCAGCTTGCGGTGGCCAGGAGCCGTCACAAAGAAGTGAATGTGCGCAGGACGGTTACCGTGGCGGCCCAGCTCGTTCAGCAGGCCTTGGGTAGGACCATCCGGAGGACAGCCGTAGCCCTTGGGCACAATGCTCTGGAACTTGTAGCGACCGTTTTCATCGGTAATGATGGTGCGGCGCATATTGAAGGGCTGTTGCTCGCCGGTGGGGTCAAAGTGCGAGTAAAAGCCTTTGGTATTGGCATGCCAGACTTCAACCTGAGCACCCGCAATAGGCTTGCCGTCCGCACCAGCCACGACGCCGTGCATGATCAGGGTTTCGCCAGCGGTATCGGAACCGTCATCCAGGCGAACAAAACCTTGCGCCACAGGAGCGCCCGACACGTACAAAGGACCTTCAATGGTGCGTGGCGTACCGTTGTCCAGACCCAGTTCCTTGTCCATGGCGTCCATGCGCATGTCCAGGAAACGGTCAAAGCCCAGACCGGGAGACAGCAAACCAGCCTCGCTGGCCGTACCCAGACGGTTCAGGTAAGCCACGGCTGCCCAGTACTCGTCGTTGGTGATTTCCAGATCTTCAATGGTCTTGAACAGATCGCTGATGATGCGGTACATGATCTGCTTGACGCGTGGATTGCCACCGGGCTGATCCAGGCCAGAGGCCAAACGCAGGAAGTCTTGTACATCGGGGGTGTCAAAAATTTTAACGCTCATTCTGTGTCTCCTAATATCCTGAAAAAAGTGTTCCAAGCAAAGCCGCTACGACTGGCTTCTTATTGCGCCTAGGCAGCCGAGCCAACACTGACTTGTGTCCTGTCGCGGCGGAAATACTGGACACGATCCTCGTCCAGTACGATACCCAAACCCGGCCCTTGAGGTATCTGTAATTCAAAATTGCTGTAATTCAGTGGCTCTGCCAGGATTTCCTCGGTCAAGAGCAAGGGCCCGAACAGTTCCGTGCCCCACTGCAATTGGTTCACTGTGGCAAACACATGGGCTGCGGCAATCGTGCCGATCGCGCCTTCCAGCATGGTGCCACCATACAATTCAATACCAGCGGCTTCGGCAATCGCTGCTACTTGCAAACCTGCACGCAAACCACCGGACTGTTCAATCTTGATCGCGAACACGTCGGCGGCGCCATCACGAGCCAGTGCAAAGGCGGAGGCCGGGCCGGTCAGGGATTCATCGGCCATCAAGGCAATCGGGAAACGACCTTTCAGATCGGCCAGAGCATCAGCACGACGCACTGGCTGCTCCACCAGCGAGCACCCGGCATCGACCAGGCCAGCCATACCGTACTGGGCCTGCAAGGGGCTCCAGGCCATGTTCACATCCACGCGAACATCGGCGCGATCACCCATCGCTTTCTTGATAGCCGCTACGTGCGCCACATCGTCCTTTACCGGGCGGCGACCAATCTTGAGTTTAAAAATACGGTGACGAGCCTGCGCCAGCATGCGCTCGGCTTCATCAATATCCTTGGCGGTGTCACCCGAGGCCAGTGTCCAGGCAACAGGCAGGCTGTCGCGCATGCGGCCACCCAGCAGGTGCGAAACCGGCAGACCGGTGCGCTTGCCCAGGGCATCAAACAGCGCGGTTTCTACCGCACTCTTGGCAAAACGGTTATCCTGAATCGCCGTGTTCAAGCGAGCCATCAAAGCCGGCACGGCGCTGGCATTGGCGCCCAGCAGCAAGGGAGTGAAGTAGGTGTCGATGGCCAGCTTCATACCTTCGGGCGACTCGGCACCGTAGGCCAGACCACCAATGGTCGTGCCCTCGCCTACACCCACCGTACCGTCCGAACAGTACAAGCGCACCAGCATCAAAGTCTGGCCTTGCATGGTCGTCATCGCCAATTGATGAGGACGGATCGTAGGCAGATCCAGCAGCAAAGTCTCCACCCTTTCGATCAGGGCTGGAGCTGCTAATAGTTGAGAAGATCGCGTGTGTTCCATGCCTTGATTGAACACGAAGCAGGCCCGTTATTTCCAAGACTAAATAGGTCTAGTTCTATACCTTTAGAGTATAGTTTCTGATATAAATATTAAAAATCAAGAAACTAAACACCATCAATTCAGCCTAGGTATGGTTTTCCCTTATGGATCTACGTCAGCTCAAATATTTTGTGGCCGTTGCCGAAACCCGCAACTTCACTCGGGCTTCGGAGCGCCTGCACATGGCCCAGCCCCCGCTTAGCCGACAGATCCAATTGCTGGAAGAGGAGCTGGGCGTCACACTGTTGCTGCGCAATAACCGCCCCTTGCGGCTGACCGAAGCCGGACGGGTATTTTATGAGCAGGCCTTGCAGATCTTGAGCCGGGTCGATCAACTGGTGCATACGACACGGCAAATCGGACTGCACCAACGACAAACTCTGTCAATAGGCTTTGTGGCATCGACCCTGTACGGCGGCCTGCCCGCTTTGATGCGCAAGCTGCGCCATCAATATCCGGAAGTGGATATGCAAACGGTGGAGCTGACCTCCATGCAGCAGCTGGAGGCCTTGAAGTCCGGGCGAATTGATGTGGGTTTTGGGCGAATACGACTGAATGATGCATCCGTACAAAGAACGGTGTTGCGGGAAGAGCAGTTGGCCCTGGCCATTCCCCCCAGCTCGGATCTGGCCAATTCAGACAAGCCATTGAGCCTGAAAAAAGTGCAAGGGCAAAAGCTGATTGTGTATCCCAAAGAGCCCAGACCCAGCTTCGCGGACCACGTTCTGCACCTGCTGCACGATCACAGCGTGCGCCCAGCTGAAGTTTATGAGGCCGGGGAAATTCAAGCGGCCTTGGGATTGGTGGCTGCCGATTCTGGCTTGTGCTTGATCCCAACCTCGGCTCGTCTGCGCAACGATCTGCACTACCGCTTGATCGAAGAACCGCAGGCGACTTCACCGATTATCTTGACGCACAGGATGAACGATCAGGCTTGGTATATCGAGGCGATCAAGGGGTTGGTCGCTGAAATGTAAGGTCTGACTGTCGTCACTAACAACCCCTTTCCCCTTTGGGCCCGGATTGACTCACTTCTGAAGCCACTCTAATATCATTAACACGTTAACTAAAATTAGAGACAAGCATGCAACAGGTGACGATTCAGCAGGCTGGAAAAGACCCGATCAGCGCGACCTTATGGCCAGCTCCGGATGCCAAAGCGTCCATCATCATTCACCCCGCCACCGGCGTCCCACAGGATTTCTATCGTCCTTTTGCAGAACATCTGAACAGCCTGGGATTCATTGTTCTGAGCTACGACTACCGGGGTATAGGCCGATCTCGTCAGAAGGATATACGCCAATGCGATGTTTCCATGTCCGAGTGGATGCTGGAGGATGCGGTTTACGTCACAGACTGGGTCGCCCATCGTTTTAACGGCTTGCCCATGTTGGCTGTTGGTCATAGCGTTGGCGGCCATGCGATTGCTATCTCCCCCGCGACTCGCTCCGTGAAAGCTGCCGTGATGATTGCGTCACATGCGGGGGTTACCGCTTTAATTGAAAAGCCCATGGAGCGCTTTCGGGTGGGGCTGATCATGCGGGTACTTACTCCCGTACTGTGCGGCCTTTACGGCTATATGCCGACCCGGCGTTTGGGCTTTGGCGAGGACCTTCCACGTGGCGTCATGCAGCAATGGAGCCGCTGGACGCAAAAGCCTCATTATTTTTATGACGATCCACAGCTGGATGCCAAAAAACGCGCTAGCCAGGTCGATATTCCCTTGCTGATTCTGGGTTTCGATGATGACCCCTGGGCCAATCCGCAAGCTATTTCCAGGCTGTTGGAACCACTAGGCAAGGCCCGTATAGAAAGGCATCAAATAGAGCACAAGCAGCTGGGTTTGGCGCATATTGGTCACATGGGCTTCTTTCGTAAACGCAACGCCGAGGCACTTTGGCCTATAGTGGTCGACTGGCTGATCGCACAAAGCGAATCCGGCCCCGCATCGAATTCCTGACGTCTAACCGATATCTATTCAGCCATCGCCACAATGAGCCAGAAATCACAGCCACGTTTTGTCTTTTTGTTGAACCATGCTCACAAGGCTTTGCAGCGCTGGATTCAGAAGCAGCCCTCGGCATGGACAGATATCAGCGCGGCCCAAGTTGGCATGCTGTTCCTGATTCGCTCTCAAGGCTCGGTCACGGTGGGAGAAGCGGCCAGCGCCTTGCAAGTGGCTCCGGCTGCAATTACAGGATTGTCCAAGCGCATGCAGGCAGCAGGCCTGATTCAACGCCTGACGGACGATGTAGATACGCGCAAGATTTGCCTGACGCTGACTCCCGCCGGAGAAGAAGCCAGCATCAAGGCCAAATCAACCTTGCAGGACTTGAATCAGCAACTATCCGACGGCTTTACGGAGGATGAACTGAAGGTGGTGGCACGCTGGTTAAGCCAGGTGGTGAATCTAGACCTGCCCACAGACAAGAATGTTGATCAAAAAGACGAACTGCCTGCTTGATCGCATTTACTTGAATGTAAAGAGTGTCCGTTTTTCGTAAGCCAGGGACGTGAATGCGGTTTTATCCGCTCGCTATGTGAAGTATTCTTCGAGCAGAGTCGCCCCGTGACTCAGAGCCACTTACCCGTCAAAGGTGGCCCGCGCCGTTGTATTACACACAGAAGCTGGCGCGGCCCACCGCAGCTTGATGGCTGCTTAAGCCTCGACCTCCTCAAAACGTGCCGCCGCATTCATCACCGCCATCACACTGGCCGTAATGATATTCGCGTGCTTGCCCACACCAAATTTCGAACCAGGCACACCGGGCATGACCGCTTCCACCATCGCCATCGCGCAAGCGTCTGCTCCTGAACCCAGGCTGCGCTCCTCGTAACTATCGATACGCAAAGGCAGGTTCAAGGCCGTCACTGTCGCCGCAATCGGACCGTTGCCCGTTCCGGTATAGATTTCAGTCTCGCCATTGGCATTGACGCATTGCAGCTCTATGCCCTGCAGCCCTTGTGCCTCATCGAACAGGCGATGTGCTCGGTAGCTGTTGTTCCCCTGGCGCTGATTGGCTTGCAGATAGGTGGTCTCAAACAGTTCCCAAATCTGCTGGCTGTTCAGCTCCGTTTCGCTGGAATCGGCAATCTGCTGAACAATGGCACTGAACTCCACCTGCATGCGGCGCGGCATCACAATGCCGTAGTCGCGTTGCAGCAGAAAAGCGATGCCTCCTTTGCCGGACTGGCTGTTGACACGCACGATACTGTCGTAGGTGCGGCCCAAATCCTTGGGGTCGACTGGCAGATAAGGTACACGCCAGGGGGCATCTTCTTTCTGCACCGCAAAGCCCTTGGCAATCGCGTCCTGATGGGAACCGGAAAAGGCGGTAAAGACCAGATCGCCCACATACGGGTGACGTGGGTGAATGGGCAAGGACGTGGCCTCTTCCGCGATACGCGCTACTGCCGAGATGTCAGAGAAATCCAGATTCGGAGAGATACCCTGGGTATACAGATTCAGGGCCAAGGTCACCACATCCAGATTGCCACTGCGCTCGCCATTGCCAAACAGACACCCCTCGACACGCTGTGCGCCGGCCAGCATGGCTTGTTCAGCGCAAGCAACGCCCGTTCCGCGATCATTATGCGGGTGTACCGACAGAACGATATGTTCGCGCCTATTCAAATGGCGATCCATCCATTCAATCTGATCAGCAAAGACGTTCGCTGTCGTCACTTCCACCGTGGTGGGCAGATTGATAATCATGGGCCGCGCTGGGCCCGCGTCCCAGGCATCAATAGCCGCATTGCAGACAGCCAGCGACACCTCCAGCTCTGCCATGCAGAACGTTTCAGGTGAGTACTGCAGCACCCACTCCGTTTCCGGGTGCTTGGCCGTCAGGCGCTTGAACAGCTCCACATGGTGACGCACCATCTCGATGATTTGCGGCACCTCCATCTTGAAGACGATTTCCCGGAAAGCGGGGGCAATCGCATTGTAGAAATGCACAATCACACGACGCGCGCCCGCCACGCTGCGTACCGTGGTTTCAATCAAATCCTCACGCAGTTGGGTAATGACCATAGGCGTGACGTCGTTCGGGATCATGCCCTCGTCAATCAGTTGCCGGACGATATCAAAATCGGTTTGCGAGGCAGACGGAAAACCCACCTCGATTTCCTTGAAACCAATGCGGACCAGCTCCTGAAACAGGCGCAATTTGCGGTCGCGATTCATGGGTTCGAACAGGGCCTGGTTGCCGTCGCGCAAATCGGTAGACAGCCACACGGGCGCTTGGCTCAGGGTGCGCTGCGGCCACTGGCGATCGGGCAAATTGACGACAGGAAAGGGACGGTATTTGTGGGAAGGATCAGTCAGCATGGGAACCTCGAATATAGGGAATGACATACCTGGCTTCCCTACTCCAAGGAGCTGGCTACAGTCGGGGTCTGGGGAAACCAGGATAGGACCATTCGCACACACAGGCGTACGGACCCCGACCGGATGTCAGGGCTAGTAGGCCTAGCGATAGCAAGTGCAAATGAGTCACGACAGGTTCAATCCCAAAGTGCTTGATGAAAACGATAAAAGCACTTTAGACTGCAAGACACTTGGCCTTCTATCAAAAAATAGTCATTTGTTTTATTTTTTTGGACATTCCTGAATATGGGCTACGCATCCCCTGAACGCGGTGGGCGAGCACTGGACTTGTCTCACTCCGATACCTCGCCCTTGCTGGTCAGCGGGGTAATCGAGCATTACCCTGCCGGCCATGAAGTGCCCCGCCATCGCCACCACCGGGGGCATCTTTTGTATGCCACGGAAGGGGTGCTGCTGGTACAGGCCGACACCGGCCAGTGGCTGGTGCCCCCGACCACCGCCGTCTGGTTGCGACCCGGCGTGCCGCATCAGCTCAATGCCACCACTGCCGTGAATGTGCATGGTTTATTTATTGATGAAATTCTGGCCGCACAATTACCGGACCACGATTGCGTGATCCATGTCACACCACTGGTGCGTGAATTGATTGCAGCACTGGTGCGGGTGATTCCGCAAGAGAACCCACCGTTACGAGACGCCTTACTGGGACAGCTATTGATAGAAGAGTTGCGCATGCTGCATCCCCTGCCTTTTCATTTGCCCTGGCCGCAAGAGGAATTGATGCGACGGATTTGCGAAGACCTGGTGCGCTCGCCAGCCCAGCAAAAAACGATGGATGAGGTGGCGCAGCAATACGCCTTGACGCCGAAAACCTTGCATCGGCGCTTTCTGAAAAGCACGGGGATGAATCTGGGGAAATGGCGGCAACAGATGCGCTTGATGGCCTCGATCCAGTTTCTGCTGCAAGGCAGGTCCATCACGCAGGCGGCGCTGGAAAGTGGCTATGAAAGTTTGAGCGCTTATTCAGTAGCCTTTAAAAAGACCTTTGCTTATCCGCCTTCGGAGTTTTTGGCGACTTTGAGCCAGTACCCTGATAGGGAGCATGATGCGGGCATGGTCTGAAGCCAATCTTGACGACAAGGATGTCTGGCAGATTGGAGTAACTACTTAGTCTGCCAGCCTGCTTTCTGGCTGATCCCATGCGCTATACGGATATTCATGCGGCCATCTCAGGCCTGTCTACAAGACCCATCGCCCTCTTGAGCACTTCACAAAACCAGCTGTTCAGCAACAACAAAAGTACAGCGCGAGCAGGCCAGGACCGCGATCGCAGCCCAGCGTCATCAACTCTTGCAGACTTCCTGCCGCAGTTGCTCTGCCGAGAGCTTGATCATCTTGCCGTTCTCTACCAAGACCACCGAGGTATTGGTTTGCATGGCCACAAAACGTGCCGACTGCGCTGCACGCTCCAAGGCGGCCAACGAAGCCCGCAAGTCCGGGTTTTTTGCTTTGGAAATATCTTCTTTATTCATCTTTCTCTCCCCACTCCAACAGGACTGGCGCACTGCCTGCGTTATCGTACAAAACCCAATCATCCACGGTATCCCGATAATGATGCAGGAAGTTCTTCATGCCAGCCGCAAAGCGGCGACGAATGACGGGTTCAGGGATGTTATGGCCACCCTGACGTACCCGTTCTGCCACCCGCGCGATCGCCATATCCGCATCGGGCAGACTTAAAAAATACAAGCTGACGCGATAGCCCTGCGCCTGCCATTTTTCGATATGACGCACATAGCCTTGGCCAGACAAGGTTGTTTCCAGCGCGAAGCTCTCGCCCAGGCGAACCGCTTCTTTCAATTCGTCCAGCATCAAACGTCCCGCTTTGATGGCTGCGCTTTCTGGCGCAAAAGGCGACAAACCTGCAGCAATCAGATCTGCATTGATAAAACGCAGCACCTCCGCCTCGGCCGGGAGGAAAGAGCGCGCAAACGTCGTCTTGCCTGCCCCGTTCGGGCCAGCAATGATCAGAATCTTTTTGCTCTTGCCCGTGTCAGCGTTGTTGCCAGACATAAATACACCTAAACAATGTCCACATTGAACAGATTTGTATCATACATTGGCGAAAAGGCCAGCCAAGCGCCTTGCTTTGGCCGCCACGCATCCGCGAGACAAGGCGGGTTTTCAGGCGATAAAAAGGCTCCTTGAGCACAAGGAACCTTTTCAAGGAGCAGGCGGGAATGCCCCGCTACCAGGCCATAGCGACTGATCTATTGACGCTTTTTCAGCGGGCAGGTGCTCAGGCCCAGCATGGGGTACAGCGGGCAAAAACCGACCAGCCCCGTGATCAGAGGAATCAGGCCCAGCCAGCCCCACCAGCCGATGACGTTCGTGACTGCCAGCGCAATCAGCACCACACCCACAACGATACGAGCAATACGATCCAAACCACCTACATTGCTTTTCATGGCGAATCCTTTTAACAAAGAAGCAAGGGGAAAACGGGTCGGGCGATGGCCTGCAGGCGATGCGCCCCGCCCCTGATGCCATCAGGCTCAGGGACAGAAAATATCTTTCAAGGTGCCAATCAAGGTGGCGACATTCGGGTCCTCAATGCGGTAATACAGGGTTTGCGCCTCGCGCCGGTAGCTGACCAAACCTTCCTGGCGCATGCGCGCCAAATGCTGCGACAGGGCCGAGGGGCTTAGCGCCACCATCTCGTTCAGTGCTCCCACACTCATCTCGCCTTGCTGAATCAAGAGACACAGAATCACCAGGCGTTTGGGATTGCCCACCGCCTGCAACAAAGCGGCCGCTTGATCAGCGCTCTCTTGCAACAGCTCGATGTCGGATTTGCTTTGGATCATGGTTTATCCAGCTTTTCTTGCGCATTAATTTAGATAGATCTTAATTTAGCATATACTGAATTAATGCAGTCAACAATTTCAGCATTCCTTTGCTTTTGTTAATACGACAGGAGTCATGCATGAGTGAAACTAGCTACAAGCAACTGACCAAAGGCATTTCCAGCAATCTGGCGCAGCTACGTCAGACCCAAGCCGACGTGATGAAAGGGTTTGGAGATCTGGGCAAGGCCGCCATGACAGGCGGTGCCCTTGATGCCAAAACCAAAGAATTGATAGCCTTGGCAATTGGCGTAGCCACCCATTGCGAGGGCTGCATAGGCTTTCATAGCAAGGCCTTGGCGCAGATGGGAGCCAGTCTGGAAGAAGTACATGAAGCCTTGGGGGTTGCGATCTATATGGGCGGTGGTCCATCCGTGATGTACGCGGCCAATGCCGTTGCCGCATTCAATGAATTCAAGTCTTGAACCGAAACAAGGAGAATTGTGATGCCTAAACCCGCTGCTTTTGTATCGACGCTGTTCCATGCCCAGGGCAATCCCGACAAAGTAACTGTGGCCCTGACCATGGCTGTCAATGCGGTTCAGAAGGGACATAGCGCCTGCCTGATTCTGATGGCTGAAGGAGTCGCGCTGGGTGTACCCGGTGCCGCCGACCCCATCAGTATTGGCGCCCCCTTTGAACCGGCAGCAGAGCTGTTGAAGAAATATCTGGAACAAGGTGGACGCATGGCCGTGTGCAAGTCCTGCATGCTGCATAACGGCCTGAGCGCCGAGCAGATGGACCCACGCTTTGAAATCATTTCCGCGCCGGATGTGATCGACTTGCTGATGGGTGCGACCGGGTCTTTACAGATTTCCTGATACGCTGCTTCCTCAAATGCAAAGCAGGCCAAAACCATTTCTGTGTTTTGGCCTGTTTGTTATCGACACGCCATGCCCATATTCAGTAAAGCAAGCAACCGACCTGTAAGCGCATCAAGCCGAATGCGCCAGCAAAGCCTCCAGCAAAAAGAAGCTGGCGCATGCCGATTCCACCAGTTCAGTCTGCCCCGGCGCAACTTTATAAAGATGCCCCACAAAACGGCCGGTCTCAATTAACTCGGGAGTCAGCAAGGCATCCAGATACAGGCGCGATTGCTCCTGCAGCCATTCTTGTTCCGGCAGAATCTGCGACAGCTCATACATAGCCAAAGAAGCAATCGCCCAGGCCGAACGGTCTACCGGGCTTAACGGAGATTTCTGCGTCAAAAAGCCATGTGCAAACCTCCCCCAGCGCTCATGCCAATATCGACAAGCATTCAGGGCTGCTTGAGCATAGGACTTTCTGTCATACAAGCGCGTTGCGCTTGCCATTCCCAACATGGCCCAGGCCTGCCCTCGTTGCCAGGTTTCAGCGCCCTGCTCGGCCAACACATCGTTCCCGCGTAGCAAGACCGTATCGCGCCAGGCTCCGCTGCGTTTTTGCAGATAACGCAGGCAGGCATCCACATGCCATTGCCCAAACTGACGCGCCACCGGCCCACCCTGCGCATCCAGCACTAAAAGCGTAGGAGCCAGAGCATCCACATTCAACATGTGATTGCCCGCCTCCCCGCCCCCCATCCCGGAACCCAAGGGCCAGAAGCCACTGGAGGCATCAAAGCTGTTCAGCAGAGCTTGTGCAGCCTGATCGACATGGGCTTCGGCCTCTCTATCCCCATGCCAGATGCTGCCCAGGCCGGAGCCATACCAGAACACAAAGCTTCGATTGATGCTGGGCTCTTCCAGCCAGACTTGCAGCTTCTGACACCAGTTCAGCGCCTGCTCCCTATCCTGCTCCTGACCGCTGATCAAGGCGCGTCGCCACCACAAGCCCGCCCAGAAGCCCCCCAACCAGGAGCCACGTCGCGACAAGGTCCATTGCTCGGATGAGGACTGTCTGAACAAGGGAAACTGCTCCCCACATTGCTCTGCAATCTGGTCCATATTCGCAAAAATGGACTCGATGCTGGCTGATCCCAATACCTCTACAGACATTCCATCATTCCCCTTTCGCCATGCGACGAACCTGGTACAAAATCAGGCACAACAAGCTGGCGCATACCAGAATACCCATCAGGAAAGGCCAGGCAGCGGCAAAGCCTTCGGGCGAGCGCAGCAGCACACCAAACAGTGGCGGACCAAAGGCAAAGCCGCCAAAAAACCCGACGGACAACAGCCCTGCGGTACGAGCCGGCGCCCCAAAACGGGCATCCCGCAGCAACATGCTCATGGCAATGGCATTGGTGGCAACCAGGGTCAAGCCAATGGCCAACACCCCGGCTCCCAGGGGCCAGAGCCTGTCCGGTGCAGCCATCATCATCAGCAACAAGGCCACAATCGGGATGACAAACAGAATGCCCAGCAACAAGGTTTCATCCCCAAAGCGGGCAGCAATGGGCGTCAAGAGCACTCGGGACACAATCCCCATTACCCCAAAGCCACTGACCAGCATCCCTATCCAGTACGGCGACACGCCCAGTTGCTGCGCAAATACGCCCAGAAAAGTGATGAAGGACGACAGCACCAGACCCGCGCACAGCTGAATGGCCATTAACAGCCAAAGTTGTTGGCTGGGCCAGGGCAAGCGCCAGGACATGCTGCCGGCTGCGGTGCTGGCTCTGGCTGGCAAAAGCTGCAGGGCAAAGTAGGACAGGCACAGCATGGCAGGTACCCACACCACAAACGCCCCCCGCCACCCCAGTTTGTAGGCCAGGGTGGGTAGGACCAGACCGGCCAGCAAGGCCGAAGCCTGCACGCCGGACTGCTTGATACCAACCAGCCCCGCCTTGCGCTCTGCCGGTACCAACTGGGCAATGGCCTGATTGGTCACCGGGTTGGCCAAGGACTGCGCCAGGCCGCACAAGAGCAAGGCCGTCAGCACACCCCAGAAACCCGGCAACACCGCAATCAGGCTGAAGGACATGGCCACCAGCAGGAACAGCAAAAACAAACCGTGCCGATTGCCCATGCGCTGCACCAAGGCCCCCGCCCACGGCGAAAGCAAGGCAGCCAGCCCAAAAGTGCTGGTGGTCAACCAACCCAGTTGCTCGCGCGAGATGCCCAGATCCTGAATGATTTGCGGGCCCAGGACGCCGATGGCATAGAACACCATCATGGGCATGCCCATCGCCAGAGTCATCAAACTGGCCAGCATCCAGGGTGAACGACTTGCCCGTGTCGATAGCATCATGCGACTGCCTTGTTCATATCTGCCATCTCTTGAGTGGCGTAGTGGGCTTGCAGCAAGTGCTTTCCAACGGTACTGATCAAGGCGTCGTCCGCCCCATCCAGAATATGCGTGGTACGCGCTGCCCGATAGATGCCGGACAAGGGGCTCCAATCGGCCAGCCCTTCGGCCCCCATGATCTGGATGGCGGAATCTGCTGCCGCGCTGACCGCATCCGACGACGCCAGCTTGGCCACATTCACCTCCACCGCATTGGGCAAACCCGCGTCGAACTTGACAGCCGCTTCACGCAGCAAGCAACGGGCCGAGGTAATGGCCCGGTACACCTGATAGACCCGCGCCCGAACCAGTTGCTTGTCCGCCAGACGGGCCAGTTCTCCGCGCTCCGAGTGAATGCGCTCGCACATGATTTCAAAACTGCGTTGCGCCAAGCCCAGCCATTGCACGGATCGCAAAATACGCCCCAGGGCCAGACGCTTTTGCATCAGGGCAATGCCCTGCCCAGCGCTGCCCAGAACATAGTCCTCCGGCACGGTCACATTGTTGAACAGCAGCTCGTTCTGCCCCTGATAACGCCCCAGCAAGGGCAAGGGGCGCACAACTTTAAAGCCTGCCGCATCCGTGGGCACGATCACCATGGACAAGGACTCATTCACGGGGCCGTCCGCGCTGCGCGCCACCACGGTCGCAAAGCTGGCCTGTTGCGCCCGACAAATAAACCACTTGCGGCCATTCACATGCCATTGCCCGTCTTTCAGGCGAGCCTGACATTGCATGGTGGCCGGAATCGAACCAATGCTGTCCGGCTCGGACATGGCGTAGCTGGACACCGCATCCCCCTTGAGCAAGGGCGTCAGAAAGCGCTGTTTGACGCTGGCCGAGCCATGATGGCTCAACATATACGCATCCAGCGTGGCATCTGCCCCGAAAATGCCAGGGCCATATTCAGAGCGTCCTTCCTGTTCGGCCACAGGCAGGTACTCAACCAAACTGGCGATCCGACCACCACGATGCATAGGGTAGAAGCTGCCGAACAAACCCGCCTGTTGAGCGCGGCGTGTCAGATCCAGAGTCAGCTCGCGGGCCAGATTATCCCCCTGGGCCAGAATGCCCTCGTTGGGGATGATCTCGGTATCCACAAACTGCCGCAGCTTGCGGCTCAAGGCCGCGCTGGAGATGGCAAGGTGGCTCATGCTGCTATCCCCGCTGCAGTCTTGGCCCCAGAACCCAATGCAGCCGCATCGGCAGCCAAGGCGCGCTTGTCGATCTTGCCTGCAGGCGTCAGCGGCAGGCTGCGGTAAAAGCGCAGATACTCCGGCAGCTTGTTCACTTCCAGCCCCTGCTCACGCAAGAAGTCGGTAATCTCTTTCAGGGAGAAACGTGGCACGCCTTCACGCACCGTCACGCACAAGCAAATACGCTGGCCCAGATCCGCGTCGGGAACCGGCACGCAAGCCACAGTGACTACATCCGGGTGAGCCATGACCAAGCCTTCAATTTGCACCGGGCTGATGTTCGCGCCACCACGAATGATGATGTCTTTCTTGCGACCCGCCAGTACCAACTGCCCTTGGGCATTGATGTAACCCAGATCGCCCGTTTTCACCCAACCCTGTTCGTCCCGATACTGGGCATCCAATTCCGGGGCGTTCACATATTGCATGGGGCTCAAGGGACCACGAGCGGTAATTTCACCTACTTCGCCTTGCGGCACTTCGGCACCCTCATCGTCAATCAGGCGGATCTCGCACACTTGCGGATTAGGGGTCCCCACACTGCTCAAGACCACGTCGATGGGATCGTCCAGCGTGTTGTGGCAGTTCACCCCATCGGCTGAGCCGTACAGGCTGATAAAGCCGCACCCAAACGCTTCCACGCAACGGCGTACCGTAGCTTCGTCAATGACTGAACCGCCCACAATCAAGCCGCGCAAGCTGGCTTTATCGGCCTTCTCCAGCTCAGGCGCTGCCGCAATACGCTGGAACATGGTGGGCACGCCCAGAATAAAGCCGGGTTTGAAGGCATTGATGGCGGCAATCGCACTAGGCACATCAAACTTGGGCAAGACCACCAAAGAACCTCCCAACCAGCACAGCACACCGAAGGTGGCCGTAGAGCCAAATGAAGAACCCAGCGGCACCAGATACATGCCCCGGAACTCCACATCATTGGGGGAAATGCGTTGCAGGAATCGGCCACGTCCGCCCACCAGGGCATTATGCGAATAGGCCACCAGCTTGGGTTCGGACTCCGTGCCGGAGGACACCAGCAAACGCACTGGCGAATTAGGAGACACCTCGGGCAACTCGGACAAGGCCAGGGGTTCGCCCTCGAACAGGGAATCCAAAGTCATCCAGCCCGGACGCGATGGGCCTTGCACAATCAGGACACGCAAGGACAGCAGCGTAGGCCGCAAGGACTCGATCACTTCGCACAAATCAATGCCTGCATATTCATGCGGCACAATCACCGCCCGTGCATCGCAACGACGCACCAGCGACTGAATATCCAGCTTGCCCCGTCCGGGTGGGAAAGGCGCCACAATCGCCCCCAAAGCAGCGGCGGCCAGGTCAATGGCGCAGCACACCCAATGGTTGCTGAGCTGATACGCCACCACGTCGCCCGCCATAATCCCTGCACGACGCAAGCTGCCTGCCAGACGCAGAGCCGCGTCCATCAAGGCGCTATAACTGATATTGCCTTCGGGCGAGAGCACCGCCAGTTTGTCCGGATGAGCCTGAGCTTTTTCCGCAAACAGCGTAAAGACCGGCTTGTTCGGGTAGGTACCGTCCTCTATCCAGCGTTGGCGCAATGACGCAGGGACCAGATCGATGATGCCAGCGTGATTCATAAAAACCTCCAGGGAGAATTAATAGACGAATAGCCCTTGTCATGGAAATGGGACGCCAGGCGTGGATCAGCACGCAGTTGCGCCAGATTGCTATGGACGCGGCGGGCCGGTACGCCCAGCACATCCAGTTGCGTTTCCAGGCTACGGGCAGACTGGGACAGAAGACGATCCGGCAAGACCGTCCAGACGGCATCGGGCGACACATTCAACCACCCGGCCAGGGCATGCAGATGCGTTTGATCCTGACAGTCGATGACCATGAAGCCCTCGCCCGTCTGGAACACCGCCGACACGCCGGTTTTACTGATGGGAGAAACGGCCTGGGCCAGATGATCGGCCGTGGCCAGCAAAGAGCTGTCGACCCGCAAGCCCGACCCGCTCAGGCCCCGGCGCAGCAAGGCGGCACTGATACCCAGCGCGGCCATCACCCCGCCCAGCACATCCAGCACCGTAAACAACGACCCGCCCTGTGCATCCGAGGTTTGAGAAATGGTGTGAGCAATACCCGACCAAGCTTGCACCGTGAAGTCCGTCCCCGGCGCGTCCACTTGCTCCTGACCCCAACCGCCCGCATAGGCGTAGACCAGATCCGGGCGCACCGCGTGCAAGTCCTGGGCATCCAGTTGCAGCTCGGCCGCCTTGCCGGGTGCCCAGTTATGCAGAAATACATCAGACTGGCTCACCAATTCGTAAATGGCCTGGCGGCCTTGAGCCGATTTGATGTCCACTTCCTGCACCGTCTTGAATTGATTGAGCGCATCAAAGCGCACCGAGCAGCCATCCACGCACGGCGGCATGGCACGCAAGGGATCACCACCGGGCGGTTCCAGACGAATCACTTCCGCCCCCAGCAGCGCCAGCAAGTGACCGGCAATAGGCCCTTGAATCCGACGGCAGGACTCCACCACCCGCAAACCACGCAGGGGCAAATCGGCCTTGGACGGCAAGGTGCTCAATGAGCCGGGCGCGGCATGACTCTGATGCTGCCACAGACCGGCCAAGGCCGCGTAATCACTATCGCTCTGGCGTTGAGCCGGTGTACGTACCGGCAAGATGGCCATGCCGGTCTGCAAGGCCAGTTCCTGCAAACGGGCAAAGTTCAGGGCTTGCAGACTGCTTAAACATGCCGCTGGCATAGGGCACACCGCCTTGGCATAGCGCAGCAAAAACGCTTTCCAGGCCTGACCAGCCAGATCGGCCGGTACGCCCACTGCTTCCCAAAAAGCGCGCCAGGGTCGCGGGTCCAAGGTTTCCAGTTCAAAGACCACGCCGTCTTGCGAAACAAAGGGAGGCCGCAAGCCGGGATCGTAACTACCCGCCAATAACTGTTCGGGATCTTGAGCCGCCGTTGCCCCGGCCAGATACTGCCCGATACTGAGCAGGCCGCAGCCCAAGGGCGAAACCGACACCGTAGAAAAACGCCCGCCGCGCAATTGGCCCAAGGCCGCCGCCAAGGTCGCTTGCAGGGTCATGGCTGAGCTGAGCACGGCCAGATAATCCAGGCCCAGCGTGCCCGAAAGCCCACTGGAGCGTCCATGCACGGACAAGATACCGCTGGCAGCCTGCATGCTCAGCTCGCTGATCGCGGCTTGCGTCATGCCGCCCGCCTCGGTTTCCAGATGCGTGCTAATCGTTCCAAAATCAGGCGAATACAGACTGAATGCTGCTTCGTCTTGATGGCCTGCGGATTGTCCTTGTTCAGATAAACCCAGCAATCGAGCCTGACGGCTCAAGGCAGCAGGCAAGCCCGGCCAATATGGGGGCTGTGAGCCCATCTGCCAACGCAATCCGCAGCCATGTAGTAATTCAGACATAGTTCCAAACCAGAGTGATGCGCACGCCAAGCGCTGATTGCAGAAACCAGCGCTTGCACCATGAAAATCCAGACCAGATGGTCTTAGCC
Organism: Alcaligenes sp. PF14; assembly: GCF_037150615.1. NCBI lineage: Bacteria > Pseudomonadati > Pseudomonadota > Betaproteobacteria > Burkholderiales > Alcaligenaceae > Alcaligenes > Alcaligenes sp. PF14. The sequence goes on along the minus strand of NZ_JBAGRS010000002.1, from coordinate 498,413 downwards.
CCCTGCTACGGCAGGCAGTACGGTCAGGCTGTCGCCAGCACGAGTGGCGGTTTTCAGACCATCACTGAAACGGATGTCCTCTTCGTTCACGTAAATATTCACGAAACGGTGCAGGTCTTCGCCGCTCATCAGGCGCGCCTTGATGCCGGGAAACTGGCCTTCAAGATGCTCGATCACTTCGCCTACCGAAGCGCCCTGAGCCTGGACTTTCTTCTCGCCGTTCGTCAGTGGACGCAGCAAGGTCGGGATAGAGACTGAAACGGACATGCTTAAAACTCCTTTGAAATAGTGGTTTCCAACAGCCGGGACGCACGCTCCCCTTAGGGGAGCGACGCTGTTCCCTAGACAATCACGATGGTTTCTTCGGTCACACCGCCGTCGATAATCCGGAAGGATCGAACCGGCACGGTGGCCTGATCCCAGGTGGACACGATCAGGTAATGCAGTTCGGGATGGCCCGCAAAATCGATGTCATCCTTGCTCGGGAAAGCCTGGCTGGCGGTATGAGAGTGATAGATCACGCAACACTCCTGATCGTCCTCATCCAGACGGCGGTAGACCTGAAATTGCTCACGCGAATCGAACTGATAAAACACCTCCGAGGCCGCCCGGTTTTGCATGGGCAGCACACGCTCGGCCACCAGCGAACCCTCCTTGGCGGCGATCAGTCCGCATGCCTCGATGGGGTGATCCTGCTTGGCATGATTCAGAACTTGCTCCAGAGCAGAACGACGAATCTGCAAGGCCATAATGTGCTTCCTCCCGAACTTAGTAAGACGCCAATTCGGGAGCGACCTGCTCCACCCAAGCCAGCACGCCGCCTTCCAGATTGCGCACCTTGGGGGCCTTCAACTTGATCAGCTCTTCGCACACGGTCCTGGAACGCGCGCCGGAGCGGCACGAAATCACCAGATCCGCATTCGGACCAAAGGCAGCCAGAATCTCGGCGGCGACGGTGGGCGATTTGGGCATCAGAATCGCGCCAGGAATATTCACGATTTCCCATTCATTGGGATCGCGCACGTCCACCAGGACAGGGGCCTGCTCTTGGTCCAGCCGTTCTTTCAGCTCCAGCACAGTCATGACAGGCACAGGAATGGCCATGGCATCAGCCGGTGGATTCAGGCCGCAGAAAGTTTGGTAATCGCCCAGCTCGGTCACGGGCTTGCGATTGGGCAGGCGGCGGATGGGCAGTTCGCGGTAGCACATATCCAGTGCGTCATAAGCGATCAGGCGGCCGATCAAAGGATCGCCAATGCCGGTAATCAGCTTGATGGCTTCGGTGGACATGATGGAGGCAATCGAGGCGCACAAGACACCAAACACACCGCCCTGCGCGCAAGACGGAGCCAGCTCGGGCGGTGGGGGCTCGGGGTACAGGTCGCGGTAGTTCAAACCTATGCCACCGGGCGCGTTTTCCCAGAACACCGAGACCTGGCCTTCAAAGCGGAAGATCGAACCCCAGACATAGGGTTTATCGGCCAGCATGCACGCATCATTGACCAGATAGCGGGTCGCAAAGTTGTCAGTGCCGTCCAGAATCAGGTCGTAGCGCGAGAACAGCTCGACCGCCATGTCCGGTTCCAATCTGTCGGTATACGTTTCTACCTTGATATGGGGGTTGAGCTTGTGAATCGCACGCTTGGCGCTTTCCACTTTCAGCTCGTCAATGCTGTCTACGGTGTGAATGATCTGGCGCTGCAAATTGGATTCGTCCACCCGGTCAAAGTCGATGATGCCCAGTGTGCCCACCCCGGCTGCAGCCAAGTACAACAAGGTGGGCGAACCCAGGCCCCCTGCCCCGATGACCAGCACTTTGGCATTTTTGATGCGGCGCTGGCCTTCCATGCCCACATTGGGAATCAAGAGGTGACGGCTATAACGGTTAACCTCTTCGCGGCTTAAAGGCTCACCGGGCTCAACTAATGGGGGCAAGGTCATAATGACTCCTGGTTAAATACATATGAATACGAACAAGACTTATTCTCAAATATGACCGAAAATGACACAATAGCCTTTGGGTTCTAATTTCTATGCGAAACGGAGCAAAAACGATGAACGCCAGCGCAACCTGCACACGCTGGCGTTTTCAGACCCTGACTTACTGGCTACGCAGCAAAACTTCGGTGCTGGCACCGACGCTGTGGCGAACGCGCCAAGCCAGTACAAAGGCGAACAGAACACCCAAGGTGAGCACGCCCAGCATGACAACCTGACCGAAACGGTCCAGCACGATGCCGGCGACAATGGGAACGGCCATACGGGCCAAGGTGAAGATGGTCGACTGCAAACCGTAGTCCGATGCATTGCGCTGTCTACGGGTAAAGAACATGGTCAGCCCAAAAAGCAATGCCGACACAGCCCCCATGCTGGCCGCAATCAACAGGGCGCTGCTGATCAGCCACACCGGCCCCAGCTTGGCCCAGACGGAAACCATCAACAGAATCAGAGACAGCAAGGCCGCCAGCAGATAAATCGGAATGGCACGCGCGGCACCCAGAAATGACGCCAAACGTCCGCCAATCAGGCTGAACACGGCACCGGTAATGCCACCGGCAATCCCGACCGTCCAGGCCACCTCTTCCAAAGGCATGCCCTGGTCCAGCATCAAGGGTTTCAAGTAGAACCAGACAGCGCCAATAAAGGGGAAGCTGGTCAGTAGCAGGCTGGTCCACTGCCGGGCCCCTTCCTGCCCGAAGAAGCTGACCCAATCGGCAACAAAACCGGGCGGTGCCTGCTCAGTCTCAGCCGCTTGCAAACCGGCTTTGGAACGCAAAAAGACAAAGGGTAAACAACCAATCACCAGCCCCAGGCCCATCAAGGCAAACGGTGCCTGCCAACCCCAACGGGCCTGCACCAGCACCATCACCCCCGCCCCGACGATCGCGCCCAGAAACAAGGCGGCAGAACGAATACTGCCTGCACGCAACTGCTCGTCACGCGGCAGGTATTGCACCGCCAAGGCATTCAAGGGGATGTCCATCCAGGTCGCCACAATGCTGATGGCAAAGGTCAGGGCAAACAGCAGGGTCCGCTGATCAATCAGATTCTCGCGGCCTATGCCTACATACAAAGCCAACAACAAGACCGCCATCAACCACAGCCAATGCACAAAATGTCCGCCACCCAGGCGGACACGCTGTACCGGCATGGCCAGCACCAGCTTGAAAATGGCGGGCAAGGCCGCCAGCTGGAACAAGCCTATCTCGGTGCCGGACCAGCCATGCTGTCGCATCACCAGGGGCATACCCAGCATCAGGTAAATACTGGGGACGGCCAGCACCAGATTCATCCAGCCAAACAGCAGTTGCGCCCCCCATGCTTTCCACGTCTTCATTCTCATCACCCTTTGCACGCCTTGCGCGCAATCAATGCAGTGACGGGCGCAACCGGAAAGCGCACCTCATCAAACTGCTGAACATCATCAAATCCGGCTTGTTCCAGCAACTGGGCCAACTGCCCTTCCGGCAGCACATGGCGGCCTTGCATGCGCATATGCAGGTAGTAATGCAAAATCCGTTTGGCCTTGCTGACCTCGGTATGCACTTCGGCGTGACAGCACACCAGCACTCCACCGGGGCGCAGCGCGCGATACAGACGGGCCAGCAAAGCAGGAATATCCGGTACAAAATGCAGCACGGAAGAGCACCAGATCAGGTCATAATCCGCCCCGAAATCGTCCACCAGCAGATCACCGGCCAAGGTGCTGACACGGGCCTCCAGACCCGCATCAAGAATTTTTTGCTGAGCGACAGCAGCCGCCGCTTTGTACTCGAACACCACGGCATTCAAGTCCTGCTGCTGTTGCGCCAAGGCGATGGCTACCAGTCCTGGCCCACCGCCCAAATCCAGCAAACGTTGCGCCTGCCAGAACTCCGGCACGGCTCCAAAAATTTCACAGGCCACCTCGGCCGTCACCGCCGTTTGTTCCTGGGCAATTTGTGAACGTGCCGCCGCTGCCCAGCCTTGCTGAATCAATGCCGGATCCGCTGGAGGCGATTTGCCATTACGCAGCAGCTCATCGAGCTGATTGCCCACCTGACGCAAGACGCCATGCCGAAACAGCAAGGCATCGCCACAATATTGCGCCGAACCCGGATTCAGATAACGCGCCGTTTGCGGCAGGCTGCGATAGCGTCGCGGACAGGTCCACTGACACTCCAGCAGCTCCAGACTCCACAGCAACTCCAGCAGGTAGGCGGTGTTGTCGGCGTCCCACTTGAGCACAAGCGCAAGTTCCTCCGCAGCGATAAACTGATCCAGATGCGCAAACACGCCATACCCCAAAGCCAGGTTCAAGGCATCTGCACTTAAACCCGCCAATTGCGCGTCCCAACAGGCTTGCAGAGCATGCGACTCCAGCAATTGCTCCGACAAAACGACTTCTCCTAGCGATCGATCCAGCACTGTTTTTTACCTCCGTGAATTTCACAATGGCCCTTCCCTCTGCCATCACAGCTAGAAATGATATATATTTAATGAGAATTATTTGCATTAAGATCTATGCTGAACGGAGCAATTCATATGCGAGGCGCTTTTAGCAGGAGAAATGATGAACACGCGCAAATTTGGCTATCGCTTAACCACGGATGAACCCAGGTCATGCCGCGCTCTGAGCGATGGCCGAGTCCGGCTGCAACTACCCGAAGAACTGGGCCACTGCTATTCCGAATGCGTGGAACTGGAACAAGGGTTCTTGTTGGGCCGCTTGCACTATCACCCCAGCCGATCGCTGGTTGAAGAGAGCAACGGCCCGCACGCGGGCCGTGTCATTGTGGTGACGGTGGGTCTGCAAGGACAGTCGGCCTATCAGGGTCGGGAGAGCTCAGATCTGCTGTTCAAGGCAGGCCATACCACGGTGACGGCTTTTCGATCCCTGCGGGGGGAACGCCACTATCAAGAGGACCAATCCGTATCGCAATTACGGCTGGTCATCAGCGAGGCGGCCTTGAACAAATACGTGGGCCCGGAACGCGCCACCCAGTTGATGGATTGCGTGGGACTGCACCGTCTGTCCTTTCATGCCAGCAGCCAGGCCACCATGGCCCATGCGGCGGCACTGGCACGCTATATGCAGCCGTGCACCCCGGAGCAGCCCATTCATCACCACAGGCTGAACCTGCAAATCCATGCACTCAGCTTGCTGGCCGAGCAGTTCAATCGCCTGGCCCCACCCGACGCCCCCAACAGCGCCCCGCTGTCGGTGGATGATATTCAACGGGTCGAGCGAGCACGCGATTTGCTCAGCTCGCAACTGGACCAGCAAATCACGGTGGAGTATCTGGCCACGACGGTAGGCATTAACGAGCACAAACTTAAAGAAGGTTTTCGCTATCTGTACGACAACACGCCCATCGGCCTGCTGCTTGAACTGCGTATGCGCAAAGCCTATACCTTGCTGGAGTCCGGCCAACAAGTGGCCCAGGCCGCCTGGCAAGTCGGCTACAAATACCCCAATAATTTTTCCGTCGCCTTTACGCGCTACTTTGGCCGCTCGCCCAAATCCATTTTTGGCAACAAGCGCGCCTAAACCTTTGTATTTCCGCTGTTTTCGGCCTCTGCATTCATAGAGGCCCCCCTTCTTTCGGGCCGCCCCCTGCGGCCCTCTCTCTGAAAAGTTCCCCTTCTGCTTTGACAAATTCCTGCAATTGCAGCGGATTTCCGGTCCTGCATAGGAATTGCTCCGTCCTGCATATCAATCTAAGTGATAACTATTCTCATTAATGTGAATAATATCCCCGTGCCTTTCCTCACCTTTTGAGACAAGGGGTGAGCCTGGCCAGCAAACGGGAAGTATTTCCCCACGACAGATTGTTATTTTTCGCACGGAGCCCTGGTTCGTTTTATGTCCGCTACCCTTTCACCCTACACAAAAAAACACGCGCTCAAGCCGCTGGTGTATGCCTTGATTCTGGCCTCCTGGGCCGGGCAGACACAGGCCCAAAGCGTGGGCAGCGCCCCACCCTCCTCCCGTCAGGACGAGAGCCAGGAAGACACGGACAGAGCCACTCGTCTGGACACTATTACCGTCGTACGTGAAACCCGCGATGAGGCGGGTAAAACCGATGTATTCGAGAAAGACGTCTCCAATGTGTACGCCGGCAAGGAAGAGATCGAGCTGTACAAGGGCAGCTCCGTGGGGGATTTGTTCAAGGGCCTGAACGGTGTGTATGCGGGGGACTCGCGCAATAGCGGCGCGCTGGACCCGAACATTCGCGGTATCCAGGGTGAAGGCCGTATTCCCCTGACGATTGACGGCACGGAACAGGCAACATCAGTCTGGCTGGGACCGGCCGGGGTGGCCAACCGCAACTATGTTGATCCCAATATGATCAGCAGCATTCTGGTGGAAAAAGGCGTGTCGGCAACGTCGGGAGCCAGCGGGATTGGCGGATCGGTGCAGATCCGCACGCTGCAGGTGGAGGATATTGTCAAACCGGGCGAGAGCTTCGGGATCGAGTTGAAGGCGGAGACAGCGACGAATTCGACCAAGCCGAATGAGCGTTCGTTCGGAGTGTTCGGTAAAGACTATAGAGACATCCCTGGCGCAGTATTTGATAAAGGTGGTACTAACGGCGTCATTCTGCCGGGATCCGTTTCGCCAGAGCGTATGCCTAAAGAAGGCAATGGCGGCAAGAACTTCAACTTCGAAGACCACTCTTACCGCCTGGCAATTGCAACCAAGCAAGAGAACTTTGACCTGCTGGCTGCATACAGCTACCGCAGTCGCGGCAACTATTACAGCGGTAAAAAGGGTAGCGAGAAATACGAGTACGACTCGTGGCAGGAAGATGCCAAGAACGATAAAAGGCCGGGCTTCTCATCCCCAAGCATCAGCTACATCGCCAAATATTTCCGCCCCGGTGAAGAGGTCCTGAACACATCCAGCGAACTGGAAACCACCCTGCTCAAGGGAACGCTGCGCTTACCTCACGATCAAGCCATTGATATGAGCTACATGCGCAGCAACCATACCTTTGGCGAGAGTGTGCCTTGGAACGTGGTCTGGGCCGTGCATGCGCTGGATGGTCAGGGCGAGAAAAAGATTCTGCAAAACGAGAACCCCTATAGCAAGGTCAAACAAGACACCTGGAATCTGAACTACTCCTGGAACCCCGAAGGTAACCGTTTCATCAACTTGAAAGCCGGCGCCTGGATTACCCAAAGTGACAGTGCTCGCCATCAGAACGGTGACGTTATCTATGGCACTCAAGGCGACGGGTGGAATGGTCGGGATCACGCGTGGGATGACTATACGGATTGCCACGTCCTTGGCAGAGATCTACCCATGTGTGCCAACGTGCCTACGACTCCACCCGATAAAGAATCCAATGCGGATGGTCGTTTCAACATTGTGCCTCGCGCCTTGCAAATTACCGATCACCGTCGCACAGGTTTGAACCTGAGCAATGAAATGACTTTGCACTCCACCCTGGACTTGAGCTTGCAAGCGGACTTTACGCGCGAAAAACTCAAACAGCATGACGCTTCGGAAAACCTCACGCACCTGACTGAACTGAACTGGGGCGTAAACCATATGGGGCCGCGTTCGGGCACCCGCCAACAATGGAACTTTGGTTTTAATTTTGATTGGCGCCCGATCGACTGGTTGCAAGTGAATGCTGGCGCTCGTTACAGCGACTATTGGTCGTATGACGACAAGCTGGCCGAGATGCGTAGCCAGCAGCATAAGGATTGGGCTATTAGGCCCGCTCTGAAGGGCTACAACTATCAAGTACAGCGTTTGATGACGGATCAAGAGGCAAACGCGTATGAGAACAAGATTATTCAAAGCTTGACGCCAGCCTATGAAAAATACAAAGAAGACTGGCAAACCTGGTATGACTTTGACCCCAGTTTTGTTGATGGCCCCCTCTTAACCCCTGAGGAGTTTATGGGTGACCAACTGCAACGAGGGAAAGTCAACGGGTATCGCTACACAGACGAATCAGTTTTTGTGCCATCTGGCCAATCACATGCCGGCTTTACTGCAAACAACCCCTTCACGAATGGCGAAATCGATACAAGTGAGAAGGTCACCGATGCCCAGGGCCAAAAAGGCACAGTGGATAAATATATTGCATCGAATGCCAACCGAAAGCCAGTTTATCAAGATGAGTCTGAAATACCGAATAAATGGGAAGAGCCCAAAAAGCAAAAAGATCACGCTTGGGTTCCCCATATTGGGCTGACTGCTTTCGTCACAGACGATATCCGTATCTATGCGCGGTACAACGAGTTTGTCCGCTTTCCTAGCCTGTTTGAGTCCTCCATGGCAATGGCTGGCAGCAGCAAAAGCTCCACAGGTGTCGCAGTTAGCCCGGAGCATGCCTACAACTGGGAAATTGGTTATGCCCACAACCTGAGCGGCTACTTTCCCAGCCTGGACTATGCAGACGTCAGGATCAATTACTTCAATAACCGCATCAAAGACTATATAGACCGGGATTGGGACTTCAATGTCGTGCAATTTGCCGAGAAAAAAATGTCCGGCATTGAACTGCAAGCTCGGGTGGATAGTGGCAAATACTTTGCCAACTTTGGTGGCACGTACCGCCTGAAACAACAACTGTGCGACCACGACTACGCACAAACTTTTAATCCCATTCCTGGAGCGTCAGGTGGTCGCAACGTCCCTGGCTGCGTAGATGGTGGCTTCCCTCGCACCTTTGCCAGAACCAGTCTGCAACCCCAGTACTCACTGAATCTGGATGTAGGTGCTCGTCTCCTGGAAAAGAAGCTATTGCTGGGTGCACGCGCCGTTTATCACAGTGCCGCCAAGAACAAAGACGAGGGTGCCTTTGGAGCTATGGGCTGGGCCTATAACCGAGCCAACTACTGGAACCCGATCCTGGTCTTTGATGCCTACGCCAGCTATCAGGTGCAGAAGAACCTGAATGTAGACGTGGCGATCAGCAATCTCACCAATCAGTACTACCTGGATCCCATGGCCCGCACCTCTATTCCGGCCCCTGGGCGAACAGTGCGCATCGGTATGACAGCACGTTTTTAAGTTAATCAGTTTTTTGGTCGTTTTCGTAAAAACGCCCTTTTTCTTCACTTAATGGAGTTCGTAATGAAAGCAAGTCTGAATGTACAAAAACTGGCTATTGTTTCGGCTTTCCTGCTGGCCTCCGCCAGCAGCTTCGCCGCCCCCGTTGCAGGTGGCGCTTCCAAAGGTTTTGTCGTTGCTGACAAACCCTCCACGATGATGGCTATCGGCGAAGCAGGCATCTCCATGCCCGGCACCGATCCTTACACTGCGAACCCAGCCGATCAGTCGGGTGTGGTCAGCTTCAAGAGCGGTCCCATTTGGCAAACAAACCAGGTGTTAAGCAATGCAGACGGCCATGGTTACATTGAAATGCCTGCTGGCACGAAAATCTCTGAAACTTGGCGTCACACGATTAGCAGCGGTACTGGTGCCGGCACTCAAATCTACGCTTATCGTCAAATGAACGACCCCCTGACTGGCTACCCACACTTCGGCGGTGAGGTCGTGGCAAAAGTTTCTGGTCAAGAAGTGTATTTTGGTGAATGGGCTCCGCGCGTCGCCAACCCTAGCCAAGGCAGCAGCACCAACTTGAACATGAACAGCGCAGACCGCACAGTGTTCTACACAGGCGAAAACCCAACCACTGCCATGCCTGCTCTGGTCAATGCTGAATACAACGTTGTAGCTGTACGTAAATACAATCCAGGCACTCAAGGTGGTGTATTTAGCGGCGTTTTGACAGCTAACTATGGCGGCGGTAGCGGTACATTGGCTGGCTCTGTCGGTGGTGTGAACTTCAACGGCACCTCCATTGCTTCCAATGGCCAATTTGCACAAGACTTTAGTGACTCCTCGAAAATTCGAGGCCAATTCTACGGTTCCCAAGCAGAAGCCTTGGCAGGTATTTACTACAACCCAGCCAACGGTGCCAAAGACATGGCCTTCGGCGGTGCCCGCTAATAACGGGTAGCTGACAACACGCTAGTGTTGCCATAAGAAAAAGGGGATCGACAAGCTCGATCCCCTTTCTCTCCGGACCCTGCGTCCATCTCCCCTTTTTCTTGCAAGGTTTTCATTCATGCATGGGCGAGCCCTTCCCCTTTTGTGCCTGCTGCTGGCCATGGCATCCAGCGCGGTGCAAGCCAACGACGACGATACGCGCCGACTTCTGAATCAAATCGACCGCAATCTGAACGAACGCGAACGCTCCCATTTAGTGGAAGAAACCCCGCCTGATGTGGACCCATCGGCCCTGATCACCATCAACGGCACAACTTATAGCGTCGATGCCACACTGACCGATCTGGAACCGGCCATTTATGTCGCCATCAATCTGCAACAGTGGGCCAAGGTGGATCAGTTTGTAGAAAAATATCAGGAGCTGCCCGGCCACAACCCTGCCCTGGTGCTGATGGCTCAAGGAGTGGTGGCCCGTAGCAAGGACAATCACAGCCTGGCGATCAGCAAGCTGCGCCAGGCTCAGGAAAGCGATCCCACTATGATGCGCGCCAAGCTGGAGCTGGCCCGCGTACTGTTCGAGGACTATCAATCCAGCGAAGCCAAGGAGCTGTTCAGCCAGATTTCCTCTGCCGGTATTCCTGATGAAGTACGGCCCGTAATTGAAGGCTTCCAGGGTGCCTTGCAGGACCGCAATGCCTGGCACGGTTCCGCCTCGATTGGCTTGGGCTACAACAGCAATATCAACAAAGAAAACGGCCAGCAAGACACCTTCTTTACCTGCTATTTCTTTGGGTGCTTTCCGTCAGTGCGCAAGATGCCGGACCCGGTCAAATCCACCGCCATGGTCTACGACCTGACCTTGAACCGGCGTTTCCAGCTAAGCGGCAACCACAACTTACTACTGCGCGGCCTGAGCTACGGCAATCTTTACGACAAGCATAAGGAAGCCGAGCCCAAGGACATTTATTACAGCGACAACACCAGCATTATTTACGCGGGCTACAACTATCAGGACGCTAAAAACGATCTGTCGATTACGCCCTTGTTCGAGAACAATTACACCAACCGTCGCACCAGCTATCAGTCCTGGGGCGGGCGCGTGGACTGGAAGCACAATCTGAGCGACAGGCTACAAGTAGGCGTGAATGCCCAGCACAAGAGCCTGTCCTACAAAGGCGATTTACGGCAGTACTTTGAAGGCGTCAAAGAGAACCAGATAGGCTTGTACGGCTCGTATCTGATCGATGCAAAAACCGTGGTCTACGGGGGCCTGAATTACACCCGTAATCTGCAGTCTCAGCAAACCGCGCAAAGCCGCAGCTATGTGGCAAACCTGGGAATTTACAGGGCCTTTGATGCGGGTTTCAATATCAACGCCACGGCACTATACCGGCAGACCCGACACGATGCCGAGGACTTGTTCCTGGGCGGGCTGCGCAAGGACCGTCAGCAGATTTATATCTTGAACGTCGGCATGCCGCGCTTTGCGTTCAAAGGCATTACGCCCAATTTGTATGTGAAACACACTTTCAACAACAGCAATATCGACTGGGCTTTCAAATACAAGCAAACCGAAGTCGCGCTGAAGCTGGAAAAGCGTTTTTAAGCAAGGACTTCTTCGACCTCGGCGGCTGATCGGGTGCCGTCCCTTTTTAGCATCAAGCGCCTGAAGCGACAGGTATCTTTTTTAGTGACAGGGAGCGTCGTGCCACTGTTGAAGGAAGCGTTTTCAATGAGGTATCGGGGTTCTGTGGCAGGTCTCAAGGCCCAGCGGCAGCGTGTAGATCAGCCCTTCCCGTGATGCTGCTCCAGGAGACAGGACGATAAGGTCTTATTCCCTGGATCAAACACTTAACAAGCATGAGACTATGATGAACTTGCGGGGCAGACCGCCCTGCATTTGCTTTGTCTGCTTGCGTTGCGCCCTATTGCGCCCCCAGCGCGGACAAAAAAAACCACAAAAATTGCCAAGTGAAAGCCCGGTTGACCATCAGTCGGGATATAGTCGAGCAATCGATTTTCCTTAGCAGACAGAATACTTATCCCTTGGAGTCTTTCCCCATGCTTGGCCAAGAAAAAGAAACCCGCTCTGATACCAGCCCTCAAGACAGCGCCTTTCTGGAAGAAAAAGCCTTCCGCGCCCGTACTGTGCTGGTCTTTGGCACCATCACGGATAAGCTCGCCTCGGAAACCGTGCGCAAGCTGCTGGCGCTGGATGCCGAATCCACCGCCCCTATCACCATGATCGTGTCCTCGCCGGGTGGTCACCTGGAATCGGGCGATGCCATCCATGATGTGGTGCGCTTCATTTCCTCGCCCGTCACCATGGTGGGTACCGGCTGGGTGGGCAGTGCTGCTACCCACCTGTTCCTGGGTGCCGCCCGCGAGCGTCGTGTGTGCCTGCCTCAAACCCGTTTTCTGATTCACCAACCCAGCGGTGGCGCCGGTGGTCAGGCCAGCGATATGGCCATTCAAGCCCAGGAAATCATGAAAGCGCGTGAACGTATCGCCCAGGTAATTGCCCGTGAAACCGGCCAGCCTATCGAGCGTGTGCGTGACGATATCGAGCGCGACAAATGGATGAGTGCCGAGGAAGCCATTGAATATGGCCTGATCTCACGCATTATCGAACGCCGTGACGAACTGCTGCCTGCCAGCAAGTAATGACCATTTGAGGGCCCCATCATGCTGACTATTCTTGGCAGAGAATCCTCCATCAATGTGCGCAAAGTCATGTGGACCTGCGCGGAGCTGAATCTGGAATTTGAGCGGCAGGATTGGGGCATAGGCTTCAAGGACGTCAACACGGACGAATTCCGTGCGCTGAACCCCAACGCCAAAATCCCCGTCCTGCTGGATGGGGAACGTGTGCTGTGGGAATCCCATACCATTGTGCGTTATCTGGCCAACCGCCAGGCACCGACGGCCTTGTATCCGCAAGATGCCTGGCAAAGAGCCAAGGTGGATCAGTGGCTGGACTGGCAGGCCTCCGAGCTGAACCCGACCTGGACATATGCGTTCTGGAGTTTGGTGCGTCAATCGCCCAAGCATCAGGACGCCGCACAGGTTCAGGCATCCTTGGCTGCCTGGACCCAGGTAATGGGAATTTTGGAAAGACACTTGGCGCAGACCCAGGCCTATGCCGCCGGAACGGAATTCACCCTGGCCGATATCATTCTGGGCCTGTCCATTCACCGCTGGCTGAATACGCCGTTTGATCGCCCGGTACTCAAGGCAGTCGAAGACTACTACCACCGCCTGGCCGCGCGGCCTGCCTTTATAAAGCAATGTGCCGGTTTCCCCTAAGCGGTACTTTGCCTTAGCTGACCAAAGCCGCCCACTATGTTCGCGGCTTTTTTATGTGTCATTGACGCTCGAGGCCACTTGACGCCCTTTTAAAAACTAGAGATGTAGACATGGACGAAACCATACGAGTTGGCTGCGGTGCAGTCATTATGCAAAACGACAAAATCCTGCTGCTCAAGCGTGTGCGTGCACCAGAAGCTGAGCACTGGGGGATACCGGGCGGCAAAGTGGACTGGCTGGAAACCCTGGAGCAAGCCGTTACACGGGAGATTATGGAAGAAGTGGGTTTGCGTCTGGAGACTCTGGAGCTACTGGTCAATGTGAACCAGATTGATGCCGACAAGGGCGAGCACTGGGTGGCGCCAGTTTATTTGGTCAAATCCTTCACCGGCCAGGCCGTGGTGCAGGAGCCTGAGAAGCACAGCGGCATGGACTGGTTTACATTGGATCAACTGCCAGAACCCTTGACGGTGGCGACCCAGGTGGCGGTGGCTGCAATCAAGAAACGTAGGGAGTGAAACTGCCAAGTCAGAAGCAGCACTGATACCAAGGTGGGCGGCAGGATCAGGAGCAAAGGCAAAGATAAACCAGCCAGATCAAGATCAAGATCAAGATCCACGTGTAGTTTGGTGCCAGATAACTGGCGAATGCCTCATCAGTCGGCCCCCACTTTTGTAATATACTTTTCCGCATGCGCGCCCTGGGTCCCCGTTTCGTTTCCCGCGAAATCCGAGTTTGGCAACTTCTGTTTTGCCTGGCTCTGCTGGCCTACGTCTGTCGCGCCATCGTCCCGGCAGGCTACATGCCTACCCGCTCAGGACAAGACAATGGCTTTGCCATTACCTTCTGTACGGCTGGCAATGCTGCCAATACGCTCTGGATTGATCTGGTCGGCCAGGATGGCCAGGCGGATTCCGATACGCATCACAATCAACAGGACTGCCCCTTTGGTATCGCGGCCTCCCCCGCCTTGTTGCCGACCCTGGATGCGCCTGTTCTGATCAGCCTGATCAGGTACCGGCCGGTTTTGTTAGCCCAGAGCAATCAAACCCTGCCACCGCTGCCTGCACAAGGCCCTCCTTTAGGTTCACGCGCCCCGCCTTTATTCCTCGCTTGATATGTTCCCGTCCTTTGACGGTTTCTCTTTTTTATCTAGCCGAGGTTTTCAATGTCGATTTCTTCCACGTATTTCCGTGCCACTCTGGGCATGGCTGCCGTGCTGTTCGCCTCTTCCGCTGTGGCACACGTTTCCCTGCAAACCAAGCAAGCCCCGGTGGGCAGCAGCTACAAGGCGGTTCTGTCTGTACCGCATGGCTGCAAAGGCTCTGCCACCACCAAAATCCGTGTCCGTATTCCTGAAGGTGTGGTCGGTATCAAACCACAACCCAAAGCAGGCTGGACGCTGGAAACAGTAAAAGGTGACTACAAGCAGGCTTACACGCGTTGGGGTGCCAAGGTCAGTTCCGGTGTTCAGGAAGTGGTCTGGGCTGGCGGCCCTTTGCAGGACGAGCACTATGACGAGTTCGTGTTCATCAGCTACCTGGCCGATGAGCTCAAGCCCAATAGCACGCTCTACTTCCCGGTTGTTCAGGAATGCGAACAAGGCGTGGAGCGCTGGATTGATCAAGCAGCTCCGGGCACCAAGGAAGCGGCTGACCATTCCGACGCCCCTGCTCCTGCGCTGCAACTCTTGCCCAAGCCTTAAACACCCAGGCGGCTGATGCCTTTGGGCATCAGCCTGAAGGAGATCTTATGCAAACGCAGACCCTGCGTCGGCAGGCAGCTTGCCACCCACTGCTCGTGCTACTGCTTGCCTTGCCGTTGCTGGCCTGGGCGCCGGTGCTGTATGCCCATGCCTCCTTGGTCGCCAGCAAACCCGATAGCGGCACGGTGCTGGCCCAGGCTCCCAGTACAGCCAGCCTGAGCTTCAATGAGACCGTATCGCCCTTGCTGATGAAGTTGATTCGTCCCGATGGTTCCTCCAAGGAGCTGGAGGACGTTCTGACACAAGACCAGCGACTGGAACTGGCCTTGCCGCCCATGGAAACCGAAGGCACGTATGGGCTGAGCTGGCGGGTTATTTCTGCTGACGGTCATCCCGTAGGCGGAACGCTGACGTTTTCCATTGGAGCGCCCAGCTCAAATCTGGTGGACAGCACCCACAGCAATCCCCTCAGAAATGGACTGATCTGGCTTGCCCGACTTCTGGGCTATGTGGGCCTGTTTACGGGGATAGCTTGGGTGGTCTACCGCGCCCTGGCTCCAGCATCAAACAACACATCAGCGAGTCAAGCTCATATCGCGCCACGCATGCTGACTTTAGGGGCCGTCGCCTTATTGCTGAACCTGGGCTTGGTGGGTGTCGATGCCCTGGACTTGCCTCTGTCCGCCCTGTTCGGCACGGCCGCCTGGCAAACGGCTGCATCGACCTCCATGGGCCTGGCGGTGCTGCTGGGCTGGCTAGCTCTGGCCTGTGCCGCCTTATCCTGGAAAGCGACACACTCCGCTAGCCAGAAATGGCTGGCTGCTTTGGCGCTGATTCTTCTGGGAGCTTCCCTGGCGTCCAGCGGACATGCCAGCACAGCAGATCCCGTCTGGCTATCTCGGCCCAGTGTCTGGCTGCATGTCGTGGCGCTGACACTGTGGATTGGTTCCTTCCTGCCTTTGGTTTATGCACTTCAGCATGCTCAGGACTCCCGCTTGCTGACGCTGTTCTCGCGCTGGATTCCCGCTGTCCTGCTGGTTCTGGTCCTGAGCGGAGCCGCGCTGATCTACGTGCAATTCGATCAGCTCGCTTCGCTCTGGGAAAGCCAATATGGACAAGTGCTCAGTGCCAAGCTGATTCTGGTCCTGCTCTTGCTGGGTTTGGGAGCCTACAACCGCTATCGTCTGACTCAAGCCGTCTTGCAACAGCGTAGCGATGCCCGACAGGCTCTGCGACGTGTGGTTCGTCTGGAATATGTGTTGGCGGTGCTGATCCTGGCCGTGGCCGCATTATGGCGCTTCACCCCGCCCCCGCGCGCCCTGGCCCAACTAGTTCCACCCAGCGTTTCCAGCCATATTCATACCGAAGCCGGTATGGCAGATCTGTTGTACATCCCGGCCTCCACCCAGCACCCAGCCATTCTGACCGTCTCTTTATACGAGCCGGATTTCAGTCCTCTGAAGGCTCAAGAAGTGGAGGTGATTTTCAGCAACCCGCAAGCCGGGGTGGAGTCCATTACCTTTCCGGCGGAACTCACGCGGCAGGATCAATGGGAAGTGAGTAATGTCGAGCTGCCGCATCTGGCCAGCTGGAATATTCGTATCCAGGTGCTGATTTCAGACTTTGAACGCATACACCTGGATAGCACGCTGGATTTGCAAGCCAACTAAAGCGCACACAAAAACAGGCCGCGTCACACGGCCTGTGGTCCCTCTTTTGATCGGATACCCTCTTTCTGGCAGCCATGCCGCCCGCAATTTAACGGGCCAGTAAACGACTGGCCTCAAGCCTGGCTTCGCCTTCATCACCTACAAAGCTGAATTGCAGGCCCAGCACCCGGCCCAAGGTCTGCTGTGCCAGGCGTGCGGCGGCAGGAATGGCCCGCCCTTTGCTGATCACCACCATGCCAGCGCACAAATCCTTCAAGCGCTGCTTGTTCTGCTTGAAGAACAAGGCGCGTTGCTTGCGATCCTCGTGGCTTTCCTCATGGGCATGGTCCCCACCGCCCAACCTGTCAGTCAGCAAGACAAAGCGTTGGCCCCGATTCAACAAGGCCTCCAATTGATCCTGCGCCTGTTGCGGCGTTTGCTGCGAGCTGTGTTCTCTTAGAAACACCAATGGAAACTGCGTGTCATCAACTTGCATAAGCGGCTCCTTGCCATCAGTAAAGACAGCCAACATCGAAGCGGCGCACGCCCAGATGCGGAGGGCTTCCGAAAGCATGCATCAAGCCGCTAGGTAAATACAGCCAAGCGGTATCGCGCAACAAATACGGTCGAACCGTTGCGCCTTCACCTCTCATCACAGTCTGGACTCCACAAAATCGCGCAGTTGAGGATCTCGAATCTCCAAGGCATCAAACAAGCCTAGTGCTTTCAGAGCCGGCAAGGCCGCCACAATATCGTTCAAGGCGCGCTGGCGTTGAGCGTCGCTGACATCAGGCTGGCGCAAGGCGGCAGCATTAGCCAGAAACGCGCCTACCGTGCCTTTACGAATGGTGGTGCCATCAATCTGAACTTCACTGGCGTGATCGGGAAGAATGTCATGGGCTTGCATGTGTCACTCCTTTATTCATCAAGGTTTTCAGTGTAAGCAGAAAGGTTTTGGCAGTTGTACACTATATCGGTCAATAGATAACAAAATTACGCCATGCCTGAACGCAAGATTGGTTTGCATGATTTTCTGAACTTTCCCGAGCACCCCGTCCTGTTCGCCGTCACCGGCAACCATGACTCGGAGCTGTCCTCCCGCCCCCATCAACACGCTCGCGGGCAGTTGTTCGGCTCCCTGCGCGGCCTGCTGTCCGTTGGAGTGGAGGACGCCGTTTGGGTAGTACCCGCCATCCATGCCGTCTGGCTGCCGCCGCACGTCCTGCACTCGGGCCAATCGCACGGCCCTTTTCATGGCTGGAGCGTCTATATAGACGAAGCAGCCTGCGCCGATCTGCCTTCCCAGGCCTGCACCTTGCGCACTTCCGGCCTGCTGCGTGAAGCCGTGCTGCGCGCCTGCTCCTGGGATTTGATTCCCGCCGCGCCCTTGCCCCAAGCCCAGGCTCATATTGCCTCCGTCATCCTGGATGAAATCCGCAGTCTGCCCATCGAACCTTTTGGGCTCCCGCTCCCCCAGGACCCGCGTTTACAACGCATTGCCCGCGCCCTGATTGCCGACCCCAGCAACAATCAGGGCATGGAACATTGGGCCGACTGGGCGGCGGTCAGCCTGCGCACTTTAAGCCGCCGTTTCGTGACAGAAACCGGCTTTAACTTCACCGCCTGGCGTCAACGCGCCCGCCTGATGCGCTCCCTGGAAATGCTGGCAGCCGGTGCCCCTGTCGCCACCATTGCCTATGATCTGGGGTATTCCAGCCCCAGTGCCTTTATCAGCCTGTTCAGACGCAGCTTTGGTCACACCCCGGCGAACTACCGCAATCAACTGTAAGCCCCCCCAAAGCGCTTTACGACTCATCAAGAATGCCATAAAGTGATTGATTAGAAATCCACACATCACTTTCAGAAATGGAATGGCCGAGATGGAAATGCGTCAATTACAGATTTTTTGTGCGGTTGCCGAGCATGGCAGCTTTACTGCCGCTGCCCAGAAGGTGCACACCGTGCAATCGAACGTCACCATGCGCATCAAAGAACTGGAGGCCGAACTGGAACAGCCATTGTTCATACGCCAGAAAAGTGGTGTGGTGCTGACTCCGGCTGGCCATACCTTTCTGGCCTACGCCCGCCGTATCTTGCAACTGACCGAAGAAAGCCGTGCCGCCCTGCAAGACACTGGCGCTCCCAGCGGTCTGCTGCGTCTGGGCTCCATGGAGACCACGGCCGCCATCCGTCTGCCCCAGGTTTTGACCCAATACCGCGAACGCTATCCCCAGGTTCAGTTGTCCTTGCAAACCGGCACCACGGCCGAGCTGATCAAGGCCATTGAGACCCACCAGCTCGATGGTGCGTTTGTCGGTGGCTTTCATCAAAACGCCGCCCTGACTCAAGAAGAAGTGTTTGAAGAAGAACTGGTGCTGGTCAGCAGCAAGGCGGTGGAATCCCTGCCTGCCCTGATTGAAAAAATTCCCCAACAAACCGTACTGGTCTTTAGAACCGGCTGCTTTTACCGCTCTACGCTGGAACACTGGTTTTATCAGGCTGGGCTGGTGCCCAACCAGATCATGGAAATGGGCACACTGGACGGCATTCTGTCCTGCGTAGCCTCGGGCATGGGCATTACCCTGCTGCCCAAAGCGGTCGCCCAGAACAGCAGCTTGCGCCTGCCCGTGCAGTGCCACGAACTGCCGCCTGACCTTGCGCGGGTAAAAACCGTGTTTATCCGTCGTGCTGATGCCAATCCTGGCTCGGCCCTGCGCAGCTTTGTGGCCCTGGCTCAAGCGCAGTTCGCCCAATTACCCAAACTGGATCAAGGCGAAGCCGCACTATTGAGTTGACCGATCAGCCTGTGGGTCTGTCCAGCCGCTCCGCACAGGCTATGCCGCAGTAAAGCGTCAGTACAAGCCCAAGGCCAGCTCCTCGACCCGCTCTGCCGCAGGCACAATGCTGTGGATCTTGCCCACGCCCTGACCGGCATACAAAGACAGTTTCCTGGCCATTCTGTCCTTATCAATCGCCCGTGCCCCGCCTCCAACCAAACGCAGCACATTCCACTTGTCGCGGTTGGGAATCACCCGATGCGGCGTGCCGTACGTCCAGCCAAAGGAATAGCCAGTGCGATATTCCGTATCGTCCGTACTGGCTTCCAGAATCTTTTGCTTGTAGAGCGGATGCGCGTTGGACTCCTCGCTGGCCAGAAAGGCCGTGCCCACCAATACGCCGGAAGCCCCCAGGCTCATGGCCGCCCTGACATCCTGGCGGGTCGTAATCCCGCCTGCCGCCAGTACGGGACGACCTTGCGCACAGTCCAGAATCGCGGGTAGTAAAGACATCAGGCCAATGGTGCCGCGATTCAGATGGCCACCACCCTCACTGCCTTGGGCCACGATAATGTCGGCCCCATGCGCAATCGCTTTACGAGCCAGAGCCACCGTGCCGGTTTGCACCATCACAATCATGCCGGCGTCTTTGGCGCGGGGAATCATGTCGGCGGAATAGTCCTCGGCATAGAACAGCGACAGGATGCGAGGCCGCTCCTGCAAGATCACTTGAAACTGGGCCTCGAACACCTCCGGGCCACCAAACTGCGGCACCACATTCACCCCGAAAGGCTGGTCCGTCAGTGCCCTGGTTTCCCGCAGCCACTTACGCAGCATCAAGGGAGCCAGACGCAAGCCACCCAGCACACCCATCCCACCCGCGTTCGCTACCGCCGCCACCAATTGCGGCCCGGAAATCGCAGCCATGCCCGCCAGAAAAATCGGGTACTGCACTCCGCACATATCCGTAATGACATTGCCCGCAAAGTCTCGATTTGCTTCGCTCATGATTTACAACTCCACCTGTTTGCCCAAGATGCGACGCAAGGCCAGATTCTTCAGTACAAAATGATTCTTGAATGCCCCGAAAAGGTGCAAGGCCAGCCCTGCCAAAAAGGCTGTGGCGCCAATATTGAACAGCACATCAACCACGGCTTTGACCTGCTCATTCGGGCTGATCACGGTCGGTAACGCCAGGCCACCGGGCAACTCCACCGCCACGCCAGCCGCCGCACGGGATAGCCAGACGGCGACGGGCAGCAGCACCATCGCCAAGGCCAGGGCTGTCGCCACGGAGCGGGCCACTATTACTTCCACCGGGTTGGGCGAGCCCAGCGGCAAGGGGTGAAAAGAGGTCACACGTGCCCAGAAGCGGTAGATGGAAATCAGGAACAACAGCGTCCCCAGCAGATTTTGCAGCTGCACCAATCGCACATCGCCGGGGCTTTGGGCCATGGCCACCCCCAAGCCCAGAATGGAAAACAGCAAGGCCGCTACAAGCCAGTGCAGCACAATAGTGATGGGCGAGAACCTGAGTCCGTTGTCTCGCAATTGCATGATTAGCTCCTTGAAAAGGTCACCGGGGGGCAAGTCCTCTACAGTGCAATACCGAGAGTGATACGTCGTGAGCCACTTGCCCAACAGGTACAAGCGGCCAGTGTCGGCAGTCACCTTGTCGCCTGCAGGCCTGGGCCTGTGTCACAGTGGCCTCAGAGCCTTGGCTGTGCCAAGAACCGTCGTTTAGAAGCCCTGACGATAGGCGCAGCAACAGATCAAGTAAAATGATGAATACTGATTAATAAAATCTTTTTTAGTGATTGATAAACAGAAAGTTCTTCTCAGAACGCCAAGCGACAGGCGTGCAACCTTCATCATCAAGCCATCCAAGGGCAACAAGTAACACCCGCTGATCGTTCGCAAGAAACCGCAGGCTCATCCAGGCCTCGCCTACATGAATCGCTTTTTTATCATTATTAGTGATTCATATAATCATTATTCATCATTTTACTTGATCCAATCAGTCTTCTATCTTCCCTATCGATAGCCCTGCTATCCCGCCCTCAAACCAGGAGACTGAAACCATGACTCGCCCAGCTGTCTATCTTGAACACTGTAAAAAAAGCCACGTCTTGCCCGGCTTTTGAATCTTATGGTGACGGACGCTCAACGCGACATCATCAGGACCGCTGCCCCGCTGCTGGCAAGCGGCGACAAAGCCCTGACCACCTATTTTTATGAATTGATACTGCGCGACTCCCCACCGATGAGCCCCTTGGTCAGCCAGATCGCCAACAATCACCTCGCTCTACAGATCCAGCCCGAGCATGACCCAATGATGAGCACTTGCCAGCTGCAGGCCATACGCGAAGAGCTGATCGCGAGGATGACAGGCAACGAGCTCATAGATGGATGGGTCGCCGCCTATCAACAGTTGTCGAATTTGCTAATCGAAGCCGAACGTCTGATTTACGACGATATGGCTATCAGTTCCAGCGGCCTTGCAGACCGCAGTACCAATCAAGAATGAACCATCATGCCATTACTGAAATTTGATCTGATCCAAGGCCGCAACGACAAAGAGCTGCGCCTGCTGCTGGACACCGCGCATCAAGCTATGGTGCAAGCCTTTGATGTTCCCGCCAGCGACCGCTACCAGTGCGTGACCCAGCACCGTCCCGGCGAGCTGATACTGGAAGACACCGGCCTGGGCTATCCGCGTAGCGACAAGGTGGTACTGCTGCACATCGTGTCCCGCCCCCGCAGCGAGAGTCAGAAAGTCCAGTTCTACCGCTTGCTGGCAGAACGGCTGGAACAGAACTGTGGCGTGTCGCCCAATGACCTGATCATCGCTCTGGTAGAAAACAGCGATGCAGACTGGTCCTTCGGGCGTGGGCGGGCGCAGTTTTTGACGGGGGAGTTATAGGCTAAAGACAGGTATACTCGCCCAGACCGTTTTTACAGAAACGGTCTTTTCACCGAGGGGAGCCTGGCGAGCAGGCTGAGAAACTGCCCGAGCAGATTGCACCGCAGTGACCCGTTGAACCTGATCCGGGTCATGCCGGCGAAGGGACGGGTCTGTACCTGCTCGCCGCTTGCTGCCGGATGGCTATCCTTGACTAGGAGTTGCTATCTTGTCTTCTGACCACTCTCCCTCCCCCATCGGCCCGGTTGCCGCCACCCTGGCTGCCGTCATCCATCAAGACCGGATTTTGCTGATACGCCGCGCCAATCGCCCCGATGCAGGACGCTGGGCCTTTCCGGGTGGCAAGATTCGCGCGGGCGAAACCATCATGGCGGCGGCCCATCGGGAACTGACCGAAGAAACCGGCGTACAAGGCCAGGCCATGCAGCTCTTTGATGCGCTGGATGTATTTGACCGCGAACCCAGCGCCAGACCTTTGGCCTATTCGCATTTCATTCTGATTGCCGTGCTGTTTCGCTGGCAGCAAGGTGAGCCGCAAGCAGGCGATGACGCTCTGGACGCGCGCTGGTTCAGCAATGCGGAACTGGACAGTCTGGATGTGGCACACAGCTTTGATGTAGTACGAGTTGCCCGTCGGGCACTGGCATTGGCTACCACTCAAGATCAAGCAGGCCAAGCATGATTCCCAATGTCTTGAGTATTGCGGGCACGGACCCGACCAGCGGTGCCGGTATTCAGGCTGATCTGAAAGCCATGTATGCCTTGGGCGCTTATGGCATGAGCGTGATTACCGCCGTGGTCGCGCAAAACACCCAGGGTGTGCGGCGTTTTGTGGCGCTGGAGCCGGACTTTGTGGCGGACCAGTTGGATGCGGTGTTTGAGGATGTTCGCGTGGATGCCATCAAGATCGGCATGATCGCCAATGCAGGGATTGCGGAAGCAATTGCAGACCGCCTGCACCATCACGGTCTGGACTGCCCGATTGTGCTGGACCCGGTCATGGTCGCTAAAAGCGGGGATCGTTTGCTCAGCCCCGAAGCCGTGTCCGTCGTGCGCGACAGGCTGCTGCCCATGTGTACCCTGCTTACCCCCAACTTGCCCGAAGCGGGCGATCTGCTGCACAAACCGGAACCCGCCTCACTGCAAGAGATGCACAGCACCTTAAGCGAACTGTGCTTGCTGGGCCCTGAGTGGGTGCTGTTAAAGGGCGGCCATCTGGACGGCCCGGACAGTGTGGATTTGCTGCAAGGCCAAGGGCAAAGCCATGTTTTTCAGTCGCCACGCATTCCGACACGCAACACGCATGGCACGGGCTGTTCGCTGTCCTCCGCCATTGCTGCTCTGCTACCGGGCCGCAGCGTACCGACCGCGGTAGGCTTGGCCAAGGAATACTTGAATGGCGCTTTGGCCGCGGCTGACCAATTGCGGATTGGCTTGGGGCAAGGTCCGGTCCATCACTTCCATGCTTTGTGGTCACCTGCAGAGAGTAAGGCGACCTCCCCAATCCAGGAATAGAGCCCACCTTGTATTGGGCCTCATAGCGCCACCCGCATTTTTTAGCCAATGGACAAACATCCCAGACAATTTCCGGCGCATTTCCGGATTTCCAGCCCGACAGCCCTGAGATTTTTATTAGAGTAATGTGCTGACTAATTACTCCTATAATTCAGAGCACATGACGGTGTTAACAGGATGAATCAATATTTATATTTCCTGACATCAAACATTACCGTTTTGTCATGTTCACCTCATAGTCGGGATCAGCCTTTTTGATCAATCCATTTCTGGAATGGATGAGTCTGCCACTTCATAAATCTCCGAGAAGCCAAATGTGGAATTGCTTACTGATTGAAGACGACCGGGAAAATGCCCGGTATTTAGTGAATGGCTTATCCGAGCTGGGCTATTCGGTGGTGACCAGTCATGACGGCGTTTCCGGTTTGGAAAATGCCATGAAAGACGTATGGGATGTGATTATCCTGGATCGCATGCTACCCAATAATGTCGATGGCCTGTCCATTCTTTTTACTTTGCGATCTTTAGGTAAAAAAGTCCCTGTACTGGTATTAAGTGCCTTATCCGGCGTAGACGACAAAGTTGATGGTTTGAAAGCCGGTGGCGATGATTATTTAATCAAGCCCTTTTCCTTTCAGGAGTTGGCCGCCCGCTTGCATGCCCTGATACGCCGCAGCAGTGACAATGCAGAAATCAAGAATCTGCAGGTGGATGATCTGGTCATGAATATCCGCAACCAGAAAATCTCCCGTGGCGACGAGGTGCTGGAGCTGCAGCCTCGCGAAATCAAGCTGCTGTCCTACCTGCTGATGAACAGCCACAAGATCGTTACCCGCACCATGCTGCTGGAAGTGGTCTGGGGCTACAACTTCGACCCGCAATCCAATGTGATTGATGTGCTGGTCAGTCGTTTGCGGCGCAAGGTGGACAAGGAAGGCGCCACGCCCCTGATCCATACCGTGCGTGGCCGTGGCTATGTACTTAGCGACAAGGACAGCATCGACGGTTTCAAGCTAAAGCGCTGCGATGATTGATTTCATCAAACGCCTGTGGGAGTCCACCTCCTTCCGGCTGACCTTGAACTACAGCATCCTGGCCATCTTCACCACGCTCTTTTTAATCGGCTTCTTCTACGTTCAGGTGTTTGGAGCCTTGCGCGATGAGCACCTGCGGCAAATCAACGTCGCCGTACAGCGTCTTAGCATTGCCTACGAAGTCGGCGGGCGCGAAGAGATCCTGCGCATGATCGAGCTAACCCTCTCGGACCGGATTGATTCGGGCCAGGAAATCTATCTGCTGCTGGACGAATTCAATCACACCCTGGTGGGCAATATCAGCGAGATCCCCGGCTTGAACAACCTGCCAGAACGACAGGTGGTGGAAGTGCAGATCAAGCATATCGACGCGCTATCCGAAGGCAATGTCCGCGTCACCAAACTGTCCGGCGGCGAAACCCTGGTGGTCGGCCACGAGCTGGGCACCTTGATCGAGCTGCGCGCCATGCTTAGCCGCATCATCGTCACCTCCATGATCCTGGCCTTGATGCTGGTAATTCTGGGCGCCTATGTCTTTAGCAATGAGCTGAAATACCGCGTAGGCCGCATCCGCCTGCTGACGGAACAGGTGGGTGCGGGGGATATTTCCAAGCGCATCACCTCCGAGAGCGAGGACGTCTTTGGTCTGATCCACCACGACATCAACCGCATGCTGGACAAGATCGAGAGCCTGATGCAAGGCGCGCGGCATATCTCCGATACCGTGGCCCACAATATCCGCACCCCGCTCACCCGCATCGTTGGCAAGCTGCGTGAAACCCAGAACCTGCCTGGCGTCCCCCCGCATGTCCGGCAAGCACAGCAAGACGCGATTGAAGAAGTAGAGAACCTGAGCGTGCTGCTGGGCAAGCTGCTACAAATTGCCGAGCTGAATGCCGGTGTGCAAAGACAGAACTTCAAGGCCTGCAATCTGGAAGTGATTGCCGAAGACGTTCTGGACCTGTACAGCTTTTTCGCTGAAGAGAAAGGCGTCACGCTGCAGAAAAAGAAAATCGACAGAGTCATTATTAATGGCGACAGCAATTTATTAGCCAGTGCTTTAGCCAATCTGGTGGATAACGCTGTTAAATACGCCCATTCCCATGCCAGCGTTGAAATAAAAAAACGCTTTGACAATAAAATCTCCATCATTGTGGAAGATGATGGCCCGGGATTACCAGAAAGCGAATATGAAAACGTAGGCAAGTATTTTTATAGATTCAATAATGATAGTGAAGGATTTGGATTGGGATTAACCAGCGTTGCCGCCATTATTGAATTGCACCGGGGTGAGCTGATTTTCTCCAAAGGAGCATCCGGCTTGAAAGTCACCATTGTGCTGCCTGTTTAAGCCTTACCAAGCCATGCAAACATGACCAAAAGGTAATGAAACTGTCACCCTAAGCCCTCTCCTGCTCCGCTAAGCTAGCCTCATTTTTAATCGCTCTTTTTCAGGGTTTATAAAAATCGTGCTTGCTTTAGGGGAATGAGGAGATTCATGAGCAGACAAAAATATTATTCAGCTGGCCTGATGGTGGGAGTAGGCGTATTTACCGTCCTGATGGGACAGAAATACTCCTTGGGCACCATGGCCCGCATGGGACCGGGCTACTTTCCGTTTCTGCTGGGCATCGTGATGATTGTGCTGGGCGCCCTGTACCTGTTTGTAGAGACCGCCGCACACGACGATGAGCAGGAGGAAGACTACGGCCCGCCACAATGGCGTGGCTGGCTGGCCATTGTGGGCGGCATCATCGTCTTCATTATTTTGGGTCGCTACGGCGGACTGGTTCCCGCCACCTTTGCCCTGGTGTTCATCTCTGCCATGGGCGACAAGGAACATTCCTGGCTCACTGCCCTGCTGCTGTCCATTTTCGTGACGCTGCTGGGTGTGGTTATTTTCTCCTGGGGGCTGGAGCTGCAATTCCCCCTGTTTACTTGGGGCTAAGCCATGGAAATTCTATCTAACCTGATGCACGGCTTTAGCGTTGCCTTTCAACTGGACAACCTGATGTGGGCCGTGTTTGGCGTGTTCATGGGGAACCTGATCGGGGTGCTGCCCGGCATGGGTGTGCTGGCAGCCATCTCCATCCTGCTGCCCCTGACCTACGCCATGACTCCGACCGCCGCCCTGATCATGCTGGCCGGTATTTACTACGGCTCCCAGTACGGTGGCGGCATTACCTCCATCATGCTGAATCTGCCCGGTACCGCCTCGCACGCAGTGGCGTGTCTGGACGGCAACCCCATGGCCCGCAACGGCAAAGCCGGATCGGCTCTGTTCATGTTGATGTTGTCCTCCTTTTTTGGGGCCACCATCGGCATTCTGGCCATGATTCTGTTCTCGCCCGCGCTGGTCGATATTGCATTCAAATTCGGCCCGGCTGAATACTTTTCCATGATGATGCTGGGCCTGCTGGCCGGTGCCACACTGGCCAAAGGTTCTGCCATCAAGGGCGTGGCCATGGTCGTCATGGGTTTGATCTTTGGCGTGGTCGGTACGGATGTGAACAGTGGTGTATCGCGCTTTGACTTCAATATTCCGGAGTTGCAGGACGGCTTGCAGATTGTGGCGCTGGCCATGGGCCTGTTCGGTATTGCGGACTTTCTCAAGAACATCAACCGGATCAATAGCGGCCACACCAAGGCCATTGGTAAAGTCTCCACCCGTTCCCTGCGTCCGGAAAAAGGCGATATCAAGCAATCCAAAGGCGCTCTGGTGCGCGGTACTGCGATTGGTGCGGCTTTCGGGATTCTGCCCGGCACCGGCCCGACCATTGCGTCTTTCATTGCCTACGCCACGGAAAAGAAAGTTGCCAAGAACCCCGAGCGCTTTGGACGTGGTGCGATTGAGGGCATTGCTTCGCCCGAAGCCGCCACCAGTGCCTCTACCCAGACCAGCTTCATTCCTACCCTGAGCCTGGGCATTCCCGGCGACCCGGTCATGGCCTTGATGCTGGGCGCGCTGATCATTCACGGCATCCAGCCTGGCCCGCAAATGGTGGTCGAGCACGCCGATATGTTCTGGGGCCTGATCGCCAGTTTCTGGGTGGGCAACATCCTGCTGCTGGTGTTGAACCTGCCCTTGATCGGCATGTGGGTGCGCCTGCTGTCCGTGCCCTTCAAGTACCTGTACCCCGCGGCCCTGTTCTTTGTGTGCGTGGGTGTCTATAGCACCAACAACAACCTGTTCGATGTGAATATCGTGCTGCTGTTTGGGGTGCTGGGTTACTTCTTCATGCGCCTGCGCTTTGAGGCGGCCCCCTTGCTGCTGGGCTTTGTCTTGGGACCGATGGTAGAAGAAAACTTCCGCCGCGCCCTGCTGCTTTCTCGTGGTGACCCCATGATCTTCCTGGAGCGCCCGATCAGCATGGTCTTTATTATTGCGTGCATCTTGCTGATGCTGGGACTGAGCTACTCGTTCTGGCGCTCGAATAGCCAGAAGAAGCTGGGAGCCCTGGCCAAGGCTTGAAACTCTGACACCCACTAGTCATGGGGGGATCGGCTAAACGCAATGCTTTTACCGCAGCATCCATAAGAAAAAGCCGGGCTCATTTGCCCGGCTTTTTTTGTGCCTGCCCCTATCCAGGACTGCAACACGCCTGTGCACTCTTCCTGGCGGAACCAAACACCAGATGACTTAAGGCCGCCAAAGCAAAGGCAGTCAGCGCACCGTACACCATGACCCAGCCAAAACCGGCAATCAAGGCCGCATGAACCGCCTCGATGGGAACCGTTGCATAAGCACCCTTTAAAGCACAGTGGGATTGGGCACATCCCCATACACGTCTTTGGGATCAAAGGTCTTGGCGGACTCCACAAAGACCAGATCCTGACCCTTGCTATGCTCGACACCAACCGGCACCTGTCTGTAGAAACAGGAGTGATAGCCTACGTGGCAACTGGCCCCGGAACCGGCTACCCGCACACGTAACCACACCGCATCCTGGTCGTCGTCGATACGCATTTCCTCTACCGTCTGCACCAGTCCACTGCTGGCACCTTTATGCCAGAGCATTTGACGCGAGCGACTCCAGTAATGGGCTTCACCGGTCTGTATGGTCTTTTCCAGGGCTTCCCGGTTCATGTAACCCAGCATCAAGACCTCGCCATTGTTAGCGTCTGTCGTGATGCAGGCAATCAGGCCCTGTTCGTCAAATTTGGGGGCCAGTTCGTGGCCCTCCTCCACCTGCTCTACCGAGATTCGGCGGTTTATTTGTACTGCCATATTGTCAGCAGATCTTGTGTCTTGTCCTTTAGCCTTCATGTTTTCTCCTTGTCATCATGGGTTCCGGGCGATATTCACAATCCGGATTCAGGCAGCGTCCGTACACCACATGACTATGTTCCATAACCTGAAAGCCCCGCTCCTGAGCAATCATTTTTTGCTGCTGCTCGATCGTCTGATCATGAAACTCCTGCACACGCCCGCAGTCCGTGCAAATCAGATGATCATGGTGTTCGCCATCGTCCAGCTCATACAGCGCCCGGCCGGATTCAAAATAAACCTGCTTTAGCAAGCCTGCCTGTTGCAGCTGGGTCAGCACCCGGTAGACAGTCGCCAGGCCAATCTCACTGCCTTGCCGGATCAGTTGGCGATACACATCGTCTGCCGTCAAATGACGAATGCCGGGGGCCTGGAATATCTCAAGAATCTGGATACGAGCCGTCGTCACCTTCAGGCCTCGCTCTTTAAGCTCTTTTGAATCCGTCACGACGTACTCCTTGCTGAACGGGCGGTTAAGGGACTTCCAGAAAACGCAGCGGCCTGCCTTGCGCCTGCCCTTCCAGGACTTCATCACGAACAACACAATGGCCGCGCACAATGGTGTGAATCGGCCAGCCCACAACTGGCATGCCGTCGTAGGGAGACCAGCCGCTGACGCTGGCAATCCAGTCATTGCGGACGCGGCGGCGTGCCTTCAAATCCACAATACTGAAATCCGCATCAAAACCCAGGGCTATGCGTCCCTTGCCTTCCAGTCCAAAAATCCGGGCAGGTCCGGCACTGGTCAAATCCACCAGTCGCTGCAAACTCAGGCGGCCTGCGTGTACATGGTTCAACATCACGGGCAGCAAGGTTTGCACGCCAGTCATGCCACTGGGTGAGGCGGGATAGGCTTGAGACTTTTCCTGCAAGGTATGAGGTGCATGATCGCTGCCAATGACATCCACCACGCCCGAACGAATCGCCTGCCACAGCGCGTCTTGATGAACCTGCCCGCGCACCGGGGGATTCATTTGCGCCAGACTGCCCAGACGCTCATAACAGTCGGGAGCTTGCAGACTGAGATGGTGTGGGGTGACTTCCACCGTTACGCGATCTTTGTGCGCGGCCAGAAACTGCATTTCCTCTGCGGTAGACACATGCAACACGTGCAATCGGCGCTTCTCCTCTGCCGCCAGACGAACAATGCGTTGGCTTGCCTTCAAGGCACTTTCCACATCACGCCAAACCGGGTGTTGGCGCACGTCGCCACTATCCAGGGCGATATATTTGCGTCCACGCAGTCTGGCCTCATCCTCGGCGTGTACTGCCAGCCGTCTGCGACCATGACGCAAGATGCGACGCAGCACGTCGTCCTCATCCGCTAATAGGTCTCCAAAGGAGCTGCCCATAAAGACCTTGATGCCTGCACAACCTGGGAGCTGTTCCAGTTCCTGCAAGGAATCGGCATTCAAGGCAGAACCACCGATATAAAAGGCGTGATCACACCAGCTTCGGCCTTGAGCAGCATCCAGCTTGGCTTGCAAATCGGCAGCACCCAAGGTCAAGGGATAGGTGTTGGGCATTTCAAAAACCGCCGTCACGCCGCCCAGGACTGCGCCCCGTGTACCCGCTTCCAGATTCTCTTTGTGCTCCAGCCCCGGCTCTCGGAAATGCACCTGACTGTCTATCACCCCCGGCAAAACATGCAAGCCATTAAGGTCCAGCACACAGTCTGCACTCCAACCGGGCAGCAAATCACCAAGAGCCGTAATCCGGCCTTGCGCACAGGCGATGTCGATACGCTCGGCCCCATTAGGAGTCATTACCGTAGCGCCACAGAGCAGCAAATCGGCATGGCGCAAATTATGCTGCCTGGCGGTTTCTGCAGTCCGGGAGGTAGAGGCCTTCGGGATTTCTGGCGTCATGGTTTTACCTTTTCGGCTTCTACATCCAGAGCGTCTTGTGCCGTCAAACGAATCCGCTCCATCATGTGAAACAGGCCATTAGCGCGATTCGGTGACAAGTGCTGCTCCAGTTCAATTGCCCGTAAAAAGTCAGGGGGATGAGACAGGATTTCTTGCGGCAAACGCCCCGAGTACACCTGCATCAATAAAGCCAACAAGCCGGTGACGATGGCGGAATCACTACGGGCCTGAAAAAACAACTTGTGATCACGCAATTCAGACACCATCCAGACCTGTGCCTGACAGCCATGCAAACGGTTCGTCTCGGTACGCCATTCGTCCGGGAAGTCCGGCAAGGAGCGCCCCAGATCAATCAAATATTCGTAGCGGGCCATCCAGTTCCCCAGGAACTGGAAACTCTCCACAATGGCTTGCTGGGCTTGAACTATGGACTCTTCTGGTGCTGCATCCTTACCCACGGTCTTCTCCTGCTTGCTTGAGCGATTGCCTACCCCGATCATCAAGAGCTGGAACAGGGTCATGCCCGCCCGGATGCCAAGGGTGACAACGAACAAGGCGCCGTGCAGCCAGCCAAGTTCCTTTGAGGGGGCCATGCGCCTGCAAAGCCTGAATCGCATACTGGGAGCAAGTTGGATAAAAGCGGCAACGTGGCCCCAGCAATGGGCTAATAAAAAGCTGATAGCCGCGAACAAGCAGGACTAGAACATTCATGGCGCCGCGCCCCCGCTCAGTCGCAGAAAAGGCATCCCTTCCGATACAGGAGTTTTGAACGCCACTGCATCATGGGGATGCAGACTCTCCAGATGTCGGACCTGAACACCAGGATTCTGATAGTCCCCCAAGGCCGCTGCTATACGACGCGCCGCGTCTTCCACAAACATCAGGTTCTGACCATTCAAGGCGGCAAAGGCTTGCTCGTCTGCTCGTTTGACGGCGGTTTGCAAGGGTGTTGCCAATGACTCTTCAATGCGATCAATCAGCGTCAAAAACCCAAAATCCCCACTGTCTTCCGATACTTGGATGTGAACCAGAGCCTGACTACGCTGACTATGTGGAGTGGCCAGACTGGCGTGCTTGTGCAACCAGGCAGCTACCTCATCTGCATGCAAGACAGGCTGCTTTCCAAAGGCCTGCATAAAGCCCTGTTCAATCAACTGCCGAGCCAGCGCAGCCGAACAAGGACAGGTCGACGAATAAGCTATCTGAACCTGCACCTTGCAAATAAACATATCGTCCGAAAGCCTGGCCTCCAGGACGACGGGATAGGATTTCCAGCCGGCCAGACCCTGCGTGACCAAGGCAGGCCGTCGCACCAATAAATCAAAGCGAAAACACAGTCGTGCACTGCGCGTTCCACAGTCCTGCTGGCTATCCACCATGCCTTGCAAAAGACGCCGCAGCCCTAACGGTGACAAGGACTGTTCTGGCGGCAAGTCATTCAGCAAGCGGTACAGCCTGGACATATGTATCCCTTTTACATGTGCCAAGGGCAAATCAACCTGAGCATCCACCCGCGCATGCAACTGCTGCTTATAGCCTCGTTCAAGCACGGTAATGGGCAGGTCGATTCCCTCCATACCCACCCAGGAAAGTGGAGTCAGGCCATGGGAGGAATCATTCAAAGCCGGGTCGGGAAGTACAACAGTCATACTCAACATCCAATCAAAAGGCCTTGCTCACGCTGGCAAAGACCTGGCAAGACCTCAACGCTATCAAGGCCAGTCTGCAAACGGATTCGTCCACGTTGTCCAGGTGCTGGGGCCGCTGGCCATTTCTTCATCGCTTAACAGGCAGGCATCGAAACGGGCGCGCAGTGCTTCCTCGTCCATATCCATACCAATCAGAACCAGCTCCTGACGCGCATCCCCTACTCGTTCGTCCCATTTTTCCTTGATCAGCGCTACCGCTTCGGGATCCTCCGGCCAGCGTTCAGGCGGCATGGACGCCCACCAGTAACCCGCCACGTGATAGCGAGCCACCGCGCCAGCCTGTGACCAGGAGCCCGCCAGAGTCGGGAAGTTCGCCAACCAGAAAAAGCCTTTGGAGCGCACCACCCCAGGCCATTCACTTTCGACCAGTGCCTTGAAACGCTGCGGGTGGAATGGACGGCGGGCGCGGTAAACAAAATTGCCTATGCCGTACTCTTCGGTTTCCGGGGTATGAGTACCACGCAATTCCTGCAACCAGCCTGGGGCCTTGGAAGCCTCTTCAAAATCGAACAAACCGGTGTTCAGAACGCGGTCCAAGGGCACCTGGCCGAACTCGGCTGTTTCAATACGAGCACGGGGATTCAGACTGTTCAGAATGGCCATCAGGCGCTCGCGTTCTGGCTCGCTGATCAAATCAATCTTGTTCAGAACCAGCACATCACAGAACTCGATCTGCTCAATTAACAGGTCCACAACGGTACGCGCATCTTCTTCACCCAAAGATTCGCCACGGGACTGGATGCTGTCTTGCGAGCTGTAATCGTGCAGAAAGTTAAAGGCGTCCACTACCGTGACCATAGTGTCCAAGCGCGCGACTTCACCCAGGCAGCGGCCATCCTCGCCCTCAAAGGTGAACGTTTCAGCCACGGGCAGTGGCTCTGAAATGCCGGTGGATTCAATGACCAACTGATCAAAACGCCCTTCCTTGGCCAGACGGTCCACCTCCAACAACAAGTCCTCGCGCAAGGTGCAGCAAATACAGCCGTTGCTCATTTCCACCAGCTTTTCATCGGTGCGCGATAGCTCGGCACCACCGTCACGAACCAAAGCGGCATCAATATTGACCTCGCTCATATCGTTCACGATAACGGCCACGCGGCGGCCTTCGCGATTGTTCAGGATGTGGTTCAGCAAAGTCGTCTTGCCCGCACCCAGAAAACCGGACAAAACCGTTACGGGAATGCGGGCTGCGGGATCGACTGGCGTGTTATCGAGGTTCATCGTCATTTCTCTTCTTCCTTGAGGCATCAATGGGCAGTTCCTTGCAGAGGACTTCTGTCAATTTTGAGATGTTATAACATAACAATAATTGGCAAAGAAAAAACCCTCTTGCAAGGAGGGCTTGACGATCAGGACAGAGAAACCGGTTTTCACAAAGCAAGGTCACAGGAATCAGGTGTCAGGTGTCAGGTGTCAGGTGTCAGGTGTCAGGTGTCAGGTGTCAGGCACGTAGCGTAGCTCTGTTTGTGTTGCCCGCCACTGCTTGAACAAGTCAGCCCGATGCCGGGGATAAGACTCCTCCAGACAGACCAAGCGCTGTATCCTGTCCGTCCGGAAATGCCGGAAGTCCCCTTTCAATTCGCACCAGCCCACCAGAATCCGGAAGTGCTGAAAGTAGCCCAAGGAAAAAGGCCAGATCACTCTCTCCGACTCCTGGCCTGCCCCGTCTATATAAGTGATGCGCAGCTTGCGCTGCAAACGAATCGCTGTACGCGCAATGCCGAGATCAACAAGCTCAGCATCCTGAATCACTCTAGGCCCAACCCGTAAAGCGGTGCTGTCCAGGCTGTCTCTCAAGCTATCGGGCAAGACCGCAGAGATCTTGGCCATGGCATCGCCAGCCGCTTTGGTCAGCGGCTCGTCCGCAAACTTTTCTACCCAGCGAAAACCCAGTATCAAGGCCTCCAGCTCTGCTTGAGAAAACATCAAGGGTGGCAGCATGAAACTAGGTCGCAGCACATAACCGACTCCCGGCTCCCCTTCTATATCGGCACCTTGCGCCTGCAAGGAAGCAATGTCCCTATACAAGGTCCGAATGCTGACACCCAACTCTTGGGCCAGCCGCGCACCACTCACCGGGCGCTTGTGTCGGCGTAGCACTTGTAAAAGGGAAAGAAGTCGTTCTGCTCGGGCCATGCCAGATACTGCCATTTTTTGGCAGCATGGTCACCCATAATGATCTGCTCAATCACCTTGTTGGAGCGATCATGAATCACCCAAACCTTTTGCTGCTCTATGTCCAAGACCCCGCCGCCAGCAGCCTTTTCTATGAGAAGCTGCTTCAAAAAGCGCCCGCTGAATCCTTCCCCACCTATGTCGCGTTTGAACTGAACAAGGACCTGACCCTGGGTTTGTGGTCTACCCAGGCAGCCAGCTTTGTATCATCCGGAACTGGGCATCGCTCCGAGCTTTCTTTTTTAGTGGACGATGATGCGGCTGTTGATCAGCTGTATCAAAACTGGGTGACTGCGGGTATCACCATAGAGCAAGAGCCCATGACAGCCGTTTTTGGGCGCACATTCGTTGCACTGGACCCGGATGGACACCGATTAAGAGTCTGCACAGCAGCGTAAGACTGACGCTGCATTACTTGCAAAGCCGTCGGACTTCAAAGAACAAGGGCTATCCCGGACTTGATCCAGATAGCCCCTGCTCACTCCAGGATCTACAAACAGCACAAATCAATCTGTCACCATCGCTCTGCGCATAATTTTCTGCGCGACTGACGAAGATGCCATCACTCCCAAAGTACCGTAATGCGCTCCCCAAGCCCCCACTTCCCCGCCGCTACGCGTACTTAAAAACACATCCACCACTTCTTGAGAGCTATAGCGCAGCAGCTCGGCCGCCTGCAAGACGCGGGCGACGGCTTCGGTCATGGGGCGGGCCAGGAACTCATCCTCGATTGCCGCCCGAACCAAACGCTCAGTGTGCTGTACCAGTGCATCGAATCGCTTGTCTTGCCCGGCCAAGGGTCTGATTTCATTGAAAACCGCCTCCACCGTAAGCGGATCTCTGATCATGGCGCGCCGCACATCCATGCACATCATATTCGCCGTACCTTCCCAAACGCTGTTCAAGGGGGCCTCTCGATACACACGGGCCATGGGGTTTTCTTCAATAAAGCCATTGCCGCCGTGACATTGCAAAGCCTCATTCGCAATGGAGGGGGCGCGCGAGCAATTGAAGTACTTAGCCGCAGGCGTGGCCACCCGAGCCAGCAACCTTTCGTGGTCACTGCTTTGCATCAGGTCAGTGGCCTTGGCCACGCGCAAGGACATCAAGGTTGCCGCTTCCACTTCTACCGCCATATCCGCCAGCACATTGCTCATCATGGGCCGATCGGCAATGGAGGTTCCAAAAGCCTTGCGTGATGTCGTGTGACGCAGGGCCAAGGTCAGCGCCTGTCGCATCAAACCCGCCGAGCCAATCGCAAAATCCAGACGTGTCAAATGCGAGTGCGACAGAATTTCCCGAATACCGCGCCCTTCTTCCCCAACCCGAATTGCCAGCGTGCCCGCATACTCCACTTCACTGGACGCGTTGGAACGATTGCCCGCCTTGTCCTTCAGGCGTTGTACAAAAAAGCGGTTATAGCTGCCGTCCGGCAAGGTACGGGGCAAAAAGAAACAAGTAACACCACCATTGACTTTAGCCAGCGTAAAAAAGCCATCAGACTGCGGCACTGAGCAAAACCACTTATGCCCCCTCAGCTCATACCAATGCGCCGTAGCGCCGTGATAATCCGCGCTATGGGAGAAGCGCGCAGTAGTCTGCGTCTCGCGCAAATCTGAACCGCCCTGCTTTTCTGTCATCGCATAGCCAATGACCACCGAGGGCTTGTCCCCCACTTCGCGACGACTGTATTCGTAGCGCGTCCCGTTGAGCTTGTCCGCCCAGATCGCCAAAGCAGGTTCAGCCTCGAAACCGGCATACGCCGCATACGCCATGCCAGTCGGACAACCCGTACCATGCTCCACCTGATTCCACAGATAGGACAAGACCGCACGAGCGAAGTGGCCGTTTTTCTCTTGCGTACGCCAGCTTAAATTCGGCACCTCGTGCTGCCAGGCCAGGGTCATCAATTCATGCCAGCTGGGGTGAAATTCCAGCCAATCAATCCGGTTGCCGAAGCGATCATGCGTTTTAAGTTCAGGGATATGACGGTTCGCCAAACGGGCCAACTCCTGAACATTTTCATCACCAGCCACCGCCCCCAAAGCCTGACAACGCAATTCGGCCCACGGGGCTTCGCGGCGAATGGCCTCAGTTAAAACCTGATCACCCGTAAAAGCATTGAAACCACTGGCGGGCAAAGCCTGATTCAAAACCTGATGCGTGCTGTAACGATCCTCGGGCGCATTCAAAATGCTGAGGGGAAGCGCTTGGTTCATGGTTGTCTCCGAACTGTTTTTCTAAGGCGTGGCAGAAAGGACTGCCACGCTGGCGCAAGCCATCTGGGCAATCTGGTCAGCCAGCGCGGCCACTTGGCGCTGGTAACTGTCGGTGCCATCGTGCTGCTGACGGCTTAAAGGAGAAAGCGGGCCAATCAGCCCTTCCATGAAACCGCCCACAATGACGGTAGCCGCAATATCGGGCTGCACATCCTGGCGCATTTCCTGGGCATCTTGCCCCATGGAAACAATGGAGTGAATGACCTGGCTGATCGCGGCGCGATACACCAGACGAGCCGCGTCGATTTCCTTATCGCATGGCTCGGCAATCAAGGCATACGCCAGACGAGGATTACGCATGGCGCGTTTTACGAATGTTGAGACTGCGGCATGCAGGCGCAGCATAGAGGCTCCGTCAGCCTGCGCAATGTCCGTGAGTACATCCACCTCCCGCTGAGACACCTGCGACAGCACTTGCGCGAACAACTCGGCCTTGGACGGGAAATAGCGATAAACCGTCCCAGTGGCCATACCCGCCGCAGCCGCCACACTGGCCACCTGGGCTTCCTGCCAGCCACCTTCACTGACCAAAACACGAGCGGCTTCCAGGATACGGCTACGATTGTCTTGCAGACGAGCTTCAACGGCAGGAGTTTGACGATAGGCCATAAAGAAGTGAACCTTGATTCATTACATGAGTGAATCCTAGTTCATTTCTTTATGGTGGACAAGAATTTCTTTAAGCAGAGGTGTCAAAATACTCGCCTACTGGCATTGCAGGCGGCTTGAGAGCATCTGTCATTTAAAGCAACACAATCAGCAGCCCCAATAAAACTGCCCCCAGCAACAGCGATGGCAAAGCCATCAATACTGTTTGCTGGGGGCAGTCTGAAACTAGCTAGCGCGAAGGTATCAAACCTATCAGGCCGACAGTTCCTTGCGAACGATTTCAGCACCGGCGCTCAGGGCGTGCAGCTTGCCACGAGCCACGGCGCGTGGCAAAGGTGCCATACCGCAGTTGGTGGAAGGGTACAGCTTGTCAGCGTCTACAAACTTCAGCGCCTTGCGCAGTGTGTTGGCCACGTCGTCAACGGTTTCAATCACGTTGGTGGCCACGTCAATGGCGCCAACCATCACTTTCTTGCCACGGATCAGTTCGATCAAATCCATAGGAACGTGGGAGTTCTGGCATTCCAGCGAAATGATGTCGATCTTGGATTGCTGCAGCTTCGGGAAGGACTCTTCGTACTGACGCCATTCCGAACCCAGGGTCTTTTTCCAGTCCGTGTTGGCCTTGATGCCGTAACCGTAGCAAATGTGCACGGCGGTTTCGCACTTCAGACCTTCAATGGCACGTTCCAGCGTAGCAATACCCCAGTCATTCACTTCGTCAAAGAACACGTTGAAAGCAGGTTCGTCAAACTGGATGATATCCACGCCTGCGGCTTCCAGCTCTTTGGCTTCCTGGTTCAGGATCTTGGCAAATTCCCATGCCAATTTCTCACGGCTCTTGTAGTGGTTGTCATACAGCGTATCGATCATGGTCATGGGGCCAGGCAGCGCCCATTTGATCGGCTGCGAGGTTTGCTGGCGCAGGAACTTGGCATCATCCACAAACACGGAATTGGGGCGATTGACAGCGCCGACAACGCTTGGAACGCTGGCATCGTAACGGTCACGAATACGCACGGTCTCACGCTTTTCAAAGTCCACGCCTTCCAGATGTTCGATGAAGGTAGTGACAAAGTGCTGGCGGGTTTGCTCGCCGTCGCTAATCAGATCGATACCGGCGTGCAATTGTTCTTGCAAGGACAAGCGCAGTGCATCTTTCTTGCCTTCGACCAGGTCCTCACCTTCCAGTCTCCAGGGCGACCACAGTTTCTCGGGTTCAGCAAGCCAGGAGGGTTTAGGCAAACTGCCAGCGGTGGAGGTGGGTAGCAATTTTTTCATAATTAAATAACCTTGTTGTTTTTGATGAATCAAAGCGCGTAACTGGCTGCCCATTGATCAAGAATAACTTTGTATGGCTTGATAAAACTTTCTTCGGTAAACCGGCCCTGCTCAACCGCCAGACGGCTACGTTCTTCACGATCATAGACAATTTGCGTAACCGAATGATCCGCATTTTTCAGGCTGGGCTGATAGCGCATTCCTGCTGCCGAATTGGCATTGTAAATCTCGGGGCGGTAGATTTTCTGGAATGTCTCCATCGTGCTGATGGTACTGATCAATTCCAGATTCGTGTAGTCACTGAGCAAATCACCACGGAAGTAAAAGGCCAAAGGCGCCACGCTATTTGGGGGCATGAAATAACGAACCTGCAAACCCATTTTCGCGAAGTACTCATCGGTCGGCGAGAACTCGTTTTGCTGGTATTCAACGCCCAATACGGGATGCTGATTACCTGTACGGTGGTAGACCTTGCTGCTGGATACGCTCAGGCAAATCACGGGGGATTTGTTGAAGTTTTCCTGATACAGCGTGGAGTTCACAAAAGCCTTGAACAATTTGCCATGCAAATCACCAAAGCCTTCCGGGGCGCTGAAACCGTTTTTGTTCTTGTTGTGCTCCAGCAGAACCACACTGAAATCGTAGTCACGCACATACGAAGAGAAGTTGTTACCCACAATCCCTTCAATACACTTGTTTTCCTTGTGATCAACGATACTGGTTTTCAGAATTTCGATAGTCGGAAACGTAGAACCATTGCCTTCAACATCAATATCAACAGAGACAATATCCAGTTCAACTGAATAACGGTCCCCATTCGGGTTGTCCCAATGAGCCAAACTATTGAAGCGATTGTCGATCATCTTCAGAGTATTGCGCAGGTTTTGCTGACGGCTTTCACCACGGGCCAAATTGGCAAAGTTAGTGGTGATACGTGTGTTATCGGCTGGACGGTAGTTTTCATCAAAACGGATGCTTTTGATACTGAACGCGAATTCTTTATTCATTTTTATGTATGCCCTAATTTCTGATTTCAATCTCGAATTTATTTTCGAGCCAAGTCATTGGTCTTGAAAAATAAATTCATCTTATTTATGTACACTCTGTGCTGATTGTCTGAGCTGCTTCGGGGGGCTGCACTGCTTGCTCTCTTCTTCCTGGTGAAGCCAGAAAACAGGTTTGAATCAGCCTCAAAAAAGTCCCGGCATTTGGCCGGGACTTTCCGCCAAACTCAGCTCATGATCTGATCAGGCACCTGCCCGCAAAACTTTCGCTGCGGCCACCATATTTGTTAAAGCGGGAATCACCTCAGCCCATTGACGTGTCTTCAAGCCGCAGTCGGGGTTCACCCACAGACGTTCTGCTGGCACGCGCTCGGCGGCTTTTTTCATCAAATTCACAATGTGCTGCTCGGTCGGAATGTTAGGCGAGTGAATGTCGTACACGCCGGGGCCGATCTCATTGGGGTACTGGAAGTTCTCGAAGGCTTCCAGCAACTCCATGTCCGAGCGGCTGGTTTCAATGGTGATCACGTCCGCATCCATATCAGCGATGGAGGAAATGATGTCGTTGAATTCCGAGTAACACATATGTGTATGGATTTGCGTCTCGTCGCCCACGCCGTTGGCGGCGATGCGGAAGCTTTCCACGGCCCAGTCCAGGTAGCTCTGCCATTGCGATTTACGCAGTGGCAAGCCTTCACGCAAGGCAGCTTCGTCGATCTGGATCACATGCACACCGGCCTTTTCCAGATCCAGCACTTCTTCGCGAATGGCCAGCGCCAGTTGCAGGCAAGAGGCCGAGCGAGGCTGGTCATCACGCACAAAGGACCAGTTCAAGATCGTCACGGGGCCGGTCAACATACCCTTCATGGGTTTTTGAGTTAGCGACTGGGCGTAGGTGATCCATTCCACCGTCATGGCTTGAGGACGGCTGATGTCACCAAACAGGATGGGTGGTTTCACGCAGCGCGAACCGTAAGACTGCACCCAACCGAACTGGCTGAATGCGTAGCCGTCCAGCTGCTCACCAAAGTACTCGACCATGTCGTTACGCTCGGCTTCGCCGTGCACCAACACGTCCAGACCCAGTTTTTCCTGCTCACGCACGCTGCGCTCAATCTCGGCACGCATTGCGGCCTGATAGCTGTTTTCGTCCAGACGACCGGCCTTGAACTCGCTACGAGCACGACGGATTTCTGCCGTTTGCGGGAAAGAACCAATCGTGGTGGTGGGGAATGCGGGCAGTTTCAGGAATTCAGCTTGCTTGGAAGCACGCTGTTCGTAAACGCTCTTGCGCTTGCCCAGCTCGGCCGAGATGCGCGCCACCGCTGCTTTCACAGCAGGATTATTCACACGGGGCGAGTTGCGACGGGCAGTCAAAGCGGCCAGGTTATCGGCCAGCTCTGCCTTGACGACATCACGACCTTGGCTCAAGGCTTTACCCAATACACGCAGTTCATCCAGCTTTTGCAAAGCAAAGGCCAACCAGGATTTCACGTCTGCATCCAGCTTTTCTTCGCTGTCCAGATCAACCGGCACATGCAGCAGCGAGCAGGAAGGAGCAATCCACAAACGATCACCCAGTTGCTTGGCGATGGGCTCAACCCAGTCCAGCACAGCGGTCAAATCTGT
The DNA here is from genome assembly GCF_037150615.1 of Alcaligenes sp. PF14. Taxonomy (NCBI): domain Bacteria; kingdom Pseudomonadati; phylum Pseudomonadota; class Betaproteobacteria; order Burkholderiales; family Alcaligenaceae; genus Alcaligenes; species Alcaligenes sp. PF14. The sequence goes on along the minus strand of NZ_JBAGRS010000002.1, from coordinate 456,728 downwards.
TTTCCAGATATTGCGACCATTGATCACGCCCAGGGACAAGACCTTGTCGTCACCCAAAAGCTTGAGCAGTGCATCCACACCATCACGATCATTGATGGCATCCACATGCAAACCGGCAACAGGCAAGCTGGCGGCCAAAGCAGCATTTTCCAGCAACTGACCAAAGTAAGTGGCTACCAGCAACTTCACGCCAGCAGCTTTCAGTTGCTGATAAGCGGTCTTGAACGCCTGCTGCCAATCGGCATCCAGCTCGGTAACCAGAATGGGCTCATCAATCTGCACCCACTCCACGTCGGCTTTGGCCAGCGTCTCCAGCAATTGGACATACACGGGCAACAAGCGATCCAGCAGAGCCAGCTTGTTGGATTCATCCTTGGCCTTGCCCAGTGCCAGATAAGTCACGGGGCCAATAATCACAGGCTTGGCCTTCACGCCTTGAGCCTTGGCTTCAGCCAGCTGCTCCAACAAACGCGAGGCATCAAGCTTGAACTGGGTGTCAGCCGTAAATTCGGGGACGATGTAGTGATAGTTGGTGTCGAACCATTTGGTCATTTCACCGGCAGCCACGCCACCGCAGCAAGCGCTGTGATCTTCCAGCCCCTTGGCCGAACGACCGCGCGCTACACGGAAATAGTTATCCAGCTCGTCACCATGAAAGTCCTGCACACGTTCAGGCAAGTTGCCCAGCAAGAAGCTGGCATCCAGCACCTGATCGTAAAAAGAAAAATCTCCAACGGGCACCAGATCCAGACCTGCCTGATTTTCCCAATGACGCTGACGCAGCTGGGCGCCCAGAGCCTTGAGTTCGTCACGCGATGATTCGCTCTTCCAGTAAGACTCCAAGGCGAACTTCAGTTCCCGTTTGGCGCCAATGCGCGGAAAGCCAAGATTATGAATCGTCGTCATGTGCTGCTCTCTAAAGGCCAGTGGATGAATGAATGACTTGCATTGTAGGAAGCCGCATCAATGAAGTAAAATGGTCTTATCTCACCAACCCATGAATATCATTCACGTATCATGTTAGAGCGCATCCACCTGGCCGTTGTGCAGCAAGTTGACAAGCAAGGGTCCCTGACCGCCGCCGCTGCCGTGCTGCACGTTACCCAATCTGCCCTTAGCCACACCATGCGGAAACTGGAGCAGCAACTGGGCACAGAAATCTGGCGTCGCGAAGGCCGTAGCCTGCAACTGACTCAAGCCGGGCAGTATCTACTGGCTGTTGCCAACCGCGTCCTGCCGCAGCTGGATCTGGCAGAAGAACGCCTGGGCCAGTTCGCCCAAGGCGAGCGAGGATCGCTGCGCATCGGTATGGAATGCCACCCCTGCTATCAATGGCTGCTTAAGATCGTCTCGCCGTACCTTAGCGCCTGGCCAGACGTGGATGTGGACGTGAAGCAGAAATTCCAGTTCGGCGGGATCGGTGCGCTATTTGGGTATGAAATTGATCTGTTGGTCACCCCCGACCCGCTTTACAAACCCGGCCTGAAGTTCGAGCCCGTATTCGACTACGAGCAGGTGCTGGTAGTGAACAAGGCCCATGCCCTGGCGAATGTGGACTACGCCAAGCCTAAAGACCTGGACAGGGAAATACTGATTTCCTATCCGGTGGACATAGACCGGCTGGATATCTACAACCAGTTTCTGCTGCCTGCTGGTATCGCCCCCCGACGGCATAAAACGATTGAGACGACGGACATCATGATGCAGATGGTTGCCAGTGGCCGTGGCGTAGCGGCGCTGCCGCGATGGCTGGTGGAAGAGTATGCGGAGAAGCTGGATGTGGTGCCGGTGAGGTTGGGTAAGCACGGCATCGCCAAGCAGATTTTTCTGGGGATGAGGGAGACGGAGACGGTAATTGATTATCTGCAGGCGTTTATGGAGCTGGCTCGGGGGTCTGGGCCGGGTGGACTGCAGTATGCAAACAAGTAGCACATTCCTGATGGCACATTAAAAGCAATGTCCTTCCGAAAAGGCAGCTTTACCTCTGGTGGTGGCGCCCCTTTGCAAAACCCACCGTTCTCAACAACAAGGTACTTTTTTCACATTCCTGATAACGACAAACTGTTCAAAACCCACTCACACAAGCATCCGCTCTCAACAATCAGGGTCAATAACGCCTTCGACATACGCGAGCACCTCGGCTTCATTCTCCGGATGACAATTCATAGGCAGACAATCCTGCCGAAGATCCATATAAAGGCGAATAGCGTTGCGCAACGCCGTGCCGCAGGCTTTAACTGAATGGCTACCCACAGTCGCTGCCATAGCCGTCGCCAAGTCTGGGGCAATCGCTTCGATACGCCGTACGCCCCTCTGATCAGCTCCGACACGACGCATTGCAAGGGGGCCAAGAACTTGGCCCCGCAAAAAGGCGAGCATATCGATTACTTCAAATAACTCGCCACGCCCGAGCTTGGCCGCCGCGTAGTGCACCCACACCCAGAACCTTTCCTCGAACCATTCTGCGTCCTTATTAGGCCAACTGACCGAGCCTTGTGAAAGACGCGCTGCCAGAATCTCGTCCGACTCCCAAAGAATAATAGGGTTCTCGATCCGCTGATCAAGATCGTCAATAATCACAAACTTGAGGTCAACGTGCAGGACAGGCTTGCCATAAAGACAAATCAGGAGCCGAGGCTCTCCCACGTGTTCCCCCGTGAAGGCGTACAGCAGATTGCCAAGCGTATCCGCAAACTGGCGCATGCTGGCGAGCACATCGGTGTAGGCTTCATCACGCACAACAAGGATCAGATCGAGATCAGAATATGCATCCGTGTTCCCGGTGATCGACGAGCCACCGGCAAGCAATCCGATAAAACGACCATCCGCCGCCACGGCATTGATTACGCCTGCAGCGAAGTCTTGCAAGGATGCTTGGGGGAGCATTTTCCGGGAAGGTATCATCCGTTCTTCCCGATTGAAAATTAAGGCCATCAGGATTTCGTCACGATACTCAGGGCCATTTTTCAAAGCACGTGGCTCAACGCCGTACCCCCTGAAGCCATGCTTTTCGTAAAGCCTGAGAGCACCCAGATTTCCTTCCACGACCGTTAACATAATCTGCTCAACATGGTCGCGGCCATAGTCTATTACAGCCCGTAGCAGCCTGCCGGCGATTCCTTGAGAGCGTTGCTCAGGCTCCACGAATACGCCGGACAAATGCCCTTTGTGCGCATCCTTTGGCCCGTCTTCCTGTTTAAAAACCGACAACCCCACGATCTTGCCATCGACATAGGCACCAAATGCCACGACATCGTTAAGCCGCTCAAGGAACGTTTCCGTCGTCTTCTTGACCTCGCACTCGTAAACCGAGCCAAACATGTCCGGCGCCTTCAACAAGGCTGCCAATCGGATGGCGCGAAAATCCTCCACATCAGCCGCCCCAAGCTGACGAATCTGAACTTTACTGACAGAACTCAATTTCAATCCTTGTTTATCCGCACGGAAACTCACATACCCAATCAGATCTTACAGCCTGCCACCATCGTTAAGCTACGCGCTCTAACGGTACGAGCAGTGACTCGCACTTGCTAGCGATTTCCCCTACCCCTGTCATAGCCCCGTGATTTTTGGCTCCGGCGATGATTGGGAAATCACATGAGTTCGACCAGGACTGACAGAGTCCTTCAACGTAAAGACTGAGGAGTCGGCGCCTTGCGGGTGTGGCATCGTAGCGGCGGTACTGCGCAGGAAAAAGAATACCGTGTAGCGTGTCTCCCAGTTCAAAGGCTGGCAGGTGAAGAAAAGCACCACTAGGAACCACAGATCAAGAGCTTGAAAGAGGCCAAACGAACGCTGATAGCGCCTTGGAGCACGTCCTGCCGCCCGTTTCAACAACTTAAGGCTGAGGCCCCGAACGGTTGCTGCTTAGATTGGCCGATAGGTCGTTTTTTCACAGTGATAGTTCCGTAAGGTTTTTGCACAAAAAAAGCCCGCAATTACGCGGGCTTTTCTGCTTTCTATGCCTTGAGTTGCCTGGCTATGCCAGACGCGGGATCACTCCCACTCGATTATAAATAATAGATTTTTATTCTGTAAAAACAACATATTAATTAACATGCAAAGTATAGTTCCATGAAAAATACCATGCTCAAGTCAGGACAGAGAAAAGCTTCTTCAAATAGCCACTAGCACCATCCTCCATGAACAACACGTTGCGGCTTTCCAATTCAGCCTTCTTTGTAGGGTCGCCAACATTAAGCAAGTCAGAAAACTTGGTCGGTGAAAGGACGAAAGCATTCAAGACCAACGGCGCTTCGCCCGCCTTGGTCTGTGCTGCCAACGTTGCTTCCAGGGTCTTCACCTCCTTGTACAGCCCCAGCTTGGGGTGTGACAGGTCGAGATTGCGCAACCCTTTCGGATCGACAAAGGTTAGCCACTGCTTGCCACTGGAATCGTCTACCAGCCACAGCAGGAAGTCCGGATAGAAGTTACCCGCCAACGCAAAGCCCAGACCTTTCTCTTCCCGATCCGCATTGCGCAACAGGTACAGGCTGCGCGGGCCTATCACTTCCTTGCCCTCGCTGGAGTTGTAGAACGCCTCCAGATCGCGGACAAACTCCCATTCGCTCGGCGCGTCAAACGCCAACGGACGCAGCTTCAGCGGCACAGCATCCTTGTCCTCCAACGCCAGCAGCGGGTAGTACAAGTGCCGGTCGAAGCTTATGGCCACCATGTGCGGCGCGTTCCATTTGCTTGCCTCGCCGATCTTTCCGTCTGCCACCAGCTTCTTCAGCACTTCCAGCTTTTTCTGATACTCCACTCCGTCATCGCTGTTCTCGATCTCGAACTGGTACAGCTTGAGCATCGACCCGTGGTCTTCGTCGATGTGGGTGATGTCGTAGAACTGGCCTTCGTAGCCTTTCTTCAAAGCGTTATAGAAACGGTCGGTGTAATCGGTTAGTAACCGCAACAGAATTTCTTCTTGTTTGCGGATGTCGGCGAAGGTTGTCACGTTCAGTTCTGTGGCTGGGATGAACAGCGTGTACCAATCTTGCGTTCCGGAGCAGAAGTCGATCAGCTTCTGCCGTTCCAGCCTCAAGTTGCTCCAGCTGCGCTGCAGCTTGTAATCCTGCAAGGCCAGATAGACCCGATCCCAGTTGAAAGCCGGGAACAATGTCTGGTTCAGTTTGCCCTTGTTGCGGGCTTCCGTCGTGGGGGCTGTGCCCTTGTCCTTGCTGGACAGCGCCTCGACGCGAGGGTACAGATCGAGCACCACGTGGGGGGGCTTGATCTTGCCCTGGAACTGAGTGGGAACCTCATACAGCCACGGGAAGTGCGTGCGCTTGAACCCAAGTTTCTGGTTGTCCTTGTAGCCATCCTTCAACGCCAAGGTCTTGAGCTTGCCCTTGGGAAGGTTGGCCCGCGTCGGGAAGTCCAGCTCCAGCACTTCGTCATTGGGCGTGATGCCTTCCTCGCGCAGGTAGTCTTTGAACGCAGCCATGTAGCTGGCGCGCACGCCGAATATGTTTAGTGTCTCCAGCTTGTCCAGATGCACGCCTTTGGGCCTCTCGTGCGGCAGGCTGCGCTTGAGCGAAAAACCCTTGCCCTTCAAGCGCACACCACGACCGAACAATTGAATGATCTGTGAGCCCTCACCTCGTCCCATATTCAGTAGGCCCATAGTAGATACGCGCCAACTACTCCAGCCTTCCGTGAATTTGCGCGAGCCGATCAGCACGTTGAGGCGGCTGTCCTTGTTGTTCAGCGTGCCGAACAGCGCGCCGCCGAAGTCGTCGCGTTCGCTGTCGAAGGTATCGGTGCTCTCCGCTAAACCGAAGAATTTTGCATCATCGCCGATATTGATAAGGCCGAAGGGCTCGGCATCGCCCACGCGCAACGCCAGCTCACCTTTGCTGCTCTTGATGTTGACCAGCTTCAAACGTTGGCGGGCCGAGGCATTGAACACGCGCAACAGGATGTCGGCGTACAGCTCGTCCACACGACCGCTGAAGCCCATCAAGGGTGTGAAGCGCCCGCTGAAGATGTTGTTGCCCTTGGCGTCCAGAATCTGCGCCTTGTCGGCAATCAGGTCGGTCAGCCAGCTCTTGATCTGAGCATCGTTGTTCAGGAAGTCGGCGAGGAAGTTCACCACTTCCAGGATGTCCGACTCCTCGCCTGACACCGTGTTGCCCACGAACACCCACAGCGGCTTTTCGATGTTGAAATCAGCCAACTTGTCGCGGTGCGTACTCCACAGCCAAAGCTGCTGGTAGTAGGCCAGCAGGCAGGCGGTGAAATACTTGCGCGCGTTATCCGCCTGCTCGTAGGCCTCGCCATTCATGTTGAGGATCAGCGACTCTTTGCCGTAGCCGTCCTCATAGAAAAATTTGTACGAGTAATCGAACAGGATGCACTTGGCGTAAATCTCGCGTGTCGCAGTGACTCGCGCACGGCGCTTGTCTTCAGCGGTTAGTGCAAGGGCCGGATCTGATTTGGCGGAAGCAAGGTTGAAGCGCTGTCCGGGGTAAGCCAGCTTCCATTTGGACTTGAGACTTTCTTCTTCGGCCTTCTCGACGATCATCCCCTTCGCCACCGCCTGCCCGAAGGTGGCCGAGTACTCGAAGGCAAAACCACCGCGCACCAGCGCATCGCGCCGCGACATCCATGCGCCCGCTGCCGTGCCCGTGCCGCGATGCCCTTCATCCACCAGCACCAGGTTGTTGCCCTCGAAGGCATCCACGGCGACAGTTTTGTCACCCATCTCATCGCCCAGCTTGTTGATGTCGATAATTTCAATGGTGCCACGCGGCGGCGTCTGCGCCTTGTTGAAGAACTGTGAAAACCCGAAGCCGGATAACTCCAGCTCTTCCAGATGCTGTCGGCTCAAGCCTTCGTTGGGCGTAAGTAAAATAATCTTGTCAGGGTAATGGCCCGAAGCACCCGCTTGAAAGTAGTGCAGGTACTGCTTGATATTGACGTGCAGCAGCAAAGTTTTGCCACTGCCGGTGGCATTCCAGAAAGCAATTTTGTTTAAATCATCTGCTTCGAAATCCCGGAATGGTTCCGCGCCCGCTTCGGTGCGGTAGCGAGCCATTTCCTTGTTCAGGCCATCAAGCAAATCCTGGCGACGGTTAAAGTACCAATCCAGATACAGCTCGGTGAACAGTAGCGAGAGGTACTGGAAATACTTCATCTGCAGCTCAAAGCCCTCCAGCTTGTTGCGCTGGGCGGTGATGGCCTGCCAGTGGGCGACGATGTTCAGGTCGTAGCGCAGCAGGTCGGCCTCGGGCACCTTGTTAGGATCGAACAAGCCTCGGACCAGTTCGTGGAAGAACTTGGTCTGGCCGTCCTCGTCGATGCCCTCGAAGCGGTCATCGCCCAAGCGCATCTTGAGTGCCGCCAGCGTGCCGCCCTGAAAGAACCCCAGTACCCAGCGGTTCAGCACCAGTTCCTGATGGAAGCTGCGCTTTTTCGGTTTCGGTTTTGCTGCACGTGCCATCAGACATCCTCCACCGAGAACATGCGCTCCAGAAACTCCGGCTCGATCTGGCGCAGCTTGAGCACGCGGGTCGCACCGCCTTCCTCTGCGGTCTGCGTCAGCACGGTGGGGATGTTGTGGTCGCCGTTGATGTAGACCACGTCAAACTCGTTGTCCGCCGGGTTGATAGTCAGCTTGTCGCAGAGCTTGCTGATGCCTTCGTAGTCCAGCACATCGCAATCGCGCCACAGTACGAGGCAGGTCTCATTGCTGGGCAGGATTCCGGTGACCGTGACGAAGCCGCGCTGCGGCTGGGTATCGATATGCTTTACCCGCAGGCCGATCAGGTAATTGAAGGTCTCGACCAGATCGATCTTCTTGCGCTCGTAAGCCCCGGCGGAATCGACGGCGATGTTGAGGGTGTAATCGAAGGGCTTTCTGAAATCCTCCACCGACAGCAGCGAGCCCCGGCTTTCCACGTCCAGCATGTAGTGCAGCAGGTAGTCGTCCTTGGCCTGCTGCGGCAGCGTGCTCAACAGATCGCTCTGCGCGGAAGTGCGGCGCAGTTGCAGGTTGTTAAGGGTATCTTCGTAGCTTTCGAGCTTGATGACCCTTAAGCAGTGAGAGATGCCAGTCTCTGGACTAGTCGCCTTCCCCTCTGACCAATCAGCGGAAAAGACGATTTTTTCAATTCGCGGTTTCAAGACAGTATCAAAGTAATCACCTTGTTCAACCATTACATACGAAAGGTCAAGATTTTCTTCTCGATTCAAGGAAATTACCGCATGCGCGGTAGTTCCAGACCCCGCAAAGAAGTCCAGAACTGTGCCATTTGATCTGCAATTCGCCGCAACAATCGCGTGTCGAACCGTGTATAGGGACTTGGGAAACGAGAATCCATTGCCGGGAACGATGTTCTTCAGCAAGGTGCTCCCATACTCAGCCGCATTGAACTCAGCGTCGCTCCAGACTGTCCTGTAGGACTCCTTGTCCTTGGCTAGGTTTATGGAGGGCAGCCCGTTTCTTCCCGTCTTAACTTCAAGATTTTCAATAATCGCCTCGACAGATTGTCTTGCGTAGCGCCATTTGCGCTCCAATCCATCTGTCGATGATATCGGCCACACCGCCAGAACCCCATTGTCGCTCTCAGTGCACGCACTGCTCGGGTGAAAACTGTCATCAGGAACATCTCCGAACCCGATGACCGCTCCGTTCTTAACGAAAATTGGATAGAAACAGTTCTTCGCTGTGTGCCGCTCTGATTCACCGCCAGTCTTCATCAGCGGCTTAGACTTTGAATCATCAAGACTGCGCTTTCCTAGCAGCTTCCCTTCAGGCCTGAAAAATATCGCCGACTCGTTTGTTACAGAGAACCCACTACCCTGAATGCCACGCGGGTTGTGGATCACGCTGATCTGCGTCGTATCGCCGTCTGAGAACAGGTCTTTCATCAGCAGGGACAGATGCTCCCTCTCGTTCTCATCGATTGCCACACAAACTGGTGCGTCGGGGCGCATAAGCGCTTTCGCTCGAGACAGCCGGTTCTCCATAAGCGTGATCCAAGAACCATGCTTGAAGCCATTTTTGTAGGCTATTTCACTCGTTGTTGCGTTATATGGAGGATCGATATAGACGAAATCAATAGTGCCTCCCATCCGATTACTCAATAGAGCAAGCGCTTGGAAGTTGTCCGCATTGACGATGGTGCCTCCAAGGCAATTATCGAGATCATCGATGCAAGCCATAAGTCGCTGCTTGAAATCATCAGTGAATAGCGCGGTATCCACCATCCGATACGGTGCAGCCTTCAAGTCCTCCACCGTACCCGGTGCATCGCCATCCCAAACCCCCAACTGCTTCCACCGCGCCCATTGCCTTTCATTGGTCGCAATCTCCAAATACAAATCTTCCGGCACTCGATCCAACGTGATGCAATAGTGGGTGGAGACGACAAACTTCTTTTTTAGCCATAGCTTCTTCTGGAAATCCTCCAACTGGGCTAGGAAAGTAATCAGCTCCAGCGCGATGCTGCGCAGGCACTGGATCATGCGAAGGTTCTTCTCGATGTCGGCAAACGCGCCCGCGTTCTGCACATCGTCGAGATGCATGACTTCATTCTTGATGTAGAAGTCCAGCTCGCGGCGCAGGAAACCACCCAAGTCCTTGTGGATGAAGTAATCCGCCGTGTTCTTGGTGCTGTAGTCGGTGAGGTGCTTTTCCAGCAGAGTGCGCTGCGGGTTTTTCTCGGTAGGCGCGCGATTACCCAAGGCCAGCCAGCGGGCCTTGACCGCCGCATCGCCCAGAATGGCTTCGACGGCCTTGGTCACCAGCGCTTCCTGCTTGGTGCCCTTGGGCTGGGCAGCGTATTCGAAGCGGATGATGAGTTCCTTGCTGCCGTCGGCAGTGGTCACTTCTTCCACGGGCAGAATTTCTTCTTCGTACTCGTCGCCTTGATCGTCGATACGGGTGACGACCTTGTGCTCGGCGAGAACGAAACGCCGTTCCTTGTCATTGTCCTTGCGGTTGTCCTTGGCGGTATCGGCAGCCACCAAGCGGAAGTGCACGGTGCGGCCGTCTTCGAGCTTGAAGCTGTAGTTGCTGAAGTTCTCGCCACTCTTGGTGTAGTACTGGTCCTTGTTGGCCCAGTGGAGCATGACTTCCTCGCCGCCGTAGGGAATGGCGTAGGTGTCGCCCTTGTAGCGGCGCTGGCTGATGAAATCGCCGTCCTTGTAGTAGCGGGAGAAGAAGGTGAGCAGGTGCGAGAACAGGGCGTTTTCGTGCTCGCTGGCACCGGTGCTGTACTGCGCCAGCTTTTGGCGCAGCTCTTGCACTTTCGGGACGGTGGCCGGATCGATGCCGTCCGCCTGGTATTGCGCTTCCTTGTCCTTCAGTTCGCGCGCCACCTGCTCTTGCTGTGCAGCGCCACCTTGGCTAAGTGCGGCTTGTACCTTCTCGGCCAGCCGGTTTTGCAGGTAGTCGTTGATCTCGCCCGCGCGGGCGTTGAGGATGCGGTAGATGCCGAAGTCGAGTTCCGGGCGGTCGATCTGGAAAATCTCGCGCAGCTTGGCGACGAGCTCCTGGAATTTGGGGTTCTGTTTATTAGTCATGGCTTGCCCTGATCTTTGGGTACTTGAATCGGGTTAGAGCACCTGCCAGCGCACGCTGAACAGGGTCTCGTTGCTTGTTTTTTCTTGCAGGCGCTGCTGCAGTGAGGCGATCAGCTCGTCGCGCTTGGCGATGATCTCGTCCTCAACATCAAAAATCTCTTGTCTTTGTCGACGCTGTTTGCGTTCCAGCTCTGACAGTTCACGCTGGATGCCGTCCTGCTCCTGCAAGGTGGCGGCCTTGCGCGCGTCGCGTTTCAACTGGGCGATGCGTGCCTTGGTGTTCTTCAAGGCTTCCTCTGCGGCCAGCAGCTTGTCGTCAGCCCAGCGCTCCAGCTTGTCGCGTTCTTCATTGAAAAGGCGCTGGTTGGCTTCCAGCACCTGCGCAATGGTGGCGGCGACCGCACGCTGGCTGTTAGCCAATAGTGCCTCGGGCACGATGGCCTTCAAAGGCTTGGGTTTGCCTGCGGCTGGAATGGCCATCAGCTTTTCGCAGGTCTCCTGATCCAATATCTGGCCATCGTCAATGACGCCGGAGAACAACAGTGCCTCGGTGGTCTCGAAGGCCGTCACTTCTAGTCGAACCAGCGTCAGCCAGCCAGACTTGCCGCGCAGTTCCTCGATCACGGAAACGCGTGCACCGTGTTTACCATAGTCGAGCTTCAAGGTGGCGACGGGCGTAGCTGCATTAAGGCTGGCTTCAATACTCCACTCCCCCAGCGGGTGGCTGAGGCGGTAGGCGTGTGCCAGCATGTCCGGCTGTGTCGCACCGCGAATGAGCTGATAGCGGCCTGAGGCAATTCCAGTTGGCGGCGTGCTCAGAGAGAAGGCGTAGGACTGTTCATCGAAACGTGCCCGCTCGCTCAATGCATAGCGGGTAACACCCCAAAACCAACGACCCAGCTTGTCGAGTCGGGCTTCGGCCTCATCCAATCGCAGCTTGAGACGGTCGTGAACGTCTTCGTCGAAGTGCTCCAGTAGCTCGGACTGTGTGTCTTTAATACGGTCAGCGATGACTTCTTCCAGCTCCTCTTGCAGCGCGTTGAAGGCTGCTTCGATCTGATCGGGCTGGCGGCAGGTGTCGTAGATCTGGAGGATGCGCTTCTCGAAGTCGAGGCCGCCTTCAATGCGGCCTAGCACCTCATCGCTTGCACCAAACACGCCAGAAAACAAGTTGAACTTTTCGGTGAGCAATTCCAGCACGCGCTGGTCAGCCTGATTACGGGTGTTGAGGAAGTTGATGACCACCACGTCAAAACGCTGTCCGTAGCGGTGGCAACGGCCAATGCGCTGCTCGACGCGCTGCGGGTTCCACGGCAGGTCATAGTTGATGATCAGCGCGCAGAACTGCAAGTTGACGCCTTCGGCTGCCGCCTCGGTGGCGATCATGATTTCCGCGCCGGTGCCATCGTCTTTGCGGAAGTGGTCGATCAACGCGGTGCGGCGATCCACTTGCGGTGAGCCGGTAACACTATCTGTGCCTTTGTGCTCTTCCAGCCAGCGCTGGTAAATAGCCGTGGAGTCTTCATGATTATTGGTACCGCTGAACAACACCAGCTTGCCTGCGTGACCGTTGGCGGAAAGAAAGCGGTGCAGGTACTCCTGCGTGCGCCTGGACTCAGTGAAGATGATGGCTTTGCGTGGCGCGCCCAGCTCGGCCATTTTATTGAAGCCCAGAGTGAGCGCCTTCAGTAGTGCCTGCGCCTTGGTGTCAACTTGCAGCGCTTGCGCAGCATCGATGAGAGCGGTCAGTTCCGCGATCTCAGCGGTGATGGCTGCGCGGACGGCCTGAGCATTTTTTGCAGTCCCTGCCTTGTCGTCTTCGGATGGCTCAGCCGTGCGTGTTTCGGTGTCTTCGTCGACCTGGATGGCTTCCTCTTCCAGATAGTCTTGCTCCAAGTCGTCCTCTTCGATAAGCCGTTCGACCAGTTGACTGCTATCGTCTTCCGTTTTTTCTGCCGTGAGCAAGCCGAGCAAGCGCTCTCGGATGGTGACCAACGTGGCAGCGACGGCGGGCGCACTGGACGCCAGCAGCTTGCGTAAGATCAATCCCGTGAGATGGCGCTGCTGTCTGGGTAGAGCGTAGGAGTTTTCCTTTTGCAGAAATGTCGAGATACGCTCGTACAGCGCCTGCTCGTCGTCAGTCGGGTTAAACGGCTGGGTGAGAGCCTTGCGCTCGGTGTATTTGATGTACTCCAGTACGTCACGGCGCAGCGTGCGCTTCGCGAAGCTGGCAAGTCGCTCTCGCAGTTCGCCAAGCCCGGTTCTGCTGTTCATGAATTGCTTGCGAAAGGCAGTTTCGTCGCCAAATAGGTGCTCGTCAATTAGGGAGGATAGGCCGTACAGCTCCATCAGCGAGTTTTGCAGCGGTGTGGCGGTGAGCAACAGCTTCTTGCGGCCTTGCAGCGCACGCTTGAGCGCCTGCCCGGTGCGGTTGCTGGTGCGGTGCGCATTACGCAGCTTGTGCGCTTCATCGATGACCACCATATCCCAGGGCACGGCGCGCAGCTCGGCCTCTAGCCTGGCGGCAAACTGGTAGGACATAATCACGACCGCTTGCCCAACCTGCCGTTGCAAGGTAGCGAGCATGTCACCAGCGGACTGCTTGCGCATCGAAACGGCATCCACCACGGTGGTGGGCATGGCAAATTTGTCGTGCAGCTCCTGTGCCCACTGCTTACGCAGACTGGCAGGACAGATGACCAGTAGCCGACGACGGCGCTCGGCCCAGTACTGGCAAACCACCAGCGCGGCTTCAATGGTTTTGCCCAACCCCACCTCGTCGGCCAGCAGCACGCCTTCCTGCAACGGGTTGCGAAGCGCGAACAGCGCCGCCTCGATCTGATGCGGGTTCAGATCTACGCTGGCATCGAACAGCGATTGGGAGAGACGATCTACGCCATCGGCGACGTGTCGCCGCGTCAGCTCGTGGGCGTAGTACTTGGCGTGGTAAGCTGAATACACCATCAGCTGCTTCGCTTATTCGGTGTGACTACACCTACGTGCTTATAGAGCGTTGTCCGAGAAACGCCATAGCGTCGCGCCACATCAGCCACTTTGATTTCAGGTGATTTCAGGAGTGCTTTGATTTCTCGTATGTCCTTCTCCCCTAGCTTGGGCTTGCGACCACCTAATCGACCACGGGCGCGTGCTGCTGCCAACCCAGCGTGCGTCCGCTCACGGATCAAACTACGCTCGAATTCGGCCAGCGCTGCGAACACATGGAAAGTCAGCTTGCCCGCCGCGCTGCCTGTTTCGATCTTTTCCGTCAAACTTTCAAAGCCGATACCACGCTGCTCAAGATCAGTCACGATCTGTACCAAGTCGGGCAGGTTGCGACCGAGTCGATCCAGCCGCCACACCACCAGGGTATCTCCTGCTCGTAGCGCCTTGCGGCACTGCTCAAGCTCCGGCCGCTCTGTACTCTTGCCACTGGCCGCTTCTTCGTAGATAACGCCGCATCCGGCCTGCTGAAGCGCGTCGCGCTGCAAATCTAGATGCTGATCGTCAGTCGATACGCGAGCGTACCCTATACGTTGATTCATGGACGTATCCAAGACATTGAAAAATTGACAACTATATTAACACTTTTAGGAGGCTTTCACGAACAAAAAATGAACCTCCTTGAGCTGTTCAGAAAAGCACCGTTTGCTGAACAAGCATTAACTGTTACTTATAACAAACTATTTTCTTTTTGGTGCCTCTTCCTTCTCCATAAATCCCTACCCCGGTCAAAAGCTACCAACTAGGGGTTTTATAAGTTTTAAAGAGTTTTAATAGTTTTATCTGTGGACAACCCGAAAAACACATTTAAAACCAATGCATTGCAAGCTCCCTTGGTCCCCAATGTACGGGTTTTAGCCCCTAATGTACGGAAAACAGCCCCTAATGTACGCGCTTTGGTCCCTAATGTACGGACCATTCACACAACCAAAACACTCGAGTTAGTTCGCATAACCTGGCTTAACTCTCTCTCAACCACATCAATAACGCGGGCCCTTTAAGGCCTTGCTCATCAAGTCCATCATTTTCTTTTGAAGCAATCGAAAATCATTCATCAATACTTCAACAGAATGTGCCGAAGCACCATGACCACGCTTTTCCAGCAACCAGAGTTTCAACAAGCCTGCCACCCTACCCAGATCCCCATTCACTTTCACCATGTCCGTTACAGCGTGCAGGTCTAACACAGAACGTACTTTCTGATTCAAGGCAAGCGCTCGCAAAAAAGCAGAGTTCGATAAGCCTGACATCTTGGCCTTTTCTTGAATTTCTGACATTTCCTCTGACGTTACGAAAACTTTGATGTACTTCCCTCTTGGTCTTTTGCCATAAGTTCCACTTCTTTTTTCTTCCATATTTTCCTCTTTGGGGCGGCAGCACCCGTATGCCTCGCAGAGCAAGTGTGTCGTCGAGCTGCAGCGAGTCGATCAGGTGTTGGGGGACGACAAGCGCAGCTTGTGGGCCCACAACACACATCTTGCCATCAGATTCAGTGCGATTATGTGCAACTCTCCGATGTCTAAAGCCTGTTTTTCACCAAATCGCAATAAGTCGCATAAGATCGCATTAAGTCGCGCTTAATCGCACATAATCGCGTAGCGTCGCATTAATCAATCCATTCGATCGCATAAAATCGCATACATTCGCATAAGATCGTATTTACACTTAAGTTCCCAATATCCTCGAATGAATGGGCACCAAAAAGAAGGCTTTTTCAACTCCAGCGATGTATTTGCTAAATAGACGAGTCGTGACGGACTCAATAGCCGTGTCTTGCATGTAGAACACGTACGACTTTTTTGGCTCAAAATATGACTGATCTACCTTCACTTAACAATAAACCTAACTCCGCTTTGATCAAGCGAGCTTTGTTAAACGCGCAAGCCACACAAATACCCCAGAAATAAGCCATACTCGATGTATTGTGAGTCCTTTTTTCTTTTGGTGTCCTGACGGTCGTAGGCCGACTGGCAAGGCTTGACTGCACTTAAGTGCGGGCAATGTCGCGCAGATAACTGAATATCCTGAATATCCTGCTAACTCCGGGCGGGTGTGCCACGTTTCGGGCGGCTGTGCCACGCTACCGGGCGGGTGTGCCACGCCATCGGGCGCCTGTGCCACGCTTCGGGCGTTGTAGACGTCATTTTTTTTATGCGTTCACCGTCGAGCACAATCCCAATTTCCCGTAAGTTTTGATTTTCTTCCTTAAGCCTTCGTCTTGCATCGCGCATAGCTTGACTTGATACTTGTCCCGCAACCGCCACAATAACAGTGTCAAAATACCAACCGCCTGTTGGTTCTACCTTATGACTCAAGATATGTCGTGCTACCGCTTGGCTGATACCATACTTCAGGCGAGCGATAGGGGCAGGATCGTAATACAGGCATAGGTCATGCTCAAGCAGCATTACCAGCGCTACACCAAGACGCACTCGCCATAGATTCCGCATCCCTCCACTCAGAGGATCTGGACGCGTCATAAGCGAAGGGATAACATGATCAATCAATCCACCAATAATCGGAAAATCAAATTGTGGGGTATCAATTGTGATCGTCGCTGCTCGCAGTTCAGCCAACAACTTTTCGATCTGCGTAAAGCTGTAGCGGCTATCAGACAGCGTCTTTCTCAACCGAGCAGGATCCACAAGAAGTTCGACGCCGCCATCTGAAACATCTCGACGACGTTCTGCACAATACAGAATAGCCTCCACTATGTCGGCATGCCTCTGACCAAGCCTGCCCTTCACGCGGCAACGCCCAAATGATGTATCCATCCAATCACCCTCAAGTAATCGTGGGCGCTGACTGGACTGATAGAGCATTACACGCGCCTGTACGCTAGTACTAGTAGGCGTGACAGCGTTACCACGACTCATCATCTGCTCCATTAACACTCGTCAGGGCACTCTCTTTGCTCGTGTTAACCAACTTCACTGGTACAAGAACACCACCGTCATAACGCTTGTACCAGTGATCAATCGGAATGGCATCGTAGTTCTGCTTACTGACACCAAAACGGACAAAAAAACCTCTTCGATCATCACCTATAGGCTGTCGACTAAATTCCTGGTCACTAAGACTTTTAGCCTCTTTTTCTGTCATTTTGGCAATGAAACCGCACCAGCGAGCATTGTCGATTAAAGCAGATGCGCCTCGTGCTGCCTGCTGTTGATCCGTTCCTCCTTCACGAGCGCTACCTTTGCTGACGTGATGCAGATACAAAACTGAGGCCCCAGTACACGCTGCAATATGCTCCAACATAGCGATAAGTTTGGCCATGTCACTGTTGCTGTTCTCATCTCGATCATGAATCCGACTTAGTGTATCCAGCACGATCAGACGAGCACCGGAACAAAAGCTGATTAGATCTGCTCGTTGAACATCATCCAACACGTTCATTAGAGTTCCCATAACGGGCTTGAGAATCAAATTCTCTACGATAGCTTCACGTGCCTGTTTATTCAGATGTTGGCCGATAGCATGGATACGACGTACCAAGGCAACCTCTGGATCTTCTCCTGCGTAATAAATAACGCGGCCAGCACGAGGAGGAGAAAGCCCCACTAGATCACCTCCAGCAACGCTACATGCGATAGCCATTGCCGCTTCTAACGCCCAGAAACTTTTACCCGTAGCCCCAGGAGCCACTAATGCTCCTACTGTCCCTGCTAGGAAACCCGGCCAAATAAAATCTAATATTGGAGGCTCGCTCTCGAATGCTGCATGCAAGTCAATTGCCACAACTCACCCCCCCATTCCGGGTCTAGGGGCAGAGCCGGAATGCTTACATGCATCAATCCATGCCTCCACTTCAGCCAAATCCCAGACAACTTTACGACTGCTGAGCGCAATACGACGCGGGAACTTCCCTTGCTTTTCAAAGTTATAAATCGTGCGCTCACTCAAGGGAATTATTGAGAGTAACTGTTTCTTGGTAATAAGAACTTTGTTCGCTTTACTAAATTCATTTGTCACACCAAATACCTCGTTTTGTTTATTTGATGTTTAATTATTGCCCCATAATTCATGGGGTTTCCAGCATTTAACAGAACATAAAAGCCAACAAAATCAACAATTTACTGTCCGTAAATCCACTGTTTACGGACAACTTAGGTATTACAAACCACAGATTTACTTGGATTTAGGAAAGAGATCCCAAACCTATTGTTTTTGTCCGTCAAATACACCTTTTCCGGACATAAAAAAAGCCCACCAAAGTGGGCTTTTCACTACAAAAGCAGATTGCAATGCTCAAAATCAGTGCGCTGTGAGTACTTTTCCAGCTGTCCACCCATCAATCATATCCGCCCAATCCTGCAACATCTCCGCCCGCTGCTCCCTATACTCAGCCTTGTTATAAACCGCTCTCACACCCCGCTGTTCGTGTGCTAGGCATTTCTCAATCCAGTCCGTGTTATACCCTGCCTCATGCAACAAGGTGCTCGCGGTACGCCTTAAATCATGTGGCCCGAACTTCGCTAGGGGTTGCCCTTCTTTTTGTGCCAGCCGGTACGTTAAGGTCAGCACCTGATTCAGCGTCGCGCTGCTCATGGGTTTATCGGTGTCATAGCGTGATGGCAGCACGTACTCCGACCCACCTGCAAAGGTTTTTAACGCGATAAAGAAATCCAACGCTTGGCGGGATAAGAACACCATATGAGGATTGCGGCGTTTCATGCGCTCTTTGGGGATAGTCCATAATGCTTCGGTGAAGTTGATCTCGCTCCATGTGGCATTGGTTAGCTCACTCTTGCGCACCATAGTCAACAATAAGAGCTTGGCGGCGGCTCGTATAGAGGGGGATGTACCGATTCTTTCTATGTATTGATACATCAGGCCAATTTCCTCTGGTGTTAAGGCCCGGTCGCGCGGTTCAAATCGGGCGATACTGGCTGGCCGCACCAACTCAGCAGGGTTATCCACTTTTTGGCCGCGTTCAATCGCCCAGCGGAAGATTTGCAGCACCAACTCACGCGCATGTACGGCGGTTGCCGGTGCGCCTCGCTCTACGATGTGGTCCGTCAAGGCGCGTAGGTCCTCGTGACTGATTTCCTCTAGCTTCATTTTGCCGAATCTAGGCAGCAGCTCACGCTCATAGACTGAACGGCGCATATCTCGTGTGGAGTCGGCCATCTGATAGCCGCGCAGCCACTTTTGCGCCCACGCATCGAAGGTATCAGCATCTTTGATCCGTGCCTTAGCGCGGGCCTTTTCTTTGGCTGGGGATTTGCCAGCGGCGATCATCTTTTTGGCTTCACCTAGTTGCTCGCGCGCCTCGGCCAATGTGATGCCGCCTAGACCGTAGCGACCAAAGGTGATGGTTTCTTGCCTGCCATGGATGCTGTAGTTGTAACGAAAGGAAATGGTACCCGCAGGCGTGACGGCAGCATACAGCCCATCCCTATCGTTAACTTTGTAGAGTTTTTCTTGTGGCTTAAGATTTCTTAGCTTGGTATCGGTTAGCATTAGGTGCGGCTCCATATCGATTCTGATACCATGACTCAAAACCACGTCAAAAATCAGAAAAAGATGATAAAAAACAATACACTATGATTTTTCAATACCATGAGATAGAAAACAAACCCCACATGGTATTTGCTTTAATCATGGCATCAACGATTCATAATACCAAGTTTCATACCACAAATAAATCGTGCTTGACACTGCCAAACGGTGCCAGACCCTGCCACCCTTAAAAACAAAAAAGCCCGCATTTACGCGGGCTTAGCGGCTTTTTATGCCTTATGCTGCTGGATTATTCCAGACGCGGGATTATTCCCACTCAATCGTCGCTGGCGGCTTGCTGCTTACATCGTACGTCACACGGTTAATGCCGCGCACTTCGTTGATAATGCGGCCAGAGGTACGCTTGAGCAGCGAGTATGGCAGTTCAGCCCAGTCAGCCGTCATGAAGTCGGTGGTCTGCACGGCACGCATGGCAACAACGTACTCATAAGTACGGGCATCGCCCATCACGCCTACGCTCTTCACAGGCAGGAAAACGGTGAAGGCCTGGGAAGTCAGGTCGTACCAGTTCTTGCCGGTTTCTTCGTCAACCGTGTTGCGCAGCTCTTCGATGAAGATGGCATCGGCTTGACGCAGCAGATCTGCGTATTCGCGCTTGATTTCACCCAGAATACGGACACCCAAGCCTGGGCCTGGGAAGGGGTGACGGTAGACCATTGCTGGCGGCAGGCCCAGGGCTACGCCTAGTTTGCGCACTTCGTCCTTGAACAGCTCGCGCAGGGGTTCCAGCAGTTTCAGGTTCAGCGTATCTGGCAGGCCGCCCACGTTGTGGTGGGATTTGATGCCAGTGGCTTTACCGGATTTAGCGGCGGCGGACTCGATTACGTCCGGGTAGATTGTGCCTTGGGCCAACCAGCGGGCGTTGCTGAGTTTGGCGGCTTCTTCCTGGAAGATTTCCACGAATTCACGGCCAATGATCTTGCGCTTGGCTTCTGGATCGGTAACACCGGCCAGTTTGCCCAGGAAGCGGTCGGAAGCGTCGATATGGATGATCTTCAAACCCATATTGTCGGCGAAGGTGCTCATGACTTGCTGGGCTTCATTCAGACGCAGCAGGCCGTGGTCCACGAATACGCAGGTCAGCTTGTCGCCGATAGCCTGGTGGATCAGAGCGGCAGCAACCGAGGAATCCACACCACCGGACAGAGCCAGAATAACTTCTTCGTCGCCGACTTGTTCGCGGATATTGGCAATAGCCTCTTGCACGTAGTCAGGCATGTTCCAATCACCCACGCAGCCGCAGATGTCGCGTACAAAGCGCTCGAACAAAGCAGCGCCTTGGACAGTGTGGGTGACTTCGGGGTGGAACTGAACCGCGTAGAAGCCGCGATCTTCATCGGCCATACCGGCGATGGGGCATGTAGGCGTGGAAGCCATCAGCTTGAAGCCGGGAGGCAAGGCGGTAACTTTGTCGCCGTGGCTCATCCAGACTTTGAGCATGCCGTGGCCTTCTGCCGTAGCGAAATCCTGAATACCGTCCAGCAGCTTGGTGTGGCCGTGGGCGCGGACTTCGGCGTAACCGAATTCACGCTTGTCCGAACCTTCGGTAACGCCGCCCAGTTGGCGGGCCATGGCTTGCATGCCGTAGCAAATGCCCAGAACGGGTACGCCGGCTTCAAACGCGGCGGCAGGAACTTGCAGAGCGTCTTCGGCGTAGACCGAGGCATGGCTGCCAGACAGAATGATCCCTTTCAGGCCTTCTTGGGAACGGATGAATTCATCGCTGACATCACCGGGGTGAATTTCACAGTACGCACCGGCTTCGCGTACGCGACGCGCAATAAGCTGGGTGACCTGGGAGCCGTAATCAAGAATCAGAATTCGCTGGTGCATGAAAGTATCGAGCCAATAATAAAGCGGTAAAGGATCTATTTTACGCTGTGTAGCGCCGCTTAGGGAGTCGCAGAAATACTCCAGGCCGAAATTGTCTTGCATCACTGGCATTCATGCGGCAAGGCAGCTACAGTACATGCAGCCATTTTGGGAGTTTCAGCATGTCTTCGAGTCGTACCCCTCGTCCGAGCGAACTTAATGAACACCAGGAATCCCGACCTGCACAGGCCACACAACAACAAGGCGGCAGCTATATCCCTGCTCCCGGCCCCTCCGGTGCCCGCTCGCACAGCTTTGCCTACGAATGTCAGGAAGATACGGACGAAGTCTCCGACAGCCTGACCTTTGTGCTGGTTCACGGTGCCTGGCACGGTGGCTGGTGCTGGTCCAGACTGGCTGCCCGGCTACGGGCCAAGGGGCATAAAGTCTATACCCCCACACTGACAGGCCTGGGCGAACGCAGCCACTTGCTTAGTGCGGACATCACCCTGAACACCTTTGTAGATGATGTCGCTAATTTGATACGTTGGGAGGAACTCTCCAACGTGGCTCTGGTGGGCCACAGCTTTGGAGGACTGGTCATTAGCGGCGTCGCCGACGTCATGCCACGCTGCATTCAACAACTGATTTACCTGGACGCCTTTATCCTGCCCAGCGGCACCAGCACCTTCGACACCCTGCCAGAAAAGATTGTCGACAGCATGGTGGCCTCTGCCGGGAAAAGCGCCATTCCTGCCGTCCCCCCTCCTCCACTAAGCGCCTTGGGCCTGCATGCCACAGAAGATCTGCACTTTGTCGGTAACCGCCTGACACCACAGCCGCTTAGCGTCTACCGCTCTTCCCTGCGCTTACAGAACCCCGTCATCGGCAATGGCCGCCCTTGCTCCTATATCTCCTGCACACAGCCTACGTTCAGGGGGGTGGATACCTCGCGCGAATGGGCCCGTCAGCAGAAAGACTGGGAATTCCGAGAGTTGGAAAGTGGGCACTGCGCGTTGATGACACACCCCGACATGCTGGCCCGGCTTTTACTGGAGCTAGCGGACTAAACTGCGTCGCCCGCGCTGTCTTTAGAGCGATAAAACTCTCTGGGAGTAACCCCAAAATACCGCCGGAAAACGGCGGCATATGCGCTTTGGCTGGCGTAACCGTGCTGCAAAGCCACTTGCACAACAGGCTCACCAGCTGCCAAGCCCTCCAAAGACCCCAACAATCGAGCGAATTGACGCCATTGCCCAAAGCTGATGCCGGTATGGCGACGAAACAGGCGGTGGAAAGTTTTGACGCTCATGGCCAGTTGCCTGGCCCAGGCATCTGCATCTCTATCATCATCGGGGCTAGCCTCCAGCTGTCGACACACCAGTAGCAAGCGCGGCTCTTCGGGCCAGGGCAGATGAAACGGCAATACAGGCAACTCGCGCAGTTCATCCAGCAATAAACGCATCAAGCGGCCATCGCGACTGTCTTGCGCATACACCAAAGGAATTCGGCTGGCCTCCAGAATCAGCTCCCGTAGCAAGGGGCTGACATCCAGCACGCAGTTACGCGCCGGCAAGCCCGGAGCAGCATCCTCATCCACAAAGATCGTGCGCATTTTGACCTGCCCGCGCATGCGAACCGTATGAGGACGACCCGGTTGCAGCCAAACGCCACGGCTAGGAGGAACCACCCAGCGCCCTTCCTGGGCATCAATCACCATCACCCCTTGCACGGCGTACAAGAACTGCGCACGTACATGCTGATGTTCGTGAATAAGATGGCCGTCCGGATAGTCTGCTGCCAAACCACTAATAGGCATCTTGGCCAGCTCAACCGGAATATGAATAAGAGGATCAAGCACAAGCTGTCCCATTTGCGCTAATTCAAGTCAGTTTAGCGAAAGACAGGCAAGTCGGTCTACAGCGAGCATACGTCTTCCTTATTGATGGATGCTTCCAATGCGCAACTATGCTTATACGCTGGTGACCATGCTGTTGTGGTCCGGCAATGTCATTGTTTCCAAAATGGCGCACGGCCTGATCGCCGCACCTGCCATGAGTTTTTATCGAGTCGTGCTGGCGCTGGCCATCATGAGCCTGTTTGCCGCTCGCCCTGTCTGGCGACACTGGCACTCGATCCGTCCTCAACTACCCAAACTGCTGTTTCTGGGATTTCTGAGCATGGCGTTTTATCAATGTCTGTCTTACTGGGCAGCAGCCAGCACCAGCGCAACCAATATGGCCGTGATTACTGCACTGACGCCCTTGCTGACCCTGCTGACCACCCGCCTGCTGCTCCCCGGCTCCGGCCCGCGCGGCATGCTACCGGGTGCCCTGCTGGCCTTATTTGGAACGGTTTGGTTAATTAGCGGTGGTCATCCTTTGCAACTACTCAGCCAAGGCGTGCGTTCGGGCGACTTATTGATGCTGACCGCCGCATTAAGCTACGCCTTCTACAGCGTCTTCCTGAAAAAATGGCACATCTCCGTACCCGCCTGGCAATCTACCTATCTGCAGGCCTGGGGAGACCTGGTTACCCTGCTACCCGTCTTCTTCTGGCTGCCGGCGGAACAAACCCAACTTAATGAACAGACAGTCCCCCTGATCCTGTACGCAGGTATCCTGACCTCCGTCCTGCTGCCCTACTGCTGGATCCAAGGCATCACACGCTTGGGCCCGGCCCGATGCAGCCTGTTCCTGAATATCCTGCCCTTCATGACCGCCATGCTGGCCATCCCATTGCTGGGCGAACAACTGGGCTCACACCATGTGAGCGGTGGATTGCTGACTCTGGCAGGGGTGATTTTGGCTCAATGGCCGCCTCAACAATGGCTGTTCAAAACCAAAACAGCCCCTGCTAAATAAGAAATATGGGAGTTTTATACCCAACTCCTGCTATGAACGGATTTGCCAGCTATCGGCCATTAGTTTGCGAATTAACCCAACACAGCTACAAAAATCCTAAGCACAAAAATCAGGCGGGGCTAAGTATTTCTCGATCTGAGCCTCTTGCGGCCTGGGTGGGGGCGTGGGGCGAGTCAGACTGCTTGCCGCGGGCGGTGTCGGGATACGGGATGCAAGCACTCTGCTGTTTGAGCCCGACGCTTGTGATTGGTCCGGGGGACCAATCACCGGGTGAGTTCAGAGTGCGCCCGTATCTCGACACCGCCAAGGGCACCGGTGCGCAGCACCGGCAAGCGGTCCGCCCCACGCCCCTACCCAGGCCGCAAGAGGCGTCTATCCTGAGAGACCCAACCCTGCCCCACAACACAAAGGCGGAAACCTCAAAAAAAACCGCCAACCCAAAGGCTAGCGGTTTCTGGCATGCAAGAGACTGGCTAAGATCAGTCAGCGCGGTAGTTAGGCGCTTCCTTGGTGATCTGCACATCATGCACGTGGGACTCACGTACACCAGCAGCCGTAATTTCCACGAACTCGGCCTTGGCGTGCAATTCCTCGATGGATTTGCAACCGCAGTAGCCCATGGAAGCACGGATGCCGCCAACCAGTTGGTAAATAATGGCAATCACACTGCCCTTGTAAGGCACGCGGCCTTCAATACCTTCTGGAACCAGCTTGTCAGCGTTGTTCGAAGGATCCTGGAAGTAGCGATCAGCCGAACCATCGACCATGGCGCCCAAGCTACCCATACCGCGGTAGGACTTGTACGAACGGCCCTGGAACAGCACCACTTCACCCGGAGACTCTTCAGTACCAGCAAACATACCGCCCATCATGCAAGCGGAAGCGCCAGCAGCCAAAGCCTTGGACACATCGCCGGAGAAGCGGATACCGCCGTCAGCGATCAAAGGTACGCCTGTACCTTCCAATGCCTTGGCAACGTCAGCGATCGCTGTAATTTGAGGTACACCCACACCGGCCACGATACGAGTCGTACAAATAGAGCCAGGGCCAATACCGACCTTGACACAATCTGCACCGGCCTCGACCAGAGCGCGAGCGGCATCAGCGGTAGCAATGTTGCCACCAATAACCTGAATGCGAGGAAAATTCTTCTTGACCCAGCGAACGCGCTCGATAACACCACGGGAGTGACCGTGGGCAGTGTCCACCACCACCACGTCCACACCGGCTGCGGCCAGTTTCTCGACACGTTCTTCGGTACCGTCACCCACACCAACCGCAGCGCCGACGCGCAGCTGACCGTGGCTGTCTTTGCTGGCCAGAGGGTGCTCGGTGTTTTTGACAATATCCTTAACCGTTGCCAGACCACGCAGCTGGAACTGATCGTTAACGATCAGCACGCGCTCCAGACGGTGGCGGTGCATCAGGGCCTGAGCTTCGTCCAGCGTGGCGCCTTCATGCATGGTGATCAGACGCTCTTGAGGCGTCATGACATCACGCAAAGGCAGATCCAGGCGGTCTTCAAAGCGCAGATCGCGGTTGGTAACAATACCCACCAGTTTGCCGGCCTCAACCACCGGCAAACCGGAAATACCGTGCTGACGCTGCAGGTTGATGGCATCGCGCACCTTCATGGTGGGCGTCACAGTAACCGGGTCAATCACGATACCGAACTCGTGGCGCTTCACACGTGCAACTTCACGTGCTTGAGCATCCGCCGTCAGGTTCTTGTGGATGATCCCGATACCGCCTTCCTGTGCCATGGCAATAGCCAGGCGCGCTTCGGTTACCGTGTCCATGGCAGCCGAAACCAGCGGGATATTCAGGGTGATGTCCCGCGTAAAGCGGGTGAGCAAGGATGTATCGCGAGGCAGAACCTCGGAGTAAGCGGGAACCAACAACACATCGTCGAAGGTCAGTGCTTTCTTGATGAGACGCATGCTTTTATAACTCCGTCCAAAAATCGATTATACGCGTAAGCAATTACGCAATCCAGACCCGAGCGTTGCGAAACATCCGCATCCAGGGAGTAAACCCACCATTTGCCATCTGATCAGCACCCTGATCGGCGGCGCCCCACTGCTCTGGAGTCCAGGACATCATGACGTTGCGCGTCACGCGTTCCGGGTGAGGCATCATGATGGTGAAGCGGCCATCTGCCGTGGTTACGCCGGTCAAACCGTAAGGGCTGCCGTTGGGGTTCAGCGGGTACTGTTCGGTGCGCTGACCGCGATGATCCACAAAGTGAACCGCAGCGGCGACCTTGGACGCATCGCCTTGACGCTGGAAGTTGGCAAAGCCTTCACCGTGAGCCACGGCTACTGGCAGACGGGTCCCTTCCATACCCTTGAAGAACAAGGATGGCGAAGAGGCAATTTCCACACTGGAGAAACGAGCTTCGTATTTTTCCGACTGGTTACGGGTAAAGCGTGGCCAGAATTCTGCACCTGGAATCATGGGAGCCAAAGCGGCCATCATCTGGCAACCATTACAAATACCCAGACCGAAAGTGTCGCTGCGACCAAAGAAGGCCGCAAACTGATCCGACAACTGGTTGTTGAAACGAATGGTCTTGGCCCAGCCTTCACCGGCGCCCAGAACGTCGCCGTAGCTGAAACCACCCACGGCCACCATGCCCTGCATGCCTTCCAGCGATGCGCGGCCCGACAGCAAATCGGTCATGTGTACGTCAACGGCTTCGAAACCAGCAGTATCAAAGGCCCAGGCCATTTCCACCTGACTGTTGCACCCCTGTTCGCGCAAGATGGCAACGCGTGGGCGCTTGCCGGTAGCGATGAAGGGAGCAGCAATATCTTCCTGCGGGTTGAACATGACGCGCGGCGAGATGCCTGGATCTTGTACGTCTTCCCAGCGATCGAATTCAGCCTGCGCGCAAGCGGGGTTATCGCGGCGCTCCATGATGCGGCGGCTAACTTCGCTCCACTGTTGCGCCAGTTCCACACGAGGGGCCTGGTAAATGCAAGCGCCATCGCGGTAGAACTCGACCTGATCAGTCTTGTTCAGGCTACCAATCACGTGGGAGTGAGCCGACAAACCTGCCTCACGCAGAATTTGCATAACCTGATCACGCTGGGCCAATGGCACCTGGATAACAGCACCAGCCTCTTCGTTGAACAAGGCGCGCAAGGTGATTTCATCACGCTGCACGGAAACCTGTTCGGCACGAATCTTGTAATCGCCCCAATCGGCAGCATGAGGGTCGATGGTCAGCATGTCCAGATTCACGGACACGCCTGTGTGACCGGCAAACGCCATCTCGGCCACGGTCGCGGCCAGGCCACCGTCGGAACGGTCGTGGTAGGCCAGGATCAGATCCTGGTCGGCCAATTGGCGAATCACCTTCACAAACGCCAGCATGGCTTCGGCGTCCTGCATGTCAGGTACGGACTGGCCAACCTGATTGAAGGCGTGAGCCAATACGGAAGCGCCCATACGCTGTTTGCCCTGTCCCAGATCGATCAAAACCAGAGCAGTATCGCCCACATTGGTTTGCAGTTGGGGGGTCAAGGTGCGGCGCACATCGGCCACTTGAGCAAAAGCGGTCACCACCAGGGAAACTGGCGAAATCACCTGACGGGACTCACCGTCCTGCTCCCAGCTGGTACGCATGGACAGGGAGTCCTTGCCCACCGGAATGGACAGGCCCAGGCTCTGGCACCACTGGCTGACAGCCTGAACCGTGTCGAACAAGGCAGCGTCCTGGCCATCCACGCCGCAAGCGGCCATCCAGTTGGCGGACAATTTGACGTCTTTCAGGTCACGCACATCGCTGGCGACCAGGTTGGTCAGGGCTTCAGCCACAGCCATACGGCCGGAGGCAGCAGCGTCAATCATGGCGCTAGGGCTACGTTCGCCCATGGACATGGCTTCGCCGCGCACGCCCTCAAAATCAGCCAATGTCACGGCGCAGTCAGCCACAGGCACTTGCCAAGGGCCAACCATCTGATCACGACTGCACAGGCCACCCACGCTGCGGTCGCCAATGCTGATCAGGAAAGTCTTGTTGGCCACAGTGGGGTGACGCAGCACCCGGTGCATGGCTTCGGTCAACGGAATAACCGTCAGGTCCAGCGGTTCGGCCACGCCGTCCAGACGCTTGACGTCGCGTTCCATGCGTGGGGCTTTACCCAGAATCACATCCATAGGCACGTCAACAGGACGTTCCTCGATGCTCTTGGGGGTGTGCACTTCGTCCACGCCAGGCAGGCCTTCGCCGAAAGTCACGCGCAATTGGCGCTCTTCAGTCGCCACACCCACGACGGCAAAGGGGCAGCGCTCGCGCTGAGCAATGCGCTCAAAACGTGGCAGATCCTTGGGCAGAATGGCCAGGACGTAACGCTCCTGGGATTCGTTGGACCAGATTTCAGCAGGCGACAGACCCGACTCTTCCAGAGGAACGCGAGTCAGTTCAAAAATAGCGCCACGCTCGGCATCGTTCACCAGTTCCGGGAAGGCGTTGGACAGACCGCCCGCCCCCACGTCGTGGATGGCAATAATGGGGTTATTCTCGCCCTGCTGCCAGCAGCGGTCGATCACTTCCTGGGCACGGCGTTCCATCTCCGGGTTACCACGCTGCACGGAGTCAAAGTCCAGTTCGGCGCGGTTCGCGCCCACGCCCATACTGGAAGCAGCACCGCCACCCATACCAATACGCATACCAGGACCACCCAGCTGAATCAGCAAGGCACCCACTGGCAAAGGATCTTTGTGAGTCAGGCGATCGTCAATCGAACCCAGACCACCAGCAATCATGATGGGCTTGTGATAGCCCCAGCGCTGATCGCCAGCCGTTTGCTCAAAGGTACGGAAGTAACCCAGCAGATTAGGACGACCAAATTCGTTATTGAAGGCGGCACCACCAATCGGGCCTTCAATCATGATGTCCAGGGGGCTGGCGATACGGTCAGGAATACCGTGGGAGTCTTTTTCCCAAGGCTCCATTTGCTCAGGGAAGCACAGATTGGACACGGTAAAACCGGTCAAACCTGCTTTGGGCTTGGAACCACGGCCTGTTGCGCCTTCGTCGCGAATCTCGCCACCGGCACCGGTAGATGCACCGGGGAAAGGAGCAATTGCGGTTGGGTGGTTATGAGTTTCCACCTTCATCAAGGTGTGAACCAACGCTTCGTGACGCTGATACACAGGCTCGTTGGCCTGATCATCAATACCGGCGTGGAACAGAGTAGCGGGGCCGCCCGTCATGATGGCGGCGTTATCCGCATAAGCCACCACGGTATTTTCAGGTTGAGCCGCGTGGGTTTCGCGAATCATGCCAAACAAGGTCTTGCCCTGGTTTTGACCGTCGATTACCCACTGTGCGTTAAAAATCTTGTGACGACAGTGTTCGCTATTGGCTTGCGCGAACATCATCAATTCCACATCGTGCGGGTTACGACCCAGACGCGTGAAGGCATCCATCAGGTATTCAATTTCGTCCTCGGACAGCGCCAGACCCATTTCCTCGTTGGCCTGCTTCAAAGTCGCCACGCCACCACCCAGGACGTCCACGGTCTGGATGGGCTTGCCTTCCAGTTGGGTGAACAGCGCCTGACCGTCAAACTCCAAACCAACCACGGTTTCGGTCATGCGGTCGTGCAGCAAGGCAGCCAGTTGCTCCAGCTGAGCCTGATCCAGTTCCTTGGCACCCAGCAAGCCACGCTTGGGGGTGATGATGTAACGCACGCCACGCTCGATACGACGTACCGCTTGCAAGCCACAGTTATGAGCGATGTCAGTCGCTTTACTGGCCCAGGGCGACACGGTACCCAAACGAGGAATGACACGCAGAACCAAGGCACCTTTAGGCGGCTGAGGGTCCAGCGCAGGCAGACCATCGTCCAGCAGGTCGCTCAGGTGCTGACGCGCACTGGCATCCAGGCCGGACTCTTCAGTCCAGACATAGTATTCGTGCAAGGCAAGAATGTCGGCAACAGGCAGTTGACGCTGCTCGACACGCTCTAGCAAACGCTCACGACGAAATGCGGAGAGCACGGACGAACCGGGAAAGTACAGGATTTGGCTCACGATACGGGAGGGGCAAAAAAGGTGGGAGAAATAGAAAACACGCCATTTTAACCGGAAGCGACACAAGAGGTCACATCGGTAAATGGCGTGCACAAAAAGGGAAAATTCAGTTCAAACAAGGGGTCCGCAAGCGGGGCTGGAGACACAGCAAACCCGGCAAGCTCGACAAGACGTCTTGAGGGGCCGGAGCGATTGGCGCCCCGTAATCTCCAATACGGACCCAGTACGGCGTTCAAATCGGGCTGTCTCCATCCAGATCAGGAGCTGGTGCGGGTTCGGGATAGGACACTTCCAGAATATCCAGCTCTTCCTTGCCGGCGGGGGTGCGCAGCACCACGGTATCGCCTTCACGCGCCTTGATCAGGGCCCGGGCCACCGGCGAAATCCAGCTGATACGGCCCTGCAAAGGCTCGGCCTCGTCCACGCCCACAATGGTGATGGTGAACTCTTCACCCTGGCTGTCGCTATAAACAACGGTTGCACCAAAGAACACCTGATCGGGATTGGGCTGCAAGCCGGGATCGACCACTTCGGCAATTTCCAGACGCTTGGTCAGGAAGCGGATACGGCGGTCGATTTCCCGCAGGCGTTTTTTACCGTACAGATAATCGCCGTTCTCGGAGCGATCACCATTGGATGCCGCCCAGGAGACGATCTGCACCACCTCGGGACGTTCCTTGTTCATCAAATGGCTCAGTTCGCCACGCAAACGGCGATACCCCAGGACCGTCATGTAATTCTTGGTCCCACTGGGTAGCGCACTGGCCGGGGCGTCCAGATCGTCGTCATCGTCCTGATCGGACTCTTTCACAAAGGCTTTATTCATCGTTTTCAAGGCTCCTGCTAGAGCCACTCCTGCCAAACGGGTTTCAATCCAGAGGGCAAAGGCGGCAAACCGCCTAAATCAACACGCCCTTCGCTGGGACCATGAAAATCCGAACCACAGGACACTTCAAAACCATAGCTGCGTGCTACCTGGGTATACACGCTGTATTCCTGCGGAGTATGACTGCCTGTCAGCACTTCAATACCTACGCCACCCAGTTCCAGAAACTGGGTGTACAAGGCATGGCTGCGGGTGCCATCCAATTCATAACGTCCGGGGTGGGCAATAATGGCCTTGCCGCCCGATTCACGTATCCAGCCCACCGCTTCTTCCAGGCTGGCCCAGACGGTTTCCACGGCAGCAGGCTTGCCATCCGCCAAGTAGCGGCGAAAGGCCTCATTCATATCAACGGAGTAACCTTGCTGTACCAGAAACCGCGCAAAGTGCGTGCGGCTGATCAGTTCCGGATTGGCCGCAAATGGGACTGCACCTTCATAGGCATTGGGAAAACCCAGTTTTTCCAAGCGTTCACCCATTTGACGGGCGCGCTGCTCGCGGCCAGCACGCACATCATGCAGCGCCTGCTGCAGGGCAGGATGGTCCGGGTCCACGCCCAAGCCAACAATGTGGATAGTCTTGTTCGCCCAAGTGACGGAAATTTCTACGCCGTCCACAAAGCGTATGCCCAGATCCTCGGCATAGTGCCGGGCCAGTTTCAAGCCACCGATTTCGTCATGATCCGTCAGGGCCCACAGTTTCACACCGTTAGCATGCGCACGCGCGGCAAGTTCCGCGGGGCTGAGCACACCATCTGAATAAATGGAATGGCAATGCAAATCAACGGGTAAGCGGGCCTGAACACTCATAAGGGGCTATCCAGCTAGAAAGTAGTCGATATGGTCGATTTGCTCGGCATTGCGCAGCATGGGCGCATGCCCCACATTGGGAATAGTCACCAATTGCGAATTGGGATTGCGTCGCAACATTTCCTGGGCCGCTTCTGGCTTCAAGAGATCGGACTCTTGGCCTCGCACGATCAGAACCTTGTCCGGCAAACCCTCATAGGCGCCCCACAACAAAGCCTGTGCCGCTTGCAAATCCACATCCGCTTGCTGAGCAAAGGCTTGCGACAAGCGCAAATCGTAATGGCGACGCCATTTGCCTTCATGTTCCACAAAGACGTGGCGGGACATATCGGCCCATTCTTCAGCGGAATGCTCTCCGAAGGAAGCCGAGACGGAACGTACATACTCCACCGCCTGCTCGAAGGTATCAAACAGCACGGACTGCCCAACGTATTCACTGATGCGTTGCAGCCCTGTCATATCCAACGCCGGGCCTACATCGTTCAGAACGACGCGACCCAAAGGCAGTTGCAAGGGCTCGACACCCAGACCTGGTCCGGGGCGAGCCGGACGCAGCAAGGCTGACATGGCTTGCGCGCCTTGCAAACCCAAGGCAATCAAACCGCCCATGGATGTGCCCACCCAATCCAGCCGTGCCGGCTGCAATCGGGCAATCAATACCAACATGTCGGCAACGTATTGAGGAATGGCGTAAGCGGCTGGATCAATCAGCCAATCAGAGCGGCCACGTCCCACAACATCGGGGGCTACCACACGGTAACGTTTGGACAGGCGCTGAGCCAGTTGATCAAAATCCCGGCCAGTACGCGTCAAACCATGCACGCACATCAAGACCTGATCGTTACCGGGATCGCCCCACTCCCAGTACGCCATGCGGTGCGTACCGGAGGCACTGGCACACATAACCCAATTAAGGCGCGGCTCCTGAAGATCAGTTGTCATGAACGCTCAGACCAGAATTTGACAGATAAAGGACTATTGTAGCCCAGCCCGAGGGCTTTACTATGCCGTTTCTGTCCTGCCGTCAGGGCGGTGCTGGGGACTGCCAGTAGCGGGCGTGACGATCACGCTCGCCAAAGTAATACAGGGCCGAAGGACGCGACTCCACAGTCAAAGCGCCCCAATGATCGGTACGCAGGAATAAAGCGCCGGAGCGTTCCCAACGCGTTTGCACCTGCGCATGTGGATGCCCAAAGCGATTCCACCATCCTAGTTGAGCAATCGCCAACCCCGCTTGCATGTGTTTCACAAAATGCGCCCCCGAGGAGGTCCGGGAACCGTGATGCCCGACTACAACGACATCAACAGGCCCCAAGCCCGCCGCCACAATGGCTTGCTCCTGCGCCACACCGGCATCGCCCAAAAGCAAGGCGCTGTGTCGGGCACCTCGAATTTCCAGCACACAGCTGATGGCATTCTTATCTTCCTCACTGCCATAGGCGGCCTTGAATCGGGCTTCATCCGCAGGGGGCCACCAGAACCGGAAACGTACGCCGTCTACCTCCCAGTGCACATCCTGCTCACAGCGCAGGGCCTGCTCCGGGCGAACAGTGGAGCCAGCAGGCACGGCCAGCAAACGCTCCTCCCGATTCAGATGCGCGTCCAGATCAAAGCTGCTATAGGAGCGGCTAACCGGCACCGCCTGCAATACGCTGCGCGTCCCGCCCACATGGTCCATATCGGCATGAGACAACACCAAGGTATCGATCCGCTCTATTCCCTTGGCTTTCAACCAGGGCGCAATGCTGCGTTTGCCTTCATCGGAATCAGGGCCGTAGCGGTTTCCCACGTCAAACAGCAACACCTGACTGCGAGTACGCAGCACCACCGCACTACCCTGGCCTATATCCAGGGCAAACAAGTCCCAGTCCCCTTCCTGCAATAAAGAAGGTCGCAAAACCAAGGCGGGCACTAACAGAGACAGGCCGCTCAAGCGGGACACAAAGCCTTTGGGCAAAAGTAATAGCAGTACCCCCAGCAAAGCCAGAACTGTCCAAGCCCAGTGCTGGGCAGGCACTGGCACACTGGCAAGGCTGCGCTCCGCCAGCCAGATCGTAGGCTGCATGGTGAAATCCAATACAGCATGAGCAAGATTAGCGACAGACTCGCACCAGTTTGAAGGAGCCTGTAGCGCCGCCAAAATCAACAAGAGCAGCACCAGCGGCGTCACAACTGAGCCGATCAAGGTGATGGCATACGCATTCGCGGGCAAGGAAGCCAAGGATATTTCATGGAACAAGGGGGCCAGAGCGGGCAACAAGGCCAAGGTAATCAGCACCTGCAACTGAGTCGCAAACCAGATCCGCTGCCCCCAGCGCTGCCACCGGGTGCCTGGCTGCGGCACCTGCCCCATCAAAGCGCCAAACGCGAACAAGACCGAAACAGCGGCGAAAGACAGATAAAAGCCGGTGGTCAGCCCCGCCCATGGATCATGCAAAACCACAAACAGAGCTGCAATCATCAAAGTCCGGCTGGCTCCCAGGTGCAAGCCCCAAAGACGGCAGACACCCAGCACCAGCAACATCAAAAAAGTACGCTGGGCAGGAACACCCCAGCCTGCGATGACGCAGTAAGCACCCGCCCCGGCAATACCTACCCAGGTCGCAGCAACCTGAGCAGGAACTTGTTCGGCCAATACCCTGCGCCCCCAACGAACACGTCGCCAACACCAGGACACTAAGGCAGCCAACAACACGGCCAGGAACGTAACGTGCGTGCCGCTGATGGAGACCAGGTGCGTCAGGCCACTGCGATTGAAGATCAGCCAATCCGCTGCGGCGATACTGGCCTGATCTCCCAAAGACAAAGCCAGCATCACCCCGCCCCAGCGTTGTTCTTGTACGTAGGGCATCAGGACGTTGCGCAAATGATGGCGTAGACGCTCCGTCCATGTGGGCCAGGACTGCGCCGGATCAAAGTCCAATCGTTGTGGCTGACCCCGCACACTGCCCACAGCCCGCCAGCCTTGAGTCATGGCATGACGTTCTGCGTCAAAGCCATGAGGGTTACGGGCTCCTTGAGGTGGACGCATCAATAAAGACATGCGCCAGCGCTGACCGGGCATCAGCTCGGGGAAGCTTTGTACAGACGGCTCACGGTACAGGGAGCGATGGCCTTGAGCCGCATTCCAGCGAACCAGAATCTGCTCGGGCAAACCGGGAGGCTGGGAGCTCAAGACTCGTGCCTGAAACTGTCTGTAATTCGGCCCTGCCTGTACCAAGGACTGGATTTCCAGCTCTACCCGACTGACTTTATTGATGTCAGTGACCGGGACGGATTGAGCCAGCCGGCCCTGTATATGCCAAATGCTGTAGCTGGCTCCCAAGCAGGCAAAGACCAGAACATAAGCAAAAGAAAAACGCTGCGCCAGCAAGATGCTCACAACCACAGCACCCAGCCACGGCCAAACAGGCAAGGCCAGATACGAAGGCTTCAGGAAATGGGTGAATGTGGCTGCGGCCACAAAAGCGGCTAAACACGCACGCCCTGTCATGGGCTCTGCCCTGCCATCGTGATCTCCACGCAAATCTATAGCGTAGAGTTCAGGCGTGCCTCAAAGGGTCGAAACAAGGACACTTTGCTCATATCGGCTTGTACCGATAGGCAAAACGCGCCTCTTACCTGACAGATAAACCAGGAGTGAAAGCCCAGTGAAAAAGCAGTTCTGGCAACATCAAAAAGCCTGCCCCCAGCCTAATACCCCTGGCTAGACAAAAACGCATCCAGCCTTGGCAAGACTCGTCGTGCCGTGGCCCCGGTCTGGCGAATGACATCAGCCACGTCCATCCCCCGCAGCTCTGCAAGACTCTCCGCGACTCCTTTCACCTCAGCCGGCTCATTGCGAACCGATGCCAAGGGAGTCCCCGGCTCCACCAACCAGGACGGCGCCAAATCCGGCGCATCGGTTTCCAGCACAATATCATCAAGACTCATATCCTGCGCCAGACGGCGAATCTGCTTGGCTCGGCCAAAGGTCATGGCCCCACCAAAACCCAGCGCACAGCCTTGGCGTACGAACATCTGCGCCTGCTGCTCACTACCGTTAAAAGCATGGGCTATCCCGCCTACTCCCGGAAATTGCCGCAGATATTTCAGTACCCGGTCTTGAGAGCGACGCACATGCAGGAGTACAGGCAAGCCATAGCGTTGCGCCATGGCCAATTGAGCTTCATACAGCCATTCCTGATGACGACTAGCCTCTTCGGTTTTCAGCTCTGGCACAAAGTAGTCCAGACCGATTTCCCCCAAGGCGACAAAACGCGGGTCGTCCAGACGCAGCTGGATTTCCTGTTCCAAGGCTTCCAGATCTGCTGCCCCCACTTCAGGAGTAAACAGGGGGTGAATCCCCAGCGCATACACGCCCCCGGGTGCTGCCATCGCGGTCTCACGGGCAGCTTGACAGTCAAATACACCTACGGACGGCACCACAATCGAACGTACACCCGCCACGCGGGCACGCTCAATCACCTGCTCTCGGTCTTGAGCAAATTCGGGAGCATCCAGATGACAATGCGTATCGATAAGCATAACGAGACTCCCCACAAACCTCAGCCCCTCAAAGGGAAGGACGCGGTATGACAGCCCCACGCCCCTGCGAGGTATTAGACCCGGCGCTCGGCCCTGATTTCCTGGGTCAGATAGCCCTTGTCCATTACCAGCTGACGATGGGCCAGGGAGGCCAGGGCCTGGTCATGGGTCACGATGACAAAAGCTGTGCCGAACTCTTCATTGACCCGGCTTAACAGTTCAAACATACCTTCAGCGGTATAGCGGTCCAGATTACCCGTAGGCTCGTCCGCCAGCACGCAGGCAGGTCGTGTGACCAAAGCACGCGCCAAGGCCACTCGCTGACGCTCGCCCCCGGACAACTGACCCGGATAGTGATGCACGCGCTGGGACAAACCCACTTGTTCCAGAACCTGCTGAGCCTGCTCGCGCGCCTCTGGACGCTTCATGCGACGCACGATCAAGGGCATGGCCACATTGTCCAGCGCATCAAACTCAGGCAGCAAATGGTGGAACTGGTACACAAAGCCCAGCACCTTGTTGCGCAGCTGACTGCGTTCGCTTTCATTCAGGCTCTCTGTCTGGGTGCCGTTAACCTCGATGCTGCCTGTATCAGGCTTATCCAGCAGGCCCAAAGCGTGCAGCAAGGTACTTTTACCCGAGCCGGAAGCGCCGATAATAGCCACCATCTCGCCACGACACACCTCCAGATTCACCCCGGAAAGCACTTGAATGCTGTTGCCACCTTCCTCGTAGTGGACGCTGACATCGCGCGCGCGCAGCACGGTTGGAGCGATAAGATCAGTCATGACGCAGCACCTGTGCAGGTTGAAGCTTGGAAGCACGCCAGCTTGGGTACAGCGTGGCCAGGAAGGACAAAACCAGCGAGACGATAGCAATCAGCACAATGTCATAGACCTGCGGATTGGAAGGCAATTCGCTGATGAAGTAAATCTGCTGAGGCAGGAATTTACGACCCATCAGGTTTTCAATAAAGGGCACGATCACGTCGATATTGTAGGCAATCAAGGTACCCAAACCGACGCCCAGCAAGGTACCCACAACGCCAATCAAAGCACCTTGCACCAGGAAAATACGGGCAATCTCGCTGGGGGTGGCACCAATAGTGCGCAGAATCGCAATATCCGACTGCTTGTCTTTCACGGCCATCACCAAGGAAGACAGCAGGTTGAAAGCCGCCACAGCCACAATCAAGGCCAGAATCAGGAACATCATGCGTTTTTCAGTTTGCACAGCGGCAAACCAGGTACGGTTATTGGCCGTCCAGTCCGACACCAGCACGTTGCGCGGCATTTTGCTGGCCAATTCCTGAGCCACCATGGGAGCCTGCTGCATGTCCTTAATACGCAGACGCACACCACTATTGCCACTGTCGCGGAAAATCTTGGAAGCATCATCCACGTTCACAAAAGCCAGGCTGGCATCGTATTCGTAATAGCCGGAGGAAAACACGCCGGTTACCGTGAACTGGCGCATGCGTGGTGAAAAACCGGCTGGCGAGATCGAGCCTTGCGGGGCCATCAGCATGATCGTATCGCCCGTGCTGACACGCAATTGATTGGCCAACTGCTCGCCCAGCACAATCCCGAAAGTGCCTGGCTGCAGATTTTCCAGTCGGCCCATGACCATTTGCTGGGCCAGCTCGGACACCTTGCTTTCCTGATCAGGCTCAATGCCACGTACCTGCACGCCCATCAATTGATTACTGCGCACCAACATGCCCTGACCGGCCACATAGGGGGCCGAGCCCACCACCGCCGGATTGGTCTGGGCTTTTTGAGCCAGCGATTTCCACTCATTCAAGACTTGCTGATGATCGGCATTGCGCACAATCAGTTCAATATGCGGCAAGACCGACAGCATGCGATCACGCACCTGGGTCTGAAAGCCGTTCATGACAGACAGCACGACAATCAGCGCGGCTACCCCCAGGGCAATCCCCGCCATCGAGCTGCCCGCAATAAAGGAGACGAAACGGTCTTTTCGTCCCCCACGCCGTTTGCGGCCCCTGGCCAGGCCGGCATACCGCGCTCCAATCCAAAATTCGTATCCCATGCGAGCTGCTATCGCCTCAAAGAAAACACTACAATCGCTGTCATGCAGATCGTAATCAACGGTGCGCTGCCGGAACCGGCCATCGCGCGCGAACTCATCAAACACTTGCCCCAGACGGCCCCTTCACTGGTTCAGTTACTGACTCAGGGCAAAGGCACGCTGTCGGTACGCGACCCGTCCGAGGACCTGTGCACGCCAGCACAAGCCTGGCTTTTGCACGCCCACGGCTTTACGGCGCACCAAGCCCAGCATCTTAGCGCAGGTCTGGCCCCTTTGCGGCTACGCCAGTTGAAACAAATCCACTCGGTGACACCTGAAGAAGCTGTCTGGCTGGCAGAGCTGGTGCACATTGCCCCCTCTCGCGAGGGCGCCATGCTGATACCCAGCGAGCAACTGGCCTTGACTGAGTCCTACAGCCGCGCCTTGCTGGAGGCCATTCGCCCTTATCTGGACGAAACCGACTTTCAATTCGAGTACATCAGCCCGGCCTTGTGGCGTGTCACTCCACCGGCTGATTTTACGGTGCAAGCGGCCTCCACAGAACTGGTCAGCCAAAGCAATTTGAATAATTGGTGGACTCAGGATGTGCAAACCCGCCCCTGGCGTCGTCTTATCAATGAATTTCAGATGCTGGCCTTTGCCCTGCCGGATAACCACGAGCGTGAACAGGCGGGTCTGCCCAATGTGAACAGCTTGTGGCTGTTTGGCGGAGCGTCCTGTCAGCAATTAGGCCCCGAGCCCGCCGACCTGCGCATTATTGATGACTTGCAAGACAGCCTGATACGACAAGACTGGGGGCTTTGGCTACAACAACTGGCCGAGCTGGATCGAACCGTGCTCGCCCCCCTGGCCGCAGGGCCCATGCCAGAACTGGTGCTGACCGGACTGGACCGCTATGCTCACGTCGGTCCCGCCTCGCGCCGCATCTGGCCCCTGTCCCTGTTCAAACAAACCTCTAACTGGAGTCAGTGGTGGTCACCCCTATCCTGAAAAACCGTCCCGTTCAAGAAGCCGCCAGCCACGCCCTGAAACAGGCCGGGATTCATGATTTAATGGCCCGTCTGCTGGCCTCTCGGGGTGTGACGGACGCCGCCCAGATCGATCCGGCCTGGCGCAACATGATTCCGCCCAATATGCTGACCCAGGCGCGTGAAGCCGCCGTTTTGCTGGCCGATGCCATTGCCCGCCGGGACCGCATGCTGATCATTGCCGACTATGACTGTGACGGCGCTACCGCCTGTGCAGTCGGCCTGCGTGCGCTGCGCAGCATGGGCGCAGTCGTGGACTTTCTGGTTCCAAACCGTTTTGAAACCGGCTATGGCCTGTCACCCGCCGTGGTCGAACTGGCAGAGCAACATCCCTCGGGCAAACCGGATCTGCTGATTACCGTGGATAACGGCATTGCCAGTATTGATGGTGTGGAAGCCGCTCATATGGCGGGCATGAAAGTTCTGGTCACAGACCACCACCTGCCCGGCGATGAGTTGCCCGATGCCCTGGCGATTGTGAACCCCAATCAGCCCGGTTGTGAGTTCCCCTCCAAGAACCTGGCCGGTGTGGGCGTTATTTTTTACCTGATGCTGGCTTTGCGTGCCGAGCTGCGTCAGCGCGGGGTATATGAGGCCAATGCCGGCCCACGCCTGAACGAACTGGCCGATCTGGTTGCCCTGGGGACCGTGGCCGACGTAGTCAGCCTGGATGCCAATAACCGCCTGATCGTCACCCAAGGGCTGGAGCGCATGCGCAAGGGCCAGATGCAGGCTGGGCTGCGCGCCCTGTTCCAGGTTGCTGGCCGCGATCCTCGTCAGGCCAGCGCCTTTGATCTGGGTTTTGCCCTGGGGCCACGCATCAACGCCGCCGGTCGACTGGCCGATATGGCCTTGGGCATACGCTGCCTGATCACGGATGACGAAGACGAGGCCGCTAATTTGGCTCGCGAACTGGAGGACATGAACCAGGATCGCCGCTCGATTGAGCAGTCCATGCGCGAAGAGGCCCTGCGCGCAGCCGAACTAGCCGAACCGGACACCAGCGCCACTGTGTGCGTGTTCCACCCCGAATGGCACCAGGGCGTGGTCGGCCTGGTCGCCTCGCGTTTGAAAGAAAAGTACTGGCGCCCTACCCTGGCGTTTGCCCAGGGTGACGAAGGCGAGATCAAAGGTTCGGGCCGCTCCATCCCCGACGTACACCTGCGCGATGCGCTGGATTTGGTCTCCAAACGCTATCCCGGTCTGATTCTGAAGTTTGGTGGCCACGCCATGGCGGCCGGCCTGACGATTGAAGAGGACAATTACGATGTGTTTGTGCAGGCCTTTGAAGAAGCCGTACAGGAACTGACAGGCCGCTTCCAGTTTGATCCTGTCATCGAAACGGACGGTTCGCTGGAACCTGAGCACATCAATATCACCGTCGCTAGCTTGCTGCAAAAACAGGTCTGGGGCGCAGGGTTTCCAGCCCCCGTGTTTCGTGACAAGTTCTTTGTACGCCAGCAGCGTTTGCTGAAGAACAAGCACTTGAAGCTAAGCCTGGAGCGTAACGGCGAATACTTCGATGCGATCTGGTTCAACCGCGATACCTTGCTGCCGGAAAATATCGAAGCGGCCTATCGCCTGGATCAGAACGAATGGAATGGCAACGTCAGCGTGCAATTCATTATTGAGTTTGCGCAGGACTGCCCTCCGCAAGGACCTGCCTCATCCATGTAAAGGATCAGCCCGCCACGGCGGCTTGGGCTGCATTTGGTTTGATCTGAGTAAGCAATAAGCCTATGGAAGGGGGCCATTATTCTGGCCCCCTAAACATGCACAGCGCCAGCACCGACCTTAATTCAAACGCTTACGAAAGAACTCGCTAATGCGCTTATAGGCCACGACCTAGCAGCCAGCTTGTCTCCCACATACCTCTTGTCTCACCATTAACACCGTTGGAGACATTCTTGGGGACGTAGACTGGATGTTCGCCGTCAAAGGCCTGCTAGACGTTTGATACACAAGCTGTCCAACACGTCTGGGGCAAGTTTATTCTGACGATTTTATTCTTTTCTATCGCTTACTTCAGGCCGTTTAGGCAAAACCAAAACTGCTATCACCAATGATGAAATCGCGCCAAATACAATGCACTGGCAAACGACGTGGATAGCCAGTTTTCAGAAATTGCCTGCCAATAGTCCTTCCCCTTGTTCATCGGCGATATGTACTCAGCCCAGAAAAAAGCGAGAGACCCACCAAGAATAGAAACAAAAAACAAACCCATCAAAGACCGAAAAGGGCGAAAAAAAAACAACAAAACCATAGACAAAATAAAAGCCGGTGGAATATTAACAGCAATAGTAAAAAAAACTATTACAGGTGAAGTGCCAGCAAAAAAACCCAACACCATAAGAAAACTTATTTTCTGATTTAATATTTGATAATAGGTTCCCACTAAAGCTGCAATAACACTCGCAATTCCAGGGCATAGCAAAAACCCCAGACCAACTTTCCAGTATGGATAGCCCTTCATGGTGTGCAACCTTGTTGTTTAGAGTAGCCTAGAAGCCTGCATCCATATCTAACACGAGACTGATAATCCAAGATATCAATCCCTCCGGGCTGCCCCTGCATATCAGAAGTAACGAAGTTATTCCCAGCACCAATAAAGGAGTTTGTATCAGTTAACCATTCAGAAACAGCCCTAAAGAAAGATCGATCCTTGAGATATTTTTCATGAATAGGCTACAACGTTTGCTGCTCACTTATTAACTGATTAATATCCCACCGCACCGGGTCGCCTCCATGGTTATACAGCGTACTAAAACTCCCAAAACCTGCACCCATTAACGCATTGCCCGCTTCTGCCCGCCAATCATAAATAGTATCTGCGTTTATTCCAGCTAAAGCAGACCCGAGCAGAAAAGTCTAAAAATAACCATCAACTTTCATCCAATTCTGTTCAATTTCATTCCATATCTTTTATAGCCGGACCACATAATCATCTAAGCACGTTAATCAAGCATGAACACAAAAATTCAGTGCTTATCATCTATTGCAAATTACCACTGATGCTCAAGCCCTTTTCCTTGCCGTGAAACTTGCAAAGAAAAATCCTCTGAGTAGAAACGCGTAGGTGGAGGCTATATGTACTAGCCTCCACCTTAGTTGAAGAGTTCATAAAACAAGTTCAGCATGCCTAGGCTATGTCACTTACGTCCCCAGGCTGCGCTACGTGTCCGACATCGTGCCTTTCAGGTGCGAATTTGGGGACTGCTTAGGTAAGGCCCATAGGGCCATGAACAGTGACGTGCCCCCCCCCAACAACGCGCTCGCCCAATCCTTAAGACCGGGAAACACAAACATATTCCAAAACAAGGCAGTCAGCGCCCCCAGAAGGGTAATCAATAAGACACTAAGCCCTGTTTTTGTAGGTTTCACTACGCTATAGAGCAAGGCTAATAGCAGCGCTGGAACACCATAGAAAACAAGCGCATTGAGTGCGGCCAGCAAAGCACCTGCCATACTGCCCACCAGTACCACCCATGCCTCATCCCCGGGCTGTGACCCCGACAAGGCCAGCCACACCCCAATAAATGGGCCGGCCAGCACGGGACAAAGCAAGAAACTCAAAAATACACGCCAGCGTGGGTATGGACTCATGGTTTGCACCCCTGTTCCTGGCTATAACCTAGCAGCTTACATCCGTAATTTATCCGCGAGTTATAGTCCAGAATATCGATCCCGCCGGGTGCGGTTTGTCTATCTGGCAGTATTGCGCCCAGACCATCACTATTGGTCATCGTTTTAGATACCCATGTAAACACTACGCGGTCCTTCAAGTATTTTTGATGGATAGGCTGCAAGGTTTGTTGTTCACTTCGTAGTTGATTGATATCCCACTGCACTGGGTCAAGATCTTGGTTATACAAGTCCTTGAAATTTGAGAACCCGGCGCTCATTAGCGAATTACCAGCTTCTTGCCTCCAATCATAAATTGTGTCTGCATTTACCCCCGCGAGAAGCGAACCGAACAGGAATGAATATCCTGAACCCTTTCCGTCCGCACCCAGGCCTGTTAAGGCCGCACGCGATACATCTTCCGCCCCCCCATACCACTTCGCCCCCGAACCGACATGTTGCTCATAACGGTCCGATGCCCCAAAGAAGTCCGCCCGGTTATCAATGGTGTTGTAGTACAGCGCAAAGCGTGATTCGGCCCCGAGGCTGTTGTAGACATAATCAAAGGTGTTTTTGGACGAACGGGTCACGTCTCCATTCAATAAGGCCCAGGCATCTTGCATGGCAATGTACTGCGTGGCCGTATTGACCGCAGTACGACAGGCATCCCCCACCGGATTGGCCGCGCACAGCGCATTCATTTCTCGATCAAGCAACTGACTGAGACGTTCAGCCTCTTCCTTACTGACCCTCTTTTGCTCCTCGGACGAGCAGGTCTTGCCGCTCAGGCAGGCTTTCACTTTATCGACAGCCGATTGCGTCAGATAGTTGTTATCAAGGGCAGCAATAGCGCTGTTGGTGGCGGTAGCCGCCTCCAGGCCACCGGTCGCGCTGATGCCGGCCACCAACGTGGCAATCAGATTGCGCTTCGCTTCTTTTGCCTGCGCCGTCTCTCCTGGTTGATCCAAGAACAAATTGGTCAACAAGCTACTGCTTGCAGCGCCTAACGCACCGTCGGCACAACCTTGATTACTGGCCGCCGCTCCCGCACACGCCAGCACACCGTGCAAGGCGGCATGCAAGGCACTGCCTTCGGTCAGGGTGCCATCTTTAACTAAGCTGCCGATATACCCGGCCCCTTGCTGTTGCAGGTAATTGACCACCAGATTCTGGGCAAACTGGGATGAAGCACCAGTCACGTTGCCGCCCGCAGCTGCCGCCAAGGCCGTTAACACCTGACGCCCCGTACCACCCGGGGCCCAGATTGCCGTGGCTTTTAGCTGTTGCTCAAGCGCTGCCAAACGTGCAGGATCACGCTCACCTTCCGGTTTGCTTCGTTCACGATCCAATGCCTTCTTAGCGGCAGTGGCTTCGTTGGCCCGATTATTCAGGAATACGCCGGTCTCGCGTTGCAACGCTCCGACAATCTCAAAGCCCGCCTGGATTTCTCGCTCGTTGAAAATCGGCTTGAGGGCATTGCTGCCGTCCTGGCCCGTCAATACGTCACGGTTCAAACTGGCAAGGCGCTCATCCAGTGTTTCCCCGGTGAGAAGCTGTTGTTTAGCTTGATCCGTAATCGTGATTTGGGCGCCACTAATGCCGCTATACGTGGTGCTGCTGCTTTTGCCGCTGGCCGCCATGACCATTGGCGGGCTGGCGCTAAAGCCGCCCGTGTTGGGCAAGGTGGTGCCAGGCACCTGCTCGCCCGTGGCAGCTTGGCCTTGCTGGTCCGTACCTACACCCGATGCGGTATCACTGCCGCCTGAACTATACCCAACACCCAGACTCATACTGCTGGCTTTGTAATGGGCGTAATTGTCTATATCGCTTGCGGTCAGCGTACCCGTCGTCAAGGTGTTAAGCCCGTCCTTGACGGCTTGCTCGGAAGCGGTGATGACGGCCCCTTTCAGGTCCGTATTCCCCTTGACCGTGATTTGGAAGCCCGCATCCCCTGCCTCAATACGGGACTGCTCGTGAACGCTGGCGTAATCACTATTGATCTTTTGCTTGCCGACGTTGGCACTGGCCGAAAAACCAACCCCTACCATCACGCTGCCGCCAACATGACTGTCCTTGCTGGTGAAGCGGCTCGTATCTTGCAGGCTCTCTATAGTGAGATCGCCCCCCACATCCGCCACCACTTGCTGGCCACTGGCTACTGCACCG
Organism: Alcaligenes sp. PF14; assembly: GCF_037150615.1. Classification (NCBI taxonomy): domain Bacteria; kingdom Pseudomonadati; phylum Pseudomonadota; class Betaproteobacteria; order Burkholderiales; family Alcaligenaceae; genus Alcaligenes; species Alcaligenes sp. PF14. Next base: position 411,865 of record NZ_JBAGRS010000002.1, on the reverse strand, counting down.
CGCAGATTCGTATCGCCGCCGGACTCCAGCACCAGACGGTCTCCCGCAGTGACATAGCTATGACTCCAGGTAAGGTCTTTACCCTCTCCTTTGCCCTTGCCACGACTGGCGTTAGCCGTCACACCAAAGCCAATCCCATTGGCCCCCAAGGAAACGGCCACCCCCACGCCAGCACTGGAACTACTGCTGCGGCGGTCAGTCTGGACCGTGTTTTCTGCCGCCAACAAGTTGATGTCGCCATCGGCCTTCAGATGAACATCGCCCCCTGCGCTGACCGTACTGCCACGCACCGTCAGGTCGGAATCCTGGCCCGCACCCGTCGCACTAATACGGACATTTCCACCTGCTGCCACCGTAGAGTCGGCGGCTGTGTCGTAGGTGGTCTTGGACTTGCTATCACTTTTACTGGAACCGACCGTAATCGAGAGATTAATCCCACCGGCCGTTGTAGGGTCAGCGCTGACCGCATCGTAGGCATTGCCAGCCGCCAGCCCCGTCATGGCGGCCGCTAAGGCTTTCATTCGGGTATCAGAGGTATCGCTGGAGGCCCGCTTCATCTGCTGACCCGTCTGAATAGCGGAAATGACCGGCGAGGTCAAAGCCACTGTCAGGCCCGACTGGCGGAACTTACTTTCCTGAATGTTCATGCCGGTTTCACGAGCCTCAAGAATATCCACCTGCTTAGCATGAATGTCGATATCGCCTTTGGGTGCCAGAACATGGCTACCTGTCTGCTGATAACGACTACCCGCTGCCAACATGACATCCCCATCCGTCGAGCCGATTGTCGAGGCCGCCGCCCGTGTGCTGACATCCTGTTGGTCAGCACTTTGCATCTGCTTGCCAATCGTGAAACTCAAACCGCCACCGGTCATGAAACCGGATTTGTCGACCCGCTTGAAATGGCTTTCCTGCTTGGTATCTGTTGCGGCCTGAATGGTCAGATCATTGCGGGCCGCAATAACGGTACCCGCATCAGACACCAGATTGCTGCCAGTGACCGTGACATTTTCCCCTTGCACGGCCACAGTCTTACCACTGAAGGTACTGGATAAGGCCGTTGTTTCCTCCAGACTGTCACGGGTGGTCGTTTTCTTGGAACTGAGCAGACCACGACTTTTGATTTGTCGGCCTTCACTCCAGTTACGACTATCTTGTCCGGCCAAAATCTGGGCCTCGCCTTGCGCAACAGCGACCACAGCGCCTTGCTCACTGGTCACGGTCGCGGCACGCACAGTCAAGTCTCGACCTGCTTGTACCCGTACGTCCCCCGCAGTCGTGATACTGGTGCCTACCTCCCGCTCATAACCTTGCTTCAGGTAGTTGTTGGCATCAAGAACATTATTCTCTTGTTCTGCAATGGCGACGGTCCCCAGACTGACATCACGACTGGCCACCAGCGCAGTCTGGCCGTCCTTGCCGCTATTGATCACTTGTGCTGCATTCAGTGTGAGGTCACGACCGGCTGCCGCCAACAGAATGCCATCAGAATTGGTCACGTAAAGACTCGCCACACGGTCTAGATTGGTCCGGCTAAAGTCACTTTTCCCTGCCTGCTTGACATCACTGTGGGTCGTGCTGACCACATTAAGGTCGCGTCCGGCATCAAGCAGCAAGGCGCTCTTGGCCTGGATCGTGCCACCCACATTGTCAATATCCTCACGGGCACTAAGGACCACTGCGTCACTGGCAATACGCCCTCCCAGATTACGCAGGTTCTGTCCCGTGATCCGGACGGCTGTACGCCCGGCAATCATTCCGGAATTAAGCACATCATCCTTGATAGCAAGATCGATCGCGTTGGCCGCCACTAAGGTGCCGCTCCCATCAAGATCATCCGGTCTGACGCGAACATAGACTTGCGGCACTAAAGCACGGGCCTTGCTGCCATCCGGTAAGGTGACATCACGCTCGACCAGCCAAACCATATCGCTGGTCAGTTGAGCCATTTGCTCTGTACTGAGCGCGACCCCAGGGCGCAAATTCCATTTCTTGGCATAGGAGCTGCCCGCCTCCAGCAAAGCACGATACTGCTCCTCATCGTTGACGTAGCCTTCCAAAAAGCGCCGTCCCGTTAATTGATTGATCTGGTCACGAACCAGCTTTTGCTCATAAAACCCATCGCCCAGACGCTTGAGCATCGTGACAGGATCATGGCCAAGCCGGGTCAACATATAATCCGAGCTGAGCCATTGGCGATAGTCGGTAAATCGCGGGTCGGCCTCAACTAGATAAGAACCAGCATCTGGGCTGGTGCGGAACAAACTGTTAGTGGGGATCTCGGTATCGACCTGAACCATCCGGATGTGCTCGAGCGTATCACCCTTGACGCCAGGGGCCTGAGCCTGAACCTCACTTATTGGCTTGCGCTCCACGGCGCCATTGCGCTCCAGTTGCCCCCCCACCTGAGCCGTCTGTCGATCATCAATGGCAAAGCCACTGCCTTGTCCCGCCGCATTCTCGATAAGCTTAGATACATCCAGGCTGAATGTAGTGACGCTATCAGCCGGGTTATAGGCAATTTTCGAATGCCATTTGCGCTGGTGATAACGCTTGAAACCACCCCGCCACCGACTGTAGGTATATTGGCTGGTTCCAGCCTGGCGAATGACATGCTGCCCAAAGACCGCTTCATTCTTTAGCTTATCCAAATCACCCTGAAGAACGCCACCAGCAATGATCTGACTCTTGTCGTTCAGCAGCTCATTGCCATGTAAAGTGAGATTGCCACCGGCGCGAATCAGGGATGGAGCACTTTCGGTCACCTGGGTTTCATATTCGCTGCGGGTAATCTCATACTGAGTCCAGTTGCGCACCTCGGCACCCGTTTCCCGGTGACGATAGCGTCCAGCGCGGCTCCAGCCTTCCCACCGATACTCACTGATATCATGCTTGTTCGGATCCCCCGAGGGCTGAATATAAGTATGCTGTGTCGGTTCGCCTACCTGGACCAATTCGGTATTGAAATGCAGATTGCGATTGAGCAAACGGTTGGCATCGATGCTTATGCCACCCAAAGATTCGATGACGGCGCTGTCATTCAGAACCAGGTCCGCGCGACCGGTCGCCTGCCCCTGCCCATCCAGTGCACCACCGACATTAAGAGCATCAGCACCTGGGCCAGCACTGAATATCAGCGCTTGCTCCCGATTATTAATAAGCTTGGCACCGATGTCCAAGCGCTCTCGTGCGGCGATGACAGCAGCACGATCACCCTCTTCCCGGTTATTAACAGTATCGGCCTGAATGCTTAGATGATCCCCATATAGGCGACCCGTACCCGCATTATCCAGCGTGCCCACATCAATATGAGTTCGAGCGCCATCGATAAGGCCACGATTACTTAACGTTCCCTTGGCAGCAACGGTGGTGCGCCCCCCGCTGATCTCCCCCGTAACCGTGTTATTGATGTGTTCGCCACGCAGTTCAAGCGTACCCGCCTGAATCACGCCCTGATTGTTCAATTGTGCAGCCGAGTGAATCACTGCTTGGCCGTTCGCCCGAATATCATTCAGGTTAGTGAAATTCTGCTGAACAGACAGGCTCAGATCGCCTTTTGAATGCAGGCTGCCATCACCTCCTACCGTATCTGCGGCAAGCGCCAAGGATTGGCCGGCAAGCATCGTACCTGACTGGTTAAGCACCCGATGGGCAGCCAGTTCAATACGGCCATCCGAATACAACTGGCCTGCCGTGTTATCCACCACACTGGCCGTACCGCTTCCACGAATCACCAGGGAGTCATCCGCAGCCAACGCACCCTTGGTGTTATCAACATGACCCGCCGTCAACGTGACCTGTTTGCCTTGTATGCCCCGAGAGGGGCTGGCATCTATGCCTTGAGTATGCTGATTAAGAATCTGCTCCGCTTGAAGGTGTAGCGCCTTACCTGCCGCTATCAGCCCAGCCCTATTGTTCGCCACGCCCGACAGCTCCAGATTGGCATCACCTTGGCTGTAGATCACCCCTTCACGGTTGTCCACATTCCCACTGGTCAGCGTCAGGGCCTGGCCGCTCACGATCCCGCCCGCACTGCCCGAGCCTGTGTTGATCAGTTCCTGCCCATGGGTATCCAGACGCAACGCTTTGTTCGATTGCAGCAAGCCGCCGGCATTATTCAATGCTCCACTGTCCAGATTCAACGTGCCATCCGTGCTAGCAATGGTGCCGCCGGCATTGTCCAGCGAGGCCCCTTGGGTATGAACATCAACACGAGAGCCCAGCACGATGCCCCCCGCATTGCCCAACCCAGCATTCATCAGGCGGGTAGCCGCAGCACCTTGTACTATGCCGTTGGCGTTCTCGGTACGGCCCTGTGTCCGTACCTCCATGCCACCGTCCGTGGACACAAGCAGACCGCCTTCACGGTTATCGACGGTTCCGGCGTCAATAAACACATCGGCCACACCCAATACCTTGCCACCTTGATTATTGAGCGACTCTTGAACATCCATGCTCAATGTCTGTGCGGACGATACCGTACCGCCCTGGTTGTGAAGCGCGCCCGCTTGCACTTGCACGTGACCATTGCCGATGATCATTCCGTCACGGTTATCGATTGAGTCCTGCGCCTTCAGTACCAGGGCATCCCCGCCCGTGGCCAGCAAAGTGCCTCTGGCGGTATTGAGCGTGCCAGTCTCAACGCTGATTGTCTGTGCCTGCGTCGTGGCCTGTTGCAAGTCTGTCGCTGTACCGCGAAGATTCAAGGTGCCATTACTGGCAATATGGCCTTGCTGCCCCTGCAAGTTGGCGGCATACAGGTCAAGGTGCCCACTGCCTGCGTGCAAAACCTCACCTTCCTTGTTTTCCAGGACACCGGCTCGAATGTTCAGATCAGCATTACTGGCCAGTTTTCCCCCTTCACGGTTATCAAGTGTGCCCACCACCTGCACACGAGTCGATTGATCGCCTGTAGCGACAAGCTGGCCGCCACGATTGGACAGTTCCCGTGCGCTCAGATCAAGCGAACCGGCCGATTGCAGCAGCCCCTTGTCATTACGGAACTGCCCGACGGCAATTTGGGCCTGATCGGCAAGCTTGATTTCCCCCTGACGGTTACTCAAGTCGCCGCCGCTAAGCTCAAGCCGCCCTAGGCCCAGGTGTCCCCCATCATTATTCAGCCCCGCTTTGGCAAGCATATTGATATTGCCACCAGCCACAATACGGCCACCCGTATTGTCCAAGCTGGTCGCAATATCAAGCTGTCCCGGCTCCAGCGGCGCAACGCTACCAACGCCCGTGCCTTCCTGACCAGTGCCCGGCGCCGGATTAGCACCCGTACCGCCCGTTTCCCCATCCACACCGGTCCCTGAAGGAGGGGGCACTCCTGACGATGAGTCCTGAGCAATCAAACCAATACGACCGCCCTCCCGGTTGCTGATTTGAGCGGCTGACAATGACAAACTCTGGGTTCCAGCCTGCTCAATGGTGCCTGCCTGATTATCCAAAGACTGGGCTTTAATCGCCACCCGCCGCGCGTTCAGCGTCCCCTGGCGGTTATCAACCTCCTTGGCGCTGTCCACCACCAGCTCGCGGCCCGCGCTGATGATGCCAGTATTTATCAGGCCGTCATTGGCCTGTATACGCGTATCCGCGTTGGCCTGTATCGTGCCACTATTTTCCAAACGACCATCGGCAGTCACCACCACCTGCCCCACATGAGCACCAATCGCGCCAGCGTTACGCACCCCGACCCCACGCTCGGTCCCCACGAGAACAATTTTCTGGCTGTACATGCCCCCCAAGGCGCCGACATCCAAGGCAAATGCAGGCGCCCCGCTATCGGTATCGACGGCTTGCACCTTGCTGTGGTCGGCACTGACTTCATTGGCACCCGTAGTGACCTGTAATTGCTGTGCCCAGATGCCTGCATTGACTTGCACCGAGCGGGCGATTAAATCCGTATAGTGAGCGGCACTGGCATCCAAACCTTGACCCAAAACCGAAATGCTGCCGCCTTGCACACGGTAGCCCTCCAGCGCCCCACCATTGATAATCGGTTTGCCGGTGGTCAGCGTGCTACGGTCAGCATTGATAAAACCACAACCATCACACGAGATACCCGCAGGGTTGGCAATGATCAGTTGCGCACGATCACCCGCCACTTCCACATAGCCCCGCAACAGGCTGGGATCGCTGGAGTTGACCTCATTTAAGATAACGCGCGCCGTCCCTTGCGCCAGCCAGGGGTTGCCTTGCACCCAGCCTCCCAATTGGGACTGCACACTTGTACGGGAATTGTTAAGAATCGCACCTTGCGTATCGACATCAAACTGCTGATAAGTATTGCGCGAGACACCCGCAGCGCTAGGCGTTTGGATGTTAACCAGCGGCACCCCACTGGCTGCTTCCAGCACCGTTGGCTGTTGATTGCCCGGAGCATTCGGATCGGCTACAAGCTGAGCATGGGCTACCGGCACCATAAAAACCTGACCAAGTGCCATCGCCAAGGCAAAGTAGACAGGATTGACAACGGCCAGGAAGCGACTATGCGCGGTGGTGCTCGTACCAGCACGCCCACCGGGTCCATTGCGGCGCACAATTTCCGCTACAACCTGGAACAAGCCTAACGTACGGTTAAAAACAATACGATATAAATTCTTGTTCATATCATCACACTCTGGATCTGGCGCGAAATAAGAAAGAAAAGTTCAGTTCAGTAGGACCAGCTCAGGGTAAAGCCCGTCGTGACCGAATCGGTCTTGAATCCTTCGGGCTTATGAAGAGGCACACCGGCATACAGATCCCAGTAAAACCCCTTGGCCCCTCCTCGCAGCCCTATCACGGAACCCGCTAAGTTGCGTCCCTGAAGCCAGCGCGTGGATGGCCCACCTACATGACCATAGTCGGCACCCAAGTACAGTTCCTGGCCGGCACCAACCGCTACACCGATTTCATTGCGCCAGACCCAACCGCGCTCCCCCATGAGCATCAGCTCACCATCAAAGCCACGCACCGAGTAACGGCCGCCAATAGAGAAGCGATCCTGCGGGACCAGAGGCGTACGATTCCATTGCGCTCGCCAACTACTGATGTAGCGGGCGCGCTGAGCTCCCAGCGAGAACGGCGCCATCAACTGCACATCGGCAGTAAACAACTTCATCCGTGAGGTGCCTTCTCCGAAGGGCTCCTCAGGCGCACTTTTCGCTTTAAAGGCTCCCGTGCCACGGCGATAAGCCACACTCGCATCCAAGGTACTGCTACCCAAATACTCACGATGGGTCACCCCCAGCTCCCAGCCACCCGTGCGACGGTTGTGGACCTCGATTTCCACATCGTCAATAAAGTTACTCGAGCGACGTGTCCAGGCTCGGCCAAACAAGGCTGTTTTTCGTGTTGCGTCACGGTAAACCAAACGTGACAAGCGTAACTCTGCATTGTCACTGGTGCCGCTGTACACATAGCCTTGGTTGTAGCCCGCAATCGTTTGATGATATTTATAGCTACTGATGGTCGCGCCCAGCGTCCAGTAACCATAGGGCACACTGTAATGAAAGGTCTGTGCCCGGTTACCTTTGCCACGGCTGCTGAACAGGTCGTAGTTAAGGTTGACGTAAAACAAGTCGTTCAGCATCAACAGGTCATCCAGCGAGACGGTCACGCCCCCTTGCAGCTTGCCTGTTGACTTACTGCCAGAGTCATCTAAATGGGCCGATAAACGGATCGGCGGCGAGCGTTGCTGCCATGCGATTAATAGATCACTGTCGCCAGGCCGGGCATCGTCGCCTTCAGCGGGAACAATTTGAATATCTGCCTCTACGGTGGGAACACGCTTGAAATTCTCCAAAGCCTGTTCAATATCGCGCAAATTCAGCAAATCGCCCCGTCGGATAGGAACCGCGTTCCAGGCTCTCGCCTTCAAGGATGTTTCTTCGGTAAAACGTACGTCACGCACACGACCTGGAACCAGCGTTAAGGTCAGCTGCCCCGCACGCAAATCTTGTGCAGGCGCCAACACACGTGTTGTGACATAACCACGCGCGATAATCGCATTCTGAATACGGGCCATCACCACGTTGATCCCGTCCGTGCCCAGGCAACGCCCCGTAGCGGGATCATGGGCAGGGTCGGCTGCCTTCAAGGCCCAGGTAAAACGCTGGGACTGGTCCCCCTCCAACCGTATTTGTGAAATAGGAAAGCAAGGACTGTCCTTATCAGGCAATTGCTCAGGAGCGGGGGTCTGCACAGGCGGCAAACGCACATCGGGCAAGGTTTCTTGCTGCTCACGCAGGATACGTTCCCGTTCCTGCTGCCGCAGCAATTCCTGCGCCATACCATTTTGTGTCTGCGCCAATGCAGGAATGAACGGTGCAAACAAAACCAACAAAGGCCACCTCTTGGGCCAAACCGTGCCCCTCATCACCCATACCCTTTTGCGTAAGCATCAATAGTTTTTTCTAATACCGAGAAACTGGCGGGACTAATGATACCCAAGCAAACAAAAGGTGAGCACAGCAGTAATACTTTGTAGAATCATTTACGGATGCGGATAAGTTGTGTGGGTATAAGTCAGGGCGATTTAGCACCTGAACGCTGCGGCAACGTCGACAACAGCAAACCCGCCAAGGCCAGGATGAAGGCGTAAATATGCACAGTAGTGAAGCTCTCCCCCAGCACCAGCACACCCACTGCTGCGGTACCCAAGGGCATCAAGACCATAAACACCGCGGCTTGCGAAGCGGGAACGGAACGCACTCCCGTCATCCACAGCCAGACCGTCCAGACGCTGGCGGCCAAGGAATAAAACACCAGCAAAGGCCAGATCCAGCCTGCCGGTGCCGTGAAATCGAAATCCCAGGCGGCGTATAAACCTAGGGGCGTAATCAGCGCCAGGCTACACAGATTGATAATCGCGCTGATGCGCTTGGGACTAAGCACGGCGGTCAGGCGCTTGCCTATGACCGCATAAGCCGACTCGCACAGGACGGCACAAAAGATCAGCGCATTGCCCAGCCACATTTTTCCTGGGTCCAGCTGATCCACACCGTGATCGTCCGCCTGTACCAGGGCCAATAAGGCAATCCCGCCCATCCCCAGGGCCAGTGACACCCAGGTGCGCGGCCCTATGCTTTCTTTCAGGAAGTACCAGCTGAACAAGGCCACCATCCCGGGAATGGCGGACAAAATAACGCCAGCAGAGACCGCACTGGTCATACTGATGCCTGTCACCATGCACAGCGTGAACAGGAAATTACCCAAAAAGGATTCCAGAAAAATCAGGCCACGGGTACGCAGATCCAGTGCGGGTTCAGTCGCCGGTTTGCGCAGCCAGCGCAGCATGGCGATCCCGCCAATGCCAAAGCGCAGCCAGGCCAGCAAGAACACCGGCAGTGCCGTTACCAACGGCCGTGTCAGGGCGATATAACTGCCCACCAAGGACATGGACAAGGCCAAACAGGCGTATGCCGCCAGACGTGATCCCGCTCTATTCACCCACCCTCTCCTAATACACACATTTGCAAGGCAGCTAATCAAAATACCACGGCGGCCAAGGTCTACAATACGCCCGAGCTCGGCCTTCCAGGATAAAAAACATGGCCTGCCATGTTGTCCGTTTCGCTCACCACCGCCTGTACCCCTGACCTTACCCAGATCTGCCCGTACAGCCCCGTGTTGCCAGCGCTTTATCCCACCCCATCGGAAAGTCGTGTCGCCAGCCCTTAAGCAGGTCTGCGATGGACGGCCCTACACTCGGCCCGACCCATGCTGCTCCCCGTAACAGACTAATCCGCACCGCGCCGGCCCACCGGCCAGCCGTGCTCCTTGAAGGATATTTCATCATGCAGGCTATCGCCCGCCTGAGCCGTTTTGTTGGCAATACCTTTGCCATCTGGGTTCTACTGTTTGCCGTTCTGGCCTATTACTTTCCCGACCACTACCGCTGGTTAGGCGCTTATATTGTTCCACTTCTGGGCATCATCATGTTCGGTATGGGTCTGACCTTGTCGCGCCAGGACTTTGCAGAGGTGTTTGTGCGCCCTGGCCGTGTGGCTATTGGTGTAGTGGGACAATTCATCATCATGCCCGGTCTGGCCTGGTTTCTGACCTACGCCTTTTCCCTGCCACCCGAATTGGCCATTGGCGTGATTCTGGTGGGCTGCTGCCCCGGTGGCACCTCGTCGAACGTGATGACTTTTCTGGCCCGTGGCGACCTGGCCCTGTCGGTTGCCATTACGTCGGTCACCACCTTGCTGGCTCCTATCGTCACCCCTGCCCTGATTTACTTCCTGGCCAGCCAATGGCTGGAAGTCAGCGCCTCGGCCATGTTCTGGTCCATTGTGCAGGTGGTGATTCTGCCAATTGCCCTGGGCATTATTGTGCAATCCCTGATGGGTGAAAAGATCAAAGCCGGTGTGGCAGCCCTGCCCCTGGTATCTGTGGTGGCCATTGTGGCTATCGTGGCCGCTGTTGTCGCGGGTAACCAGCCAAAAATTGCGACCAGTGGCTTGTTGGTGTTCTCGGTTGTCGTTGTACATAACACCCTGGGCTACATCCTGGGCTATGTACTGGCACGCTTGAGCGGCATGCCTTTAGCACAGCGCAAGACGCTGGCTATTGAAGTGGGTATGCAAAACTCCGGGCTGGGTGTTGCCCTGGCCAGCGCCCACTTTTCGCCATTGGCCGCTGTGCCCAGCGCTATTTTCAGCGTCTGGCACAATATTTCCGGTCCCTTGGTCGCGACAATTTTCCGTCGCATGGGTGATGGCAAGTAAACACCTGCAGCCATGTGCAAGGACTTGAACCCAAAGTCCACAAAGTAAAAAGGGACGCTCTACCGGGCGTCCCTTTTTTTGCATCCAGAGTGTCGCAAGACACCCGCATCCGCTCAAGCCTCAGCTTTTACGCGAAGACACATAAATCCCGCCTACGATCAGCAAGAAAGCCGCTCCGTGGTAAAGCTTGGGGGTATCGCCCAGAATAAAAACCGACATCAAGGCGGCAAATACAGGCATCAGATTGACGAAGAAACCGGCCGTGGCAGCGCCCACTCGCTGAACAGCCACCCCCCAGCATCGCAAGGCGATCAGAGCCGGACCAGTTCCCACATACAGAATGGCCAGCAACAAGCCCCAGGACCAGTCGATATGCCAGTCGGTAAATTGCCACTCCATGGCGGCAAAAGCACCAGACCAGATCAAACCGAAAAACACTTGTGCCATCACTACAGTGGCCCAGGTTTCTGCGATTGCACCCTCATGGCGACGGGTGCTGAGCATCCAGCTATAGATCGCCCAGGCGATAGTGGCAATCACCATGTACACATCACCCGGCACAAAACGGAAGGCCATCAGCTCCTGCCAGTCCGCACGCGTCAGCACCAGCACCACACCCAGCAAGGACATCAAGCCACCCACCAACTGACGCCCATTGACGGTGGATTTGAAGAACAGGCGTCCAATGACCAGCATCCAGAACGGCAAGCTGGCGTTGACCAAAGTCACGTTAATGGGGGACGAGCTTTGCAGTGCCAGGTATTGCAAAGCGTTATAGATCCCTATGCCCAGCAAACCCAGAATCGAGTAGCGTTTCCAGTTGGTCCACAAATTACTGCCGCGTCGCAGCACTTGTCGTCCCACAAAAAGCAGAATGGTGAAAGCTACCAGCCAACGGAAGAAATTCAGGGTAATGGGCGGAACCTGATCATGAATCAGGCGCCCCACAATGGCATTACTTGCCCACAAGATCGTGGGTAAAACCAGTAAAGCCGTCGTGCCAGGGGTCAGTTTCTGAGTGCTCACAAGCATGTCCTAAAAAACGGCAACGGCGCATGTGATCCCTCCTCAGGTCACCTCTGCGCCGTTACGATTGGCCTAGTATATAGGCAAGCATGCTCTGCCCTCTACGCCTTTACCTGCCTGCTTGTGACGATGAGAACTGGTCAATCTTTGACCAATCCATAAATATTATTTATAATCATACAATTGTCACGTCATGGCGCTGATTGAATTTTATTGGCCCATCCCATCCACGCTCGTCTGACTTTAGCAACATCAGATGCAGCTACCCAGGGTAAATCGACCTTGAAACACCCCCACTTTTGGGAATAAAGCTTGACCCGATCAAGCGCCCCAAGTGCATTACTTGGCACCACAACCAGCACCTTTAACCGCAAGGGCCTGTCCCGCGCGTCGTTATACAGGTTCCTGTTCCTGGCAAGTATTCGTGTTTTTGCCCGTTTTTCAGGTAGGCAGACCTTGTCTGCCCCGGCTGGATCCCCCTATGAACGGCGGGCGTGTTTTCAATTTGATCCACCTGACCCTGTCTGGAACCAACCATTCCTGACAGACACAGATTCACCCCGATTTTTATGGGCCTAGTGCAAGGCTGGACTCCAGACACCGCTTGTCCGGTTTGTCGGTCTGCCTTGTTTTCAAGCCCGTCCCCGTCCCGCCCAGCAAGGCCAGACGGGAATTATTATTTTTAAAGGAGTCCCGATTTATGGCCAAAGAAGAGCTACTTGAAATGCAAGGTTCCGTCACCGAAATCCTGCCTGACTCGCGCTTTCGTGTCACCCTGGACAACGGTCACGCCGTTATCGCCTACACCGGCGGTAAAATGCGCAAGCACCACATCCGTATTCTGGCTGGCGACAGCGTCACCCTGGAAATGTCGCCCTACGACCTGAGCAAAGGTCGCATTATCTTCCGCCACCTGCCCAAGCGTATTGGCGCGCCGACCTCTGCCCCTCGTCGCACTCCCCACCGCCGTTAAGACATAGCGCCACACCCCTGTCACAATTAGATGCAAAGATAGGCGCGCCTGACAGGGGTGCGACAAGAGCCATCAGCGCTCGGGCGCACCCCACATCTTGTGGGAGTCGCCTTGAAAAAACTACTGACGCTCAAAACCGGCTTCATCGCCTATTTTGCAATTCTGAGCCTGTTTCTAATCCTGATGCTGATTGCCCTGCAACATTTGAGCAGCAGCATCGAACAGCGCAAGCATCTGGAAGCCCAGCGCCATCAAACGACGGCGCTTAGCAAAGACTTCAAACGCATCAGCGAATTGCTAAGCCGTCAGGCCATCGCGTTTGTCTCCAGCGAACAGATCGAATTTCAGGAAAACTTCCGCCACCTCCTGGCGGTGTTTACGGGTGCCCAGGCGGATCAGGATGGTGTCACACTGGCGATGCTGGACCGCTTCAGGGATCTGGAGCTGGAACCGGCTGAACAGGACCTGCTTCGCTCCGCCTATGAGCAGACCCTCGCACTTAGCCAGGTTCAGTCCGAGGCCATCCAAACCGCCAGCGGCCAGTTTGAAGATGGTAACGGCGCTATCCGTATCGCCCTGCCCAATGCCTTGATGGCCAAAGTGCTGGTGTTCAGCCAGCAATACATTCAAGCCTCTGCCCAAATCACCAACACACTGGATCAGTTCGAACACCAGTTCAGCGAGCGCCTGGACAGTTCTCTGGATCTGGCTGGTCGTAGCAGCGACCGTGCGTTCAGTCTGGCATTAGCGGCACTGGCCCTGTTCTTCATGGCCAGCACGATTGCTCTACGCCTCTTGTATCGCTCCATCAAGCAGCCACTGGATCAAGGGGCAAATCTGGCCAAGGAGCTGGCCCAGGGCAAGCTCAATGCGCAGCTCAGCGTGCGTCGCCATGATGAGTTCGGGACCTTGCTTACAGCACTCAATGGCATCGGCCAGGGCGTACAAACCGTGGTGCATCAGATCCGCGAACAAACCGGCTTGATACGCGACGGCTCGCATGCCATTGTGCTGGGTAGCCAGAACCTGAGCGAACAAATTCTGGACCAATCCACCGAATTGAATCAGACCGTCAAGGCGATGAATCAACTGGCTGACACCGTGCGCCAGAACGCGGAGCAGGCCCAAACCGCCGATCATCTGGCGCAAGACACCTCCAGCCAGGTGGCCCTGGGCAATCAAGCGGTACACAGCCTGCTCGATACCATCGACGCGATTGCCGACAGCTCGAACAAAATGAGCGAAATCACCAAACTGATCCGCAACATTGCCTTCCAGACCAATATCCTGGCCCTGAATGCCGCGGTGGAGGCCGCCCGCGCCGGAGTCCATGGTCATGGCTTTGCGGTTGTTGCTGCCGAAGTGCGCAACCTGGCTTTGCGCTCCACCGACGCCTTGCAACAGATTTCCACCCTGATTTCCAGCTCAGTCGAACAAACCGAGCAAAGCTCGGCTGCGGCCCGAGGTATGGCGCAAGTCATGGCCAACACACAACACAAGGTCAATGAAATGCGCAGCATTGTGGCGGATATTGCCCAAGCTTCTCAGGAGCAGGCGACGCATATCGACTACGTGAACCAGGTCATGACGCGCCTGGACCAGCAAGGCCAGTCCAACCGCCAACTGCTTGAACACAGCGCCCACACCGCTCAGGAGCAGCTGGAGCAAACCACTTTGCTGGCCCAGGTGGTGGCGCATTTCAGTCTGGATAGCGATCTTTCCGGGCCCGATGCTCCCGCCCTGCCCGCCGCCCTCAAGCAGCCTTCTTACCGATCCGTGCCCGCCTATCGCACAGCCACGTGCACAATGTCCAGTTCCTGAGCGGCCAATACGTGCCATAGACCTCCGATAAGGGTAAAATCGGAAGTTTGCCGCGCGCCGCCTTGCTGGCTGGCGTGGGTGGCACATCAAATATAGGAAAGCCGCTGAATCATGGAATCGGAACGACTTAATCAACTGGAAGCCCGCCTTGCCGATTATTCGGAGCGGGAAAATGCCTTACGGAGGTATCTTTGACTACGATGACAAAGCTCATCGTTTGCACGTAGTCAATGCCGAACTCGAGGACCCCAACGTCTGGAACGATCCTCAACACGCTCAGGATCTGGGCCGCGAAAAGAAAAGTCTGGAAAACGTGGTGCATGTGCTGGACGCCTTGCACACGGGTTTGAAAGATTCGCAGGACCTGTTTGAGCTTGCCGCGATGGACGATGACGATGCCACTATCGCCGCCATCGAAGAAGATTGTGCCGCCATGGCCAGCCGTATTGAAGAGCTGGAATTCCGCCGCATGTTCTCCAACCCTGCCGACCCGCTGAATTGCTTTATGGATATTCAGGCCGGTGCGGGTGGTACCGAAGCCCAGGACTGGGCCTCCATGCTGCTACGCATGTATGTGCGTTATGCCGAACACAAGGGCTTCAAGGCTGAGATCCTGGAACAGTCTGACGGCGACGTGGCGGGTATCAAATCGGCCTCCATCAAGATTGAAGGCGATTACGCCTACGGTTTTCTGCGCACTGAAACCGGCGTGCACCGTCTGGTTCGCAAAAGTCCCTTTGACTCCTCCAATGGCCGCCACACGTCTTTCACCAGCGTGTTCGTCTACCCGGAAATCGACGACTCCTTTGAAGTCGAAATCAACCCGGCCGACTTGCGTATCGACACTTACCGCGCCAGTGGTGCCGGTGGTCAGCACATTAACAAAACCGACTCGGCCGTTCGTATTACGCACGAGCCCAGCGGCATTGTGGTGCAGTGTCAGAACGACCGCTCGCAGCACCGTAACCGTGCCGAAGCCATGCAAATGCTGAAGTCCCGCCTGTACGAGCTGGAAATGCGCAACCGTATGGCCGAGCAGCAAAAACTGGAAGACTCCAAGAGCGATGTGGGTTGGGGTCACCAGATCCGTTCCTATGTGCTGGACCAGAGCCGCATCAAAGACTTGCGTACCAACTACGAAAGCTCCAATACCCAGAAGATTCTGGATGGTGACCTGGATGCCTTTATTCAAGCCAGCCTGAAACAAGGTATTTAATATGCACGCTTCCACGCTGACTGTTCTAAGCGGTGCCTCTCGCGGTCTGGGCTTGTCCCTGGCACGTCAGGCACTGGCCGCTGGCCATCAGTTGATCACTTTGGCCCGCAGCGAACTGCAACTGGATGCGCCCCAAGGGGCTCATCAACATCTGCAAGTAGACCTGGCCAGCGCGGAAGGCGCACAACAGGCTGCCAAGGCTCTGCAAGCCTTGATCAGCCAGACACAGGCTCAACGCTACGTCCTCATTAATAATGCGGGCACGGTTGATCCCGTTGGGCAGGCCAGCCACCTGCTCGATGCCCAGGCCATTACACAGGCGCTGCAATTGAATGTCGCCAGTGTCATGAGCCTGACCGCCGCCTTCTTGCAAGGCGCCCCCAAGGATGCCCAACGCCAGGTGCTCAATATATCCTCCGGTGCTGGCCGCAAACCCGTCTCGGGCTGGGCCGTGTACGGCTGCAGCAAGGCAGCGCTGGATTTTTATACGCAAACCCTGAAGCTGGAAAATCCCGAGCTGGCCGTTTGCTCTCTGGCCCCTGGCGTGATCGATACCGATATGCAAGGCCATATCCGTAGCCAATCCCGCGACCAGTTCCCGAACCTGAGCCGCTTTATCGACCTGCATCAACAAGGTCAGCTAAGCAGCCCGGACGATACGGCCGAGCGCATTTTGCGCCACCTGAACAGCCCGGATTTTGGCCAGCACGTCCTGGATGACATCCGCCACTACGAATAAGTACTGACACAATGACTGAACCGCTAGACACTTCCGCCCCCGTCGTAGACGAAAACCGCCTGATCGCCGAGCGTCGTTCCAAACTGGACCGCCTGCGCGAAAACGGCATAGCCTACCCCAACGATTTTCGCCCTGACGCTCACGCTGCCGAGCTGCACAGCCAGTACGGCGAGCAGGACAAGGATGCCCTGGCTGCAACCAATAAAGTCGTGAAAGTAGCTGGCCGCATGATGCTCAAGCGTGTCATGGGTAAAGCCAGTTTTGCCACACTGCAAGATGCTTCCGGCCGCATCCAGATCTACCTGGACAAAGCCGCACTGGGCGAAGAAAACTACGCGGAATTCAAGGGCTGGGATATCGGTGACATCCTGGCCGTGGAAGGCACAGTCTTCAAAACCAATAAGGGCGAGCTGTCCGTACATGCTTCCAGCGTGCGCCTGCTGGCCAAGTCCCTGCGCCCCCTGCCCGACAAATTCCACGGTCTGGCTGACCAGGAATTGAAGTACCGTCAGCGCTACGTAGACCTGATCATGGGTGAAGACACCCGTCAAACCTTCCTGGCCCGCAGCAAGGTCATGAGCAGCTTGCGCCAGCACATGGCCCAGGCCAACTTCCTGGAAGTGGAAACCCCCATGCTGCACCCCATTCCGGGTGGCGCATCGGCCAAACCCTTCATTACGCACCACAATGCGCTGGACATGGAAATGTACCTGCGTATTGCTCCCGAGCTGTACCTGAAGCGTTTGATCGTGGGCGGTTTCGAGCGCGTATTCGAGATCAACCGCAACTTCCGTAACGAAGGCGTCAGCCCTCGTCACAACCCTGAATTCACCATGATGGAGTTCTACGCGGCCTATACGGATTACCAGTGGCTGATGGACTTCACCGAAAACCTGATACGCGAAGCCGCTATCAGCGCCCGTGGCACCGCCACCCTGCAATACCAGGAACGCGAGCTGGATCTGAGCCTGCCTTTTGATCGCCTGACCATTACCGGCGCCATCATGAAGTACGCTCCGTCCTACCAGATCGAACAGCTGGAAGATATCCAATTCCTGCGCACTGAGCTGGCTCGCCTGAAAGTGGACGTGAACTCACCCCCACTGCGCGATGCCGGTCTGGGTGCCTTGCAACTGGCTCTGTTTGAAGAAACAGCAGAATCCAAGCTGTGGCACCCTACCTTCATCGTGGACTACCCCGTGGAAGTGTCGCCACTGGCACGCGCTTCGGACACCCAGGAAGGCATTACCGAGCGCTTTGAGCTGTTCATTACTGGTCGCGAAATTGCCAATGGTTTCTCGGAGTTGAACGATCCTGAAGATCAGGCCGCACGTTTCCAGGCCCAGGTTCAGGCCAAGGACGCTGGCGACGAAGAAGCCATGTTCTATGACGCGGACTACATCCGTGCACTGGAATACGGCATGCCTCCTACAGGCGGCTGCGGTATCGGTATCGACCGACTGGTCATGTTGCTGACCGATAGCCCTGCTATCCGTGACGTGATCCTGTTCCCGCACCTGCGTCGCGAGGACTGATCAGTCTCAAGCAAGAAAAACGCTCGGTCTTGACCGCGCGTTTTTCTTTATGCTTCTTCGGCCGCACATACGCACATACGCAGCTATTCTGCCCGTTCAGGAACAGACTCCACTCCAATCGCATCATTACAGCCCTACGCCGGTAAAGACAGACCTCACTCAGGCTTGATACCAGCAACTGCCGCCACTTCACGAAACAAGGCAATATCACGCGCCACGATCTGATCTAGCGACTCGGCCGAACCAGGCGCGATCACAAAGCCCTGCTCCTCCAATGGCTCCGCAAATTCGCGCGAATGCAGTACAGCCGTAATATCGCGATTCAGCCCGGCAACCACCTCATCGGGCGTGGCACGTGGCACAAAAACGCCCTGCCAGCTTTCGATCACGAAATCAGACACTCCCAATTCATGAAAAGTGGGAACATCCGGTAAAACCTTCGAACGCTCCGGCGAGGTCACCGCCAGAGGGATGAGTTCACTCTTCTGAATGTTCTGGATTGTCCCAGAAATATCAATAAGCGCCCCGTCCACATGCCCACCTAGTATGTCCAACATAGCGGGGGCCCCTCCCGCGTAGGGAATGTTATTGGTTTGCGTACCCAAACGCTGGTTAAGCATCTCGACGGCCAAATGATAAATACTGCCGTAACCAATCGGCAGCGCTGCAGATACTTCGCCAGGCTGACGCTTGAGTAACGCCACGTAATCATCGAAGTGATTAACGCCCAGCCCTGGCCGCACTACCAGCACCTGCGAATTAACAATAGTGCGGGTCACACCACGGACCTCCGTCTCGCTATAGGGCAGCTTGCGACCGAGGGCAGCGTTGATCGCAAGCTGATCCCCGCTAGACAACAGGGTATGCCCGTTTGGGGCTGCACGAACTACCCGGTTGACGCCAAGACTGGTGTGAGCGCCGGGCACATTATCCACGATCACCGTTTGTTGCCACAATTTGGCAAGATTTTGCGCGAGCATCCGTGCGATACGGTCAGCGTTGCCGCCCGGATTCACCGGAACAACAATACGCACAGGCCCGGAGGGAAACGTATCGGCCTGCTGCGCACGTGCCGGAACCGTGGCAAACATAGCACCCAAAGAAGAAACAGGAACTCCAAGCCGGGCGGCGATACCCGCGCCGGTCGCTTTCAAGATCATGCGTCGATTCAAGCCTACCTCCAGTATCCACAGACTGCCCCATTGATCGGGCGACATTGTGTTGCAGTGCTTGCCAACAACGAACTGTAGTCTAGAGAGCCCCCGTGCGCGAATCAAGCTGCCCTCGTCCCGACCGTCGCTAAAGCGCCTCTCAGCGACTTTCGCGCAGCCTGACCACTTGCTCGGCGACACGTCATGCCGAAACAAAAAAGGACGCTCGAAAGCGTCCTCTTTTTACTGCGAATCCAGGCTCATAGACTCATCGTGTTGCACCTGTGTTGCGAGTACGATTTGGAGACAATTAATCCACCGGCAAACGCATCACCGCCTGCGCCCATTTATGAGCCACCTCAGGCGAAGAAAAACACGAAGCCTTGTCTGCTACCACGCGCACCGCACGCTCCAGCAGCTGGATGTCAGCCTCGTGCTGACGCGCAACGTGCGGGTCTTCAAAGAAGATGACACGTTGACAACGATTTTCCAGCACCAGCTCGGCAATTTGTGCATCGCCGCCCAAAGGTCCACTTAGATATGACTGAATCCAGGGTGTGTCCTTGGGCCAGCCTTTGGACCAGGCCAGCTCGTTCAACAGGCGGCTTGTCGTTCCGGTTCCCACGCGTTGGCCAAAGCGAGACAGCAGATCAAAATGCTTGTCGGCAAACTCAATCATCTTGTCCTTGAGTGCATCGTGCGCAATCATGGCCAGGGTTTGATTAGGGAAGTCAAAAATACGTTTGCAGCTGGAATCAGGCCACAAGCCGCGGCTGACACGCTCCACTTCAATCCATTCAATTGCACCCATCAAGGTAGAAATGAAAGGACGGCCATGCGTGATGCATTGGCGCTTGAGCGCCAATGCTTCCGGAAAAATGGAGGAAGGGTCTACCGGGTCAATCAGATAAATGGCGCCATCAAAAGGCGGTGTACCATCCGGGCTTTGCGTGACCCGGGCCACCAGCTTCATCAAGCCACCATCACGACCATAGGGATAGCGAACCAGGCCGCCATAGCCTTCCAGCAGGCCCGAACGCTCGATGGCATTACAGGTACGACCGACCGTATAAAGCTCAACTTCCAATTCGCGAATACCGCTGGCTGAACGCCGCAACCACTGAAACAAAGCCGCATCTGCCGAATCATGGTGCAATTGATTGGCCGCCAAACCGAAACGTAATGACATGAGTTCCTACACGGTAAACGATTCGCCACACCCGCAGGAGGCTTTCTCGTTTGGATTGATGAACTTGAAACCTTCATTGAGGCCATCACGGCCATAATCCAGCCGCGTGCCGTCAATAAAGGGCAGGCTTTTAGGATCAACAAACAGTTTAACGCCGTGCTCTTCAAACAGTTGATCGCCTTCAACCGGCTCATCAACAAAATCCAGCTTGTAGGCCAGACCCGAGCAACCGGTCAGACGTACACCCAAACGTAGCCCCAAACCGCCCCCGCGTTTTTTCAAATGACGCTGGATATGTTCTGCGGCGGGCTGAGTAAGAGAAATAGACATAATCTTTTCCTTTCTATAAACCTGAAAGAATATTCAGCCTTCAGGCTTGGACAACTAAAACGCGCCTTTGTTCTGTACCGAGGCAATAGCGGCCTGAACCGCCTCCTGGGCCAACAAAGCACAATGCACTTTGACCGGCGGCAATTCCAGCGCTTGCTGCACATCTGTAGACGAGAACTGAGCTGCCTGCTCCAGACTGCGACCTTGCAGCCACTGTGTCGCAAACGAGGCGGAAGCGATGGTACAGCCACAGCCATAAGCCTTGAAACAGCTATCCTGAATCTGGCCCTGCTCCGATACCTTGAGCTGGATGCGAATCAAGGCCCCGGTTTCGTGACTTCCCGCTTCCCCTGTACCTACGTCAGCATCACTGCTGTTCATGACACCCACATGACGCGGGTGCAGGAAATGCTCCATGACAGCGTCACTATATATCATTGCGCGAACTGCTCCGAAGCAGGCTCGCTCCACAAGGGAGAGATGGCCCGCAATTGTTCAACCACACGACGGATGGCGGCAATCGTGTCATCAATGTCCTGCTCGGTCGTGAAACGACCAAGGCTCAAGCGCAAGGAGCTGTGCGCCAACTGATCGCTGCGACCCAAGGCCGTCAATACGTAGGACGGTTCCAGGCTGGCCGAGGTACAGGCCGAGCCGCTGGACACGGCCAGATCCGTCAGGGCCATCATCAGAGCTTCGCCCTCGATGTGATCCACGCTGATGTTCAGGTTGTGCGGCACACGCTGATCCAAGGTGCCATTCAGGAACAGGTCAGGGATAGACTGCAAGCCAGCCCATAGACGATCTCGCAGCGCGGTGATGCGCTGATTGTCTAGATCCATTTCCTGCGCAGCCAGTTCAAAAGCACGCCCCATGCCCACGATCTGATGAGTGGCCAGCGTACCGGAGCGAAACCCGCGTTCGTGGCCGCCACCGTGAATTTGCGCTTTCAGGCGCACGGCCGGTTTACGACGGATATACAAGGCACCGATCCCCTTGGGACCGTAAGTCTTGTGGGCAGACATGGACATCAAGTCCACGGGCCATTCCTGCAGATTGATCGCTACCTTGCCGGTAGCCTGGGCGGCGTCCACATGGAACAGCACCTTGTGCTCCCGGCACATTGCCCCCAGGGCTCGCACATCTTGAATCACGCCAATTTCGTTATTCACCAGCATGACCGAGGCAAGGATGGTGTCGGGGCGAATGGCTTGTTCAAACGCCTGAGGATCAATCAGGCCACTGGACAGAACATCCAGAAAGGTGACTTCAAACCCTTCGTCCTGCAAGGCCAGACAAGTATCCAGCACGGCCTTGTGTTCCGTACGGACGGTAATAATATGGCGGCCCTTGGACTGATAAAACTGCGCGGCACCTTTTAACGCCAGATTGATGGCTTCGGTAGCACCGGAGGTCCAGACGATTTCACGCGGCTCTGCCCCTACCAAAGCGGCAACCTGACGGCGCGCCTGGTCCACGGCCTCTTCCGCATCCCACCCATAGGGATGGCTGCTGGAGGCCGGATTGCCAAATCGTTCCGTCAACCAGGGAATCATGCTGTCGGCCACACGCGGGTCTACCGGTGTAGTGGCGGCATAATCCATATAGATACGCTGAGCGCGACTCATACAAAACTCCGGGTCAGTAGCGGATCTTGCCCACTACAAAGTACATTCTTCTGGCTGGCCGGCTTCCTGAGCGGCCAACTTCAGCTGACGCAGACGCTGCTGATCAACCAAGTCCTGTAGCGAGACAGAATCCAGATAATCGACCATTTTACGACTAAGCGTCGCCCAAAGCTCGTGAGTCATGCACTCGCCTTTCTGCCCATTTGTGCCCTGCTTGCAATTACCCTTGCCACCGCATTGGGTGGCATCAACGGGCTCATCGACCGCAAACACAATGTCAGCAACGGTGATGTGGCGGGCCAGACGCGCAAGCGTATAGCCACCACCCGGACCACGCACACTATCGACCAGTTCATGGCGGCGCAACTTGCCAAACAACTGTTCAAGATACGAGAGCGAGATACCCTGTCGCTGGCTGATGCCTGCGAGCGTCACCGGTCCACTTTGCTGGCGCAGCGCAAGATCGATCATCGCGGTTACGGCGAAACGCCCTTTTGTCGTCAAACGCATGATAGTTTCCTTGCCAAAGGCGAAAGCGGCCGGACTGCCAACGGCAAATCCGACCAATTTGGTCCAGTATAGCAAATACAGGGGAAACTACCGTGCTTGAGCGTGTGTTTTTACACTTATACTGAAGTGTTATGTAGCCACTCAGGCAGCACGGTAATTGGGGACGCGCTTGCGAACCAGTTCGAACACGCCCTGGCAGGCATCTTCGATATAGTCCATGACCTTATTAAAGCCATCCTGGCCGCCATAATAAGGATCGGGCACGGTAGCCGCTTCATAGTCAGTGGCAAAGCGCATCAGCAGCATGAGCTTGTGACGATAAATGGGAGGACACATTTGCTGCAAGGCAGCGTGATTTTCCCAGTCCATGCTCAAGATAAGGTCGAAGTTGCGAAAGTCCTCGCGCTGGACCTGTCGGGCCTGATAGGTAGAGATGTCATAACCGCGTTTACGAGCGGCTATCTGTGCGCGTGTGTCAGGATGCTCGCCAACATGAAAGCCATGCGTGGCGGCTGAATCCACCAAAATAGCCTCCGACAAACTGGCCTGGTCGACCAGTTGGCGCAAGACACCTTCGGCGCTGGGGGAGCGGCAAATATTCCCTGTACAGACAAACAGAACCTTACTCATAATGCGTCAAAGTCTGCGGGAAAACCCCAAATAAGGCAAGACGAAACCGGGGTGAAAACAGACCCCGAAAATCGCCTTGAAAACAGCAAATCCGTATCGTTTGGGAGCTGCCAATAAGAACCGGTCGCAGCTGCTTGAAGTTTGGAATAAACCAAAGGCGCAGCAACCTTTGCTTAGCGGATACACCACTTTCTCGAGATGAGATAAATCAAGCAATACACCCGAGTGATGAAAGCCGGTAGCAGAACGGTGTTTTTTCTGAGCTTTCGTCCAGCTTTAGTTGCAAATACACAACAACCATCAAGCCATCAGCAGTTTGGACTTCAGTCTTTGCAACTTGTCGCGCGCGGCTGCCGCTTGCTCGAACTCCAGGTTGCGGGCGTGGTCCATCATCTCTTTTTCCAGACGCTTGATCTCGCGTGCAGCGGCCTTCTCGTCGCGAATCAACTCGTCCGGCACATCCTCGCGCAAGCTGGCGGTTGGATCCGAGGCAACAACACCATCAATCAACTCACGGACGGCCTTGTTCACGCCGCGCGGCGTAATACCGTGCTCTTCGTTAAAGGCGATCTGCTTGGCACGACGGCGCTCGGTTTCTTCGATAGCGCGGTGCATGGAGTCCGTCATTCTGTCGGCATACAGAATGGCTTTACCGTTCAGGTTACGCGCTGCCCGACCTATGGTTTGAATCAGGCTGCGCTCCGAACGCAGGAAGCCTTCCTTGTCCGCATCAAGAATCGCCACCAGAGACACTTCGGGCAAATCCAGACCCTCGCGCAGCAGGTTGATCCCGACCAGCACGTCGAAGACGCCCAGACGCAGATCCCGGATGATCTCGGCCCGTTCCACCGTATCAATATCCGAGTGCAAGTAGCGCACGCGAATACCGTTTTCTGACAAATACTCGGTCAGATCTTCGGACATGCGCTTGGTCAGCGTTGTCACCAGCACACGGTCTTCCTGCGCAGTACGCAGCTTGATTTCACCCAGCAAATCATCGACCTGCGTGGTAGCCGGACGAACCTCGATTTCCGGGTCCACCAGTCCGGTAGGTCGCACCACCTGTTCAACCACATTGTCTGCATGCTCTTGCTCGTAGGCAGCGGGTGTAGCCGACACGAACACGGTTTGCGGCATACGGCGTTCGAACTCTTCCAGTTTCAAAGGCCGGTTATCCATGGCCGAAGGCAGGCGGAAACCGAACTGCACCAGGGTTTCTTTACGCGAGCGGTCACCGCGATACATGGCGCCCAACTGCCCGATAGTGACGTGGCTTTCATCGATAAACATCAGGGAGTTACGCGGCAGGTAGTCGATCAGTGTCGGCGGCGGATCGCCAGGCGCTGCTCCTGACAAGTGGCGAGAGTAGTTCTCGATGCCTTTGCAAAAGCCCAGCTCCTGCAGCATTTCCAGATCAAAACGGGTGCGCTGCTCCAGGCGTTGAGCTTCAACCAAATGCCCTTCCCGTGTCAGAAATTCCAGACGCTCGCGCAGTTCGAGCTTGATGGTTTCAATCGCCCTCAACACGGTTTCGCGTGGCGTCACATAATGCGAGCTAGGGAACACGGTAAAGCGGTTCAGCTTCTGCACGACCTTGCCTGTCAGCGGATCGAACAACTCCAACTCTTCGATCTCGTCATCAAACAGGCTGACCCGCAAGGCCAGCTCCGCGTTTTCTGCCGGGAAAATATCGACCACTTCACCACGAGCACGGAACATCCCACGCTGAAAATCCAGATCGTTGCGCTCGTACTGCATGGCGACCAGACGCGCCAGCAGCTCCTGCCGGGCAATACGGTCGCCCTTGCGCAACGTCAGCACCATCGCATGGTAGTCGCCGGGATTACCGATACCGTAAATGCAGGACACAGTGCCCACAATAATGGTGTCCGGCCGCTCCAGCAGGCTTTTGGTGGCCGACAAACGCATCTGCTCGATGTGTTCATTGATGGACGAGTCCTTTTCAATAAACAGATCGCGCGATGGCACATAGGCCTCGGGCTGGTAGTAATCGTAGTAAGACACGAAGTACTCCACGGCGTTGCGTGGAAAGAACTCGCGCATCTCGGCGTACAACTGCGCCGCCAGGGTTTTATTGGGCGCCAGAACAATGGCCGGACGCCCGGTGCGAGCAATAATGTTCGCCATCGTATAGGTCTTGCCCGAGCCCGTTACCCCCAAAAGGGTCTGGTACATCAAGCCATCATCAATCCCCTCAACCAACTGCTCAATCGCCGCAGGCTGGTCGCCAGCAGGCAAATAAGGTTGGAAAAGTTTGAAGGAACTCCCCGGAAATTCTTGAAAGGCAGGCTCAAATTTCATGCTAGACACACTTTAGGGTAAGCCCGTATTATCACATTAATGCTTTGTTTTTCTACCTTTCTGCACTAACGCCCCCATATCATCATGACATCGCTCTTCGAAACCGTCGAACTGGCTCCACGCGACCCTATTTTGGGTTTGAACGAACAATACAATGCCGACGAACGCAGCGGCAAAGTTAATCTGGGGGTCGGTGTTTACTACGACGATCAAGGGCGTATCCCGATTTTGCAGGCTGTTCAAAAGGCTGAGGAAGCCATGATGAGCAAAGCCGCCGCGCGCAGCTACCTGCCTATTGAAGGGATCAATACCTACAATCTGGGTGCTCAAACCCTGTTGCTGGGTGCCGACTCCCCCATCATTGCCGAAGGCCGCGCCTTGACCGTGCAATCCCTGGGCGGTACCGGTGCGCTGAAAATCGGTGCTGACTTCCTGCAGCAACTGCTGCCCCAGTCCGAGGTTTACATCAGCGATCCAAGCTGGGAAAACCACCGCGCCCTGTTCGAGCGCGCCGGCTTCAAGGTCAACACCTACGCTTACTACGATGCCGCTACGCATGGCCTGAACTTTGACGGCATGATCGCCTCGCTGCGCGCCATGCCGGCCCAGTCCATCGTGGTCCTGCACGCTTGCTGCCACAACCCAACCGGCGTGGACCCCAGCATGGAACAATGGGCCCAGATCGCCGAGCTGATCAAAGAACGTCAACTGGTTCCTTTCCTGGACATCGCTTACCAAGGCTTTGGCGCCGGTCTGGAAGAAGACGCCAGCGTAGTGCGTCTGTTTGCCAAGCTAGGCCTGTCCATGTTCATCAGCTCCTCGTTCTCCAAGTCCTTCTCGCTGTACGGCGAGCGCGTTGGCGCCCTGACCCTGGTTACTTCCAGCAAGGACGAAACTTCCCGCGTACTGAGCCAGGTCAAGCGTGTGATTCGCACCAACTACTCCAACCCACCCACACACGGTGGCAAGGTTGTGGCCACGGTACTGAACTCGCCTGAACTGTTCCAGACTTGGGCGACTGAACTGGCCGGCATGCGTGATCGCATCCGCGAAATGCGCGCCCAACTGGTTGCCAAGCTGAAAGAGCACGGCGCTACCCAAAACTTTGACTTCGTGCTGCAACAGCGCGGCATGTTCTCCTACTCCGGCCTGACTGCCGAGCAAGTCGAACGCCTGCGCCAGGAACACGGCATTTACGCTGTCAGCAGCGGCCGTATTTGCGTTGCTGCATTGAACAGCCAGAATATTGACGTCGTGGCCAAGGCCATCGCTCAAGTCCTGAAGTAAGCTGTCCCTCACTACAGCCCCAACGCCCTTCTTCGGAAGGGCGTTGTCGTTCCAGCCCTTGGAGCACTACCATGACAGACACGATTTCCCTGAACACCGAACGCCTGATCTTGCGCCCCTGGAAAGCTTCCGACCTGGAGCCCTTTTTCCGCTTGAACAGCGATCCCCACGCGCTGCGTTTTTACCCGGCCACCCTGGACCGTGAGCAAAGCGATGCCATCGCCCAGCGCAGCCAAAACCTGATCGACGAACATGGCTGGGGTCCCTGGGCAGTCGAGCTGAAAGAAAACGGGGCCTTCATTGGCATGGTGGGCTTGAACCGCCCGACCGCCGATCTGTACTTTCAGCCTTGCGTGGAAGTTCTTTGGCGTTTGCTGCCTGAGTACTGGGGCAAGGGCTATGCCACCGAAGCGGCACGAGCCTGCATGGACTTTGGTTTTGACGAACTGGGCCTGGATCAAATTGTGGCGTACACCGCTCAATTGAACTTGCCTTCGCAGACCGTCATGCAACGCCTGGGCATGACAGAGCAAGCTGGTACCTTTGATCACCCCGGTGTAGCGGCGGGCCACAAACTCGCCCCCCATGTGTTGTACACCCTGGACCGCAAGGATTGGCCCCAGTCTGCCTGAGCGGCCCGAAGGGTCAAAAAGTAAGCCTTTAGGGCCCTCACCGCTTGCAAAAACGCCAACTGTAACGCACAATCTTTACTGTATATATATTCAGCAGACAATACTATGACCGCCAAGCTCACTGCACGCCAACAACAAGTGCTGGACATCATTCGTTCTGAAATCGAACGGACGGGTTTCCCTCCCACTCGAGCAGAGATTGCTCAGGTGCTGGGTTTCAAATCCGCCAATGCGGCCGAAGATCATTTGAAAGCTCTGGCCCGCAAAGGCGCTATCGAGCTGACTGCCGGCGCCTCGCGCGGCATACGCCTGCTCGGTACGGATACCCGCGAAAGTGCTGCTCCCAGCAGCAACGCATTGGCCAATCTGGCTGACGCCCTCTTGCTGCCCATTATTGGTCGCGTAGCTGCCGGTAGCCCTATTTTGGCCACCGAGCATATCGAGCGCGAGATTGGCGTCGCCCCTACCCTATTCACCCAAACGCCTGATTACCTGCTGCGCGTACGCGGCTTGAGCATGAAAGACGCGGGCATTTTTGACGGCGACCTGCTGGCCGTCAAGAAAGCCAGTGAAGCGCGTAATGGGCAGATCGTGGTGGTGCGCATTGGCGACGATGTCACCGTCAAGCGCCTGTCGCGCTCCAGCAATCAAGTGGTCCTCTTGCCCGAGAACCCGGACTTTGAACCCATCATCGTCACCGACCCGGATTCCCTGTCTTTGGAGGGCATTGCTGTCGGTCTGATTCGCACCAGCCCGCTGCATTAAGCTGTCCCTCTCTAGGCCACCAGAGCTGTTTTGTAAGGTTGGTGCTTCTGATAAGAGAAAAACCCCATGCACCAAACGGTACATGGGGTTTTTTATTGGTCCGAGTGCATGCTCGCTATACAGGTTTGAACAGATTAACGGCGATAGTCACTTTGACCATGATTTTCGCGGTATGTCTGCAGTTGCAGTCATGACTGCAATCGCGGGTATAGCCATACCTAGCCCCTACGTACCTACATGCCTACATGCCTACATGCCTACATGCCTACATGCCTACATGCCTACATGCCTACAGCACGAGTTGAACAAACGTAAACCTCTCGCGCAAGCTTGTATCACCACCCGCGTCACTATCATCACCCAAAAGTCTGGCTCTCGTTGCAGTCAATATGACTGACTTCAAACGCACGATCAGCCTAGCCAAAATATAAACAGGCTACCTTGAACCCAAGGCAGCCTGTTTCACTGCTTACTGACTACTGCTGATGCTTAGTGCTTGAAGGACTCAGAACCCGCCCCAGCAGCACGCGTGGCTGCCAAGGCCTCAGCGGCCAGGCGAGCTACTTCTTCGTCGCTCAGGGGCGTTACAGCGTCTTGCAGGGCCACTTCCAGTACACGATCAATCCAACGCACCGGGATAATCTCCAGCGTGTTTTTCACGTTATCTGGAATATCGGCCAGGTCCTTGATGTTTTCTTCCGGGATCATCACGGTTTTGATGCCGCCGCGTTGCGCTGCCAACAGCTTCTCTTTCAAGCCGCCGATAGGCAGAACTTCGCCGCGCAAGGTGATTTCACCCGTCATGGCCACATCAGCACGAACCGGAATACCCGTCAGGCTGGACACGATAGCGGTCGTAATGGCGATACCGGCCGATGGACCGTCCTTGGGCGTAGCGCCTTCTGGAAAGTGCACGTGCAGGTCACGCTTTTCAAACACGCTATTGGCAATGCCCCACTTCTGGGCACGCGAACGTACGACTGTGCGAGCCGCTTCAACCGACTCTTTCATCACATCGCCAATCGAGCCGGTGCGCAGCACATTGCCTTTACCGGGCATATCGGCCACTTCGATGGTCAGCAATTCACCGCCCACCTCGGTCCAGGCCAGACCCGTCACCAGGCCAACCTTGTTCTCTTTTTCGGCCAGGCCGAAGGAGAAACGACGTACGCCCAGGTAATCGTTCAGATTCGCCGCATTCACGACCAAGGTTTCCTGGGTCAGTGTTTTGTTGCGAGCTGCACGCGTACCGGCTTGTGGATTGGCCACCAACAGCTTGCGAACAACCTTGCGGCAGATCTTGCTGATTTCACGTTCCAGGGAACGCACACCCGCTTCACGGGTGTAGTAACGCACGATGTCGCGCACGGCATCTTCGGTCACTTCCAGCTCGCCATCGCGCACGCCGTTGTTCTTCATCAGCTTGGGCAAGAGGTAATCGAAAGCAATACGCACCTTCTCATCTTCGGTGTAACCCGACAGACGAATCACTTCCATACGGTCCAGCAGGGCCGGTGGAATGTTCAAGGTGTTGCTGGTTGCCACGAACATCACATCGGACAAGTCGTAGTCCACTTCCAGGTAGTGATCCTGGAAGGTGTGGTTTTGTTCAGGGTCCAGAACCTCCAGCAGTGCCGAGGATGGGTCGCCACGGAAATCCGCGCCCATCTTGTCGATCTCGTCCAGCAGGAACAGCGGGTTACGTACACCCACCTTGCTCATGTTCTGAACCACCTTGCCCGGCATGGAGCCGATGTAGGTACGACGGTGACCGCGAATCTCGGCCTCGTCACGTACACCACCCAAAGCCATACGAATGAACTTGCGGTTCGTTGCCTTGGCAATGGACTGTCCCAGCGAGGTTTTACCCACGCCTGGAGGGCCAACCAAACACAGGATTGGAGCCTTCAGTTTGTCGACACGTTGCTGAACAGCCAGGTACTCGACAATACGTTCCTTGACCTTTTCCAGACCAAAGTGATCCGCATCCAACACTTCCTCGGCATTGCTCAAGGAGTTGTTGATACGGCTCTTTTTGCGCCAAGGCAGGCCAACCAGCGTTTCAATGTAGTTACGCACCACGGTTGCTTCGGCTGACATCGGCGACATCAGCTTGAGCTTCTTCATTTCCGATTCGGCTTTCTTGAGCGCTTCCTTGCTCAATTGAGCCTGCTCGATGCGTTTTTCCAGCTCTTCAACATCAGCGCCGTCTTCGCCTTCGCCCAGCTCTTTCTGAATCGCCTTGACCTGCTCGTTCAGATAGTAGTCGCGCTGACTCTTTTCCATCTGCTTTTTCACACGGCCGCGAATGCGCTTCTCGACCTGCAAGATGTCAATTTCGCCTTCCAGTTGCGACAGCAGGCTTTCCAGACGCTCCAAAGCCTTGGGCGTTTCCAGCATGCCCTGCTTTTGTTCCAGCTTCAAAGGCAAATGAGCGGCGATGGTATCGGCCAGACGGCCAGCATCGTCAATCCCGGTCAGGGAAGTCAGAATTTCCTGAGGGATTTTTTTATTCAGTTTGACATACTGCTCGAACTGACCCAGCACCGCACGACGCAGGGCTTCGGTTTCAGCAGCATCACCGGAGTCGCCGGGCACTTCGACCACCGAGGCCATGAAGTGGGTTTCGGCATCCTGTACCTGGGTGATTCGAGCGCGCTGCAAGCCTTCCACCAGCACTTTTACCGTGCCGTCGGGCAGCTTGAGCATTTGCAAAATACTGGCCGCACACGCAATTTCGTAGAGATCCTCGGGAGCGGGATCGTCCTTGCCTGCGGACTTTTGCGCCACCAACATAATGTTGTTGCCGGACTCCATTGCCAGCTCAAGGGCTTTGATCGAGCGAGGCCGGCCAACAAAAAGCGGAATCACCATGTGAGGGAACACCACTACATCGCGCAAGGGAAGCAGCGGCAGCTCAATAGGTTCCGTAGAAAGAATCTGGCTCGCAGACATAGTCATTTCCTATAAATGTCCTTAGACGCAAAAGGGAAGCCTGGGCTTCCCTTTCACGGTTTAACCTGTTGTAGCTCAGATTGTGGCGAATTTTGATATTTCAAGTGGGCCGAACGACCATTAGAACAGAACTTTACAGAGTTAAAGAGAGACAAGCCCTTATGCCTAGTGGTCTTCATAGGTCCACTCCTTTCTCTTTACCTTCGCCTGTCGCCCTGTCCCGCCTGCGCCTGTCCGACCAAAGCCAGACAGTGCACAAACGAGGAGATATCTCTAAGCTACTGCGTTTTTCAAGGGCGACTCAGTGTCACTGGCTTCACTATCGGACAAAGGACGACCCAAAATCAATTCGGGTTTACTCTTTCCGACAATGGCGTCCTCGGTCAGCACCACTTTGCTGACGTCTTTACGCGAAGGCAGTTCGTACATGGTGTCCAGCAGCGCTTGCTCGACAATACTGCGCAGGCCGCGAGCGCCGGTACGACGCTTGATGGCACGCTGGGCCACCGCACGCAGGGCTTCGGGCTGAACTTCCAGCTCTACGCCTTCCATGCTCAGCAGCTTCTGGAACTGCTTGACCAAGGCATTGCGCGGCTCGGTCAAAATGCGGATCAGTGCGTCTTCGTGCAGCTCTTCCAGAGTGGCGACCACAGGCAAACGCCCCACCAGCTCGGGAATCAGACCAAACTTGATCAGATCCTCGGGCTCGGCCTCAGAGAATAGCTCGCCTACGCCTCGTTCGGACTTGGCTTTCACAGAAGCAGAAAAACCGATACCGGATTTTTCTGTACGGTCGCGAATCACCTTTTCAAGGCCATCAAAAGCACCGCCCACGATGAACAGAATGCTGGTGGTATCCACCTGCACAAAGTCCTGGTTCGGGTGCTTGCGACCACCTTGCGGAGGAACCGAAGCGACTGTACCTTCGATCAGCTTGAGCAGCGCCTGTTGCACGCCCTCGCCCGACACGTCGCGGGTGATCGAAGGGTTATCCGACTTGCGGGAAATTTTATCGATTTCATCGATGTAGATAATGGCGCGCTGCGCTTTTTCCACATCGTAATCGCAGTTTTGCAGCAGTTTTTGAACAATGTTCTCGACGTCCTCACCCACGTAACCGGCTTCGGTCAGTGTGGTGGCGTCTGCCATCACAAAAGGCACATCCAGCATGCGGGCCAATGTTTGGGCCAGCAGCGTTTTGCCCGAACCCGTAGGCCCGATCAGCAAAATATTACTTTTGGACAGTTCCACATCGTCACGGCCTGCCTTGCCGCTACGAATTCGCTTGTAGTGGTTGTACACCGCTACGGCCAAGGTGCGCTTGGGCATTTCCTGGCCAATGACATACCCATCCAGAAACTCTTTGATTTCCTGGGGGGTGGGCAATTCTTTACGTTCACCATCAGGAGTGGCGCCCGCAGCTTCGTCACGAATGATATCGGTACACAGATCAATACATTCGTCGCAGATGAACACGGACGAAGGTCCAGCGATCAGTTTCTTGACCTCATGCTGGCTTTTATTGCAAAACGAGCAATGCAGAACTTTCTCGTCGGCCGATTTCTTTTCGGACATAAATTTAAATTTCACTTCAGGATGGTAAAAGGACGGGAACAAGTCCCGCCCCCGAACAGCCATAGTACTGCGTCAGATCGATCCCTGGCGGGACAGATGATTACTCGTCACGAGTGTTCATCACCTTGTCGATCAGGCCATAGGCCACAGCGTCTTCAGCTGCCATGAAGTTGTCACGCTCGGTATCCAGCTCGATACGCTCGACAGGCTGGCCGCAGTTTTCGGCCAGGATCTTGTTCAAGCGTTCACGCAGGCTCAGGATCTCCTTGGCCTGAATCTGGATATCGGAAGCCTGGCCTCGCGCACCGCCCGAAGGCTGATGAATCATGATGCGCGAGTTAGGCAAGGCAAGACGCTTGCCCTTGACGCCCGAAGACAGCAAGAAAGCGCCCATGCTGGCAGCCATGCCGGTACACAATGTCGAGACTTCCGGCTTGACGAACTGCATCGTGTCGTAGATGGCCAGGCCTGCATAGACCGAACCACCGGGCGAGTTGATGTAGAGCGAAATATCCTTTTCAGGATTTTCCGACTCCAGAAACAGCAGCTGGGCCACAATCAGGTTGGCCGAGTTGTCATGAACCGGGCCCACCAGAAAGATGATGCGCTCGCGCAGCAGGCGGGAGTAGATGTCGTAAGACCGCTCTCCACGACCGGACTGCTCGATCACGATAGGCACGTAGCCCAAACCCGTAGGGGCAACGGATTGCCCCCCATGCATTGAGGCGTAGAAGTCGACAAAGGTTGACGACATTAGTTGGTTCCCATGATTTGGTCGAACGCCACCTCCTCGTCGGACACCTTGGCCTGGGACAGTACGTGCTCGACGACGTTATCTTCGAGTACCACTGCCTCAATCTCGGCGCGACGCTGGCGATCGGACAAGTAGTAGGCCACCACTTGGGCGGGCTGTTCGTAGTTCTGGGCAAATTCTTCGATGCGGGCACGAACCTGTTCGGGCTTGGCTTGCAGTTCAGCAGCCTTGACCAGTTCGGAGACCAGCAGACCCAGACGCACGCGGCGAGTGGATTCTTCCTTGAAGGCCTCGGCAGGGATAGGCATCTTGTCTGCGTCAGGCACGCCGCGCTCTTTCAGTTCGGCGCGAGCCGAAGCGATGCGACCTTCCACGTCGTTGTCCACCAGAGCGTTAGGCACGTCAAATTCGCTGGCAGACAGCAAGGCGTCCATCACAGCGGATTTGTTACGGGCGTGCACACGAGCCTTGATTTCGCGTTCGATGTTGGCACGAATGTCGGCCAGCAAAGCGTCCACATCACCTTCAGCCTGACCCAGGGACTTGGCAAACTCAGCATCCAGCTCGGGCAGAACAGGCTGGGCCACGTCTGTCACGGTGATCTTGAATTCGGCAGTTTTGCCAGCCACTTCCTTGCCGGTGTAGTCGGCAGGGAATTCCAAAGGGAAGGTTTTGGTTTCGCCTGCTTTCATGCCGGCAACGGCAGTCTCGAACTCGGGCAGCATGCGGCCACGACCTTGCAGGTACTGGAAACCTTCAGCGCTACCGCCTTCAAAGGCGACGCCGTCAATGGTGCCCACAAAGTCCAGAGTGATGCGGTCATCTTCCTGAGCTTGGCGATCAGCGCTGGATTCGTAGTTGGCGCGTTGCTTGCGCAGCACGTCTACGGTGCGCTGGATGTCTTCGTCGGTCACAGGCGTGTTGGCACGCTTGATTTCCAGTTTGGACAGATCAGGCAGAGCCACTTCTGGGTAAACTTCGAAAGTTGCGGTAAAGGCCATGGTGCCTTCAGCAGGCTCGCCTTCTTTGGCTTCCAGATTAGGAGTGCCGGCTACGCGCAATTTGGAGTCCTGGATCACTTTGTCCAGGGCTTTGCCGATTTCTTCGTTGATGGCGTCGTAACGGATACCAGGGCCGTGGCTGCGCTCGACAACGGACAAAGGCGCTTTACCGGGACGGAAGCCCTGTACCTTGGCCGTACGAGCCACACGCTTGAGCTGGGCCTGGACTTGTTTTTCTACGTCGGCCACCGAAACGACCACATCGACTCGGCGCTCCAAGCCGGACAGAATTTCAACCTCGGGCTGCATTGAAGACCTATATTAAATTGAGTAATTGATAAGAGTAATCCGGCATTTTACCGGAAACTGGCACGGTAAATCCAAACAAACGTATTTTGAATCATAATTTCCTGTCAAGACAATACAGCCGTGCCGGACTATGATCCCTTACTTTACCTTCCCTACGCAAGACTGATATGCACATGAACACCCCTTTAGGCGGCATCCGGGTCCTGGAACTGGGCCAATTGATCGCCGGCCCCTTTGCCGCCAAGATCCTGGGCGAATTTGGCGCGGACGTCATCAAGATCGAATCCCCCAAAGGCGGTGACCCCTTGCGTAAATGGCGTTTGCTGCATGACGGTAACTCGGTCTGGTGGGAGGTGCAATCCCGTAACAAGAAGTCTCTGGCCCTGGACCTGCGACAGGCGGAGTGTCAGGACGTGGTGCGCGCACTGGTAAAAGAATGTGACATTCTGATCGAGAACTTCCGCCCCGGCGCCCTGGAAGAATGGGGGCTGGGCTGGGAAGATCTGAAAGCCATCAACCCCGGCCTGATCATGCTGCGCGTATCAGGCTACGGCCAGACCGGTCCTTACAAGGACAAGCCCGGTTTCGGCGTGATTGGCGAGGCCATGGGCGGCTTGCGCCACCTTAGCGGTGAAGCCGGACGCCCGCCAGTACGGGTTGGTGTGTCCATTGGAGACTCTCTGGCAGCCTTGCATGGTGTCATCGGCATCATGATGGCCCTGCGCCAGCGTGAACAGAACAAGGGCGAAGGTCAATATATTGACGTGGCCCTGTATGAATCCGTGTTCAACATGATGGAAAGCCTGCTGCCCGAATACTCCGCCTTCGGTGCCATTCGGGAGCCTGCCGGCAGCAGCCTGCCCGGCATTACGCCCAGCAATGCCTACGTCTGCAAGGATGGCAAGTACGCCTTGATCGCCGGCAATGGCGACAGCATTTTCAAGCGCTTGATGAACGCCATTGGGCGCGCTGATATGGCTGACAATCCCGACTACGCGCACAATGATGGTCGCGCCCGAAATGCAGGCGTGATCGATGCCGCCATTGGCCACTGGGCCAGCGCTCTGGAACTGGACAAGGTACTGGAAATTCTGGACCAGGCTGGCGTTCCCGCAGGGCGGGTTTATGACATTGCCGATATCGCGGCGGACCCCCACTATCAGGCCCGTGACATGCTGCTGGACAGCAGTCTGCCAGACGGCACACCACTTAAAGTACCGGGCATCGTTCCCAAGCTGAGCCACACCCCTGGCGCCATCTACCGCCCTGCTCCGCACCTGGGTCAGGACACCCAGGAAATCCTGGATAATCTGGGGATCAGCGCCGAACAACAAGCCGACTGGCAAGCACGCGGCCTGATCGCCAAGAACCCAAAACGCAAGTAAAACAAAGCAGTACAAAAGCACCTGGGGGCCAGTACAAGATGGCCCCTAATCTATTTGTTTTTCATACGGAGCAAGCACTTGCCGAGGATGAAAATTCAAGCTAGAATCTACTTCTTTCGTGCTGCGAACGTGGCGGAATTGGTAGACGCACCAGATTTAGGTTCTGGCGCCGAGAGGTGTGAGAGTTCGAGTCTCTCCGTTCGCACCAGAGCATGAAAACCGTTGATTCAAAAAAATCAATTTTAAACAAAATCAACGGCTTAGCTTTCTCTATCTAACTGCTTTTAATAGCCTGTTTTCAAGCATTCAACATCGTAGGCTTCATAAAAGCCCCACGAA
Source organism: Alcaligenes sp. PF14 (assembly GCF_037150615.1). Classification (NCBI taxonomy): domain Bacteria; kingdom Pseudomonadati; phylum Pseudomonadota; class Betaproteobacteria; order Burkholderiales; family Alcaligenaceae; genus Alcaligenes; species Alcaligenes sp. PF14. The sequence goes on along the minus strand of NZ_JBAGRS010000002.1, from coordinate 375,081 downwards.
TTCCTCAAAAAACAAAAAATAGCCGGCATTGCCTAGGTATTGAATCCAGTTCAATGCTGTGAGCGATCCACATGACTGCAAGTACGTCTATTGATTTGGTTCCCTTGCAATTGTTTGGCCGTAATTGCCACTCAATCAACTCGCTGCACGTCTTGTATTGTTGTGTACGGAAGCTAGCCCATTCTCACAATCTTTAGTTAAAGCTTGTCCGCGCTAACAAAGTGATTTCCGGGTAACAGCCCACCAAAGCTGCGCTATATAGATCTGATAAATCCAACGGTATTTACTGAAATCGACCTCGAGACTACTGAGAAAAAGCACGTGCCGGGGGGCAGAATCGCAAGAACCCCGCTGGGCACTGTGCTTTTCTCCTGAACACCACTACTTAAACATCAGTTGTAGCGATCGTGCTTTCCAGGAAAGTCACTGGGCCAGCGCATGGGTTGCGGCTCGGGCTTGGGAGCCGGATCAGGACTTGGGCTGGGAGCCGGATTTGGGCTTGGCTTTGGATTGCGATTCATCCCCATCTTTCCTTTATAAAAAACCAATAATGACAATCATTCGCAAGTAATTATATTACCTAGTCACATTTGACAATAAATAACATTTATTCCTGTTTTTTACTCGATAACTACATTTTTTATGCATAAAGAGGTCATAAATTTGCCTGAAAGGCCAATAAACCGAAGAACATTTGTTACCTTATACTACATTGGTGAGCTGAAAGGGAGTATAGACATCGTTCTATAGACGTAGGTCAAAGCCGGTTTGAAACCGGCCCAAGAGGAAGGGATTTTGTCGTCAGGGAGTCTCAGGGGAGGACTTCAACACGGCCAGCCAGACAAGCCAAAAACCATGCCCTGCATAAAGAGAAAGTCGGCACAGAGATGGCTGAGCCACAACAAACAGCTTAGTGAAGCAGCAAGAGCAACGGGCACGTCACCTGATATCCCTACTATCAAGCCCGAAAGATTCCCCTCCTCATTTCCGAGCCCCACAAAAGAAAGCCTTGAAGCGCAGACACAAAAAAGCCGCCCTTGAAGGCGGCTTCCCGATTAAATTCGGAGCTTATTCCTGCCGATCGTGTTTACCCGGAAAATCGCTAGGCCAACGCATGGGCTTCGGCTGCGGATCGGGTTTCGGTACCTGATTAGTAAAGGGGGCACTGTTCACAAGGCAACCTCCTTCATGAAAATTAAAAATATAGAGCCAAGCCTCAATTGCACCAAATCTTATATCAATAAGAGCTAATTAATGGACGCTCTAGTATTAACCCTAGCGGAACACTGAACAAATTAGCTGGCTCATAATTAATCAGACAGCATTCACGCCCGACAGTTCCTTGCCACGCCTATCCCTAACAGCGGTGCCACAGCAAAAATTCCAAATAAATAATATGCCGCTTGACGCGTTCCCTCCACGCCACCGGGATCAATAAGTCCACCCGCATTGGCAATCATTCCAGCCAAGGCTGCTCCGCTTGCCGTTGCAAAGAGCTGAATGGTTGTAATCGATGCCCCCGCCAGTTCCTGCTCTTGGGCTGGCACTGCCTTGAAAACCCGCACCAGCAAATGGGGCCAAGCTACCCCTACTCCCACGCCTATCAAGGCCAGAGCCAGACAAATCGGTGCCAGAGCCAGGACGGAACCCGTACTGGTATCTGGCAGTAAAACAACAAGCCCCACCATACCCAGCAGTCCCAGGATAGGCCCCGCCATGATCGCCCGCGCAATGGCTTTTTCCCCCAGGCCCGAGCTGATAATTGCCCCTACCGTCCAGCCCGCCCCCATCAGCGCCGTCAAGTACCCCGCTACTAACGGGGACTGTTGATGCAAGACTTGCAGAAAAAGCGGTGCAAAAACTTCACCACTGGTCACCGTCAGCACTAACAAGGACATCAAGGCATAGAGTTTGGCAATAGCAGATCTGAACTGAAACGCCCCCGATGGCAGCAACTTGGTAGACGAACGTTTTTCCACTACCAGCAAAGCGACGGCCAACACCCCCGCCAAGCCCAGGCCAAGCGCATTTTGCAGTACATCTGCCGAGGTACTACCGGCAGAGATCGCCAACACCGCCAGCGTCAACAGCAGCAGTTGAATCACAGGAATAGCCACCTTGCTCACCGCCACGGCATGTTGCTCGCGTTTGGGGAGGACTACTAATGCCAAAGCGGCAAAAAGTACGGCAATCAAGGCGACCGATCCAAAAGCCGCACGCCACATTCCCCACTGCGCAAACACGCCACCGACTGCCGGCCCGGCCAACGTTGCCACGCCCCACATGGCTGATACCAACGCCATGGCTCGAGGCCACAAGGGCTCTGCAAAAACCAGACGAATCATGGCGTACGCCAGAGCAAAGAGAAAACCACCGCCAATCCCCTGGACGAAGCGCCCGAACAGCAAAAGGGACATATTCGGCGCCAGCGCGCAAACAAGCGCCCCCACCGCAAAGATCAAGGCCGCGACGGCATAGCTGCCTTTAGGACCCGTCAAGGCCAGCAACTTGGGTGACAGAGCCGAACCCAGAATAGACGCCACGACAAACAGGGTCGTATTCCAGGCATATAAATCCAGCCCACCAATATCCCGCACAACCGTGGGCAAAATGGTGGTCACAATGTAGACATTGACGGCATGCAATACCACCCCACCGGCCAGGACGAGGGCACGCATGGCATTGGCCCCCGACAACAAAGCGCCCCACCCGGTCTGTACCCCATGCCCGCTACGCGCGCAAGCTTGCTGATTCTTCATAAGATCTCGACTCATTCTTTTAAAAGTAGCCCTGCCGCTTGAAAAGCTTGCATAGGCAAGAGTGGTCTTTTATAAAACCTCATGTATAGATGAGGTCAAGAGATCCAGACGCCATGAGAATCGATACCAGCATCCCTCTGTCCGTGGGTGAAGTCGCCCGCCGCAGCGGGGTCACCATTGCAACCGTGCATCACTACGAAACCAAAGGTCTCATTCATGGCTGGCGTAGCGATGGTAACCAGCGCCGCTATCACCGGAATGTTCTACGAAAAATTGCGGTCATCAAAATTGCACAGCGCGCCGGCATTCCACTGGCTACCATCAAAACAGCCCTGGATGAATTACCTACTGGCCGGCCACTGAACGCGAAGGACTGGGCCACCTTGTCCACGAGCTGGCGGGATATGTTGAATGAGCGGATTCTCAGCCTGACACAGCTACGCGATGAGCTGGATGGCTGTATAGGCTGTGGGTGTTTGTCCATGACGGACTGCCCACTTAGAAACCCGGGGGATCAGTTATCCCTGTCAGGCGCGGGTGCTGTGCTGCTTGATGCCGGACGACACAATCAGAAGCGGAAGAAAAGAGCGGGGGAAATCTGATCGCGCAGCTTGTGTGAAATCCAGGCTGAACACGCAGCGCATCAGGGTTGGAAATCAGCGAAAACCGACTCTTACTTCACTATGCCAGAAGGCATCAGGCAGCAAAAAGGCCCAGTTTTCACACCAGGCCTTTTTTTACTTTCCAAGAAACGCCCTGCTCTCTTAGATCACTCCCCAGAAATACAGCAGCGCGGGAAGCAAGGCTGTCAGCACCCCTTGCACGGCAGACACCAGCCCAGTCAGGCGGGCAATGGGTTTATTCAGCACCAGCAGCAAGAAGAACATGAACCAGAGCACTGCCCAGGACAACCAGCTCAGGACTTGCCAGTAGTCAAAAATCCGCTCGGCTACGCTCAAATTTGTAAGTGCGGCGGGAACAGCGATGCAGGCGACCACCAGGGAATACCAGCCCAAGGCACGCCCATCACTTCCTGTAAACGCGTTCACCCCTACCCAAAAATAGGTCAAGGCAAACAGGCCCAGATAAATGGCCGACAAGGGAGAGTACACGGTGCTATTGGCGGGGTTCAAGATATGGGACATGCAGATGAATCCCAGTACGGCCGTGAACAAGTTGACGATAGCAGCATCTTTGGCATCCACCAGCCTGCCAGCATGATGGCCTTCAGAGTAAAAGAGACGAACACCATTAACGAACAGGCACAGGCCTGCAAACGCCAGAAAAGCGGCAACTAGCATTTTGAAGATATCCTAAGTAATAGAAGGCGGACACAGAACATGCCCGCAACATGATGTTGCACTCAAGGCTGAGGCGGAGCAGATCATAGAGCTTGGCTACACAATTGCCATGTGATTTTTTTTATAAGCTCTATAAGAAAAAACGCGCAATTTTGCGGCGGTTTTCCAGTGAAAATTCTTGCTGAAAAGCGAGCGGTTTGCACAGGCATTAGCAGACAAACGCCCCCTTCTCCATTTTGGAAGCAGACTCAGCCCAGGACCAAACAAAGTCCCTTTTAATCAATGAGTTAAAAAATTATCGAAGCCTAGGCAAGGCCGCTACAAATGACGTCTGGCAACTGACAAAACAATAAACAGCGTGCCTGCTCAAGAACTCGCTCAAGCCTGTTCGTTTTGGCCCCAGCGAGCCAGCACACGCACATAGACCAACTGTGCCAGCAGTTCCACCAGAGTCTGCGTCAAAATGATGGCTGGCAACAACGGCAAAGCCCCCGGAATCGCCAAAGCCAAGGGCAGCACCACCAAAGAATTGCGAGTTGCACTGCTGAAAGCCACCGCACGTCGCAACGGGACGGCCAGCCGCGCTTGCCGTGCCAGCGCCCAGCCGATGACAGGAGCCAGAATGGCAAACAGCGCATACACCGGCAACACTCGCCACAAGACATCCAGTGCAGGCTCCAGTTGTCGCAGAACAGCCGCCACGACGATGAACAAGACCAAAGCAGTGGCTGGAACGGGGGCCAAGCCCAAACCCGTTTTTATCTGCGCCCAGCTATGACTTTTACCCGCGAGATACTGGGTGGCCCCCGCCAGCAGCAGCGGAATCAGAATCAAGTAAAAGAAAGCATTCAGAAACGGCCCGGCTTTGATGTACAAACCGAACTGTTCCCCCAAGGCCAATTTCAAAAACAAGGGCAGGAGCAGCATTTGCACAAGCAGCAGTACCGGCGTAGCGGCTAGAAGTGCGCGGGCGTCGGCACGACCTAATTGAGCAAAGGTCACGACGTAATCAATGCAAGGAGCCAGCAAGACCAACAGCACGCCCAGGCGCAACATGGTTTGGTCTGGCAGCAAGGGCACCAGCGCAAAGACCAATAGAGGTATCAGGAGAAAATTGGCCAGAAGCAAAACGGCCAGAAAGCGCAGCTGGGTCAGCGCTTTGCCTAACTGGGCAATAGGCACCTGCACAAAGGTGACATACAACATGAAAGCCAGCGCTGGATTGATCCAGTTGACCAGACTAGCTGGCATCACCCAGACACTGGCCATCCAGGCGGCAAGCAACATCGCCACACAATAAATAGCAGTTTGCCGGCGCTCTAATACATCACGAATCACGGCCAATACCTCGTTTGGCAGAACAACTCCGGCACTGCCGTGAGAACTCCCTTTTACAGACCGCTACGGCGCAAACGTGCGGCGGACTGACGGTTCAAATCTCGAGCCTCACGCTCGGCATACTCGCTTTCTCCGGCTTCGTAACGGCCCTCGTGCATGCAGGACTCACGGTCCCAGGTGCATTCATTAAAGAGTTTTGACACGGGGCCACCACCGGGCTTCGCGGAGGAACAAGCTGCCATCAAAGCGGCCAGACCGAGCACCGCGCAACTTTGAATCAGACGTCGAACCATCATTGTGTTTTCCCTACAAAAAATCTTTATTGCAATTACCGCGAATCGAAATCAGAACCGATCGCGGACAATAGGAACACTGTACCCTGAGCCTCCAAAGCCCGTCGATTCCCTTTCCTGATAATTTGCAATTTATGACTCACGAACAATTTTTGCTATTGGCCCAAATCTTGAATCTGACGCCCAATCCCGAACTGGAGCAGGAAGTCCGACATCCAGGCGCGCAAATCAGCACACAAGCACAACAGATCCTGACTCTACATCTCCAGCTGAAGGGAGCCTATGTCATTCACAGGCCCACTGCATTTCGAGTTGTAGTCAGCCATGACGATCTGGACCGTTTCCCAGGCGCCCTGGATTTGAAGCAAGGTATGCATGTACAGCTGGTTTCTTACACCAGCGAGCGCTACATCAGTGTTCGTATCACCCAACTGCCAGCCACCCCCAAGGCGTATTTCAGGGGCGTCGTCAGCGAGCAGAACATCAGTTACCACGTTTTCGAGGTCGGGGACAGCGTGTATTTTTCTGAAGATCAAGTCCACGCCATACTCAATAAATAAAACGGGCTAGTGCCCACACGCCAAGGTGCCTGCTTCAACCCGATCTTTTCAGACTGGTGTCAGGCAGCAAGTGCAAGCCTGTCCGTCTTACAAACTCCTCGTAGCTGATGGGTGGTCCAACACGAGTGGAAGCCTGGTTAGCCTGCCAATGTACCCAGGATCGTCCTGTGGTGGCGTCATACACCAGCTTGAACAAATGACTGGGAACGGCAACCTGGCTGGAACCTATCGTCGCCGCATTGCGCTCGTACACAGGTCCGGTGAACACATACACATTGCCTGCGGCACGCGCCACATATTTACGGGTATCGGCTTCGATCTTGTTCCAGGGGCCGGCGTTGTGGACCTGATTTTGCGGCACCATATTGGCCAGAGAAAAGCTCTGGGCCATGCTCTGCTCCGAAGCCATATCCCCTGCCGGAGCCATATGCCCGCGCGAAAAGCCCGAGCCTCGATAGTCATTCAGCTCGGCTCGCTCTGCCTGCGGCAAACGGCCTTCAGCATAAAAACGATCCGTGCGCTTCAAACCTTTGGCGGACTGAATCTGCTGACGATTCAGACGCTGGACGACAAACACCGGCGTCTTGGTTTGGCCGCTATGCAAAATCGCAAAAGAGCTGAAGCACAACTCTCTTTGCGTGTAAGCCATGGGCACGACAGGTCGCGAGCCGGGAAAGAACTGGGGGCAATGTGCAAAAGAGGTTTGAACATACCCCTCGACCGAGGCCGGAACAGGCACACTATCCTGCTGCGTCGCACCTGGCCAACCCAAGGACACCAGAAACGATTCCAGACTTTGCCAGTTCGGCCCTTGGGGATGAAGCCAGGCCGTTGCAATCCCGAAACTGGTCAGGGCCGCGGCAAGGACGGACTTCAAAAATCGGGACGGGTTTGCCTGCCCTGTCTTTTTTCTACTACTGGTTTTTTTAACGCTACGACCTGTACTTTTTCTGCTCATACCACTCTTGTTTATGCTTGGTCGGCTTACATCATTGCGCCGACTGCACCTGTGATTATAAGCAGTCCTTTCAGATTCAAAAGAACGTGCCCCCAGTGGGAGCACGTATTTATTTCTGACTCCGGCTTTTTTAACGCGATCAATCGCCAGAACAGGAAAAGACTCAGGACTTGCGGTGACGCTTTTTACTGAGCACCCAGAGCCTGCAATTCTTTCAATTCATCTTGCAGTTGTTCCAATTTGGCACGATCACGTTCCAGTTTTTTCTCCAGCTTTTCCACCTTGTCTTGTCGCCCTTCAGCCCGTTTCTCGGCGATTTCATCCAGGCGCTCCTGGATATCCTCTGCCTGCTCGCGGATATCTTCCTGTACATCACGCAGCAAATCCGCGTCCCGGCAATGCATCTGCACATTGGCCAAGGCGCGCTCCAGGCCACGCTCTCGATGGACATTGCCATGCTGGCGAGCATAGTTGATCTGGTTCTGAATTTCGGCAGCCCGATACTGGCAAGCCGGGTTATCAGCCCAGGCGGGCAAGGCCATCACACTTAATACAGCACTCAAGCACCATACGGAACGTTTCATCCTTGTCACTCCTGCAGTGTTCATCCAGATAGCCATCATACAATCCAGACTCCAATTTACCTCAGGTGGACGATTGGAATAGACTTCGTCAATTTGTCACGAAAACGTGATTAGATTCGAAAATTCTTCTGTTTATGACATATTCAAGTAACAAAATTGTCGCAAATTGTGTCGAGAAATTTACACAACTTGTCTTTAAGCATAAAACAGTTCAGTTACACTCGAAATCCTCATAAAGCAAACTTTTACTTTTAATCGTGTTCAACATCACCACCAGGAAACTGATTTTTTTCCTGTGCGCTGCTTTGATTGTGTTGTGGCTCTTTCCCTTTGCGCACGTCAACGAAAGTTTGCTCAACTCCTCCCAGGCGTATTCAGCCTGGCATACCAGTGTGCTCAACTCCTTGATGCCCTTGTCCATTCTGGCCGTTGCCAGTCTGATCTGGGCAGAACGGGCGGTGTCCGCTTGTCTGGCCATGGCCGTCAACACCGTCTTGTTTGTACTGGCGATCAAGAATATCTGCGATACCGCGGACCGCTTCTCGCGGGTCTGCGGTATTGATATTTCCGTTTCCTATGGAGCCATGTTGTACGGACTGGGCATGGCCACCCTGTGGGTGCTGCTGCTGAGCTATCGCTGGAAAGGTCCCAAGGAACAATCCGGCCCCTCGGGTGACGCAAGCCTGTAATCAGGTTCCTCTCGTCCTTGCATCATCCGGATGGTCTGCGGGGCCGGTGAGGCCATGACCAGGGTCTCCTTTATTCTTGCCGTACAAGTAACGGCTTCAAGCCGGATTGAAGGGCCAGAAAACGGGGATCAACAACACGCCCAACACCCAGAAAATCAGATTCAAGGGCAAACCCACTTTCAGGAAATCCACAAAACGATAGCCGCCTGCGCCATAAACCATGGTGTTGGTCTGATAGCCCACAGGCGTGGCAAAACTGGTGGAAGCCGCGAAGGTAACGGCGATCAGAAATGGAGTGGGATCGACGCCCATCATTTTCGCCGTGGACATTCCTATCGGTGCCAGCAAGACGGCAGCGGCGGCATTGCTCATGAATTCGGTCAGCATCAGGGCCATCAGGTAGACCACGGCCAACACGGTCAAAGGCCCAAAGGACTTCACCAGACCAACGGTATTTTCGACCAGAAACTGGGCCGCGCCGGTCTCGCTCATGGCCATACCCAAAGGCAGCAAGCCCGCCATCAAGATGATGATGCGCCAGTCTATGGCGTCGTACACATCATCTGCTTTCAAACAACCGGCCAGTGTCATGGCCACGGCACCGAACAAGGAGGTGATGCTGATAGGCACCCAGCCCAAGGCAGGCACCAAAATCACCAGGGCCATGGTGACCAGTGCAAACGGCGCACGCCAGCCCATTTCCTTTTCAGCCTCGCGCTCGGACAGCACGATAATATTGCTGTCAGCCCGCAAATCGGCCGCCTCTGCGGCCGGAGTCAATATCAACAAGATATCGCCCACTTGCAAACGCACTGCACGCAATTGCTCACGCAAGACCTGACCACGGCGATGAATGCCCAGCACGGTGGCGTTCTTGTGCCAGCCTGCTCCCAAACTGCCCAAAGTACGACCACTGATACGCGAACGCGGCGCAATCATGACCTCGGTCAGGACCTGATCGACCTGCTCAAAAGACTGTTGTTCCAGCTTGAACTGGGGGTCTACTTCCAGACCCGCTTCTTTGCGCAGTTCATCCAGCTTGGTCCAGTCTCCGCGCGCCAACAGCACATCGTCCTGCTCGATCTTCTGCTCTCGCGGGCCCCACACTTTGGTATCGCCGCGCAACAGCTCCAGCACAAACACCCCGTATTGCTCGCCCAGCTTGGCATCGCCCACCGATTGGCCAATCAGGGAAGAATCGGGCATCACCCGCAGCTCGGTAATGTATTTTCCCAGCTCATATTGCTCGACCAACTCGCCGCCACGGGCATCGGGCAGTAACCAGCGCCCTATCGTCAGCAAATAAAGACACCCCACAGCCATACAGATCACCCCCAAGGCGGTGAACTCGAACATGGTGAAACCGGGATGGCCCAGATCGCGGGCAATGGCATTGACCAGCAGGTTGGTAGAGGTCCCGACCAAGGTACAGACCCCGGCCATTTGTGAGACATAGGACAAGGGGATAAGCGCTTTGGAAGCCGACATGCCTATCCGTGCGCAGGCGGCCATGACGATGGGAATGAATACCGCTACCACCGCCGTGTTGTTCACGAAAGGAGCAATCACCGCCAGAACCAGAAACAACAGCAGCAGAAACTGCACAGGGGAGCGTGCCTTGCTCAGCAAATCCCCAATCCCGGACAGCGCCCCGCTATTTTGCAGCCCGGCAGCCAGCACAAACATGGCCGCGACGGTAACCGTGGCCGGATTGCTGAAACCACCCACGGCCTGCTCGGGAGTCACCAAACCCAGAACCGCCAAGGTGCTGAGCACCAGCAAGGCGATAGCATCTATTCGGAGTTTTTCTGTAGCAAACAAGACAATCGCGATTAAAGCCAGACCCAAGACCACTGCAATCTCTGTTGTCATGTTGCCCCACTCCTGTTTGTGCTGTGCTGCTCAGTATAGGGAAAAATGCAGCACAGCAAGCACTGCATTTCGCCGCACTCAACAAAAAACACAAGTTTTCAAAACAGGAAAAGTGAAGCCTTCAAGCTTGGAAGGATCGGTGGCGCAAGGCCACCCCTGCAACGCTTAAACCAGCAGCATCACCAAAAACACCAGCCCCAACAAGGCGATATAGGCTTTGGCATGAATGCTGTCCGGGATCTTGCCGATCCAGCGCGAGGTGAAGCGAATCCCCAGCCAGGAGCCAATCACCAGCACCAGGCATGCGCGCAAGTCGATATAACCTGCATGCCAGGCCCCCAAGGAATCGGCATTCCAGGCCAGCATGGCGTAGGTCAGGCTCCCCACCACCGCCATCGGCAAGGACAAGGGGTTGGCTGCGGCCGTGGCAGCGGTCATGCTGGCACCGCGTCGACGCATCAAGGGGACAGTGATCACGCTACCACCGACACCCAAAAAGGCGGCAATCGCACCAATAATTACCCCGGCCCCAGCACTACTGGCCTTGCTTAAAGGGCGCATGGTATTGCTGGACTCTTGGGTGAAGCCGGAACGAAACAGGCTATCCAGAATCGTCAGGCCCAGATACGCCACAAAAACCCAACGTACCCAGGACCCGCTCAAGGCCATGGCTGCTGCCGCACCGGGAATCGCCCCCAAGGCGATGAACAGGAGCAAAGGACGCACTTGCCCCCAAGGCACAGTGCCCGCCTTGTGGTGGCGCCAGGTAGACAGGCCAGCACCAAAAATCATGACGCAGGTGGAAGTGGCCACCGCAATATGCATGGCCGCCTGCCCCATCTGACTGTCCACGCCATACATGCCAATCAGCACCGAATACAGCACGGGAACCACCACAAAACCGCCACCGAAGCCAAACAGCACGGTGGTCACGCCAGCCAGCAAACCAAAAAACAGCAATAGAAAATACATAGCCGCCCATCAACACAGATGACAAAACCCAAGAATAGGTCGCCCTGCTTTGGCTGGCATGCTAAAACCGGTCAACAATACTTTCGTTTCGGCCAGAGGCTTGCTTATGCACAATGTACGACTGGATAGCGTAGATGCCACCCCTCGCCCCTTGCTGGCGATTGGCACGGACTACGCGCCGGGCACGCTGCTGGACTTTCATGTGCACCGACGGGCGCAAATGCTCTATGCCATGACCGGGCTGATGGAAGTCGAAACCGACGATGGCGCCTGGGTGATTCCGCCCTATAGCGGCGTGTGGATTCCAGCTGGCAAACGCCATCGCGTACGCATGCAAAGCGCCAGCACCCGAAGCTTATATATAGAGCCGGAAGCAGCACCTCGCAGCAGCACACACTGCGAAGTGCTGGTCATTACGCCCTTGCTGCATCACTTGTTGCTGGCCTCCCTGGCCTTGCCCGCTCTGTACGAGGAAGATGGCCGCGACGGCGCCTTGGCTCAACTGCTTCTGCATGAAGTCGGTTTGGCGCAAACCATGCCGCTCTTTGCCCCCATCCCTCAAGACCCATCCCTGGCCCAGCTCTGCAAAGACTTTTTAAGTCAGCCCAATATTCAAAGCACGCCAGAACAGTGGGCCGGGCAAATCAATAAAAGCCTGCGCAGTTTTACGCGCCTGTTCCGGCAACAAACCGGCATGAGTTTTAGTGAATGGCGTCAACAAGCCTGTCTGCTGTCCGCTTTGACCAAGCTGTCTGCCGGTCAGTCAGTCACACAGATTGCGATGGACCTGGGCTATGACAGCTCCAGTGCCTTTTCCACCATGTTCCGTCGCCGTTTAGGACAGGCTCCCAGCAGCTTTATTCGTATTCCCTGAAGCATCGGGCAAGACTGCAGTTTGATTAAAGCGGATACAAAAAGGCCCCCGGAGCTCTGACATCCGGGGGCCTGGCACTGCCCGCCTCAACTTATAAGTGACTGGGCGTCACAAATGGGGCTTAACGCGTAATACGCGCCCGTCCGCCAATCGTGGCCGCCAGGCTGGCTACAAAAGCACCGACCAGCAAGGATGCAAATGCCCACAGCGCGAAAGCAGCGGCTGCCTTGCGAGCGGTGTCTGCCGCTTCACGTGCTTGTTGTTCCAGCTTCTCGGCTGTTTCCTTGGCTTGCTTCTGTACGGAGTCCAGACGTTCCTTGGCCTGCTCCGGAGTCAGACCGGTACGGTTGGCCACCAGGCGCAGCAAGTAATCCTGATCCTGCTGGGACACCTCGCCTTCTTTCAGGCTGCGCGCCAGAATGCGGCTGACTTCACGCTCAGGGTTGCCAGCCTGTGCAGGTGCGTTGGCTGGATCGGCCGGACGCAGCAAGGTATCGGTGAAGTAGCCCAAACCTGGACCCTGGGCTTGATCTTTGCCAGCCTGCCCCACAACCGCCGACGCGGCGCCAACGCCTGCCCCAGCCAGATTCGCCCCGGCCTGTGCCGTACCCGACACCAGGGAGGCGACGCCCGAGCCCAGCAAGAACACACTGACAACCGCACTGACAGCCCACACCAGAAAACCATGTGCCGTATCGCGGAAATGAACTTCGTCGCCATGCACACCGGTCCAGTTTGTACGCAGACGCCCGGTGACATAACCTGCAATGCCGTAAGCGATGATCTGTGTGACAAACAGCCAGACAATCGTGCCGATAGCCATGGTGGTGCCCGAGGCCCCTTCATTGCCCCAGGGAGAGATCGCCATGAAACCCAGGCCTGTCCCGCCTACCAGCAAGGTCACCGTCAAGGCAGCGGCAATAACCGCGCCCCCGATGACTGCGCCCCAAGACACAGCGGAATGCGACGATTCCGCGACGGCCTGCGTACCCAAACCTGCATCCGAACCAAATTGCGTCGTAGCCATGATGATTCCTTATTCAAGATTGTGATCGCAAATACCTTAGTGCCAAAACAAGGCCAGCAAAATAATGATAGGAATAGGGACACCCAAGAGCCATAAAAGAATCGATCTCATAACCCCTCCGTTTGAATGAAGAAACAAGAGCCAAATGTGGTTAATAAGCAAAACCTCGCAATCATTCTAGGCAGATAAAAATAGGATGAATTTTATAAAATGTAAAAAGCGCAACCGAATCATTACTCACGGCCTCAGACCAGACCCTGCTCCGGACAAACCCGGAAATAACCCTATATGGAAAACGGTTAAAAGCCTTTTTTCACGAGCCCTACAGAGTAAGAGTAGAACCATGCAAGCTGAAACATCAGGCGGCACTAGCCCTTCCAGCAACTAAAACCAAGAACTCTTCACACAATTCGCATGGCGTTCCACGATTATTTTTTATTATTTTGAAATACTTGTTTACGCAGGCGATTCAGTTAAACAAGCTCAACAATAAATAAACAAAATAGCTGCGATAAGAAAAACAAGCAGAAGCAAAAATTAATTATCAAAAAACAAGAATTCAGAAAAACAGTGTTAGAAATAAAGTAAATGAGGCCAACACAGGCTCCCGGTCACCAAATTCCTGCAAGCTCCCTCGGCGGGCTCAGCCCAAAACGGCAAGCCGGCCCCTGCTACCCGCACCTATACGTATTCATCTGCCCTCAAAAGCGACAAAGAAAGCCATAAAACCGTGCATGGATAGGGCAGACTCGGTTATCCTGTTGCCTCCATTCAAGCTCGGCCGCTGCGGTGGTAAACCGCGCATCATGCGCCTTCTGTATCCCGGTACTGCCAATGACGGCCTGCATTCACAGAGCCTAGCCTATGAGCGACCTCCAAAGTCTGATCGAATCGGCGTGGGAACAACGAGCTTCCCTCTCCCCCAAAGAACACAGCATTGAACTGCGCACGGCCATCCATACCGTGATCGAAAAGCTGGATTACGGTTCCCTGCGTGTGGCGGAGAAAATCGACGGACAGTGGCAGGTCAACGACTGGGTCAAGAAAGCGATTCTTCTGTCCTTCAGGATCAACGAAAACCGCGTCATGGCCAGCGAGCCCGCTCCCTTCTATGACAAGGTGCCTCTGAAATTCGAGCAGCACGACCAGGCTGCGTTTGCCCAGGCAGGCTTTCGCGCCGTTCCCGGTGCTGTGGTACGCCAAGGCGCCTATGTAGCCCCCGATGTCGTGCTGATGCCCTCGTTTGTGAACATCGGCGCTTATGTCGGTGAAGGCACCATGGTGGATACCTGGGCCACCGTTGGTTCCTGCGCCCAGATCGGCAAGCATGTTCACCTGTCGGGTGGCGTCGGTATTGGCGGGGTATTGGAGCCTCTGCAGGCCAACCCCACTATCATTGAGGACAACTGTTTCATCGGTGCCCGTTCCGAAGTGGTGGAAGGGGTCATCGTAGAAGAGAACTCGGTGCTGGCCATGGGCGTCTTCCTGTCGCAAAGCACCAAAATTTACGAGCGCGAAACAGGCAAGATTTACCAGGGCCGTGTCCCTGCCGGTTCGGTAGTGGTCCCTGGTTCCCTGCCTTCAGCCGATGGGCTCTACAGCCTGGCCTGCGCCATCATCGTCAAGCGTGTGGATGCCCGTACCCGCGCCAAGACCAGTATTAATGATTTACTTCGCGCCTGAACATGAGCACTGACAATTCTGTACTAGACACCCTCAAAGCCCTGATTGCCCGCCCCTCGGTCACCCCTGAGGACGCCCACTGCCAGCAATGGCTGGGCGCAAGGCTGGAGCAAGCGGGCTTTAGCCTGGAACATCTGCCCAGCGGCCCGGTGTCCAATCTGTGGGCCCGCCGTGGCACCCAGGCGCCCTTGTTTGTTTTTGCCGGTCACACAGACGTGGTTCCTACCGGGCCGGAAGCGGCCTGGGACTCGCCCCCGTTTGAACCCACCGTGCGCGACGGTCAGCTGTATGGCCGTGGTGCGGCGGATATGAAAGCCTCAATTGCGGCCTTCATCCACGCAGTTGAGGAATTTACCCAGGCCCATCCTGAACACAAAGGCTCGATTGCCCTGCTGCTGACGTCGGATGAAGAAGGCCCGGCCACCGACGGCACGGTGCATGTTTGCCGAGTGCTGAAAGAACGTGGCGAACAGCTGGACTACTGCATCGTGGGCGAACCTACCTGCTCGCGCCAATTAGGTGACACCATTAAAAATGGCCGTCGCGGCTCCCTGTCCGGCCACTTGATCGTAAAGGGTCGCCAAGGCCATGTGGCGTACCCGCAGTTGGCCATCAACCCGCTGCATGTATTCGCCCCTGCGCTGCACGAACTGACAGACCGCATGTGGGACGCCGGCAATATCGATTTCCCGCCCACCAGCTTTCAGATTTCCAATATTCATGCCGGCACTGGCGCGGGTAATGTGATCCCCGGTCAGCTGGATGTGCATTTCAACTTCCGCTTCTCCACTGAGCAGACACCTGCCGGTCTGCAAGCCGAAGTGGAATCCATCCTGCGCCGCCATGGTGTGGATTTCCAACTGGAATGGACACTGGGTGGCGAACCCTTCCTGACTGAGGCTGGACCGCTAAGCCAGGCTCTTGCCAAGGCCATTGAAACCGAAACCGGCGTGGAAACCGATCTGTCCACGACAGGCGGCACCTCGGATGGTCGCTTTATCGCTAAAATCTGCCCTCAAGTGGTCGAATTTGGCCCGCTCAACGCCAGCATCCATCAAATCAATGAACACGTTGCTGTGGCTGATCTTGAGCCTCTTAAAAACATTTATCGCCGTACATTGGAATCCCTGCTTTGTTAAGCCCTTGCATCGATCATTCCTCCCTGCTGGAAGCCCAGCAGGAACTGCGCACCGTGCGCGACTTGTTGCGCTGGTCTGTCAGCCAGTTCAACCGCTGTCAGCTGGCCTTTGGCCATGGCAGTGACAATGCCTGGGACGAGGCCGCCTATCTGCTGCTGCACACCCTGCATTTGCCCCTGGACACGCTGGACCCGTATCTGGATGCCACCGTGCTGGAGTCCGAGCGCGCTGCCTATCTGGCCCTGGTCGCACGACGCTGCAACGAGCGCGTGCCCGCCGCTTACCTGACTGGCGAAGCCTGGCTGCAAGGCCATCGCTTCCGCGTCACCGCTGACACCATCGTGCCGCGCTCTCCCATTGCTGAATTGCTGGCAGAGCAGTTGCAACCCTGGATTGCGGACCCCGATGCCATCTACAACGCCCTGGATTTGTGCACTGGCTCGGGCTGTTTGGCTATTTTGACGGCACTGGCCTTCCCGCAAGCCCAGGTCGATGCCGTGGATCTGTCCGACGCCGCGCTGGAAGTGGCCCAGTCAAACATCGATGCCTTCGAGCTGAACGATCGCATGAGCTTGTACAAGAGCGATCTGCTGGATCAATTGCCGCCAACCGCTTACGACCTGATCATTTGCAACCCACCGTATGTGAATGAGCAGTCCATGCAAAACCTGCCCAAGGAATACCAGCACGAGCCACAACTGGCCCTGGCTGGCGGCGACGATGGTATGGATCTGGTGCGTCGCATTCTGGAAGCGGCCCCCAACTTCCTGGCGCCCGAAGGTGTGCTGGTATTGGAAATCGGCAATGAGTACGACAATTTCATCGCTGCTTTCCCGGAGCTGGAGCCGATCTGGCTGAGCACGGAAACCGCTGAAGACCAGATTCTCTTGTTAAGCCGGGAGCAACTGGCTCTGTGATACGCGCAACTGGAATTACGCTGCGTCGCGGCGTCAAAGTCCTGCTGGACAATACTGATTTCATCGTCAACCCGGGCGAGCGCCTGGGCATTGTGGGCAAGAACGGTGCGGGTAAATCCTCGCTGTTTGCCTTGCTGCAAGGCGAGCTGGATCTGGACGGGGGTGACCTGAGCATCCCCGAAGTCTGGGAAGTGGCCAGTGTGCGCCAAACCATTCCAGACCGTGACCGCCCTGCCCGCGAATTTGTTATCGATGGCGACGAGCGCTTGCGTGCCTTGCAGGAAAAACGTGCCAATACGCCCGACAGCGATGGCCAAGCCATTGCCGAACTGGAAAACGCCCTGATCGAAGCCGATGCCTGGTCCGCCCCCTCGCGTGCCGAGCAACTGCTGGCCGGTCTGGGTTTCCGCCCCGATCAGTGGATGCTGCCCGTGCGCGAGTTCTCCGGTGGCTGGCAAATGCGCCTGTCACTGGCCCGTGCCCTGATGGCCCCTTCGGACCTGCTCTTGCTGGACGAACCGACCAACCACCTGGATCTGGACGCCATGCTCTGGCTGGAGCGCTGGTTGAGCTCCTACCCCGGCACGGTTCTGCTGATTTCGCACGATACCGAGTTTCTGGATGCGGTGGCCCGTTCGATTCTGCACGTGGATCAAGGCAAGCTGGTTCGCTACAAAGGCGGCTACAACGACTTTCTGGTGCAACGTGCCGAGCGCGTACAACAAAGCCAGATCGCCTACGAGCGTCAAACCCGTGAAGCCGCGCGTCTGCAAAGCTTTATTGATCGCTTCAAGGCCCAGGCCACCAAAGCCAAGCAGGCACAAAGCCGCGTCAAGGCGTTGGCCCGCATGCAGACCGTGACGCTCTTGCGCGACGACTCAAGCGTTTCCATTCGCCTGCCCTCGCCCGAATACACACCCGATCCCTTGCTGACATTGGATCAAGCCGATCTGGGTTACCCCGGTCAGGACAAGGCCATTTTGAGCCAGGTCCGTCTGATGGTTCGCGGCGGTGCCCGTGTGGGTATTTTGGGGATGAACGGTGCGGGTAAATCCACACTGGTCAAAACCCTGGCTGGCAAGCTGGAACCTATCAAAGGCGAACGCCTGGAATCCAAAGGCCTGGTGATCGGCTACTTTGCCCAGCACCAGTTGGACTCCATTGACCCGGACTCCACTCCCCTGCAACATCTGGCGCGTCTGGCTCCGGATGTCCGCGAGCAGGAACTGCGTAATTACCTGGGCTCCTTCGGTTTCAGCGGTGATATGGTCACCAGCCTGACTGCCCCCTTCTCCGGTGGCGAAAAGGCACGTCTGGCCCTGTCCCTGATTGTTTGGCAAAAGCCCAACCTGCTCCTGCTGGACGAGCCAACCAACCACTTGGACGTGGAGACCCGTGAGGCCCTGGCGACAGCCTTGGCTGATTACGGTGGCAGCGTGCTGCTGGTATCGCACGATCGCCATTTGCTGCGTTCTACCGTTGATTCTTTCTGGATCGTGGCCGATGGCCAGGTTCAGGAGTTTGATGGCGACCTGGAAGACTACCGCGACTGGCTACTGGCCCGCAGCGCGCAATCGCGCTCGGAAGCTCGCCAGGAAGCGCGTGCGGATACAGGTGCTGAAGGCACAGACCGTAAGACCCAACGCCGTCAGGAAGCCGAACTGCGTCAACGGCAGGCCCAACAACGCAAGCCACTGGAAAGCCGCTTGAAGAAAGTGGAGTCAGCCATGGAGAAAGCCCAGCTGCGTTTGCAGGAACTGGATAGCTTGATGCAGGACCCCGACTTTTACTCCGACAGCTACAAGGACCAACGCCCCGTCTTGATGACTGAGCATGGTGAACTCACCAAGACGCATCAAACGCTGGAAGAAGAGTGGTTGGAAATTCAGGAAGCAATGGAAGAAATCGGGCGACAGGTCTAGGCCTATCGACTCCGTTCTGCTCGTAAACTACTGAAAAAGAAGGCGCCATATCCACAAGGATTGGCGCCTTTTTGACGGAAGCTCTTGATGGTCTGTAAAACACACATTGGGACCTTGCGAGACTGCAGGCACCTGATTGCTGACACCTGGGGATCTGAGGCAGGCCCCCGAGCACCGGGGATATACACTCGTAAAGCTGACTATGCTCCCCCCATCCTTCGTTTTGCTGCAGTACATCGTCCACTGCATGCCTTAGCTAAGGTGATTCCGGCCAGCAAACAACAAACTCATATGAGCCAAAACTCACTCGAGAACCGGCTCGACAACTCAGCTCCCTTCACCCCCATTCCCACAGCCCGCACAGCCCAAATATCCACACAGCAAGTCCACAATGGCCTCTTCCACCTGCTCCGGTGGATACGGCACACCGGGCGGAATGATCGCACCATGAATCAGGGACTCCAGACTTTGCATTACTACCCAGGTGGCTAAATCCAGATCCTGCGGGGCAACCTCGCTACGGTGCTCTTCCAGCAGTTGACGAATGCGGTCACGAATACTTTGATCAGCCTGGCTCTCGCTGGCTGGCGCATCAAAGAAAGGAAAATCCTTTTCCAGTACCCGATGCAATTCCGGGTCCACCCGATGCGCGGCCAACCAGGCTTTGACCAGATCACTCAAACGCCCCCGCAACCCCAGGGACTGCGTATCGGCCAGACTGCTTTCCATAGCCTGGTTCATTTGCAAAGCATGGCGTTCATGCAAGGCGGCAATCAGTGAGTCCTTATTCGGGAAGTACTGATACACCGACCCCACGCTGACTCCAGCCACTTCCGCGACCACATTGGTATTGGTGCCGGCATAGCCACGCTCGGACAAAACGCGAGCCGTGTTCGTCAGTTTTCTAAGTATCGGGCTGCCCCTGCCCGTACTGCCCTTGCATGTACACAATGTGCTGGAGATGAGTACGCTGGTCGTGGGCCTGGTTATCGGTGTTCAATTCGCAGCCGCTTTGCTCTCCCGTGCCTGGGCCGGGAATCTGGCTGATACACAAGGCTCCAAGCACGCCGTCATGCTGGGTTTGATGGTGATGTGCTTGTCCGGCCTGGCCTATCTGGCTTCGTTGAGCTTTGTCAGCACACCAACCCTATCGGTCTGGGTGCTGGTGATTGGCCGTATCTTGCTGGGCTGCGGTGAAAGCCTGATTGTGACGGGTGCCTTGAGCTGGGGCATCGGTCTGGTTGGCCCGCAAAATGCAGGCAAAGTCATGGCCTGGGTGGGTGTGGCCATGTACGGCGCTTATGCTGTCGGCGCCCCTTTGGGTGTTGTGGTGAACCAGGAGTACGGTTTTAACAGTATCGCCGTCGCCGTCACGCTGTTGCCTTTGATTTCCCTGGTGATGCTGCTTAAGGTCCGCGCCACCGCCCCCACTGCGCTACGTCGTACCCCTTTCTACCAAGTCCTGGGATTGGTCTGGGGCGCCGGTATGGGCTTGCTGCTATGCAGTGTCGGTTTTGGCAGTCTGACCGCTTTTATCGCCCTGCTCTTTGCTGATCGCAACTGGGGCAATGCTTCGCTGGCATTCACAGCCTTTGGGCTTACCTTCATTGCTGCGCGCATGTTCTTTGGTCATCTGCCTGACAAGCTGGGCGGGGCACGCGTCGCTTTGCTGTGCGTGCTGGTGGAAGCAGCGGGTCTCTTGCTGATCTGGGGTGCCCACCGCCCTGCCATTGCGTACCTGGGTGCAGCCTTGACCGGATGGGGTTATTCTCTGGCCTTTCCTGGTTTTGGTGTCGAGGCCGTACGCCGCGCACCACCCGAAAGCCGAGGTGTCGCCATGGGCGCCTATGTCGCCTTTCTGGACATTTCTTTGGGCATCACCGGCCCTGCCCTGGGCGCAGTCGCAGGAACCTGGGGGCTGGAAGCGATTTATCTGTTCAGTGCAGTGGTCGTTAGCTTGTCTGTACTGGTGGCGCTGCGTTTGATGCGTCATCCTATAGCCCAGGTTTGAAACCCGTTCCCGCAAAAGCAATTTCATAAAAGCAAAAGGGACTGAGCTTGCCGTTAGGCAGTCTCAGTCCCTTTTTAAACCTTAAACAAAATACCGCAAAGGCAGCTCAAGACAGCCTTATGGGGCTACATACAAAAGGCGGCCCTGTTTTCTGGCTTGTTCCAGCTCCTGCACAACCTGCTGACGCGTCTTATGAGCACTGCCCGCAGGCAGGACTGGATATTCATCGTCTGCAAAATTCAGCAAACCGGCTTGTTGAGCCTCTTGCAACTCCTGAACCACCTGAGCGCGACTTTTGCTGTAGCTCTAGCCCTGCACCTGTGCAGTTCCGTCAGCCGCCCAAGCAGCGCTTGAAGCGATCAAAGTCGTGCAAGCCACTGTCCATAAACCTAATTTCATAATGAATCTCCTTGATTAAAAAAAACCGCCTCTCCGCCAGGACCTAAACAGGTCGAGCAAAGGGAGGCGCAATGGGATTGGGGGGTGAAGAACGCAACAGCACGGCCAGACACAAGGCCAGCAAGCTGCACCAAAACACCAGGTTGTAGGCGCTGATCTGCGCAGCGACCTGCGATTCACGAGCCAGAACGCGAGCCAAGGCGGCCACGCCGTCCGAAGCCCTCTCCATAACCAGAGGGTCACCCTCTACAAGATGGCTACTCAGACTGCTGCAGCTGATATCGCCTGCCATGCGCAGCCAGGTCGACACCAGCGTGGCGGCGGCAACGGGCGTAAAGACACGAGCAGTGGGGACATACACACCCAAAGCCACTCCATGTTGAGGATTCAGATTGGTCACAAAAGCAGCAATCAAGCCGATCAACATGGTGCTCTCGCCCACAGACTGCAAAATCAGGATCGAAACAAACTGCTCCACACGCCAGTCATGGCTAATATGAGTCCCCAGCCAGGCGGTGAAGGCGATGATGCTTAAACCGAGAATCATCATCAGGCGTGGCTCAAGACGTCGGGCCAGATAGATCGCCAGCGGAGTCGAGGCCAGGTAAGCCCCAAACGCAATCCAGGTGGCAGCACCCGCTTGCAGGGGCTTCAAGTCCCCCATCTGGGTCAGAAAGCTGGGGATCAGCAAAGACGTCGGTGTCATCAGCACGCCGAACAGGCAGGCAATAATCAGGCACACACGGATATTTCGATTGCTCAAAGCCATCAGGCTGGCAAAGGAGTTCTGCCTGCGCATGCCACGTCCTATGGCGGCCGCCACAAGCACCACGCCACCGAGCAAAGCAGAAACAACCAGACCGGAATCAGTCCAGCCCAGCCGTTCCGCGGACTCTATCCCGACAAAGGCCAGCACCAAACCCGTACAAAACAAGGCCATCCCGCCCCAATCGGCGTTTTGCAATTGGTCGCGATCTATAGGCGTCAACGGCATGGCTTTCCAGGCCAGAAACGCAATCACTGGCCCCACAAAAGCAGTGGGCCAATACACCCAATGCCAACTGAACTCCTCCAGTAAAAAGCCGGACGTGCCATAGCCCGCATCCATGCCGGTTGAAACACGCAAGCTGTACGCTGCCATGACAGCCAGCCAAAGCCGAGGGTGCACACTGCGCAAAGCCAGGGACATCGTCAGTGGCAGGTAAATCCCCAGACAAAGTCCGGCCAGTCCGTGCAGGCTCAACAAGACGGGGTAATGATGGGCAAAGAAAGGGATCAAAAAGGCGGCCAAGCCCAACAGCAGGCTGGGCACCAGCAGTACCCGGGTCGGCCCGATTACGGTTGCCAGCCACGGCGCAATCGGCATGGAGATCAACTGCGCCGCATTCAAGGCCGTTCCCAACCAGGCCGCCTCCAGCACATCCAAGCCAAACTGGCCGCGCAAGTCCGGCAAGGCAGCGGAAAACAGACGCCCTTGCACGGTAGTCAAGACCGCGCCCAGGAAGATCGCCATCACGGTCAGGATGGGGCGAGCGGTTTGCGTATTAGCCATCAGCCTGGAGAACGGCATGGTCAGCCCTCCTGAGCCCGAACGACGGCCAGTTGACGAGTCTGTTTCAAACCCGGCATGTCATAAGCCGCAACGTGGGAACCCGCCGTGTCGATTCTGGCCTGTGCCGACATACCAGGGCGCAGACGCTCCAACTGTGCCTGGCCCGGCTCCAGCTCAATACGCACCGGTATGCGCTGCACCACTTTGGTGAAATTTCCGGAGGCATTATCGGCAGGCAATAAGGAAGACTCAGCCCCGCTCATGGGTGCAATCTCTACTACGCGCCCCCGCCAGCTGCCACCGGGCAAGCCATCCACGGTCAACTCCACCGGCTGCCCAGGCTGCACATGCGCAAGCTGCGTTTCCTTGTAGTTTGCAATAACGTAGGCCTGCTCCAGGGGGACGATGGAAACAATCTGCGTGCCCTGGTTCAACAAGCTGCCTACTTGCACATGACGCTTGTTCAAGACCCCGTCAAAAGGGGCCACAATCCGCGTATAGCCCAAATTGCGACGGGCAGACTCCAAGGCAGCTTCAGCCGATTTCAAATCAGCGGTACGAATCGCACGCTGCCCCTGCAGAACCTTCAGGGAGTTTTTCGCCAGCTCCACTTGCGCGGTAGCGGCCTCCCCTTGGCTGATTGCCTCATCCAGATCAGCCTGGGCGTTTTCATAGCCTTGCCGTGACAAGGCACCTTCCTTGACCAGCCTTGCCTGACGCGAAGGATTATTACGATATTGCCGCACGCGCACCTGCACGGAGCGCAGCTTGGCTTGCGCCTCTTTAATACGCGCCTGTTGCTGTGCAATTTCACCGTCCAGATTGTCCAGATGGGCCTGCGCCTTGGACTGTTCCGCCCGCGCTGCCGCCACGACCAGCTCGTAATCGGCCGGATCAATCTGCGCAATCAGATCCCCCGCCTTGACCTGCTCATAATCCCCCAAGGGCTGGGCTTTCACGTAGCCCGAAACCTTGGCACTGAGCACCGCAAAGTCGGATTTCACGTAAGCATTCTGAGTGCTCTGTATACGGCGGCTACTGGTCCACTCGTTCCACTGCGTGGTCGCCAGAATCAGCAGCCCAATCATGGCCAGGCAGCCCAGCCAAGGAGCCAGCCGCAGGCCCAGCGCTTTGCGTTCCGTTGAAGTTGTTGAGGTGCTCATAACCGTATCCCTGCTCAATCAAAAATCACAACCTAACACTGTTAGTCTTTAAGCGAATGATAAACTAACAGCGTTAGGTTGCAAATATCGGAGAGAACATGGCAACAAAAGCGCCCCGTATTCAACGTGAACACATCATCCAGACAGCGCTGGACTTGCTGGACCAGGAGGGGCTGGAAGGCCTGACTTTGCGCAAACTGGCTCAGGCCCTGAATATCCAGGCGCCATCGCTGTATTGGCATTTCAATGCCAAGCAAGCCTTGATTGATGGCATGGCTGACGCTCTGGTAGAAAACGTGGCGCGTCACTGTCCAACGGACCAAGCCTGGGATGAACAAGTTCGGCATCTGGGCCTGGAGTTCCGGCAGGCCCTGTTGCAAAGGCGAGACGGCGCTCGCGTCTTTGCGGGTACCTATGTAGTCACCGACAATGTGCTGCGCACCAGCGAAGCCTTTTTGTCCGCTTTCATGCAGGCAGGCGCAGACAGTCAATTTGCTGCCGAGGCCAGCTTTAGCCTGATCTACTACATTCTGGGTTTTGTCATGGAAGAACAGGCTCTGGGGCCCGGCAGCACATTGGACCTGTCTTTACGCAAACAGGCTTTTTTAGAATTGGCTCAAGAAAAGTACCCCAGCAACTGGCAGGCACGCGAGGCAATCTTTTCCGATGATTTTACGGGCCGTTTTATCACTGGCCTGAACCTGTTGATTGATGGTACAAAGCAGCGCATTCAAAACAAACCATAAACAGACCTTTTCAGGACCCGTCCATGCACGTTGCCACACAGGAATTCCCCCGTATCTGGATCTCGAACAGCGCCCCGTCCAATTGGAAAGAGGAGCTGGAAGCCTTGCTGGATCAAGGACGACGCTTTGTCTTGTTGACCCGCGAGCTGCCTGGTGCAGAGGAAGGCACGGACAAGGAGGAATTCTCACAATGGATCAAGGCCAACCGCAGCCGTCTGAGCGTGTCCTGTGCCGCCAGCCTGGTAGTTGTCAGCAATGCCTTGATGGCCTTTTCCTTGAATGCCTTTGTCGCCCCTTTGAGCGAAAAATTCGGCTTTCCAGTCCGCGTGGTGCATGAGGACGATCTGGACGCGCAAATTACCGCTTTTCTGGCTGCCAGCCCGGAAGTGGCAGACAGCTAAGCAGTACGAGTTGCAACTTTATAGGCCCTACACTGTCCATTATCTTTTCTGATTTTGACTGTCACCCGTTTGAGTCTCTCCCCACATCTCCCCACACTACCGCCTGTACTGGCAGGCCCTATTTTGCGTCGCCTCGATTCCCAGCGCCTGGTGCTATGGCTGGTTGGCAGCTCGGCCTTGAGCCTGGACCTGGTCCTGCAAGCAGAGGGTGCCGCTCCCCAGCGTATTTCGCTCAGTAGCGAGCACTGTCGCATCGTACAGTTGGGCAAGCAGGCCTTTATCCACTTTCTGGATGTACCACTAACTACAGCCCTGCCCCAAGACACGCTTGTTCACTACGATTTGCTCGCCTCAATCGAAGGTGGACCGGAGCAAGGGATTGCTGATTGGGCTCCCCATCTGCTGCACCAGGGTCAAACCCGGCCCAGCTTTGTGCTGGCCAGCCGCGCTGACAATCTGATGTTTGGCTCGTGCCGCAAGCCTCATCACGCCTCGCGCGATGGTTTGGCTCAGGCCGACACAGTCTTGAGTGAGCACATTACCCAAGCCCATGCCCGGCCTGCCTTGCTGATGCTGTCCGGAGACCAGGTTTACGCCGACGATGTGGCCGGCCCCATGCTGGCGGCCATTCATGCCTTGATTGAGCGGCTAGGCTTGTATGGGGAATATCTGGAAGGCGCCGTCGTCTCGGATAGTGAATCGCTTTACCGGCACCCCGCTAGCTACTACCGACGTGCGGATTTGCTGCCTGCCTTCAAATCCAACGAAGATCTGCGCGAGCGCTTTTTTGGTGGTGTGGAAAAACCGATTTTCACCACTGCCAACGCACACAATCACTTGGTCACGCTGGCCGAAGTCATGGCCATGTATTTGCTGGTTTGGTCCCCCATCCCATGGCAAATCATTCCCGAGCCTGAGCCTCCTCAATTGGAGCCCAAGCATCAGCAACGCTGGCAACGCGAGTCACTGGCATTGGAAGGTTTCCGTCAGGACCTGCCCCAAGCAGCACGCCTTTTGGCCCACGTGCAAACCTTGATGATTTTCGACGACCACGACATCACCGATGACTGGAATCTGTCCGCCAAATGGGAAAGCGTCGCCTATGGCCATCCTTTTTCACGGCAGATCGTAGGCAATGCCCTGATCGCCTATATGTTGTGTCAGGGTTGGGGCAACCGGCCCGAGGTGTTTGAGTCGGTATTGGACACGGTGACCGCCTGGACCAGCCAGCCGGATGAATATCAGCGTCTTGAACATAAGACTCAAGATGAGCTGATCAAGGAACTGCTGGAGTTTCGCCAATGGGACTATGTGCTGCGCACCCAGCCTACCCTGATCGTGCTGGATACACGCACACGCCGCTGGCATAAGCGCCGTTTGCCCAGTCGCCCGTCCGGACTGATGGATTGGGAGTCTTTGACCGAGCTCCAGCACGAACTGCTGGATGAACGTGCCGCCATCATTGTGTCGCCCACGCCCATGTTTGGCGTCAAGCTGATCGAAGTCATACAAAGCATCTGCACGTACGCGGGTTTTGCTCTGACGGTAGACGCCGAGAACTGGATGGCCCACCGAGGGGCTGCCAACACCATGCTGAACATCTTCAGGCATTCACGCACGCCCGGAAACTATGTGATTCTGTCCGGCGATGTGCACTATTCCTTTGTCTACGATGTACAGGTACGCCATAGCGGGCACATTCCACATATCTGGCAAGTCACCAGCAGCGGCATCAAGAACGAATTTCCGGAAGCTTTATTGAACTGGCTGGATCGGCTGAACCGCTGGCTCTACTCGCCGCGATCCCCTCTGAACTGGTTTACGCAACGCCGTGACCTGAGCATCAGCCCGCGTCTGCCGGATCAGCGCAAACAGGGGGAACGGGTATGGAATGGTTCCGGAATCGGCCAGATCTGGCTGGATGAGGAAGGTCGCCCCGCTCGCATCCTGCATCACAATGCCAATAAAAAGCCGCCTACCGAATTTCTGCCTCCGGATCAGGAGAAGAAAGGGTAAGGCGGCTAGCGTCTGGCTACAGCAGGTGGAACTTACTGACCCGCTACAGAGCTGACATAGGTGGCGACAGCATCACGCTCTTCGTCACTCATGGTTTGTGCAAAAGAAGGCATGGCGCCCATGCCTTCTTTCATGACCTTCAGGATCTGTTCCTTGCCTGGCTTGAGTTCATCCAGATCCGGACCAATTGCCCCGGCTGAACCAGCAT
The DNA here is from genome assembly GCF_037150615.1 of Alcaligenes sp. PF14. NCBI lineage: Bacteria > Pseudomonadati > Pseudomonadota > Betaproteobacteria > Burkholderiales > Alcaligenaceae > Alcaligenes > Alcaligenes sp. PF14. The sequence continues at coordinate 347,697 of NZ_JBAGRS010000002.1, read as the reverse complement.
CAGCCAAGGTATGACAGACCGCACAGGCAATAGGTTTGGCACCTGTCAGAAACAGTTCCCTGCCTTGCTCCTGAGCGTAGGCTTGAGTACTAAAAACAAATACAGATACTGCAGCAACTAGATATTTCTTCATGATTCCCTTCCATAGCCGCCCCGAGCTGACGGGGCGGGTACAACATTCAAGACTTAAACGACCGTGACAGCCAACATGTGGTCGCGCCAGCTGTTATTCAAATAGCCGCGATTATTAGGTACGCGCTCTTCAGGCTGTACCGTGCCTGCCTCACTGGTAGCGCGACTGGCAATCTCGTACTTGCCTGGTTTCAAATCCACGCCTGCAACGAACTGACGCCACGCATACTTGCCCAGATCAGGGCCTACAAACGTCGCTTTCACCCAGTTCTTGCCACCATCCACGGACACTTCCACTTCTTTGGCTGCCGACATGCCTCCAAAAGCCAAGCCCTGGATCTGCACCTTGCCGGCCTTGAGTTCTTCGCCAGGCTCACCACTAGGACTGGTCACCCAGGACTTGACGGGCATTTCCCAAACCGACTCCTGATTGGGGTTGGACTTTTCACCCACAGGCGCCAAACGGTAGCTGTTTTGCTGAATGTTGGCAGCAGACTGCTCCTTGGTAAACGCCAGTTGCTTGATGTACTTGACGTTATTGACCCCGGTGTAACCCGGCACGATCAAGCGCAAGGGGCCGCCGTGAGCCAAGGGGATGGGTTGACCATTGATTTCCCAGGCCAAGATAGCGTCATCAATGGCTTCCAGGGGAATCGAACGCTCTACCATAATGGTGTTCGGGTCCAGCCCCTGAGGAATTTCCTCGCCGCCCTGACCAGTCATGTACTTGGCGCCCTCCTCCATGCCGCCCACAGCCTCCAGCACGGCCTTGATCGGCACGCCGGTAAAGACCACACAGCCAGCTGCACCTACCGTCCACTGAGTACCACTGGGTTTTTCAGGGAAAAAAGCACGACCATTACCCGAACACTGCAGCACCATGGGCACAGCCACCAAACCCAGGCGTTTCAGCTCGGCGACGCTCATGTCTTTCGGTTTCTTCACACCCTTGATCGACAGCACCCAGGCGTCCGGATCAGCAACGATCTGTTCGGACGGGGGAGCGACGTTATTACGCACGAACAAGCGATCCAGCGGCGTGATCAAACCCGAGCCAAAAGCGCTGCGTTTGGTTTCAATAGTGTTGGCACTGTGCACGATCAAGCTGTCGGCATGTTTCCAGGATGCATAGGCTGGCAAGGTTTTGGCCTGCGTTTTTGCCTTTTCCTGAGCCAGTGCCGCTGACAAGGGTGTCAGGCTTGCCGTTCCCGCCAAAGCCATGACTCCGCCCGTGGACAAAAGCATGCGCCGGCGCGAGAGATTGCTAGGTTCCATGATCGCCTCCATGTGTGTTTGTTATTTGTAATTAATTTAGGCTTCGATTTTATGGGGGCACCATCTTTATAACTAGAATCTATAACCCTTATATATAACGCTCATATAGCAGCTAAAAGAAGAATACTAAAAACAGGAAACCCGCATACAGCAAGGGATTCCGAACACACCATCCTTCTGTCAAAAACAGGAAATAAAACATGAATCTTTTCTTGGGAGGCTACGAAACCAAGAATGAGGAACTGGAGAATTGAACTGCTTGATGCAAGAACCAGGCCAAAAACAAGTCTGTTTGAAAATTCCCATCGCTTTGTGCGGCCATAAAAAAAAGCCCCCGGAGTTTCCGGGGGCCTTCAAACGGCGATTGACTGATTCAGTCGTTGCTTCACTTTTTAGCTAACAGGATCCAGTTTGGCAATGGCCAAGGCCAAAGTCTTGCTGCCGACTTCACGGAACTGAATCAAGGCTTGGGCATCGTCGCCCTGACCCGTCAGATTAATAATGGTGCCTTCACCAAAGCGGTTGTGATGCACCCCCTGCCCCACCCGGAAAGTCTGGCCATTCACTTCCAGCACGCTGGTGTGACTGCGACCGCCGTAAGGCTGGGCTGAATAGCTCTTGTCCTTGGACTCCCAGCTTTGACCACGACGGAAGGCGCCCGAACTGGCCTCTGACTGCATGGGTGTACTGGTATAGCGGGCCGACAACCATTTGATGTGTTGCTCAGGCAGCTCTTCCAGAAAGCGCGAACGCATGGCGTAACGCGTCTGGCCGTGCAACATGCGGCTTTGCGCCAGAGTGATGTACAGTCGCTGACGCGCCCGCGTAATCGCCACGTACATCAAACGACGCTCTTCCTCGATCCCACCGGGGTCGAACAAGCTGTTCTCATGCGGGAACAAGCCCTCTTCCAAACCAGTAATGAAGACGGCATCGAACTCCAGACCTTTGGCTGCGTGGATCGTCATCAACTGAATGGCGTCCTGGCCTGCCTGGGCCTGATTGTCCCCTGCTTCCAGAGAAGCATGAGTCAAGAAAGAGCCCAAAGGCGACATGGGAGCCAGCACGGAGGCAGCCGGTTGATCCGGGTTCTGCATGGCCTGCTCGGACTCGCCCGCCACTGCTTCGGGGACTCGACCTGCGGGCAGTTCGGCAAAGCCTTCTTCACCCACAAAAACCGTAGCCGCGTTGACCAACTCCTGCAAGTTTTCCAGCCGTTCGGCACCTTCGCGGTCGGCCTGGTAATGGGCCAGCAAGGTACTGTCGTGGACAACGTGCTCAATCAGCTCGGGCAAGGACAGGATCTGTGCCTGGCTGGCCATATCCTGAATCAGGTTCGAGAAACGCATCAGGCTGGCAGCCGCACGTCCTTGCAGGTAAGGAATGGCACGCAGCAAGCTGGTACCACGCTCACGCGCCAGATCAGCCAGTTGCTCCACGGAGCGAGCGCCAATCCCACGAGTCGGGAAGTTCACGACGCGCAAGAAAGCGGTGTCATCGTCCGCGTTATCCATCAACCGCAAGTAAGCCAGTACGTGCTTGATTTCCTGACGCTCGAAAAAGCGGTGGCCGCCATACACTTTGTAGGGCAAGCCTTGGGAAAACAGTCTGTGCTCAATCACTCGGGACTGGGCGTTGCTGCGATACAGGATGGCAATTTCACGGCGTGGCTTGCCTTCGGCGATCAGGGCGCGGACTTCGTCCACAATCCACTGAGCCTCCAGGGCATCCGAGGCCAGTTCGCTGATGCGTACCAGCTCGCCTTCGCCACTATCGGTCCATAAATTCTTGCCCAGACGGCCGCTATTGTTCTCGATCAGCGCGTTGGCCGAATCCAGAATATGGCCGCAGGAACGGTAGTTCTGCTCCAGGCGTATCACATTGCCACGGGCATAGTCGCGCTCGAAGTCGGCCATATTGCCCACGTTCGCGCCACGGAATGCGTAGATGGACTGGTCATCGTCGCCCACGGCAAACATGCAGGCCTGATCACCGGCCAAAAGACGCAACCAGCGATACTGCAGCACGTTGGTGTCCTGGAACTCGTCGACCAGAATGTGTTTGAAACGGCGCTGATAATGCTCGCGAATCGGGGCATTGCGGGACAACAGCTCGTAGGCACGCAGCAGCAGCTCGCCAAAGTCCACTACTCCTTCACGTTCGCACTGCTCTTGATAAAGCTGATAAAGCTCGATCAGGCGGCGGCGGTGAGGGTCGTGCGCTTCCAGGTCGCCAGAACGTTGGCCATCTTCTTTACAGGCGTTGATGAACTTCTGAATTTCCTTGGGCGGAAATTTCTCGTCATCCACATTATTGGCCTTGACCATACGCTTGATGGAGGCCAACTGATCTGCCGTATCCAGAATCTGGAACGTCTGCACCAGACCGGCATCACGGTAATGCATGCGCAGCAGGCGATTGCACAGGCCGTGAAAGGTCCCGACCCACATTCCGCGGGTATCGATAGGCAATAAAGAAGTAAGCCGCGTCAGCATTTCGCGCGCGGCTTTATTGGTGAAGGTAACAGCAGCAAGGCCATGTGGGCTGACCTGCCCGGTCTGGATTAACCAGGCCATTCGGGAGGTCAGTACACTGGTTTTTCCGCTACCCGCTCCGGCCAGCACCAGGGCATGGCCAGAGGGTAAAGTAACGGCGGCTCGCTGTTCCGGGTTTAAGCGATCCATCATGCCGCGTAGCGGCGCAGACGCAAGGCGAACTGCTCAAGACTTTCAATACCACTTTGCTGAGCGCGCTGGCACCAGGTGCGCAGGTCGGACAGCAACTGCTCGCTGGAGGCACTGGAGCTTTCCCAGATACCAGCCAGTTCACGCTGCATGCGAACCAGGATGGACAGGCGGGAATCGCCAGCCGCTACGGTTTCCAGTTCAGCGCGCTGCTCGGGAGCCAGAACGTCGTCGCCGCGACCGATCCAGTCGTTGCAGCTTTCCAGCAGGGACCAGGAGCAATTCGGGTTGTCCTTGTTCACTTGTGGCTTCAGACGAGCGATTTCTTCCGAAGCGGTGGTTTTGATGATGTCCGCATAGCGGGCCAGAATTTCGTAGCGGTGAGTAATCACGCCCTGCAAGGTTGCCAGGCTAATGCCTTCCAGCGGAGCATTCGAAGGCACGCTAGGCTCCAGACGCAGCTTGGGAGCGACCTTCTTGACCTTGGCCAGACCCAGTGCCTTGAACACCGAAATGTAGCACCAGCCCAAGTCAAATTCGTACCATTTGCTGGAGAACTTGGCGGACGTACCGTAAGCGTGGTGGTTGTTGTGCAGCTCTTCACCACCAATGATGATGCCCCAAGGGAACACGTTGGTGCTGGTATCAGGGCTGGCAAAGTTGCGGTAACCGATAGCGTGACCCAGACCGTTCACCACACCGGCTGCCCAGAAAGGAATCCAGGCCATCTGGATAGCCCAGACAGTCAGACCCAGCAGACCGAACAGGAACAGATCAATACCCAACATGATGGTAATACCTAACATGCTGTATTTGCTGTACAGGTTGCGCTCGAGCCAGTCATCGGGCGTGCCGTGACCGAAACGCTTCAAGGTTTCAGGGTTGGTGGCTTCCTGGCGGTACAGTTCGGCACCACGGAAGAACACCTGGCCCAGACCAAAGACCACAGGGGAATGGGGATCGCCTTCACGTTCGCATTTGGCGTGGTGCTTGCGGTGAATCGCAACCCATTCTTTTGTGACCATACCGGTGGTCATCCAGAGCCAGAAACGGAAGAAATGCATCAGCGCAGGGTGCAGGTCCAGCCCGCGGTGCGCCTGACTGCGGTGGAGAAATACGGTAACTGACACAATAGTGACATGCGTCACCGCCAGAATGACAAGAGTGAGCTGCCACCAAGACAGTTGCAGCCATCCGTCAGCAAGAAAAGAAAGAAACGATTGCATAGACCCTTTTAGACCTGATCTTTGTGTTAAGGGAAACCGGAAAAGTGTAGCCCACCTAACCAGTTAACAATAACACTATTTAAGGACGAACTTGCTTTAAATCAAGCACTTTCCGTGATTCGTTCAAGTGCCGCACCAAAGAAACAGTCGGTTTGGTGACGGTCCGTGCGCAGATTCAAATAAGGCCCCTCTAGCGCGAGGGCCGGACATTTGTCCTTCAAGATTTCCCGGGCGTCCAGCAGTTTGAATTCGGGATGTTTGTCCAAGAATGCCTGCACTTGCTGCTCGTTTTCTTCAGGCAAGAAACTACATGTTGCATAAACCAAACGACCTCCTGGTGCGACACAAGCCGCAGCTTGCTCCAGAATGTCGGCCTGCATCTGAGTGTACTGCTCCAGAGCTTGGGGGTGTTGACGCCACTTAAGATCAGGATTTCGACGCAAAGTTCCCAATCCACTGCACGGAGCGTCTACCAATACACGCTGTGCCTTGCCATGCAGGCGGCGAACACGCTGGTCGCCCGCTTCCTGAATCACGACAGGCACCACATTGGACAGACCGGCACGGGCAAAGCGCGGTTTGGCCTTGTTCAAGCGGGTGGCCGACACGTCAAAGGCGTACAAACGGCCTGTGGAGCGCATCAAAGCACCCAGCAGCAGGGATTTGCCACCGGCACCGGCGCAGTAGTCAATAACCATCTCGCCACGGCGAGGCTCCAGCAAGGCGGTCAGCAACTGGCTGCCCTCTTCCTGAATTTCCAGCTCGCCCTTCTCATACTGTGGCCATACTGCGACAGATGGGCGGCCTTCAATACGGATACCCCAGGGCGAAAACGGCATGGCAACCGGCTTGAAACGAGCCATGGGGCCGTTTTGCAGCTGGCGCAACACCGTGTCGCGCTCGGCTTTCATGGGGTTGACGCGCAGATCCAGCAAGGCCTGCTCGTTCATGGCGGCCATCAGCTTGTAGGAATCCGGAATCTCTTTCAGACGCTCTTCCAGCCACTCGGGCAGGCTCAGGCGCACGCCAACCGGCAGACCGTCCACATTCAGGGCGCGGATATGGCCCAGCCACTGGCGCTCTTCTTCCGTCAGCCCCAAAGACAGGGATTCCTGACCGATAGCCGTAGACAGGCCCAGAATGGCCAGACGACGGGTAGATGGGCCTACGCCGCTTTCCGCCCAGTTACGGTACTGACGCAGGTGGCGCAGCACATCAAACACGGCCTCGCGGATCTCGGCACGGTCACGCGAGCCCATTTTGGGGCGTGTACGCGCCCAGCGTGTCAAGGCCAGGTCAGCGGGGTGCTTCCACTGCAAAACTTCACCCAAGGCGCTGGAGACCTGCTCCAGACGGCGCTGTGCCATCGCGCCCGGCTCGGGTGGACCCGAGGGTTTGTCGCGGCGTGCTGCATAAGGGCGACCACGCGCTCCAGACTCGTTACGTTGGGCAGACGAGGACGGGCGCTTGCGGTCCGAGCGGCCGCGGGATTGTTGGTGATCAGACATGAATATTCAAAAATTCCAAATAGCCCGCTCAATCAGGCGGGGAAATAAAAGCCGCGATGCGCAAGTCCAGCAACCTCGACACGGCCATCAGCCTGCAAACGCACCCGTCCCTCGATCAGCCAGCGTACGGCCTCGGTATAGACGTGGTGTTCGGTTGCCAAAACGCGCTCTGCCAGAGTCTGTGCATCATCGTTGTGCAGGACGGGCACGATACTTTGGGCAATGATGGGACCATCATCGAGCACAGGGGTCACAAAATGCACCGAGCAGCCGTGAAACTGCACGCCCGCGTCAAGTGCCTGTTGATGGGTATTCAAACCGGGAAAGCTAGGAAGCAAGGATGGGTGTATATTGATGAGCTTGCCTGCATAGTGCTGAACAAAATCGGTGCTCAGGATGCGCATGAATCCCGCAAGTAGAACATAATCTGGCTGGTAGCGGTCGATCACGCGTGCCAAAGCCTGGTCAAAGGCTTCACGTGTTGCAAATTCGCGATGCGAAACCGTCTCGGTAGGCAGCCCTTGACGCTGCGCCCATTCCAGTCCGGGCGCATCGCCCTTGTTAGAGATGACCGCCTCGATACGGCCATTTAAGCCCGCTGTCTTGATCAGTTCGCCTATGGCCTGCAAGTTGGAGCCCCGGCCTGAAATAAGCACAACAAGGCGACAAGGTAGGGTGGAATCGGTCAAAATCCTGTTTCCCGAGAAATAACGAATCCAAAATTGTAAACTCTCGCTTGTGAAATCTGATCTAAAACTCTATCGCTCTCTGCCGCGGCGCAACAGCACGGCCCGCAGCGCTGTCACCATTGGCAATTTTGACGGGGTCCATCTGGGCCATCAGGCCATCTTGCATCGCGTCAATGAAATGGCGCGTCAGCAGGACCTGAGCTCCTGTGTAATGACCTTTACGCCCCACCCGCGCGCCTTTTTTGCGCAACGCGGCCAACGGCCCGAACTGATCCCCACGCAGATCAGCGGCCTGCGTGACAAGGTCGAAGCCCTGCATCAATGCGGCATTGAACAAATTTATCTGGCCCGCTTCAATCAGGCCATGGCCGATATGTCGGCAGCCACCTTTATTGACGAGATTCTGGTCCAGGGTCTGAACACTGGCTGGCTGCTGGTGGGCGAGGATTTCCGCTACGGCCACAAACGGGCCGGCGACATTGAAATGTTGCGCGAAGCGGGCAAGCGCCATGGCTTTAGCGTCGAGACTCTGCACGATGTCGCCGATGCCGATGGCCGCCGCATCTCCAGCTCGGAAGTGCGCACCGCCCTGGCCGTGGGTCAACTGGACCGAGCCCGTGCCCTGCTGGGCAAACCCTTTCATATTAGTGGTCATGTCATTCATGGCCAGAAACTGGGCCGGGACATTGGCTACCCGACCCTGAACGTGCGTGTTCCTGAACACTGTGCCGCCCGCTCCGGCGTGTACGTGGTCCGGGTGCACGGACTGACCGGACAGGCTCTGCCCGGCATTGCCTCCTTGGGGGTACGCCCAACCGTCATAGACCAGGGACGGCTGCTGTTAGAGGTGCATTTACTGGACCAACGCCTGGATGCTTACGGTAAACTTGCCCGTATAGAATTTCTGGAATTTGTCAGGGACGAGGAAAAATTCCCGGACCTCATCACAATGATCGCCGCCATCGACAACGATGCACAACGCGCTCGCGACTACTTTGCTTCAAATGGACTATAAAAACTCTCTCAATTTGCCCGACACTCCCTTTCCCATGCGTGGTGACCTCGCCAAACGTGAGCCGGGCTGGATTAGCCAGTGGGAAGAAAACAAAGTCTATGCAGCAATTCGGCAAGCCAGTGCCGGTCGTCCCAAATTTATTTTGCACGACGGCCCTCCCTATGCGAACGGCGACATTCACATTGGCCACGCGGTCAACAAGGTTCTGAAAGACATCATCGTCAAAAGCCGCAATATGGCGGGCTTTGACGCACAATACGTGCCCGGCTGGGACTGCCACGGCATGCCCATTGAAGTTCAGATCGAAAAGAAATACGGCAAGAACCTGCCTGTAGCTGAAGTTCAGGCCAAGGCGCGCGCCTACGCGCTGGAACAGATCGACAGCCAGCGCAAGGACTTCAAGCGCCTGGGCGTGCTGGCCGACTGGGAGAACCCTTACCTGACCATGAATTTCAGTAACGAAGCCGACGAGCTGCGCGTACTGTCCAAGATCATGCAAAAGGGTTTCGTGTTCCGTGGCCTGAAGCCCGTGAACTGGTGTTTTGACTGTGGTTCCGCCCTGGCAGAAGCCGAGGTTGAGTACGCCGATCGCACCGACCCGTCCGTGCACGTAGCCTTCCCCTTCGCGCAAAAGGACAAACTGGCCGCCGCCTTTGGCGTGGACAGCGTGGACGATGGCGCCATCGTTATCTGGACCACCACCCCCTGGACCATCCCTGCCAACCAGGCACTGAACGTACACCCTGAAATCAGCTACGCCCTGGTCAAGCTGGACAGCCCACGCGCCACCGGCTCCATGCTGATCGTGGCCGAAGAGCTGGTGAAATCCTGCCTGGAACAATGGGGCCTGAGCGGCCAGGTCGTGGCCACCGCTACCGGCGAAGCCCTGAACCTGATCGAATTCAATCACCCTCTGGCGCACGTGGATGCAGGCTACCAACGCCGCTCCCCTGTGTACCTGGGCGACTACGTTACCCTGGACAGCGGTACTGGCGTGGTGCACTCGGCCCCGGCCTACGGTATTGAAGACTTTATCTCCTGCAAAGCCAACGGCATGAAGGACGACGACATGCTCACGCCCGTGATGGGCAATGGGCATTACGCCGAAAATCTGCCTCTGTTTGGCGGCCAGATGATCTGGAAAGCCAACCCGCAAATCGTGGAAGCCTTGCAGAACGCCGGCACCTTGCTGAAAACCGAGCAGCACCCGCACAGCTACATGCACTGCTGGCGTCACAAGACGCCCATCATCTACCGCGCCACCAGCCAATGGTTTGCCGGTATGGATAAGGAAAACAGCAGCGGCCGTACCCTGCGTGAAATGGCGCTGGAAGCCATTGATAACACCGAGTTCTACCCCTCCTGGGGTCGTGCCCGCCTGCACGCCATGATCGCCAACCGCCCGGACTGGACTTTGTCGCGCCAGCGCCAATGGGGTGTGCCCATGGCTTTCTTTGTGCACAAGGAAACGGGTGAACTGCACCCCCGCACGCCCGAGCTGATGGAACAAGTAGCCGAGCGTATCGAAAAGAGCGGTATCGAAGCCTGGCAGAACCTGGACCCACGCGACCTGCTGGGTGACGAGGCTGATCTGTACGAGAAAAATCGCGACACGCTGGACGTGTGGTTTGACTCGGGCACCACGCACGCTACGGTGCTGGGCGGCAAAGATCACACCACTCACGGCTCGCACGCTGACAAGCTGCAATGGCCTGCCGACCTGTACCTGGAAGGCTCGGACCAACACCGTGGCTGGTTCCACTCTTCCCTGCTGACCGGTTGCATGCTGTACGGCCGCGCTCCCTACAAAGCCCTGCTGACTCACGGTTTCGTGGTAGACGGCAATGGCCGCAAGATGAGCAAATCGCTGGGCAACATCATCAAGCCGCAAGAAATTGCCGACAAGATGGGTGCCGAGATCATGCGCCTGTGGGCCGCCTCTACCGATTACTCGGGCGAGCTGTCCATCTCCGACGAAATTCTGAAGCGTGTTGTGGAAGGCTACCGCCGTATCCGCAATACCTTGAAGTTCCTGCTGGGTAACCTGGCCGACTTCGATGTCACCCAACATGCTGTGCCTGTTGATCAACTGACCGAAATCGACCGCTACGCCCTGCAAATGACCGCCGACATGCAGGCCGAGTTGCTGGAGAACTACAAGCGCTACGAGTTCCACCCCATCGTGGCTCGCTTGCAGACCTTCTGCTCCGAAGACCTGGGCGCGTTCTATCTGGATATTCTGAAAGACCGTCTGTACACCACGGCTAAAGATGGCCAGCCACGTCGCTCGGCTCAAACGGCGTTGTATCACCTGACACAGACCCTGCTCAAGCTGATGGCTCCTATCCTGTCTTTCACGGCAGAAGAAGCCTGGCGCGACATGCACGGTGGTTCGGTTCCTAGCGGCACCATCTTCACCGAGCTGTTCCATGTCCTGCCCGAGCAAGGCGAACAATCGGCACTGAGCAGCAAGTGGCAACGCCTGCGCGCCATCCGTGCCGACGTGATGCGCCGCATTGAAGATGTACGTAGCACCGGCGCCATCGGTTCCTCCCTGGCTGCCGAGATCGACATCTATGCCAACGGTCAGGATCTGGAATTCCTGCAATCCCTGGGCGAAGACTTGCGCTTCATGCTGATCGTCTCGCGTGCCGATGTGCATGCAGGCGAAGGCGACTTGCGCATCGACGTTACCCCTACCGAACAGGCCAAGTGCGAGCGTTGCTGGCACCACCGCCCTGACGTAGGCCAGAGCGCCGAGCACCCCACCCTGTGTGGTCGTTGCGAGGACAATCTGTTTGGCGAAGGCGAAGTGCGTCACCATGCCTGATAAGGACATGGCCCCTTCTCCCGGCCAGGCCCGACTGCCCTCGCGGCAGTTCTGGGCCTGGATTGCTCTGGCCGCCTTTATTGTCGGCCTGGACCAATGGACCAAACAGTATTTCGACAGCAACCTGTTCTATCAGGAACGTTGGAATATCCTGCCCTTTTTTGATTTCACCCTGCTCTACAACCCCGGCGCGGCGTTCAGCTTTCTGGCCGGTGGTCAGGGTTGGCAGCGCTGGTTCTTTGTCGGCATCGCAGCCGTTGCCACGGTCTTTATCGTGACCATGCTGCGCCGCTCGGCCAAGCAACCCTTGTTTTGCCTGTCGCTAAGCCTGATTCTGGGCGGTGCCATCGGCAACGTGGTGGATCGCCTGATGCACGGGCACGTGGTAGATTTTCTGCTGTTCTACTGGAATCAATCCTACTTTCCGGCCTTCAATATTGCCGACGTCGCCATCAGCTGCGGCGCTGCCCTGTTGGTGCTGGACGAGTTCATGCGCATGCGCCGCAACAAACGACAGCGCTCCTGAGTCTGTAAGGATCATGTCCTATGCTTAGCAATAAAAAACTGGTGTTTGGCATCACCGGCGGCATCGCTGCTTATAAAACCGCCGAACTCTTGCGTCGCAGCCAGGACCAGGGTGCCCGGATTGATGTGGTCATGACTGAATCGGCCACGCGCTTCATCAGCCCGGTCACCTTCCAGGCCTTATCTGGCCGTACCGTCTACACCGACCTGTGGGATGCGCGTGTTCCCAACAATATGGCCCACATCCAGCTGAGCCGGGATGCGGACGCCATCCTGATCGCCCCCGCCAGCACCAACTTCATGGCCAAGCTGGCCAACGGTCTGGCCGACGACTTGCTCAGCACCTTGTGTATTGCTCGTGGCCATTGCCCCCTGTTGATCGCCCCAGCCATGAACCGGGAAATGTGGCTGCACCCGGCCACCCAACGCAATGTCGAACAACTGCGCCGCGATGGTGTACACATTCTTGGCCCCGGCAGTGGCGACCAAGCCTGTGGTGAAACCGGCGATGGCCGCATGCTGGAGCCTGCCCAATTGCTGGCAGAACTGACGTCATTCTTTCAGCCCAAACTGCTGGCAGGCAAACGCGTCCTGATCACCGCTGGCCCGACCAGCGAGCCGATTGACCCAGTGCGCGTCATCAGCAACCGCTCCTCCGGCAAGATGGGTTATGCCATTGCCCGTGCAGCCCAGGAAGCGGGTGCCCAAGTGACTCTGGTCTCCGGCCCCGTTGCACTGGAAACGCCCTACCAGGTGCGTCGCATCAACGTGGAAACTGCCCGTCAAATGCACGCCACTGTGATGTCCCAAGTGGACGATGCCGATATCTTCATCAGCGTTGCAGCGGTCGCAGACTGGTACGTCAGCAATGCCAGCGACATCAAGATCAAGAAGACGTCCGAACAATCCACGCCGGACCTGCAATTCAGCCCCAACCCCGACATTCTGGCCGAGGTTGCCGCCCTGAAGAACGGCCCTTTCTGCGTAGGCTTTGCCGCCGAGACCGACAACTTGATCGAGCACGCCCAAGCCAAGCGTCAACGCAAGAACGTGCCCTTACTGGTTGCCAACCTGGCTCAGCGCGCCATGAACGCCGACGATACCGAACTGGTGCTGTTTGACGAGCAAGGCCATATGCAATGGCCCGCTCAGGATAAACTGCTGGCCGCACGCCAGCTGGTGCAAGACATCGCCCAGCGGCTGTAATCCCTTTTCTCTTTTATGATGACGGGCAGCGCTAAAGCAGGTGCGCTGCCTCTTTTTTTTCAGGATACCGTCTATGCACCGCCGTATTGAAGCTCGCATCGTCAATGACTTGTTGGGCACGAGCATCGAAGCCCCCAGCTACGCCACGGATGGCTCCGCCGCCATGGACCTGCGCGCCTGCCTGAGCGAAGCCGTTACCCTGCCCGCTGGCGGCCGTACGCTGGTTAAAACCGGCTTGGCCATCAATATGATGGACCCTGGCCTGGTCGCCATCGTCGCCTCGCGTTCGGGCCTGTCCCTGAAACACGGTGTGCGTGTTGCCCAAGGCATTGGCGTGATTGATGCCGACTACCACGGCGAGATTGGCGTGATTCTGGCCAATGACAGCGGTCAGGATTACGTGATCCAGCCCGGCGAGCGCATCGCCCAGCTGATGTTCCAGCCTGTGGTGCAAGTAGCACTGCAATTTGTGAACGAATTCTCTACCGAGACCGAGCGCGGTACGGGTGGCTTTGGCAGCACGGGCAAGAACTAAGCTCTAAAACTGGAGAAGGACTCGATGCGAAATGCCTTGGCGCAGTCAGCATCGCTCCTTCTTTAGCCCTGATGCTTTGCTTTAAAAACGTAGCAGCGCCACGACTCAGACTTACCCCGGCCAATTTCGGATTCCAATGCCATCTCCAAAAAAAGGTAATTCCAACGCCGAATTACCCACTTCAAATAAAACGGCGGCTCAGCTCCACCCACGCAACCGCCATCAGGGGCGTTACGACTTTGATGCCCTCATCAAAGACACGCCCGAGCTGGCTGAATTCGTTTTTGTGAATCCCTACGGTGATCAAAGCATCAACTTCGCCGATCCGAATGCCGTCAAAACCCTGAATCGTGCTCTTCTGAAGAGTTTTTACGGCATAGCGCATTGGGATATTCCTGCCGATTACCTCTGCCCTCCTATACCGGGCCGGGCCGACTACGTGCACTACCTGGCCGATTTGCTGGCCAACAGCAATAAGGGGACCATTCCCCGTGGTGAGGCAGTACGCGTCCTGGATATTGGCGTGGGCGCAAATGCTATCTACCCATTGATTGGTCATACCGAATATGGCTGGCAGTTTCTAGGGTCCGACATAGACGCTGATGCGCTGACTTCTGCACGAAGCATTATTCACGCGAACCCGGGCTTGTCGGCTGCAATCAAGTTACGTCAGCAGAAATCCCCCAGACATATTTTCAAAGGCCTGCTAGGCGCGAATGATTACTTTGACCTGACGCTGTGCAACCCGCCCTTCCATTCGTCGCAGGAAGAGGCTGAAAGCGGCAGTCAACGTAAATGGCGTGGCTTGGGCAAGGCTGCGCCCAAGCACAATGCTCCTGTGCTGAACTTTGGTGGGCAGAATACGGAGCTCTGGTGCGAAGGCGGTGAGGCGCTTTTCATCCGCCGCATGATCGAAGAAAGCGTGGCGGTAGGCGAGCAAGTGCTTTGGTTCAGTACCTTGGTGTCCAAAGCATCGAACGTACCCAGTGTGTTGAATGCCTTGAAAAAGGCCAAAGCGGTTAAGGTCAAAACCGTAGAAATGACGCAGGGACAAAAGCAAAGCCGCTTCGTCGCCTGGACTTTTCTGGACGCTGCGGCACAAGAGGCTTGGCGCAAGAAGCGCTGGAAGTAGGCTCGTATCAAGTCGGGATGCTCGATACGCTGATGGCACTAGCTGCAATCAGCTACATACTCCAAGCCCCCGACTCCTAAAAGCTTTCACCCAACAACTACGCCCAGTGAACACCAGCCTTAGCGCGCAAACGGATCAATCGTCGGATCACTATTCCAGACATACTCGGTCCAATGCGCAATGCTTTCAGCTTGCTCACGGTTATAGAGCTTCTCGACCAGGGCCAACGCCATATCCGTCCCCGCCGATACCCCCGAGGATGTGACGTACTTGCCATCGAACACCCAGCGGGCCTGCTTTTGCCAAAGCACATCCCCATTCTGAGCCACTGCAAAATCAAACGCCAGCTTGTTGGACGTAGCACGACGCTGCTTCAGAACACCGGCTTTGGCTAATAAGGCCGCCCCCGTACACACCGACACCGTCCACTGGGTTGCCCTGTCCTGCTTCTGAATAAAGGCCAGCATGGCAGGGTTGTTGATTTCGCTACGCGTCCCCATACCGCCGGGAACCATCAGAATGTCGAACTGCGGAGCCGTCTCGAAACTATAAGCGGCCTGTGTCTCTATCCCCTGCGACGAGCGAACCAGCCCACCCTGCTGAGACACCATGACCATCTCGTAATCCGGCATCCCGCCCCACATTTCAACTGGTCCGAATACATCGAGGGTTTCAAACTGATCAAACAGCACAATGCCGATTTGTTTTTTTGTTGTACTGCCTGCTTTGCTGTTAGATGTAGCCGATACTGCCTTACCGCTCATGGTGTGCCCCCTCATGGTTGAGACTTAATAACTTAGATCGTAGCTCGTACCAAACCACCATCAATAGATAAATTCTGACCCACGATAAAACCTGCGGCCTCGCTGCACAGGAAAGCACACGCAGCACCAAATTCAGCAGGCGTTCCTGCTCACCCGGCTGGTACTGAGGCAATCAACGTCTCTGCCACAGCCCCCAACTCCAGGTTTAGCACAGACGAGCGGAGAGAAACCGAAGTGATATTGACGATACGACCAAATCGGCGGCTTACCATGCCTAGCAACACGGTCTGAATTAGCTCCACCGCTGCCAAGAAGTTTTGATCTAACGTAGCTTGCCAGTGAGTGGCCTCCATCTAAGCAAAAGGCATAGATGGAGGCCCACCTGCATTGGTCACCAGAATGTCGATATCCGTGCAAGCGGCAGCTACGGTTTACTTGTCCGTGGCCTGCGAAGGGCCGGCGGCTATCCATTTAGCTGCGGCGCCGGTAGATACTTCAATCTACTTGGCGGACTCTTATAGTTTGTGACTGCTGCGAGATACCAGAATGATCTATATAGCTTCAGCAGCTAGAATCTGAGACACTCTAGCTTAAAAGAGCCAGGGAGAAATGAAAAATAACGTCAGAAAATATTATTATAAATTTATAGAATCTAAACAAATCTGTTAATTTATAAAACTGAATTAATCACATTTTTATTACAACCATCAGAACTAAAAAATTAGGAAAAAATGGAAATTAGCTTCGTAGTAATTGATAGAAATGAAACCTTAAAAGGTTATCAAAAAAACACCGTGTATCTTAGAGTTGATTATTGGAACGATTACTCTTTTACTACGATGTTTGAGGTCTTTGCCTATGATGAAAATGGTAAGAGACACAACCTACCAAATATTAAAATTGGATTTTTTGGTCAAACTACAGAGGTAAGCACCTATAGCACTCTCGACAAGAAATTCACCGAGCTATCTTCGAAATATTTTTCCGTTGCAACCGATGTTGATTTTTACAAAAAATTATGGAGCGATTTTTCGCCAGATTGGCGTGATGCCTTTCTGATAAAATTAAGAGATGTCGTAAGATCCCCTACAATACTTGAGATCGCAAAAAACGAAGACGTATTTAAAACCTCTCACCTCCGCAGCGTTAGCATTAATACAATTAGAACTCAATTCACAAGAGTATTAGCTGGCGAAGTCCCATCGACTGACTTTCATTTCCACTTTTCCCTCCCAAGCTCTCCAACTTTCGCCGGCTTTGATCTTGAGTTCAGTGTTAAGGCAGGAACTTTACCAAGCACAAACATTCACGCACTTATTGGTAGAAATGGAGTTGGGAAAACAACGCTTTTGAAGCATATGGTCAAGGCTATTTCTGGTCGCTCAGAGAATGGAGCTGAATTTTATCAAAATAACCCCCTTTTCTTCTCGAGAAGTAACTTAGGAAAAGGTTTTTTTTCAAATCTAGTTTCAATTGCATTTAGTGCTTTTGATCCATTCGATCTTCCTGCTTCTGACGAGAATCCAGCCGATGGAACTCCGTATAGCTATGTGGGACTAACCGACTATTCTGATAATGACGGTACGATACTCAAATCACGCACACGGTTGCATGAGGAGTTTGTTGACGCATTAAAATTTTGTCTGAGTGAGCCATCACGGAAACAGCGATGGTCTACTGCTATCTCTGTCCTGGAAAGTGATAGTAACTTCGCCGAAATGAACCTCCTTGGCCTGATGCAATATGATCTGGAGCAAGTTTCTGAACATGCTAGACAGCGCATTAAAAAAATGAGCTCTGGGCATGCAATTACCATCCTTACAGTCACGCAACTAGTCGCAAAAGTTGAGGAAAAAACCTTAGTACTAATTGACGAACCAGAGAGCCACCTTCATCCACCTCTTGTTTCAGCTCTTTTAAGAAGCCTAAGCCAGCTTTTATACAAGCAAAATGGGGTGGCAATTATTGCTACTCACTCACCTGTGGTCCTTCAAGAAATTCCAAAATCTTGTGTGTGGAAACTATATAGAGAGCGAACATCAGCTGAAAAATTCAGGCCAGATATAGAAACATTCGGTGAGAATGTGGGAACACTTACCAGAGAAGTTTTTCGTCTAGAGGTTGAGAAATCTGGTTTTCATAATTTATTACATGAAGCCGTAGCCTCTGGCAGTACATATGATGAAATCTTATCCAATTTTCAAGGGCACCTAGGATTTGAGGCAAAGGGCATCCTACGCGCAATGATTATTAATCGCGACTTGGACCAGACTGAGAAATGAAAAAATTAGCCACCCCAGTTTTTAACGAACTGGAGCTATTCGATGCCTGTACTGCCGAGATGGACGACGCTACAAGAAAAACATTCACTGCAAGTCGAGCTGACATCCAGGCTGCGGCAGAAGAATTTTCAGCCCATTCTTCCACATGGTCTTGGTGCGACTTGCCGAGAGCAAGACATGGCCACAAAGAAGACATCATTGCGGGAGAACTTTCAAAGGGGGTGCTTATGGATTTGTATGATGAAAACGTCGTAAAGTCCAAGGGACATCCACGTAATATTTACGATCAAATTTTAGTTGCTGCCCAGGGTCAATGCCCCTACTGCGCGGGCATCGGCTCTGCTCGCACTCTTGATCATTATTTGCCAAAAGCAAAATTTCCAGCGCTATCAGTTCATCCGTACAATCTTGTTCCAGCCTGCAGAGACTGCAATACCGATGCTGGGGCGGGCTTCCCAACATCCCAGGACTTACAACCGATCCACCCTTACCTAGATAAGGATTGCTTCTTCTTGGAGCGCTGGATTCATGCGGAAGTTGTTCATTGCGAACAAGTTGTAGTAAGGTTTTTTGCGAACCCTCCTATTCATTGGCCTATTATTGATCAGCAGCGAGCAAAGCAACACTTTGAAGACTGCGATCTGAGAAACCGGTTTTCTAATCAGGTCGCCGGTGAACTCACTCCGCTGATTCGGCAACGCAAATCAAGTCTTGCTGTGTTCTCATCAGACCAATTCAGGGCACATCTACTCACCGTTGCAGAGGAAACCTCTCTTCTGCTAAATGGTTGGAAGCGAACTATGTACCTCGCCTTAAGCGAGAGCCACTGGTTCTGTTCTGCCAATTTTAATGAAGATTTGTCTCCATATTAATCGGGTATACATACACTTCTGAACTGCAGGACGGAGTATATGTTGCGCCAAAATCTCAACAAATCCACCTTGACGACCTACGTTCTTACTAACCAGCCTACACAAAGTCGCACCATGCCTCTATAAACATCATCTGCTATCTCTACCTACAGAGCTGCTTTGGTCGAGATCAGACACACGGGCCTTTAGTTTGCACTACTTCTAGAACTTAGTACAAAAAAGCCAATCAGCTTTAAGCTGATTGGCTTTTTCTCCAAACTCGAATCCTACCTACGCCGCAAAATCCTCTTCCCCCAGATACGCCGCCCTCACCTTCGGATCATGCAGCAACTGCGCAGCCGGGCCTTCCAGGATAATCCGCCCTGACTCCATCACATATCCCCGATCTCCCAGCTCTAGCGCCAAGCGCGCATTCTGCTCAATCAGTAAAATCGTCACGCCTTCCTTAGCAATCGTCTGGATCAACTCAAAAATCCGTTCGACCATGATGGGAGCCAAGCCCATTGAAGGCTCATCCAGCAACAGCAATGAAGGCCGGGAAATCATCGCCCGTCCCATTGCCACCATCTGTTGCTCCCCACCGGACAACGTCCCTGCCGACTGTTTCTTACGCTCGGCCAGACGCGGAAACAGGGTATAGATACGCTCGATATCCTGGCGGACTTCGTGGTGGTCCTTGCGGGTATACGCCCCCATGGCCAGGTTTTCTTCAATCGTCAGTTGCGGAAAAATCCCCCGCCCTTCCGGCACCATGACCACGCCACGGCGCACGAGTTGATGCGACGGCAAGCCGACGATGCTTTCGCCTTGATGTTCGATCTGTCCTGCAGCAGCAGGCACCAGGCCTGTGATGGCTCGCAGCGTCGTGCTTTTACCGGCGCCGTTAGCACCGATCAAGCAAACCAGCTCGCCCTTGCCCACTCGCAGGTCCAGGCCACGTACCGCCCGGATGCCGCCATAAGCTACATCCAGACCCCGAATACCCAGCATCAACGGTTCTGTGCTCATGCCTTTTCCTCTTCAACGGTAATGCCCAGCTCTTTGGCTGCACCTGCGCCCAGATAGGCTTCGATCACGCGTGGGTTATGTTGGACTTCGGCGGGTTTGCCTTCGGCCAGGACTTTGCCGTATTCCAGCACCAGAACTCGATCACACAGGCCCATGACCAGCTTCATGTCGTGTTCGATCAGCAGGACAGTAATGCCGTCACCACGGATTTTTTCTATCAGCTGGCGCAGGACGACGGTCTCGGACGGGTTCATGCCGGCAGCGGGTTCGTCCAGTGCCAGCAGCATGGGATCAGTTGCCAGGGCACGGGCGATTTCCAGGCGGCGCTGGTCGCCGTAGGACAATGAGCGCGCAATCTCGTTAGCGTGCTGGGCAATGCCTACGTAATCCAACAGCTCGTAGGCACGGGCCTCGATCTGTTCTTCTTCCTGACGGGTAGCGCGGTTACGCAACACCGCCCCCAACACGCCTGCACGGGTGCGGACGTGACGGCCGATCATGACGTTTTCCAGGGCAGACAGGCTGCCGAACAAGCGGATGTTCTGGAAGGTACGGGCAAAGCCGGATTCAGCGATTTGATGCGGTTTGCAATCAGTCAGGTTGCGGCCTGCAAAGGTGCAGCGGCCCGACTCGGGGATGTACAAGCCTGTCATCACGTTGAACAGCGTGGTTTTACCCGCGCCGTTCGGGCCGATCAGACCGTAGATATCGCCCTTGCGAATGCTGAAGCTGACTTCGGACAAGGCCTGCAAACCGCCGAAGCGTTTGGACAAGCCTTCTGCCTGCAACAGCACCTCGCCGTTTTTTACTTGTTGGTTCATGCTCAGACTCATGCTTGCACCTGCTTCATTTTGCGTTCACGACGGCGCACTGCAGAGGGCCACAGGCCTTCGGGGCGATAGATCATGACCAGTACCAGGGCAAAGCCGAACAACAGCATACGGATGCCATCCGGGTCCAGAATCACGTCACCAAACACGCTTTGCTGCAGAGGTACGACGACGGAGCGCAGCAGTTCGGGGAAGACAGATAGCAGCAAAGCGCCAACGATCACGCCGGGGATATGGCCCATACCACCCAGCACCACCATGCACAGCACGGAAATGGACTCGGTCAGGCTGAAACTCTCCGGGCTAACGAAGCCTTGCATGGAGGCAAACAAGCCACCGGCCACACCACCAAACGTTGCACCCATGGCAAAGGCCAGCAGTTTGACGTTACGGGTATTGATGCCCATGGCCTTGGCGGCGATTTCATCTTCGCGAATGGCTTCCCAGGCGCGGCCAATGCGGGAGTGCTGCAAGCGCACGCAGATGAACACAATCAGCAGCGTGATCAGCAGGAGCAGGTAATAGTATTTTTCTGGCCCGGTTATCCGTATGCCAAAGAGGGTTTCCGCCTTGCCAAAGATGAAGTCGCCAATCTTGAAGGTATCGACCCGGTTGATCCCTTGCGGACCGTTGGTGATGTTGACCGGCGCATCCAGGTTGTTCATGAAGATGCGGATAATTTCACCGAAACCCAGGGTCACAATGGCCAGATAGTCGCCCCGCAAGCGCAGAACTGGAAAGCCCAGCAACACACCGAATACGGCGGCCAAGGCGATACCGGCTGGCAGCACCATCCAGAACGGCAGGTGCAGACCAAAATGCGGCGATGCCAGCATGGCCCAGACGTACGCCCCTACGGCATAGAAAGCGATATAGCCCAAGTCCAGCAGACCGGCAAAACCCACCACGATGTTCAGGCCCAGGGCCAGCATCACGTACAGCAAGGCAAAGTTAAGGGTGCGGATCCAGCTTTGCCCCGCCATGCCCAGCACGAAGGGCAAAATGGCCAGCACCACACCAATCAGCAGCGCACCGACCCAGACTTTAGCGGGCGTTGCGGGGCGCTGTTTGGAGCCAGCGCCACTTAATGTTTGATTCAGACTCATGCGCGATCTCCCACACGTTCACCCAACAGGCCCGAGGGACGGAAAATCAGCACCAAGATCAGCACGATAAAAGAGAACACATCCTGATAGTTACTGCCAAAGACCCCATTGGTCAGGTCGCCGATATAGCCCGCGCCCAGAGCTTCGATCAAGCCCAGCAGCAAGCCACCCAGCATGGCACCACCCAAGTTGCCAATGCCCCCTAGAACGGCGGCGGTAAAGGCTTTCAGGCCCAGCATGAAGCCCATGGTGTATTGGGCGACACCGTAGTAAGTCACGATCATCACACCTGCGACGGCAGCCAGGGCCGAGCCGATCACAAAGGCAGCAGAAATCACGGTATTGATGTTCACGCCCATCAAGCCAGCTACTTCGCGGTTCTGGGCAGTTGCACGCATGGCGGTGCCCAGACGGGTGCGGTGCACCAGCACCATCAAGCCGGACATGATCGCGGCGGCACCGCCAATAATCAGAATCTGCAGCAAGCTGATACGCGCGTCACCCAACTGAAACACCATGGGTTCAATAATGTGCGGGAAGCTCAGGTAATTGCGCCCCCAGATCATCATGGCCAGGTTCTGCACAATAAAGGACACACCAATAGCAGTGATCAGTGCAGCCAGACGAGGCGCACGACGCAAGGGACGATACGCATAACGCTCGGCAGTCCAGCCTATGCCCATGCAGACGGGGATCGCAGCCAAGAGGGCCAGCCCCACCATCAACCAGGCGGACAAGCCTGCCGGGTCCGCGCCGACCAGCGATAACACCACTGTCGTGGCCAGCATCGCCCCAACCATGACTACATCACCATGCGCAAAATTAATCAGGCCAATAATTCCATACACCATGGTGTAGCCCAGCGCCACCAAGGCGTAGACACTGCCCACGGTCAGGCCATTTATTAGTTGTTGTATCAGGATTTCCATAGATTGTGACTCGTGGTCATTGCTCCCTGCCCCGGCACAGGGCGATAGAACAGGGAGCGTGGGCCTGCCAAACACAGGCCACGGTAAAGATGAGCCCCGAAGGCTCAAACTGCAGGATCAAGCGTGCTTAGTTGGCCTGACTGACCATGGTTTTAACCATCGTCCACTTGCCATCTTTAACTTCGTAGATGGTGACGGCGATTTCTTTCAGGTCGCCGTTCTGGTCGTAGGCAATGTTGCTGCTGGTGGCGCCGTTGCGTTTCAATGCGGCCAGTTTGGGCAGGTAGTCTTCTGCTTTGGAAGAACCGGCTTCCTTCATGGCGGTGATCATGTTCCAGGCGCCGTCGTAGGCGTACGGAGCGTAAACACCGGGTTCTGCCTTGAAGCGGGCCTGGTAGTCCTTGGCAAACTTCTCGCCAGCCGCCATGGTGGACAGAGGCACACCTGCCAGGGAGGCGTAAGTGCCGTCAGCAGCTGCACCGGCCAGACGCAGGAAGGTGTCGCTACGTGTCATTTCGCCCGAAA
Source organism: Alcaligenes sp. PF14 (assembly GCF_037150615.1). NCBI lineage: Bacteria > Pseudomonadati > Pseudomonadota > Betaproteobacteria > Burkholderiales > Alcaligenaceae > Alcaligenes > Alcaligenes sp. PF14. The sequence goes on along the minus strand of NZ_JBAGRS010000002.1, from coordinate 324,624 downwards.
CCAGCGGGGCCTTGATGTCCAGCGTCTGCATCTGACGTTTCATCGGGCCGGACTGCGCATCCAGACCACCAAAGAAGATGGCATCGGGTGCCTTGGACTTGATGTTGGTCAGAATGGAGGTGAAGTCGTTGGCTTTGTCCGTGGTGTATTCACGGGCCACGATCTGACCACCGGCTTTTTCTACTGCGCGGGCAACCTGGTCAGTCAGACCTTGGCCGTAAGCAGTACGGTCGTCGATCAGGGCTACTTTCTTGGCAGCCAGATCCTTGACGATGAACTGACCCACAGCCGCACCTTGCTGGGTGTCGCTGGTCATCATGCGGAAGGTGTTGTCGTAACCTTGCTGGGTGTACTCAGGCGAGGTTGCCATGGCGATCTGGGGGATACCCGCGTCGTTGTATACGCGCGAAGCAGGAATCGTGGTGCCCGAGTTGAAATGGCCCAATACGCCATCCACACCGTCGTCCACAATTTGCTGGGCGACCTGGACCGCTGTACGCGGGTCAGCCTGGTCATCCTTGGCCACCAGTTCAAAACGGGCGGTTGCGCCATCAATTTCAATTTTCTGGGCGTTGGCTTCTTCCAGCGCCAGCACCAGACCATTGCGCATGTCTTCACCGTAGTGAGCCTGCGGGCCGGTCAAGGGGGCGGAAAAGCCCAGCTTGATTACCTTGTCAGCGGCAAAAGCAGGACTCGCTGCCAATGCACCAAAAACCGCGGTCGAAACCAAGGCCAATTTAAAGCTCGTGATGGACTGCATATTGTTCTCCTTCGTTTTTTAATATAGCCGCGCTACATGCCGGCCCGTGCCGTGAGAATGAACGCAGGGCCGCCGCTCCAGGTGAAATGTGCGACCAAACGTGTGCATAGAAATGGGTGCCATCTGATGTCAACCGACCATCATCAAACTGGCATTGCCCCCAGCTGCCGCTGTATTGGTACTGACCGAGACTTCGCGCAACAAACGCTCGACGAGGTAAGTCGCGCCCCCCTCCAATTCCTGCGTCAACAGCCCTTGAACCCCAACAATGGGGCCACGGCGTTCAGCCACTTGTCCCAATACTTGCCGGAGTTCGTCGCTGTCGCCTTCAAACAAAACAGCATCATAATCTGCCTCACCCAAATCGGACATGGCAATTTGCTCGGCAGGCGCGTCCTGCCAGCCTCCCAGACCCAAACGGTCCAGTAGGATGGCCTGGTTGCCGCTACGTGCGCAGGCCTCGCGCTGAGCTTGCCAGCCGTGCACGCTGACAGGCATGCACAGAACGCGACCTCGTGGGTGCAACTGATAAATATTGGACTCGCCCGTCGGACCAGGCAAGACCGCGCCCTGCTCCTGCCAAGCTTGCAAAGGCAGGTTCTGCGGGCAACGGCTAAGCAGTCGGCGCAAGTACAAGGGGCCGCCTGCTTTGGGGCCTGTACCCGACAAGCCCTCACCACCGAAAGGCTGTACGCCCACCACCGCGCCCACCATATTGCGGTTCACATAGACGTTACCAGCGTGAATGCGCGAAACGACACGCTCCACGGTTTCATCCAGACGGGTGTGAACGCCAAAGGTCAGTCCGTAACCACGTTCGTTGATCTGATTGATCAGGCTGTCCAGCTCGCTACGCTTGAAACGCATCACGTGCAGAACGGGACCGAAAATTTCGCGTTCCAGATCCTTGACCTGCTCGATCTCGATAATGGTCGGCAAGACAAAGGTACCTGTCAGGCTGCGGCTTTGTTCACTTTGCGTGATACGGAAACCAGCCTCGCGCATGGCGCTGATGTGCTCTTCGATACCGGAGCGGGCTTCTTCATCAATCACCGGACCTACATCCGTGCTGAGCAGGTCGGGATTGCCCACGCTCAGCTCCTGCATGGCACCGTTGAGCATGTTCAGCACACGCTCGGCCACATCTTCCTGGATGCACAGCAGCCGCAAGGCGGAACAACGCTGGCCTGCCGAGTCGAAAGCAGAATTCAGCACATCAAACACCACCTGCTCAGGCAAGGCCGAGCTGTCGACCACCATGGCATTCAAGCCACCAGTTTCTGCAATCAGCGGGACGGCCTGACCGTCTGCCGTCAGGCGTTTAGCCAATTGACGATTCAAGCCCATGGCAACGGCGGTCGAGCCGGTAAACATCACAGCATTAACCTTCTCACTGGCCGCCAAAGGCGCGCCCACGGATGGGCCATCACCAGGCAGGAGCTGCAAGGCACCGGGAGCAATCCCTGCCTTGTGCAGCAGCTCGACAGCGGCCGCCGCAATCAGGCAGGTTTGTTCAGCAGGCTTGGCCAGGACGACGTTGCCTGCAGCCAGAGCCGCCGAGACCTGACCCAGGAAAATAGCCAAGGGGAAGTTCCAGGGGCTGATGCACAGCACCACACCGACGGGACGATATTCGTCATTATCAAAGTCGCGCAGAACCTGTCCGGCGTAGTAACGCAGGAAGTCCACGGCTTCACGCACTTCGGCAATCGCATTCGCATAGGACTTGCCAGCTTCACGCACCAGCAGGCCCATCAAGTCCTGCATATTGTCTTCCAGCAGTTGGGCGGCTTGCTGCAAGGCGGCGGCGCGTTCTTCTACCGGCGTGGCCTGCCAGATCGGTGCATAGTGGCTGGCGGCGTCCAAAGCCTGCTCCACATCCTGTGCAGTGGCAAACATGACCTGCCCCACTACGTCCTGATGATTGGCTGGATTACGCACAATCGTTGCCTTGGACTCGTCCCAGACCGGATTGCCCTGCCCCAGGATAGGCTGAGCCTGACGTGGCAAGGCAGCGGTTTGCATCAAGGTAGCGGCCAAAGAACCCAGGCGGTGCTCGTTGCTTAAATCCAGGCCAGCCGAGTTCAAGCGCTGCTCCGCCTCCCAGTACAACTGGCGCGGCAACGGAATCTTGTCATGTGGTCGACCCAAGGGTTGCAGGCTCAGGGCCTGAGCCACGGGGTCGGCAATCAGCTGCTCCATGTTCACATCGGCATCGCCAATCTGATTCACGAAAGAGGTGTTGGCACCGTTTTCCAGGAGACGACGCACCAGATACGCCAGCAAGGTTTCGTGAGAACCAACGGGTGCATAGATACGGCAAGGACGGTTCAGCTTGCCGTCCTTGATCGGGCCGACTACCTCGTCGTACAGGTCCTCGCCCATGCCGTGCAGGCACTGGAACTCATATTGACCGGTGTAGTAGTTCTGACCGGCCATCACATAAATAGCGGCCAGGGTTTGCGCATTGTGTGTCGCAAACTGCGGGTAGACGGCTTCTGGGGCCTGCAAAAGCTTGCGAGCGCAAGCCAGGTAAGATACATCCGTGTGCACCTTGCGGGTGTAGACGGGGTAGTCTTCCAGACCATCAACCTGCGCGCGTTTGATCTCCGAATCCCAGTAGGCGCCTTTCACCAAGCGCAGCATCAAGCGGTGACCGCTGCGGCGGGCCAGATCAATCAAGTAATCGATGACAAAGGGTGCCCGCTTTTGATAAGCCTGCACCACAAAGCCAATGCCGTTCCAACCTGCCAAAGACGGGTCAAAACACAGCTTGTCCAGCAGATCCAGGGACACTTCCAGGCGGTCTGCTTCTTCGGCGTCAATATTCAGGCCCACATCGTAGTGATGCGCCAATTGTGCCAAGGACAACAAGCGCGGGAACAACTCCCGCATGACGCGATCGCGCTGGGAACGGCTGTAACGTGGGTGCAGTGCGGACAGCTTGATGGAAATGCCGGGGCCTTCGTAAATCCCACGACCCTGGCTGGCACGACCAATCGCGTGGATGGCCTGCTCGTAAGCCTGGTAGTAGCGCTGCGCGTCTTCCGCTGTCGTCGCGGCCTCACCCAACATGTCGTAGGAATAACGGAAGCCCTGCTCTTCAAACTTGCGGCTATTGGCCAGTGCCGAGGCAATGGTTTGGCCAGTCACAAACTGTTCGCCCATCATGCGCATGGCAACGTCCACGCCTTTACGGATCAGGGGCTCGCCACCCTTGCCGATCATGCGGGTCAAGGCGGAGGACAAATTCTTTTCACTATTTACACTGACCAGGCGCCCCGTCAGCATCAAGCCCCAGGTGGCGGCATTCACAAATAGCGAGGGGGACTCACCCATGTGTGCACGCCAGTCGCCGTGGCTGATTTTGTCGCGAATCAAGGCATCGCGTGTCGCGCGGTCAGGGATACGCAGCAAGGCCTCTGCCAGACACATCAGGGCAACGCCTTCCTGGCTGGACAAGGAGAATTCCTGGATCAGACCTTCTACGCCGCCGCCACGGCGCTTGGCGCGCAAGGCTTTAACCAGACGAGCGGCCAACTCCTGGGCACGCGCACTTTGAGAAGAACGCGCTGCACTTAACAGCAAGGGCAGACAGTCGGTTTCTGGACGGCGGTAGGCGGCGGTAATGGCTGCGCGCAACACACTTTGCGGTTGCACATCCTGTGCAAAGCCGTAAAACGGGATGGAAGGCATGAGTACACCTTCTTCGGCGGCTTCGGAGTCCCCCCCGCTTAGCAGCGCCAATTCGCTGGGCAGCACACCGCGCTCGATTCCTTCGATATAAGACAGCAAGGCCTGCTTATGCAGCCAATGAGGGGTGCACTGCAACTGATCCGCCGCACGCCGCAGGCGCTCGCGCAGTTCTATATCGACTTTAATCCCTAAGGTTGTGCTCGCCATGCTTCTTATCCCGGTTACGCTTTGTTGACTGCGATAAGCCGAAATAATACTGACGGTTAACCCAAATTCGTATTCAGGTTAACCCGCACAGGAAAAAGTTAACCCAAGTGGTTAACTGACGCAGAGCATGGCTTTGCTCAGGTTAACCGGGACAGGTTTACCTTGCATTTGTGCGGCCAGTGCATCCGCCCAGCGCTGCTGCAATTGGCGATGCGCCTGCACCAGTTCTGGCACAGAGGACGCAGGCTCGGAGTCCAGCCAGCGGCATTGCTGGACCTTCCCCTCAAAGCCAACTGGCGTCAGTGTCCAGCTCAACTCCAGGGTAGCGCGTTCGCCATAGACAGATTCGAAGCGCTGTACCAGCACATCGATCTGCCACAGCGGTGTTTTCGGAGCAGCGCTGGCCAACTGGGGAACGCCCAGGCGATCCTGCAAACCAGACGCCAAAGCCAGGGACATTTCATCAGGTAAAGGTGAGGCCCACTGGCTATCGTTGAGCAGGTTGACCTGCCCGCCCGCGGTCTGCGTCAGCACAAAGGATCGACGATCCAATTGAGCAGGCACATCCATGCGTCGCAACTGAAAGCCCTTCCACACTTGCGTGGAAGGAGCCGCAGCCGCCGGAGCGGCATTGGACGCTTGCAAGGTGTAGTAAGTAGGCGTGGTCGAAGCGCAAGCCGTCAGCAAACCGGCGAACGCCACGGGAATCAGAAAACGAGACATCATGGCGCAGGCTCCGGCAGCACGTCAGGGGAACGACCTCGCAGGACCGCCGAGGGCTGGCTTTGCAAGGTATCGCTTAAATCACGCAGGGATCGCAAGGAGCGCTTCAGCTCGCTCAAGGTTTGATCCACAGAAGTATTGAAGGAAGAATCCGAATCCAGCATGGCACCCAGTTTCTGAACAGCGGCATCCATGGACTTGAGAGCGCCATTGAGCTGCGGCACCGTCGTCTTGTCCAATTGCTTGAGCACCTGACCTAGCTCCGTGAGCCCGCTTTGCAGATTCTTGCCGATCTGATCGAACGGGATAGCAGCAATCTTGGTAACGATATCGCTGACCTGCTCCTGCAAACGGTCGAAGTCGCCCGCAATGACGGGCACCACCAATGGCTTGGCGTTTTCATCGAAGTCCGCTTCAGGCGCTTTGTCGAAGAACTCTAGAGCAATGTACTGCTGGCCCGTAATCAGGCTGGCAGGACGCAATTGACCACGCAGACCACGCTCAACCATCGGTTTGAACAAGGCGCTCATTGGATCTTTCTCGTCCGGTCTAGCCTCCACCACCCGCTCGTACAGGCGGCCAAAACGCTGCGGGTAGATACGTGCCTTCACCAAGGCAAAGAAGCGCTTGCGCTCAAAGTCGAACTCCAAGTCCACGTCGTAGACCTGTCCCAGCTCAAGGCCCCGGAACTCCACCTTGGAGCCCGGCACCAGGCCACGCACGGACTGATGGAAATGGAAGCGCAATTCAACCGCGGGACCATCCGGCTCAGCCATCGCGCGCTCTTGTGTGGGGAACAGTTCGTATTGCGAATCAGCCTGAGCAATATCCGTAGGCTCGCCTTCCATCTGATCAAAGGCCAGACCTCCTGCCAAGGCAGAGACCAAAGAATGCGTACGCACATTAAAGCCAGTGGAATCCAGCGACATATTGACGCCGCTGACGTTCCAGAAGCGCGAGCCCTGCGTCACGAATTTGTCGTTAGGAGCATCGACAAACACCTGCACACGCACGCCATTGCCTTCTTCGTTCAGCTCATAACTGCTGACTTGCCCAACCTGTATGCCCTTGTAGTACAAGGGCGAACCCAGATCCAGCGAGCCCAATTCGGGCGCAGTCAACACGTAACGCTTACCAGCACGGCCACTGGTTACTTCCGGCGGACTTTCCAGGCCCACAAAGTCCAGTTGCTCGCCTTTTTTATTCACTTCAAAAGGCGCGTCCACACCGATATAAACACCCGACAACAAGGTGCCCAGACCGGAAACCCCACTTAAACCCAAACGCGGGCGCACCACCCAGAACCGCGTGTCTTTTTGGGTAATGAACTCGGAGCCATCACGCTCGAGCTGCGCCGTGACCAAAACCCCTTTTCGATCCGGAGACACCTGAATGTCCGAAATCGTACCCACATCCACTTCGCGATAACGTAACTTGGTTTGATCCACGGCCAAACCCTCGGCTGAATCAAAGCTGATCGTGATACGCGGTCCGGTCAACATCCAGTTTCTCAGCACCAAAGACGCCCCTACCAAGGCGGCGGCTATGGGCAAAATCCAGATCCAGGAGAATCGGGATCGCTTGGCAGGAATCAGTCTAGGCTGCGCAGGCTCGGTCTGACCGTCAGGCTGATTAGTTGTAGGATCGTGCACCTTGTTTCCTTCAGGAAGTCGCCTGTGAGGCAGGCGGAGACGGCGTAGTTTGCGGTTCTATTATTGGTTCTTCGTGGGTATCCTGGTCCCAGCCTTGGCGAGGATCGTAGCTAAGCGCGGCCAGCATGGTCAAAACCACCACCATGCCAAAGCTCAAGGCCCCCGCTCCAGGAATAATCTGCGACAAGCCGGGGAAGTTTGCCAAGGCCGCCATCAGGACCACCACGAATACGTCCAGCATGGACCATTGCCCAATCAGCTCGACCATGTCGTAAATGCGATTGCGTTGACGCTGTACAGCATTGCCACGCCAACGACGCCCCAACAAAAGAATCATCAAAGCCAGGAGTTTGGTGATGGGGACCACAATACTGGCGATGAACACGATCAATGCCAGATCCCAGGAACCCAATTGCCAGAGTTCAATGACCCCACCCAAAATCGTATGCGCGCTACTGCCTAAAATGCTGCGCAGCTCCATGACAGGCAGGACATTGGCGGGAATATAGAACACGCAGGCCGTCAACACCAGAGCGGCCACTCGTGTACGGCTATTGGGCTTGCGTTTATGCACAGTTGCACCACAACGGTCACAGTCCGGTTTCTGACTGGACTGCACGAAGCCACAGTGGGTACAGGCACTCCAGGTTGGATGCTCTTTCAAGACCTGCCGGGTCGAAACCGGCACCAGATCACGATCCTCTGCCCAGCGCCACAAGCGCCCCGCCGTAATACGGCTCAAGCCGGTCAGCAGGAAGGTCAGAGCAAAAAAGGCGTACAGACCTGGCGCAATCGTCAAATGCCCGATCCCGGCAAATTTCACCATGGCCACAATCAAGCCCAGGAACAGCACAGCCGTCATGGACCAATGCTCCAGATGGCTCAAAGCACGCAGGCCAATACCGAAATCGCCCGGCAAGGGCTTTTCTCGGGCAATCAGGCCCAAGGCCCAGAACTGGAAAATCAGTTGAAACAGCGGCAGCCAGAAACCCACCAGCCCGGCCATGACGGACAAGCCCCAATACCCTTGCTGCCAGATCAGCAACAGGGCTTTGGGAAACGTGGGCGACACTGTTTTACCCGCCATGCTCAGATAGACAACGGGAAACAGATTGGCAATCAGAAAAAGAATAAAAACCGCCAAGACCAGCGCTTGCCATTCACGTGGTGAAAAGCGGCTGTGGCGGTAAAGTTCAGTATCGCAACGCACACAACGAGCGAGCCCCGCTCCTTGAACGGGGACTCGCTCGTGTACGGTGTCACAGTGCGTACAGACGATTAAGGGGCGCGATGCCCTCACGGCTTAGTCGACTAATTCCGGCTCGGGACGGGAAGAGGCCTTGCTACCGGGCTCATCAGGTCCTGAAGAAGGATATTCCAGTACCACCTCGCCGTTCTCGTCCAGATCCACCTCGACCTGACCACCATCGACCAGACGACCAAACAGCAGCTCGTCGGCCAAGGCACGGCGAATAGTGTCCTGAATAAGCCTGTGCATGGGGCGGGCACCCATGGCTGGGTCGAAGCCCTTGGCAGCCAGATGTTCGCGCAAGGCGTCCGAGAAGGACACTTCTACGCGCTTCTCGTGCAGCTGGTTTTCCAGCTGCATCAGGAACTTGTCCACCACGCGCAGGATAATGTCGCGCGACAAAGGCTTGAAGCCAATGATCGCATCCAGACGGTTACGGAACTCTGGCGAGAAGTGACGCTTGATATCCTGCATTTCATCACCCGAGCGCTGGGGCTGGGTAAAGCCAATGCTGGTCTTGTTCAGCGCTTCGGCTCCGGCGTTGGTGGTCATGATCAGGATGACGTTGCGGAAATCGGCCTTGCGACCGTTGTTATCCGTCAGCGTGCCGTGATCCATCACCTGCAGCAGGATGTTGTAGACGTCCGGGTGCGCTTTCTCGATTTCGTCCAGCAGCAGCACGCAGTGCGGCTGTTTGGTAACGGCTTCGGTCAGCAAACCACCCTGATCGAAACCGACGTAACCAGGAGGAGCACCGATCAGGCGCGACACGGTGTGACGCTCCATGTATTCGGACATGTCAAAGCGCAGCAGCTCTACGCCCAGCACAAAGGCCAACTGACGCGCCACTTCGGTTTTACCCACGCCGGTCGGGCCGGAGAACAGGAAGGAACCAATAGGCTTGTCAGGCAGACCCAGGCCAGAGCGCGCCATCTTGATGGCAGCTGCCAAGGCGTCAATGGCTACATCCTGACCAAACACCACCGATTTCAGATCGCGGGCCAGGGTTGCCAGCTTGTTGCGATCATCACTGGAGACCGTCTGGGGCGGAATGCGTGCAATACGCGAAACCGTTGCCTGGATGTCGGCCTTGCCGATAACCTTTTTCTGCTTGGAACGTGGCAGCAAGCGCTGCGCTGCACCAGCCTCGTCGATCACGTCGATGGCCTTGTCCGGCAAAAAGCGGTCGTTGATATAACGGGCGGACAACTCCGCTGCCGCCGTCAGGGCCGCCGCCGAGTAACGTACACCGTGGTGCTCTTCAAAACTGGACTTCAAACCACGCAGAATCTGGATGGTCTGCTCCACTGTCGGCTCAGCCACATCAATTTTCTGAAAGCGACGCGACAAGGCGTGGTCTTTTTCGAAAATTCCGCGGTATTCCGAGTAGGTGGTCGCACCCAGACACTTGAGCTGACCGGAAGACAGCGCAGGTTTGAGCAGGTTGGACGCATCCAGCGTACCACCCGAAGCCGAGCCGGCTCCGATCAGTGTGTGGATTTCGTCGATAAACAAAATGGACTGTGCCGTTTCCTTGAGCTGCTTGAGCACCGCCTTCAGGCGTTGCTCGAAGTCGCCCCGATATTTGGTCCCGGCCAGCAAGGCACCCATATCCAGCGCGTAAACACGCGCTTCACTAAGAATATCCGGGACGTCACCACGCTGAATGCGCAGCGCCAAGCCTTCGGCAATCGCGGTTTTACCCACGCCAGCCTCCCCGACCAGCAAGGGGTTGTTCTTGCGGCGGCGGCACAGCACCTGGATGACACGCTCCACTTCCTTTTCACGGCCAATCAAGGGATCAATGCGACCCAGGCTGGCTTCGGTATTCAGGTCTGTAGCGTACAGATCCAGAGGGGACTTCTGGGCGTCCGAGCGCGTGTCGGCTTCCGCAGCAGCGGCGGCCTTGGGTGGCTCGGGGGCAGCAGGTTCCGGATTGGCCTTGGTGATACCGTGCGAGAGGAAATTGACAACATCCAGGCGCGAGACACCTTGTTGCTGCAGGTAATACACCGCATGCGAATCTTTTTCCCCGTACATCGCCACCAGCACATTGGCACCGGAAACCACATTTTTACCGGAGTTGCTGGACGATACGTGCATGATGGCACGCTGTATCACACGCTGAAAGCCCAGCGTGGGTTGGGTATCGACCTCGCCTTCACCAGGGAAAGTGGGCGTATTTTCGTTAATGAATTTACGCAGATTCTGGCGCAGTGCATCAATATCGGCAGCACATGCTTTCAACACTTCCAGCGTGGAGGCGTTATCGAGCAGGGACAACAGCAGATGCTCTACCGTGATGAATTCATGGCGCGCGGCACGAGCCTCGACAAAGGCCATGTGTAGACTGACTTCAAGTTCTTCGGAGATCATGCTTCCTCCTACACGGCAAGAGTAAAACTAGGGGTTAAAGCTATTCTATGACTAATTTGCCTGATCTGAACAATACGGTAAACCATTAAATGGTCAAGCATCAGGCACCGGCTCCATCACACACTGCAAAGGGTGCTGTCGCGACTGCGCCAGTTGTCGCACAATTTCCACCTTGGTGGCGGCAATGTCGCGTGGATACACACCACAGACCGCCCGACCCTCGTAATGTACTTTAAGCATAAGCTGTTCGGCCTGCTCCGGGGTCTTGGCAAATACCCGCTCCAGTATATTCACCACGAACTCCATGGGTGTGTAGTCATCATTGAGCAAGATGACCTGATACATGGGTGGTGGGGCAAGCCGCGCGGATTGGCGCTCTACCGTTGTGGCGCCTTGCTTATCGATCTCAATGGCCATAATACAGAACTAGGTGCTTTCCATAGGTTGACTGGGGGGAACAAAATTCAGCATCATCCGACTGATCGTGTCAACTTCACAATAAAAAAGTGAGGTGCCGCGATCACAGGCCCAGGGAGGGGCCGAAAAAAGTATCAACCATACACTAAGTTGAGAGGCAGCAAGCATGTCGGAAACTACCACCACCGCAGGCACTGGAGACAATCAAAAACTATCCGGGACCGTTAAGTGGTTCAATGATGCCAAAGGCTTTGGGTTTATTACACCCGATAACGGCGGCGAAGATCTCTTCGCTCATTTTTCATCCATTCAGATGAACGGGTTCAAGACTTTGAAAGAAGGCCAGAAAGTTCTGTATGAAGTCGCCCAAGGCCCCAAAGGCAAGCAGGCACTTAATATTACTTCGCCTTAAGATCTCTTGCGCTCTCGATTCTAACAAAAGCAGGTTCGCAACACACATGCAGTATCGCACTACGACTACGGGGCCTGCGCGCCCTGTTTTTTTTGCCTGTCTTCTGGCAGCGCTTTGTATTAGCGCCCCGGTCCAGGCGGATGAGACTCTTCCCACCCTGACACTATCCCTGGGTTCCAAACAAATCCAGGCGGAAGTGGCCGATCGCGACGAGACTCGTGCTCAAGGCTTGATGCATCGAGAAAGCCTGGCCCCCGATCACGGCATGTTATTCGTATTCGAGCAAAGCGGAATGCCTTGCTTCTGGATGAAGAATACACCTCTGCCGCTGGATATTGCCTTTATTACTGAAGAAGGCACGATCACCAATATCGAGGCCATGCAGCCCTTTGATCTTCAATCCCACTGCCCGGTGCGACCTGTGCGCTATGCCTTGGAGATGGAACAAGGCTGGTTCAAGCAAGCAGACAAAAAGGCCGGTGAGACAATCACCGGCCTGCCTGCCCTGCAACCTTAGTTAGACGCGCTCAAGAATCAAAGCCACGCCCTGGCCGACACCAATACACATGGTGCACAGGGCGTAGCGTCCGCCTGTGCGATGCAATTGGTTGATGGCCGCAATCGCCAGACGCGCACCACTGGCACCCAGAGGGTGACCCAGCGCAATCGCGCCCCCGTTCGGGTTCACGCGAGGATCGTTATCAGCCAGACCCAGCATGCGAGTCACCGCCAGACCTTGAGCGGCAAAGGCCTCGTTCAGCTCGATCACATCCATTTGATCCAGAGTCAGACCCGCCAAAGCCAGCACCTTCTGGCTGGCAGGTGCCGGGCCAATACCCATGATGCGCGGCTCCACACCAGCAAACGCCATGGCCACCACACGAGCACGCGGAGTCAGGCCTTGGGCTTCGACGGTTGCCTTGTTGGCAACCAGCAGCGCGCACGCACCATCGTTCACACCCGAGGCGTTGCCCGCGGTCACGGTGCCATCGGCACGCACGACAGGCTTCAAGCGAGTCAGGGACTCCAGAGTCGTGGCACGTGGGTGCTCGTCCTTATCCACCACAATGGGATCGCCCTTGCGCTGGGGAATGATCACAGGGGTAATTTCTTCAGCCAGAATGCCGGCTTCCTGGGCAGCGGCAGCACGCAGCTGGCTATTCAGGGCAAACACGTCCTGGTCTTCACGGGACACATTGAACTGCTGAGCCACGTTTTCAGCCGTTTCGGGCATGGAGTCCACACCGTACTGCTCTTTCATGGCTTTATTGATGAAGCGCCAGCCAATCGTGGTGTCATAAATACCTGCGCTGCGGGAGAACGCCGTTTCAGCCTTGCCCATGACGAAGGGAGCGCGGCTCATGCTTTCCACACCACCGGCCAAGATGAAAGAGGCATCGCCAGCGCGAATGGCGCGAGCAGCCGAACCAATCGCGTCCAGGCCCGAACCGCACAGACGGTTCAAGGTCACGCCAGGCACGTCCACGGGCAAACCGGCTAGCAGAGCGGACATCCGTGCCACGTTGCGGTTGTCTTCACCCGCCTGGTTGGCGCAGCCATACATCACATCATCCAGCTTGCTCCAATCGATTTGGGGGTTGCGCTTCATCAGCGCGGCAATAGGCACCGCACCCAGGTCATCCGCCCTCACAGCGGACAGCGAACCGCCATAACGTCCGAAAGGCGTACGAATTGCGTCACAAATAAAGGCGTCCTGACTCATGAAATTCACCCTGATATCTTGAATAAAATCACGTGAGAGCACTATGAAGAGCGCTCGAAATCTACTGTTTTGATAGTAGCGCTTGAGTACAGCCGGGTTTTTTCTGGTGATTCAGCATGTCCGCAGTGCGGTCAGTTTAGCGCGTCCAGTCCCGAACGATCCGGCGGTCTATGCGCCAAAGCGCCTGGTACAGTGACAAGCCGAATCCGCAGCAGGAAAAGCTTATTCAATTCTCATACCCGCAACGCCAGGTAATCACGGCATTAAGAAAACAAGGCGCGCTCGCACAGGAAAGCAGACGGAAGCCCTCTTTCCTGCACTCAAACCAATATGAGGACGCTCGTTTTTACAATCGCCAGCCGAACTACCCACTCAAAGCAGCGCTAGAACGGTTCGGCGCAATTAAGCGCTTGACCACTTGAAGCAACTTCCGCTTGTGCCAATTCTAGTCGGGCGGCCAGGATGTCAGCCTGGAAGGCCTCCTCACTCTGCACACGAGCCACCGCGGCGGCGCCTATCACACGCCCCGCCTCCACATCACTTTGCCAATGTACATTGCAAATGACTCGACTTTGACCGAAAGACAGGCCACGAGCCAGCAACTCATTACTTCGTTCGGGGCTGATCTGCGCCAACACTAGTGCCCATGCCCAGCCAGCAGCCGCATGGCCGGAGGGATAGGAACCATCATTGCGCAAAAACTCCTCATCCGCTGGCGTGCATGTATCTTCATTATGAAGATCGAAAGGACGCACCCGCTGATACTTGTTTTTGGCTCCGTAAGTGGATAGACCCGCATCAGGCAACAAGCGACGCATCATCTGATAAATAACCGGCGTGCTCTCTTGGTCGATTTGAACTCCCAATGCGCACGAATAATTCTGAGCGGGCCGTGGAAATACCAAGTCTGCATCTTGTTTAGCCAATGCCCAGCGAGCTGACCCTTTTAGCTGCCCGGCAGCCCGACGCGCTTCTTCATCCCGGGCAAAGGCCGCACTATCTGCAGCCGGCGGCGGATCGAGGAGCATCACACTATCAGGCAGTTCAGTTTGGTCCAAGTAACCAGCCACCCGCTTGACGGAAGAGTGACTTTCCTTGACTTCCAAATGTGTAGAAGGCTGGGCGCTCAACTGACCCGCCGACAAAACCAAGACACTGCCCACCAGGCCCAACAAGGCAGGACGAACACGCAAAGCAGCAGACATAGCAGACCTCGACTAAAGGAGCAAAAAGCCCCGGTTTCGGAAAACGCCAACGGCCGCGTGTGGAGCTCTTGACCCGGCTGAGACCGGTAAACACTGGAGCTGCACCCCGGCACGATTGGAAGGCAATCCGCGATCTTGCCATTGCAGCCGCCAAACTGAATAGCGTGCTTGCCATTTGGTGCCACAGATCAAGCACCCTCATGGCCTGCTCATGGCATACTTCCCCCGTTGACATCCTCTACAGGCTCATCACCATGCAAGGCAAGCCCGAAGTCCTCGACTATCTAAATCAACTGCTGCGCGGCGAACTCGCAGCGCGCGACCAGTACTTTATCCATTCCCGCTTTTACGAGCATCTGGGTTTCACGCAGCTTTACGAGCGCATGAACCACGAAATGGAAGAAGAAACACAGCACGCTGACGCCCTGATACGCCGCATCCTGATGCTCGACGGTATTCCCGACATGCGCCCCAATGCGTTTGAACCCGGAAAGGACGTGGTCGGCATGTTGCGCAAGGATCTGGAACTGGAATATGAAGTTCGCGCGGCTCTGCAAAAAGGCATAGCACTGGCAGAATCCGCCAGCGATTTCGTGACACGCGACATCATTCTGGCCCAGTTGCGCGACACGGAAGAAGACCACACCTACTGGCTGGAGAAGCAATTGGGCCTGATCGAAAAAGTGGGCCTGGAAAACTACCAGCAATCCCAGATGTAAGGTCTTCACCAACAAGGCATGGCCGCATACGCCCTATGACTTGTTTTCATTGACGCCATAAAAAAACCGCCAGCATGCGCATGGCGGTTTTTTTATTGCCGGGTAGCCCTCCAATGAGCGCTACCCTCAACCAGGATGATTAACCCAGGTTCTTGGCGGCAAAGTCCCAGTTCACCAGGTTCCAGAAAATTTCCAGGTACTTGGGACGGGCATTGCGGTAGTCGATGTAGTAGGCGTGTTCCCACACATCACAGGTGATCAGGGCGACGTCGTCGGAAGTCAGCGTCGTGCCAGCGTTGCTGGTGTTGACGATGTCCAGGGAACCGTCGGCCTTTTTGACCAACCAGGTCCAGCCCGAACCGAAGTTGCCAACGGCAGACTTGGTGAAGGCTTCTTTGAAGGCGTCAAAGCTGCCCCATTTGGCGTTGATGGCATCAGCCACTTTGCCGGTAGGAGCGCCGCCGCCGTTAGGGGACAGGCTGTTCCAGTAGAAAGTGTGGTTCCAAACCTGAGCAGCGTTGTTGAACACGCCACCGGAGGATTTCTTGACCACATCTTCCAGGGAAGCGTTTTCAAATTCGGTGCCAGCAACCAGATTGTTCAGGTTGGTGACGTAAGCCTGGTGATGCTTACCGTAGTGAAACTCCAAAGTTTCCTTGGAGATATGTGGCTCAAGGGCGTTGAGTTCGTATGGAAGAGCTGGAAGAGTGAATGCCATTTCAATTCCTTCTAAAAAAAAACCGTGTTTGGTATCCAACAAGGACGACGCAGCCTAGAGCAGATCGTGCGTGCGCACCACATCCACCGACACATGACCGCGACTCAACTCGACATCGAGTCGTTCACCAATCTTTAAGTCTAACGCATTTTTTACAACTTTCCCCTCGCTATCCCTGACTATGGCATATCCACGATTGATGATAAGGCGCGGGGACAAGGCTTGCAGCGTTTGCTGGGCCGCGGCCAAGCGCTGGCGACGCAAAACCAGCGCATGATCCAGACCTTTTTCCAGCCGTTGGAAAAGCATATTCAGATTTTGCTGTCTTGACGTCAGCTGAGGAATGCTGCGCTCCAAACGCGCCCTCAAGGTAGTCAGGCGCAACGCAGCAGTATCGGGGACGCTGCGAGCCACACGTTGCAGCCTTTGGGTCAGATGATCCAGACGTTGCTGCTGCTGGGCCAGGCGTTGATGCGGAGAGACCAATTTGGCTACCGCCCGATCCAGACGCAGAGAGGCCCGATCCAGATGACGCTGCACACCATGGCTCAACGCGCCCATGCGCGCAAACACCTGTTCCAGTAACTGATCGCGCCCCAGACAGGCCAGTTCGGCGGCGGCGGTTGGCGTGGGTGCGCGCAAGTCAGCTACAAAATCAGCAATGGTGAAGTCTGTCTCGTGCCCCACCCCACTAATAATAGGGATAGGACTGGACGCGATCAGACGCGCCAGACCTTCGTCGTTAAAAGCCCAGAGATCTTCCAGACTTCCGCCCCCACGTACCAGCAAGAGCGTATCAACCTCGGCCCGCTCAATCGCCGTTTCCAAAGCTTGCCGCAATCGCGGCGGTGCTTCTGCTCCTTGAACCGGAGCAGGATAAATAATGATGCGCACGTGCGGAGCACGACGCTCCATCGCTGTCAGGACATCCCGCAAGGCCGCGGCTGCCAGGGAAGTGATAATACCTATGCTGCGCGGCAAGGTGGCGATGGGGCGTTTGCGCTCAGGATCGAACAAGCCTTCGCTTTGCAACTGCCCTTTCAGCCGCAAAAAGGCTTCGTGCAAATCCCCCAGCCCGGCGCGGCGCATGCCTTCCACCTGAACCTGGAAGTCCCCGCGTGCCTCGTACAAGGTAACCGAGCAACGAAACTCGAAGCGCTCGCCCGCACGCGGCACGAATCCCACGGCCTGGGCACGCCCCCGAAACATCACGGCACGAACGGCTGCCTTGTCATCCTTGATGGAAAAGTACCAATGCCCGGAAGCGGCCTGGGTAAAGTTCGACACCTCACCACTGACCCAAACCACGGGCATATGCTCATCCAGCAACTGGCTGACACGGCGATTCAACTGTGCCACGGTCCATACCGCAGGTGCTCTAGATTCTTGATAATGCATCATATTCTTTGTTTTTGACTCGCCCCGAACGAGTTTTCCACCGTTCCGTATCCACAACTGTCATGCTTTTGTCAAATAGACGCCAAGACAATGGCTTCCGTTGAACACCTGATGCAGCACTTTATCGAAAGCGGATAAGCCATTGAAATTAAAGACTATTTATAAAAACACCAAGATGGTCGAAAATTAGCCAGAGAACCTCTAAACCACCGCCCGAGCCACTATGGGATGTTTTATACACAGAATTATCCACAGTTTTTGTGGATAGTTTTAGCACTACACCTATTACTTCAAATACATCAGGGGTTTGGCCGTGCTTTGTGGGAAAAGACCGTAAAGTGTACCGCGCTCGCGCCGGAACATTCCCGCAATGCGGACAGGGGCTCTACAATAAGCGCTGATTTATTTCGTGACCGGATAATAGACTCGTGCTTACTTTGATCCATGCCGCTGGCTGGCCTGTCTGGTTCCTGCTGGCCTGCTCCATTCTTGCCCTGGGTTTGATCCTGGAGCGTCTTTTAGCCCTGCGCAGCAAACGAATTCTACCGGCCGGACTGGCACGCCAGATCAGCGAGCTAACGGCCCAGAACCGGATTCAGGACGAGTCCCTGCCCCGCCTGTACGATAACTCCCCTCTGGGTCGAGTATTAGCCACCGTACTGAAAAACCGCCACCAAACTTCCGCCGTGCGTGAGTCTGCGGTCGAGGCAGAAGGCAAAGACATCAGCTACCAATTGAACAAGTACATTCCGGCACTGGGCACCATTGCCGTGATCGCCCCTTTGCTGGGCCTGTTTGGTACGGTTATTGGCATGATCGACATCTTTGCTGCCTACGACCCCGCCGGTGGCGACCCCAGCCTGATTGCCCGTGGCATTTCCGTGGCCCTGTACAACACCGCCCTGGGGATTCTAATTGCTGTCCCGGCCATGATCTTTCACCGCTACTTTCGCAGCCGTGCCGACTATCTGCTTCACTGCCTGGAAACGGAAGCGGGTGCGCTGGATCGTCTGTTGGCTCAGAGGGCCGTCTGATGCGCTTTCGCCGAGCCCAAGACCAGGACACGCTGGAACTGAATCTGGTGCCCTTGATAGATGTTTTGCTGGTGGTGCTGATTTTCCTGGCTGCCAGCAGCACCTTCGTGCGCTATCGCCAGTTGGATGTTTCCTTGCCCCAGGCTCAAGCCCAGACCGCACAAACCACGGACCTGCTATTGGCTATCAGCCAGGACGGGCGCTACGCCTTGAACGGTATGTGGCTGGATGCCAGCAGTGGCTCTCCCCTTAGCCACGCCTTGTCGAGCGAAAAGACTGACGAAAACAGCAGCCTGCTGATTCTGGCCGATGCCCAAGCCCCCCACTTCGCGGTGGTACAGGCTATGGAGGCCGCCCGTCAGGTTGGCATTCATCGCATTCACTTTGCGACCCAGGCCCCATGAGTGCGCGTGTCCGCCTGACTCATTGGCTTCACCAGCAGTGGCAGAAAAAGGGCTGGTTCAGCCTTGTGATGCGCCCGCTTTCAGCGCTGGCTGCGCTCTTCGTACAGCGCAAGCAGCAACGCTACGAGCAAGATCCCGCCGCATCCTACCGCAGCCCGGTGCCGGTGATCGTGGTGGGCAATATCATCGTGGGTGGCGCAGGCAAAACCCCCGTCGTCCTGGCTCTGACCGAGCAATTGCGCGCCCTGGGATGGACACCCGGCATTGTCAGCCGAGGTTACGGGGTAGAGATCGGCCCCAGCCCGCGCGTAGGCCAGGGCCAATTAGCCGCCGAACAATTTGGCGATGAACCCACCCTGATTGCCGCCCAAACCCGGGCCCCCATCGCCGTTCACCCTCGCCGTGCGCTGGCGGCCCAGGCTTTGCTCGAGAAATATCCGGCAGTCGACCTGATTATTTCGGATGACGGCCTTCAACATCTGGCCTTGCAACGCGATATGGAAGTCGTGGTACAGGATGCTCGCGGTGTGGGAAATGGCTTGCTGCTGCCAGCCGGACCATTGCGTGAAAGTCCCGAACGCCTGCGTCGCGTGGACTGGCTGATCAGCCAGATTGTGGCCGACCAAACGCCGCCTTCCACCCCTCAACCCACCGAGCCTGGCCGCGCCCTGAGCATGAGCCTGCGTCCTTATCAGCTGGAACACCTGAGTTCGGGCCGTCGCCTGAGCTGGTCGGACTGGTATCAGGAATACGGCCAGCAAGAACTGCAGGCGCTGGCCGCCATTGGCCAGCCCGCCCGTTTTTTCACGATGCTGCGCGCTTGTGGTCTGCATCTGAGCCAGACTTTCCCCCTGCCCGACCATGCCGCCTTGCAAGCTCAGGACTTTCAGGCCCTGCATGAGGGGCCGGTACTCATTACCCGTAAAGACGCCGTAAAATGCCAGCACCTGAACGACCCACGTCTGTGGGTTGTGGATGTCCAGCCCGTGTTTTCACGCCCGGACTGGATTGCTGAACTGGATAGCCTGCTGCGCGAACGGCGCTCAACCTTACCCACATTACCCGGAGTTCAATAATGGAAGCTCGCCTACTCGAAGTGCTGGTCTGCCCCTTGTGCAAAGGCCCGCTGCGCCACGACCGCGAACAGCAAGAATTGGTCTGCAAGGCCGACAAACTGGCCTTCCCCATTGTGGACGGCATCCCTACCATGCTGATCAACGAAGCACGTCAACTGGACGCGCAGGAACCTTCCAGCAACTGATATGACTTTTTCCGTCATCATCCCTGCCCGCCTGGGTTCCACCCGTCTGCCCAACAAACCGCTGGCCGACATTGCAGGCCATCCCATGATCGTGCGTTGCGCTCAACAAGCCGCGCAAAGCGGGGCGCGTCAGGTCTGGGTGGCGACGGACTCACCGCAAGTGCTGGAGGCTGTCCAGGCGCATGGTTTCAATGCCTTGCTGACCGATGCAGAACACCCGACCGGCACCGACCGTCTGGCCCAGGCCGCTCGCCTGCTGGAGCTGTCCGAGGACGAGATCGTGGTCAATGTGCAAGGTGACGAACCCCTGATTCAGCCCGAACACATCAATGCCGCCGCCGAGCTGCTGGCGCGCAGCGAACAGGCCGACATTGCCACGCTGGCCGCGCCCATCAAGAACGCCGAGACACTCTTTAGCCCCAATGCCGTCAAAGTGGTTTGCGACCTGCAAGGCCGCGCCCTGTACTTTTCCCGCGCTCCCATGCCCTGGGCCCGCGACGCGCTGGCCGGTGGCGAACAGGTACTGGCCGACGGGCTTCCCGCATTGCACCATATTGGCCTTTATGCCTACCGAAATCGCTTCCTGCAGCAGTACGCCCAGCTACCTCGTGGGCCACTGGAACACTTCGAGTCTCTAGAGCAACTGCGAGCCATGGAAAACGGCTTCCAGATTATGGTTCACCGCCTCCAGGAGATTCCTGCTGCCGGGGTAGACACCGAACAAGACTTGGAAAGAGTACGCGCTCACTTCGCAAATCGGTTATAAAAGATCTTTTTTCTGCTCTATCCGAATAAAAAATGCGCTAAATATGCTGCAACGCATCATACTGAAGCGAGAATCGGATCGACGCATTTCCTGGAGGAATTCATGCGACTCATACTGCTCGGGCCCCCTGGTGCCGGCAAAGGCACTCAAGCTGCTTTCATCACCGAGAAATTTGGTATTCCACAAATTTCCACGGGCGATATGTTGCGTGCCGCTGTCAAAGCCCAAACCCCGCTGGGTGTAGAAGCCAAAAAAATCATGGACGCCGGCGGCCTGGTTTCGGATGACCTGATCATCGGCCTGGTACGCGATCGCCTGCAAGCAGCCGACTGTGAGCCCGGCTACCTGTTCGACGGTTTCCCACGCACGATTCCCCAGGCTGATGCCTTGAAGGATGCCCAGGTCAAACTGGACTTCGTGATCGAAATCGACGTACCGGAAGAAAGCATCATCGAACGCATGAGCGGCCGCCGTATCCACGCTGCCAGCGGTCGTAGCTACCACGTCACCTTCAATCCACCCAAAACCCCAGGTGTGGACGATGTGACGGGCGAACCCTTGCTCCAGCGCGACGATGACCGCGAGGAAACCGTACGCCACCGCTTGTCTGTCTATCGCGAGCAGACCCGCCCTCTGGTCGATTACTACTCGCAATGGTCAGCCACCGGCGACCCAGAAGCTCCGGCCTATCGCAAGATTTCCGGCGTGGGCAGCGTCGATGAGATCCGCCAGCGCATTGTGGACGCCCTGGCAAGCTAAGTAAGTCAAGATTCAGCCGGCCCCAAAAGGGCCGGTTGTTTATTATCCAAGGGAGACAAGCTCATGCAAATCAATAACAAGACTTTTATTGTCACCGGCGGCGCATCGGGTCTGGGCGCAGGCACCGTACGTATGCTGGTTGAAAATGGCGCCCGCGTGGTGATCGCCGATATTCAGGACGAGGCCGGTGAGGCTCTGGCCAAAGAGCTGGGCCAACTTTATCAGCACTGTGATGTTACTTCCGAGCAAGATGCCCAGGCCGTCGTGGATCTGGCTTGCCAGGACAGCGCCCGCCCCCTGTTCGGACTGATCAACTGTGCCGGCGTGGCTCCCGCCTCGCGCACGGTAGGACGCAATGGCCCGCACACGCTGGACCTGTTCCAGAAAACCGTCATGATCAACCTGGTCGGCACCTTCAATATGTGCCGCCTGGCCGCCGCGGCCATGGGCAGCAATACCCCAGAAGCCTCGGGCGAGCGTGGCGTGCTGATCAACACCGCTTCGGTAGCCGCCTATGATGGCCAGATTGGCCAAGCCGCTTACGGTGCTTCCAAAGCCGGTGTGGTCGGTTTGACCCTGCCTCTGGCCCGCGATCTGGCCCAGACCGGCATCCGTGTCATGACGATTGCTCCCGGCATCTTCGGCACCCCCATGATGTTTGCCATGCCTCAGGAAGTTCAGGACTCCCTGGCGGCCAGCATTCCTTTCCCATCGCGCCTGGGTCGCCCTGAAGATTTCTCCCAACTGGTGCAGAGCATCATCAATAATGAAATGCTCAATGGCGAAACCATCCGTCTGGATGGCGCTATTCGTATGGCACCAAAATAACTTTCTGTATCGGCTCCAATGGGTTTGTTTCGCTCAGCGGCCACAATTAGTGGCCTGACGCTGCTGTCTCGTATCACCGGACTGGCACGCGATATTCTGATTGCCCGCGCCTTTGGGGCGGGCCCGCTCACCGACGCTTTCTGGGTGGCATTTCGCATTCCCAATCTGCTGCGACGCCTGTTTGCAGAAGGAGCGTTTTCACAAGCCTTTGTCCCCATCCTGGGGCAGGTGCGCAAGGAGCACGAGCAGGACAAGGTCCAGCAATTGCTGGACCGCGTCGCCCTGCTGCTGACCTTTGCTGTCATGCTGGTCACTGCCATTGGCATTGTTGCGGCCCCCTGGGTCGTCAGTGCCATGGCCAGTGGCCTGACCGCCCCCGAGCGACAAACCGAATTTGGTGCCGCCATCACCATGACGCGCATGATGTTCCCCTACATCATCTGCATGTCGCTGGTGGCTTTTGCCTCTGCGGTACTGAACACCTGGAGCCGCTTTGCGGTTCCGGCTTTCACTCCTATCCTGCTGAATCTGTCCATGATTGGCGCCAGCCTGTTTCTGGCCCAGCATATGGAAACACCCATTTACGCCCTGGCCGTTGGGGTGATGGTGGGCGGTCTGGCCCAATTGCTGGTGCAATGGAGCGCATTGGCCCGTCTGGGCCTGTTGCCACGATTCTCGCTACGACTGGGTGAAGCGCGCCGCGACCCTATCGTGCAGCGCATTCTTAAACAGATGCTGCCCGCCATTCTGGGCGTTTCTGTTGCGCAGATTTCCCTGCTGATCAATACCAATATCGCCACTTGGCTGCAGTCCGGCAGCGTGACCTGGCTGTCCTTTGCCGACCGTCTGATGGAGTTCCCCACTGCCCTGCTAGGTGTGGCACTGGGCACGGTCTTGCTGCCCAAGCTGTCGGCCGCCCATGCCGGCAAGGACGACAAGAACTACAGCGGCTTGCTGGACTGGGGCCTGCGCCTGGTCCTGCTGCTGGGCCTGCCTGCCGCCCTGGGCATGGCCTTACTGTCCGACGGCCTGGTCGCCACCCTGTTTCACTACGGTGCGTTTGCTGCCGCTGATGTTGCCCAGACCAAATTGGCAGTCGGTGCCTATTCGGTTGGCCTGGTGGGCCTGCTGGCCATCAAGATTCTGGCCCCCGGCTTTTACGCCCGCCAGGATATCCGCACTCCCGTACGCATCGCCATTGCCGTCCTGATCATTACCCAGCTCTTTAACCTGGTACTGGTGCCTACCTTTGCCCATGCCGGGCTGGCCTTGTCGATTGGCCTGGGTGCCACCGTCAATGCGCTGACCTTGCTGGTCATGCTGCGAAAGCGCGGGATTTACCAGCCCAATCATGACTGGTTACGTTTTTTCCTGAAGATTATTCCTGCCCTGGCTGCTCTGGCCGCCGTCCTCTTGCTGGCTGACCGTTATATCGACTGGATCAGCCTGGGAGCCACGCCCCTGCTGCGTGTGCTGTATCTGGGCGGCGTGTTGCTTGCCAGCGGCATTTCCTATTTCGGCATGTTGTTTATCGTAGGCATTCGCCCCTCTTACTTTACAAAGCGGGCTTAGTATCCTAGAATAATTGTCTTTGCCGATTAAACTTTAAAACTTAGGCTTTATTAAAAATGGCTAATTCCGCACAAGCACGCAAGCGCGCCCGCCAAGCAGTGGCTCGCAACAAACACAACGCCAGCATCCGTTCCATGCTGCGTACCGCTATCAAGCGCGTTCGCCAGGCTATCGAAGCCGGTGACAAAACCGCTGCTAACGAAGTATTCCGCAAAGCGACCAGCATCATTGATCGCGTTGCCGACAAGAACATCATTCACAAGAACAAGGCTGCCCGCCACAAGAGCCGCCTGTCTGCTGCTATCAAGGCCCTGGCCTGATTGCTGAAGATTTTTAATGGTTTAATCGGCTCTGGCCTAAAAACCAGTTAGAAAGGGGGTGCTTAGCACCCCTTTTTTATTAGCCACAAAACCATTGCCTGAACATGCAGGCCAATCATGCTAAGTTATGGATTTGCTTTTTCATTAGCGAGTCCCCATGACACGTCCCATCGTGCTGCAACTGGCATCTTTGGCCCAGCACCCTTCTTTTGACGAAATCGACCGTCATTTCGAGCGCATTGTCCTCCAGGACCTGAACCAGCTCTCTGCCCAGCAGATCGAACGCGTACAGGTACTCCTGACCAGCGCTGTCACTGCCACCCCCGCTTCCTTGATGGACCGCCTGCCCGCTTTGAAAGCGATTTGCAGCGTAGGGGTAGGCTACGACTCCATCGACGTACAGGCCGCCAAACAGCGCGGTATTCAGGTCAGTACCACTCCTGATGTTCTGAACGATTGCGTGGCCGATATGGCCTGGGCCTTGATGCTGGATGCGGCTCGCCGTGTGACGGAATCGGATCGCTACGTGCGTGCCGGTCTGTGGGACAGACCCAATGGTTTCGGGCTGGGGACGCGGGTCAGCGGCAAGAAGCTGGGCATTGTGGGCCTGGGACGCATTGGCCAGACCATTGCCCGCCGCGCCAGTGGCTTTGATATGGAACTGCGCTATCACAACCGCCGTCCACGTCACGATGTGCCCTGGCACTACGAGCCTTCCCTGATCGAACTGGCCCATTGGGCAGACATCATGGTGATTGCTGCCGTCGGTGGCGATGAGACACGGGGGCTGATCAATATAGACGTGCTGAACGCCTTGGGTCCCAAAGGGATTCTGGTCAATATTGCCCGCGGCAGCGTGGTCGATGAAAGCGCACTGATTGCCGCCCTGCAGGAAGGACGACTGGGCTCTGCCGGGCTGGATGTGTTCGAGAATGAACCCCAGGTGCCCCAGGCCTTGCGCGATCTGAACCAGGTCGTTCTGGCACCGCACACGGCCAGTGCAACGCACGAGACACGCGAAGCCATGCTCTCGCTGACGCTGGAAAATGTATTGCAGTATCAAAAAACCGGCAAAGTGCTCACGCCGCTTACCGTATAAAAAACAAGTCGCCTACCGTTTTCGCGGTGGCGACTTATTGAATGCGCTGTCTGAATCAGGAATCGACAGGGTCCATATTGTCGGGGTCAATGCCGCTGGTTTTTAAATTATTATCATCGGCAAAGCCACAGACGAATTTCCAGGCCAAAGGTTCAAGCTCTCGCAGGCGAGCATCCACCACCACACATCGCACGCCGTCAATCAATCGCGGCACCACATAGGGCGAATAGGTCAGATGACCACCCATCGCCCCAGCGGGACGAAACTGGGACATTACACCGGCCAAGCGTTCTGCCCAATCACTGGGACGAAAGCGCTGATCCTGCCGGGTCACACCATGGATTACAAGTTGCTTCACTGGCTCTGTCATAACAATTAATCGCTCATCGTGCAGTTCAGGTATGCTGCACCTTTTCCTTTCTCGCCACGCATTGTATCCGATCGCGGCCACGCAAAGCCCGGGATTCAATAAATTAGCCGCTTGACAATTTATTGCTAATCATTACTTTGCCCTCTCGCTTTATTCCAAAACCAAACGGTTTCCCCTTCCCCGCCACAGACCGGCTTTGCTCTTAATAGCCGGACAGGTTAAGATGGCTTTCTTTATCCGCAGGATTTTTTTATGGATGCCATCGTGCAAGCAGGACCGCTTCGGCACTTTCTGCAATTTCGCGACTTTTCTCACGACGAAATTTTATATGTGCTGGAACGCGCACGCCTGATCAAAGACAAGTTCAAACGCTATCAGCCGCACCACACATTGCACGACCGCACCTTGGCGATGGTTTTTGAAAAAGCCAGCACCCGTACCCGTGTTTCGTTTGAAGCCGGTATGTATCAGTTGGGCGGTTCGGTCATTCACCTGACCACCACCGACTCGCAGCTGGGCCGCTCCGAACCTATCGAAGATACCGCCCGCGTGGTTTCACGCATGGTCGATATCGTCATGATTCGTACCTTCGAGCAAACCCGTCTGGAGCGCTTTGCCTCCCACTCGCGTGTGCCGGTCATCAATGGCCTGACCAACGAATTTCATCCTTGCCAGATTCTGGCCGACATCTTCACCTTTATCGAACACCGTGGCGATATCAAGGGCAAGACCGTGGCCTGGATTGGTGACGCCAACAATATGGCCTACACCTGGCTGCAAGCGGCGGAAATCCTGGGCTTCACCCTGCATGTGTCGGCCCCTAACGGCTACCACCTGGAATCCGATCGCACCGGCAACCCGGATTCCAGCATTCTGCGTGAATTCGACGACCCACTGGAAGCCTGCAAGGGCGCGCACCTGGTCACCACCGACGTGTGGACCAGCATGGGTTACGAAGACGAAAACGAAGAGCGTCGCAAAGCCTTTGCTGACTGGTGTGTGGATCAGGAAATGATGGATGTGGCCGACCCAGAAGCCATCTTCATGCACTGCCTGCCCGCTCACCGTGGCGAGGAAGTAACCGGCGAAGTCATTGACGGCCCACAAAGCGTGGTCTGGGACGAAGCCGAGAACCGCTTGCACGTACAGAAAGCGTTGATGGAGTTCCTGATTCTGGGTCGTCTGGAAGCCTGAGTGCTTCTACCCGGAGCAGACTTTGCTCAATGACATAAAAAGGGGATACGTCGTATCCCCTTTTTAATACCGGATCGCTTCACACGCCTATTCAAACGGGATTCAAATAATCCCTTTGAATATACGTTCTAAACTGGCGTACTGCTGATCCTTTAACCGCCAAACTCAAGTCCTGAAAGCGTCAGGCAATGCGATAAGCGATCTCAAGCAACACCGCCAACATCAACACCAGATTCGCTTTACTCCTGGATTTCCAAACCCGCCAAGCGATAGCCAACCTGCAACTCAGTCAGTAAATACTTGGGTTGTGCCGCATCCTCTTCCAGCTTTTGGCGCAGCTGCATCATGTACACCCGCAGGTAATGAGGCCTATCGGAATACGCCGCTCCCCAAGTTTCATGCAGCAAATGTTGGTGCGTCAGCACCTTGCCATGTCCCCGGATCAAGGCCGTCAGCAAGCGAAACTCGATCGGTGTCAAATGCACTGCCTCCCCGTCCCGCGTGACCTCATGGGAGGCCAGATCCACCTGCACGTTCCCAAAGCGAACCCGCGAAGAAGCCGTCTGAACATTCGGAACCAGCTGAGAGCGCCGTAACAAGGCCCGGATCCGGGCCAGCAGCTCCGGTACGCCAAAGGGCTTGACCAGATAATCGTCCGCCCCGGCATTCAAGGCTGCTACTTTTTCTTCCTCTCGCTCACGCGCCGACAGCACCAGAATGGGCGAATACACCCAGCTGCGCAGATCACGAATCAAGTCCTTGCCATCCCCATCGGGCAGACCCAAATCCACAATCATCAAATCAGGGCGACGGGTTGCCGCATCCATGCGCGCCTGCGCCAGCGTGCTGGCCTCAATCACGGACATGCCTTCCTGCTCCAAGGCAATTCGCACGAAACGACGAATATTGCATTCGTCCTCCACGATCAGTATCTGGGCTTTGTTCATGTCAGTAGCTCGTCATCATCCATACGGGGAGCCGCTTTCCAGGGCAGGCGAATCTCGAAGATCACGCCATGGGGCATACGCGGCTTGGCGCTGATCGTACCACCATGTGCGGCAATAATCGTGCGACACAGGCCCAGCCCCAAGCCCACACCTGCCACAGAGGACTCTTTCTGCCCCCGGGTAAACGTATCGAACAAGCGCTCGGGATCACCGGGCGGCAAGCCTGGCCCGTCATCACTGATCATTAAATACATGGACTGACCAGAACACAGGCCGCGCAGGGAAATCGTACTGGTGACGGGCGTATATTTGGCGGCATTATCCAGCAGATTCGTCACCACTCGCTCCAGCAAAACACCATCCACCTCGATCAAAGGCAGGTCGGCCGCAAACTCGGTCACCACCTTGCGAGGCTGCAAAGCCGCTGAGCAACGGGCAACGGCAATCCCCACAATCTCGTCCAGGGCATGCCATTCCTTATGCAACTTCACCCCTTCGCTTTGCATACGCGCCAGATCCAGCAGGTTGGATACTTGGCGGCGCAATTCGTCCGATTCAATGCGGATCGATCGGGCAATATCCGTGCGCTCGGTTTCACTCAAGCCTTTGGGCTGCTCCAGCGTTTCTGCCAGGCCTCGAATCACAGTCAAGGGCGTGCGTAAATCGTGCGAGACAGCGGATAGCAAGGTATTGCGCATTTTCTCCCCCTCCATGCGCAGCACCGTATCCTGGGCGATTTCCACATAATGAATTCGCTCCAGAGCCTGGGCCAAGGTAAAGCAACAAGCATCCAGCAAGCGCCGTCCATCCGGTGTCCTCAAGGAAGCGGCTCCGCCGGACTGCACCACCAAGACCCCACGCGGGGCCATGGGGCCTTTCAAGGGCAGATACAGGGCACTGGCACCGCTCAGGGTTTCAGTGCCATTACCGGCGGCTTCCATATGATCAAACACCCACTGCGCCACCGATAGCTCTACAAAGCCTGTATGACGAGTCGCTACCAACTGGTTTTGCTGATCCGGCACCACCAGTACCACCTGCATCTCGAACAAAGGTTCCAGCGTATCGCGGCAGACCGCCAGGACTTGTTCCAGGGCCAAGGCTCCGGCCAAGTCCCGGCTGACACGAGTCAATGCCGCAGCACGGCGTTCACCATCACGGGCAGCCCTGGCTTCGGCCTGCAGCTTGGCAGCCAGTTGGCCAATAATCAGCGCCACTCCCAGCATGACGCCGAAGGTAAAGACATATTGGGTATCCGTTACCGAGAAGGAATAGCGCGGCTCGACAAAAAAGAAGTCGAAAAACGCCACTGACAGCAAAGAAGCCCATACTCCCGCCAGTCGTCCCAAACGCAGGGCAATAAAGACCACAGTGATCAGGAACAGCATGATCACGTTGGAGAGCTCGAAAAAGGGCAAGAGCTTCTCGGCCAGCAAGGTGGTCACAACACAAATAATGGACGCAATCGACAAGGCCTTGCCTTGTGCCATGGGTTGTTCCAGCTCCAGGGGCCGTATGGGCCGCTGTACCGTATCCATACGCAGCAGCAGCAAACCAATTTCAGGGTTGCTGCGCGCCAAGCGCTCGGACAGACGAGTGCGCCAGGGCCAGATAGATCGCGCTGACGAGTTTCCCAAAATCAGCTTGGTCGCATTGCGTTGACGGGCATAGGCCAAAATCGTATGCGCCACATCCTGCCCGGCAATATTGGCAAACTCGGCTCCGGCATGCTGAGCGCTGGCCGCCAAGCGCACCAGTGCTTCCTGCGCCTTGATCTGCCCGCTTTCCTGCGGCGTATCCACATGCAGCACAATCCAGGGCGTCTGCAATTGCTGGGCCAAGCGCGCCCCCTCCCGAATCAGAGCTTCCTGGGCGCTATCGGCACTGACGCATACCATCAGTAACTCACGTGTCGGCCAAACTGTCCGGATCGCATGGGAGATCCGATACACATGCACGTCCGCATTGACCCGATCCGCCACCCGGCGCAAAGCCAACTCACGCAGAGCAATCAGATTGCCGCGACGAAAGAAATTCTGACGCGCGTGGGCCACCGAGTCGGCCAGATACACTTTGCCCGCACTCAGACGAGACAAGAGATCATCCGGCGGCAGATCCACCAGCAAGACATCGGCCGCCCGATCAAAAATCCGGTCTGGCACCGTCTCCCGAACCCGTACCCCGACAATGCCGCCCACCACCTCATTCAGGCTGTCCAGATGCTGCACATTGAGCGCGGTATACACATCAATGCCCGCATCCAGCAATTCCTCCACATCCTGCCAGCGCTTGGCGTGTCGACTGCCTTCAATATTGGAGTGCGCCAGCTCGTCAACCAGCAGCAGCTGATAACCCGAGGCCAAGGCAGCATCCAGATCAAACTCCGTCACCGCCCGCCCCTGACGTTGATACTCCTTGCGGGGCAGCACGGGCAAACCGTCAATCAGAGCCTGGGTTTCCTGGCGGCCATGGGTTTCCACAATCCCGATAGCCACGGACACGCCCTCGGA
The DNA here is from genome assembly GCF_037150615.1 of Alcaligenes sp. PF14. NCBI lineage: Bacteria > Pseudomonadati > Pseudomonadota > Betaproteobacteria > Burkholderiales > Alcaligenaceae > Alcaligenes > Alcaligenes sp. PF14. The sequence continues at coordinate 294,305 of NZ_JBAGRS010000002.1, read as the reverse complement.
CTGGCGTTGATGCGCCTCCTTGAGCATGGCGTAGGTTTTCCCTACGCCCGCACAAGCGCCGAAGAAAATCTTGAGCTGCCCACGACGAGGCTGGTGCGGATCCTCGCCAATCACCTGCAGCAGCTCATCCGGGTCCGGCCTATCCTCAAGTGACATGAATCTGCGCACTCCATCCAGAAAATTGCTATTGATCTTACGCTCTTATCCAAAAAACGGCGTCAGCAGCAAATCAATCAGCTTGATGCCTATGAAAGGTGCGATCAGCCCTCCCAAGCCGTAAATCAGCAAGTTGCGTTTCAGCAAACGGCTGGCCGGTTCGGCCCGATACTTCACACCCCGCAAGGCCAAAGGAATCAAGGCGATGATGATCAAGGCATTGAAAATGACTGCCGACAGGATGGCGCTAGCCGGACTATGCAGTTGCATCACATTCAAGGCACCCAAAGCAGGATACGTGACCACAAAAGCCGCAGGAATAATCGCAAAGTACTTGGCCAGATCATTGGCAATGCTGAAGGTGGTCAGGGCTCCGCGCGTCATGATCATCTGCTTGCCCACTTCCACCACACGCAGGAGCTTGGTGGGGTTACTGTCCAGATCCACCATATTGCCGGCCTCTTTAGCCGCCTGGGTGCCGCTGTTCATGGCCACGGCCACATCGGCCTGCGCCAGAGCAGGCGCATCATTCGTGCCGTCGCCAGTCATGGCAACCAGGCGACCTTCATCCTGATAGCGCCGAATCAATTGCAGCTTGTCCTCGGGCGTGGCCTCGGCGAGATAATCATCCACCCCGGCTTCGGCCGCAATGGCAGCGGCGGTCAGCTTGTTGTCCCCGGTAATCATGACAGTCTTGATGCCCATGGCGCGCAACTCGGCAAAGCGCTCCTTGATACCGCCTTTGACGATATCCTTGAGCTCCACCACACCCAGCACCTTATTACCTTCAGTGACGACCAGCGGTGTGCTGCCCCGGCGAGCGACCTCATTGACCAAGGTGTCCAGTTCGCGAGGAAACACGCCGCCCAGGGACTCGATATGGGAGCGCATGGTATTTGCCGCCCCTTTTCGAATCTGACGACCATCGATATCAATACCGCTCATGCGTGTATGGGCGCTAAAGGCAATGGTCTGCGCACCTTGCAATTCACGACCACGCAAATTGAAAAGCTGCTTGGCCAGCACCACAATGGAGCGTCCTTCGGGGGTCTCGTCCGCCAACGATGCCAATTGAGCCGCGTCTGCCAAGGCCTGTTCCGATACCTGCGGCGCGGGCAAAAAGGCCGAGGCCTCCCGATTACCCAGCGTAATGGTGCCTGTCTTGTCCAGCAGCAGAACATCCACGTCTCCCGCCGCCTCGATAGCGCGGCCCGAGCTGGCCAGCACATTGGCTTTCATCATGCGACTCATCCCGGCGACACCTACCGCCGACAGCAAGGCACCGATGGTAGTCGGAATCAGACACACCAACAGAGCAATCAAGGCGGTAATCGTAACGGGCGAACCTTGGCCGGTCAGCACCGTTGCAAAGCTGGAGAAAGGCAGCAAGGTCACGCACACCAGCAGAAAGATCAGCGTCAGGGCAACCAGCAAGATATTCAAGGCAATCTCGTTTGGCGTCTTGCCGCGCTTGGCGCCCTCCACCATCGCAATCATGCGATCCAGAAAAGCCTCACCCGGTTTGGCGGTGACCCGCATCACGATCCAGTCAGACAGAACGCGGGTTCCCCCCGTCACAGAACAAAAGTCGCCTCCCGACTCCCGGATAACCGGCGCCGATTCACCCGTAATGGCGGACTCATCTACCGACGCTGCCCCCTGCAGCACTTCGCCGTCAGCCGGAATAATCTGGCCCGCTTCAACCAGCACATAGGCACCGGGCAGCAGTTCGTCGCTGGGGACAGGCCAGGCGCGGCTATCACGGGCGGGGTCTTTCAGAACCTTGGCCATGACCCGCTTGCGCGTAGAACGCAGCGCGTCGGCCTGCGCTTTACCACGCCCTTCTGCCGCGGCTTCGGCCGCATTGGCAAACAGGACCGTAAACCACAGCCAGGCTGCAATAGACCAGATAAATCCAGCGGGGGCCTCACCCTGCCCCATCAAGGCCTGCACGCCCAGCAAGCTGGTGACGATACTGCCCAGATACACCACACACATCACCGGGTTCTTGAACTGCACCCGAGGCGACAATTTCTTGAAGGCTTCCTTGCACACCGTGCCCCAGGGCACGGCCTGAAATGCCGTCGAACGCTGGGCCTCTTGCGGGGCTTTCAGATCAGTAATAGACATAATGACACCTGCTCCTAACGCACTGCGGGCTGGGCACGCTTGGCCATGTCCAGCGCCAGATTAAGCTCCAAGACCTGCACGCGTGGCTCGCCCAGCACCCCTAATTGACGAGCACTGGTATAGCGATCAATCAGGACCTGGACCTGAGCCAGCGGCATACCGCGCACTTTGGCGATACGAGCAGCCTGCAAACGGGCGTTGGCCACCGAAATATGCGGGTCCAAACCCGATGCCGACGCTGTGACAGCATCTACAGGCACGGGAGCATCCTCTGCCAAACCGTTCATCAGGCGATATGCCTTGCTGCGTTCTGCCACAGCCTCCAGCAAACTTTTGCTTAATACCCCCTGATTGCTGGCACCACTGGCCGCCGCGTTATAGGGCTGCGCAATGCTCTTGGAAGGGTCAGCCGGATCGGCTCCCAACGTCGCGCTGGGACGCCCTTGGAAATACTCGGGCTGACTGAAGTACTGACCAATCTGGCGTGAACCCACGAGCTGGCCGTCACGCAGAATCAGGCTGCCCTTTGCCTGCTCCGGAAACAGGGCGGTGCCGATAAAGGTCGTGGCCAACGGGTAGGCAATGCCCGTCAACAGCATAAAAAACAAGGCAGACAGCAGCACGGGACGCAAGAAGCTTTTCATCGTCGGTGCCGCCGGTGTCGAAACCATAAATTGATGGGTAGACATGACAGTCAATCCTCAAAAAGTAATGCCATCGAGCATCAACAGGTGCTCCACAATTGGGCCCAGCGCCAGTGCAGGCAGGAAAGTCAGCCCGCCCACCACCAGAACCACGAAAATCAACAGGCCGGTGAACAAGGGGGTGGCCGTCGACAAGGTGCCTGGTCCGGCAGGAACCGCTTTCTTGGCAGCCAGCACACCGGCCAGAGCCAGCAGGGGCAGCAGGGTCAGATACCGCCCCACCAACATGGCCAGCCCTATCGTTGTATTGAAGAAAGGGGTGTTCGCGTTGAAACCTGCAAAGGCGGAACCGTTATTAGCCGTACCCGAGGTATAGGCGTACAGAACTTCGCTGAAACCATGTGGCCCCATATTGGACAGACTATCCATAGTGGATGGCAGCACGCTGGCCAAGGCCGTAAAACCCAGAATGCTGAAGGCATGCGCCAGCATGGCCAGCATCACGTACTTCATCTCCCGCGCCTCGATCTTCTTGCCCAAGAACTCCGGGCTGCGCCCTATCATCATGCCCACCAGAAACACCGTCAGAATGGCGTAGCTGACCAGGCTGATAAAGCCCACGCCTATCCCGCCAAACACGTTGTTCAGCATCATTTGGGCAATCGGCACCAGGCCACCCAAAGGCGTCAGCGAAGAGTGCATGGCATCGACCGAGCCGGTAGTCGCAGCCGTGGTCACGGTGGCAAACAAGCTGCTTTGCGCCACACCGAAGCGCAGTTCCTTGCCCTCCAGATTGCCACCGCCCATCGTGCTGCTTTGGGTTTGGTCCACCCCCAGGGAAGTCAGCAAAGGGTTGCCTGCCTGTTCGGCGCTATAAATCAGGGACAGAAAACCGATGAACATCACCAGGAAGGCCGCAAAGAAAGCCCAACCCTGGCGACGACGAGCCAGCATGGAGCCAAAGGCGTAAGTCAGGGCCGAGGGCACCAGCAACATGCTGAGCATATGCACGGTATTGGTCAGCGGCGTAGGGTTTTCAAATGGATGAGCCGCGTTCATACCAAAGAAGCCGCCCCCATTAGTCCCCACATGCTTGATGCTTTCAAGGCTGGCTACTGGCCCCAGAATTATCTGCTGCTTGAGACCTTCCAGCGTATTGACCACGACATCCGAGCTCAGTGTCTGTGGCATACCCTGCCAGATATACAACAAGGCCAGCAGGAAGCTGCACGGCAAAAGCAAGCGATACAAGGAGCGGGTGAAATCCACCCAGTAGTTGCCAATATCCGCCGAGCTTTTACGGCTTAAGCCACGGATGAAACCTCCTGCCGCTGCCAGACCCGTTGTGGCACTGATCATCATCAGAAAGGTGATGGCCGCCATTTGGGAAAAATTGGACAGACTGGATTCACCCGAGTACGCCTGCCAATTAGTATTGGTCGTAAAAGACACAGCCGTATTAAAGGCCAGGTCAGGCGTTTGTGCGGCGCGCTGCAGGCTGTCGCCGGGAATCCAGCCCTGCACCCGCAAAAGAATATATCCCAGAAGCAACATGGCGGCATTGCTCAACAAGAGCGCCAGACCATATCGCTTCCAGGACATTTTCTCTTCAGGATTCACGCCCAGCAGCCGATACGTGCCACGTTCGATCAGGCTGTGATTGGGGCTACTGAAAAAATGGGCAATCCATTTACCCACCACCACTAACAAGACCGTAGAGACGGCCAGAATAACTAGAAACTGCATCAGATCGTCCAGCATGACAGCTCCTCTTACAGCTTCTCAAGACCAAGAACAAATCCGGTCGCCATCGCAAAGAACGCGAACAGCACCGCTAAAAATAGAAAATCACTCATATGCACACCTGTTCCCACAATGAACACTTGCTGGCCTGAACTTAGAATTTTTCGGCCTTGAGCAAGGCATAGAACAAATAGATAAACAGCCCCAGAGAAATCCCTCCTGCCAGAACCGTAAAAAAGGACGCACTCATCCCGAACTCCTGATCAATGCTGACTTGCAGCAGACAGAGAAAGTCTAGGAGTGGCGGCATAAATTCAGAGCAGTGTTTACTGGCCTGCGTATAAAGACGGCATATGGATTTGGGCCAGGGCGACACCGGCACGCTCCAGCAACTGATCTGTCCAGCGTTGATAAGTCTGTCTGGCAATAAGGTGCAAAGTGCTCAGGTGCTGATCCAGGCCCAACAAGATATGTTCTGCATCCTGGGCCGCCGGACCGTATACCTGCTCCAACTCGCAGCGGCCGTGATCACACCACTGACGGATGCTGTCGGCAGTCACTTCCAGGTGGCCTTGAAAGGCCCAATGCGGGCCCAGGCAGAAACCTTTATTCAGGCAATGAGGGCCGTATAAAGTCCGGCTGGCCCCCGAGGGAATCTGGAAGGTGTCGTAATGCCAGTTGAACAGCATGGCACGCCTGGGCAGGCCCATGACACGCCGGGCGTAGGGACTGCTCCAGACCTGGCCCCAGCCTATGTTCGGATACGGATTGCGCTGCACGCGGGCCCCCAGGGAACGCGCCAGCAGTTGTGCCCCGAAGCAATGCCCCAGAACCGGAACATGACGCTGAACCGCATCCTGCAACAAGGCATGCTCCTGCTCTATCCAGGGCAAAAGATCATTGACACTGCGATCACTGCCCAGCACCACCACCCCGCTGTAATCACGAGCCGACACGGGCGCCCGGCCATCCAGCGGCGACATGCACAAGTGATAGGGAAGACCGTGGCTCTCCAGATGATCCAGCAGCACCCCCGGCCCTTGCGTGACCTCGTGCTGCAAAACAAGAATGGGTTTCATGAGATGAAAGCCTGACCGCGCAGGCCTGTTGTTCAGGAGAACTCACTGTAGAACTGGCCGTATCAAGACCAGGATCTGTTTGCGATCAGGCTCGTATAAGTGGCATCAAGGTGCTCCCTGCTGCACACAAAAAACCAAGACCGTCATTTGCCTGACATATGCCTTTGCTCAAATGTAATCGTTTTCATTTTGACTGCTGGGTGTCATGGCCAACATAGGAATACTGGATGTCGCCAGAGCAGCACAGGTATCGGTTGCGACGGTATCGCGCGTGCTCAATGAGCCGGAAAAGGTGGGTGAGAAAACCCGCCTGCGCGTGCAAGCCGCGATCGACGCACTGGCCTATGAGCCCAATGCCTCGGCACGCAGTCTGCGCAGCCAGCGCAGCCGAGTCATCGGCGTGGTCTTGCCGACCTTGCTCAACCCCGTCTTTGCCGAGTGCCTGAAGGGCATCGCCGATACCGCAGCCCGCGGCGGCTATGCCATCCTGCCCTTCTTTACCGACTACCACCTGGAACGTGAATCCCAGGCAGTGGCCTTGCTCCTGGCCAGCAATGTGGAAGGCATTGTGCTGGTGGTCTCCAACCCGGCTCACTCTCCTGCTTTAGTTCGGTTGAACAAGACTCGCTGTCCCTACGTACTGGCGTACAACCTGCATCCCGAGCATCCTTGCGTCACCGTCAACGGCGAGCAGGCCATGATTGAATTGATCGGCCACTTGGCAAGGCAAGGTCATCGCCGCATTGCCATGGTAAGCGGTCATCTGCACGTGTCTGATCGCGCCCAACAACGCAGCCGTGGCTATCTGAAAGGAATGGACAAGGCTGGCCTGGTGCCCATGCCACTGCTGGAAGTGCCTTTCATGGATCAAGGAGAGCAAGGGCAAGCACCGTCTTCTGAGGACGTGCATCTTGCCAGTGTCGCCCGACTCTTGCGCCAACCAGAACGCCCCACAGCCATGATTGGCTCCAACGATCTGATTGCCATTCGCTGTCTGCGCACGGCACAGCAGATTGGCCTGCAGGTTCCCAACGATATCAGCGTGATCGGCTTTGACGGCATCGCCCTGGGCGCTGAACTGTTTCCACGCCCGGCCACCATCGCACAACCCAATGAAGAAATTGGTCGCCAGTGCATCGGCCTGCTGCTGGAGGCGGTAGCCCAACAAAAAACGGTTCCCGCGCAGGCCTCGGTTCTGCTGCCCTACACCTTCAGCCCGGGCGAGTCCTGCGCCCCTGCCCCTTGTTCACCACGGGCGCATCCAGGATGAAGCCCCTTTCCTCTTCGGGACCCGCTCCCGCAAACCCCTGCGTTCAAGCCATTCCCGGCTTTTTCCTGACACCACTGACTGACTGGAGTGATCGACCATGAAACATATGCTGAGTACATTGGCTTGCCGCGTGGCACTGCCCCTGGCCCTGATGACCGTGGGAAGCGCCGCCGCTGCGCAGACGGCCATTTGCTACAACTGTCCACCAGAATGGGCCGACTGGGCCAGCCAGATCGAGGCCATCAAGGCGCACACCGGCATTACCGTCCCGCCCGACAACAAGAACTCCGGCCAGTCCCTGGCCCAGCTGGTTGCCGAGTCCGCCAATCCGGTCGCCGATGTGACCTATCTGGGCATCACCTTTGCCATTCAGGCCCAGAAAGAAGGCGTGACCCAGGCCTACAAACCCCAGGGCTGGGAACAGATTCCCGAAGGGCTGAAAGACCCGCAAGGCCATTGGTTTGCAATCCACTCCGGCACCATGGGCATCATGGTAAACAAGTCGGCCTTGGGCAATGTGCCTGTGCCTGCCTCCTGGAACGACCTGCTCAAGCCCGAGTACAAAGGCCTGGTCGGGTATCTGGACCCCTCTTCCGCCTTTGTGGGTTATGTAGGGGCCGTTGCCATCAACGAAGCCCTGGGCGGCAATATGGACAACTTTGATCCCGCCATCAACTGGTTCAAGGCCCTGCAAAAGAACAATCCCATTGTTCCCAAGCAAACCGCCTATGCCCGCCTGATTTCCGGCGAAATCCCCATCTTGCTGGACTATGACTTCAGCGCCTACCGCGCTCAGTACAAGGACGGCGAGGACGTCGCTTTCGTGATTCCCCAGGAAGGCACGATTGTGGTGCCGTATGTGATGTCCCTGGTCAACAAGGCTCCACACACCGAACAGGGACGCAAGGTGCTGGATTTTGTGCTGTCCGAGCAAGGGCAGTCCATCTGGGCCAATGCTTTCCTGCGCCCGGTTCGCAGCAGCGCCATCAGCAAGGAAGCCCAGTCGCGCTTCCTGCCCGACAGCGAATACGCGCGTGCCAAGGCCATCGACTATGAGCGCATGGCACAGGGTCAAAAACCCTTTGCCGAGCGTTATCTGGCAGAGGTCCGCTAAGCGGTCCATGTGGAGTTAGCGTATGCAACGCAAATACCTGCTGCCCTTGTGCTCGGCCCCTGCCGTCGCTTTCTTTGCCGCATTCTGGCTCTTGCCCGCGGTACAGCTTCTGGCCCTGCCCGCACAAGAAGGCATGCACACCTACTGGGTCGTGCTGACATCGGGGCGGTACTTGCAGGCCTTGCTGCAAACGCTGCTCCTGTCCGCCATCGTGACCCTGGCCACCTTGGTGCTGGGTGCCATGGTCGGCATCGTGATGGCTCGCTATCGCGTGCTGGCCAAGCGCCTGCTGCTCTCCCTGATGACGCTGCCCCTGTCCTTTCCTGGCGTCATCGTGGGTTTTTTCATTATCTTGCTGGGTGGTCGGCAGGGGCTGCTAGCCCAGATCAGCCAGGATCTGGGCCTGGGGCGAGTGACCTTTGCCTACGGCCTGCTGGGTTTGTTTCTGGCCTATCTGTACTTTTCCCTGCCCCGCGCCATTGCTACTTACACCGCAGCCGCCGAATCCATAGACCGCAACCTGGAGGAAGCCGCACGCTCCTGTGGAGCCACACGCTGGGACATTGCCAGAGATGTCTGGATACCGGAACTGGCCCCCACGTCCCTGTCTTGCGGTGCCATTGTATTTGCCACCTCCATGGGCGCTTTCGGTACGGCCTTCACCCTGTCCAGCCGCTACGAAGTGCTGCCCATCACGATCTATAACGAATTTACCAACTATGCGAATTTCACCCTGGCGGCCAGCTTGTCCATTTCCCTGGGGCTGCTGACATGGTTTACCTTGTGGCTGGCCCGGCGTCTGGTCCGCGATCCCTCGGTCGTTATTTGAGGGCACCATGAAACTGAAAACGGCTTCAAACCCCCATCGCCCTGCCCCCTTGCTTCTGGCTGTCACCGGACTGACCGTGCTGTTCCTGCTCGGCCCCATTCTGGTTTCCGTGCTGGCCGGGCTGGTCAACAATTATCGTATCGGACTGAAAAGTGGCCTGACCCTGAAATGGGTGGAGCACGTCTGGGCCAACTACGGCAGCACAGTCTGGCTATCCCTGCAGCTGGCGCTGCTTTGTGTGCTGGCTGTCATTGTGCTGGGCGTCCCCTGTGCCTATGCCCTGGCACGCAGCCGCTCCCGTCTGGCGCGTAGCTTTGAAGAACTGCTGACCTTGCCAGTGGCGGTCCCCGGCATGGCCTCGGCCCTGGCCCTGCTGCTGGCCTATGGCTCCTTGCAAGGCTTTCGTCAAAGCTTCTGGTTCATTCTGGTGGGCCACATTGTGTTCACCCTGCCCTTTATGGTGCGTACGACCACAGCAGCTCTGCAAAAACGCAGCCTGATCGACCTGGAAGAAGCGGCCCGCTCGCTGGGAGCCAGCTTTACGCAAATCTTTTTCGGCATCCTGCTGCCGGCCATCCTGCCTGCGATTGTGGCTGGCAGCCTGATGGTCTTCACCTTGTCGCTAGGCGAGTTCAACCTGACCTGGATGCTGCATACGCCACTGACCCGCACCTTGCCCGTGGGGCTGGCCGATAGCTATGCGTCCATGCGTATCGAGGTGGGCTCGGCCTATACGCTGATTTTCATGCTCGTCATCTTGCCCGTGCTGTGGGGGCTGCAGACCTTGGCGCGCTTGCTGGAGAAACACTATGGAAAATAAACACATACCGGTGCGTATCGAACACTGCGCCAAAACCTATGTCGATGGCACACGGGGATTGCATCCCAGCACCCTGGACATCGCCCCCGGTGAGGTCATGGCTTTGCTCGGGCCCTCGGGATGCGGCAAGACCACCTTGCTACGACTGATCGCCGGCCTGGAAATGCCCGATGCCGGCAGCCGCATTCTGTTCGACGGCCAGGACGTCACCCATCTGCCGATTGAAAAACGTGAGGTCGGCATGGTGTTTCAACATTACGCCCTATTCCCGAACATGACGGTGGAAGCCAATATCGGCTATGGCCCGAAAATCAAGGGCATGGCTCTGCCTGCACGGCAGAAGCTGGTGGGTGAGCTGGTCGATCTGATGCGCCTGAACGGTCTGGAAAAACGCCAGCCCTCCGCCTTGTCAGGTGGGCAACGACAACGCGTTGCCATCGCACGTGCCATTGCCAATCAACCCCGCGTTCTGCTGCTGGACGAGCCGCTGGCCGCCCTGGATGCCAAGCTGAAAGTCTCCTTGCGCGACGAGCTGGCCGAGCTGCTGCGACGCCTGCGTATCACGGCCATTCATGTGACCCACGATCAGCAGGAAGCGTTTGCCATTGCCGACCGTCTGGCCGTCATGCACGAAGGCCGCATCATTCAGATTGGCGATGGCGAAAGCCTGTACCGCCATCCGGCCCACCCTTTTGTCGCTACCTTCCTCGGGCGGGTCAACGTCCTGCAACGCAGCGAACAAAGCCTGCTCAATAACGAAATCTGTCTGGCAGACCTGAGCCTGACTTGCCCCGAGACCTTGCGCGGGGCGCAGGAGTTGCTGGTTCGCCCGGAGGACATCAGCGTTTGCATGGATACACCCAGCGGCTGGGCACGTGCCAAAGTGCGACAACGCAGTTTTATGGGCGGACGGGTGCAACTGACCCTGGACGTGGACGGACAAGCCCCTCTGATTGCCGAGGTAGACCGTGATCACGGAGCCGTCCTTGGCAGTACAGTGGGAATTCACATCAACCCTGGCAAGCTGATGCCCGGTACCGTGCCACTCTCTTAACGCAAGCGGATAACGATGCTGAAAACATTACTGATTCAAATGACGGACCCGCATATTCGGGAAGAAGGTCGGCTGGCTTATGGCCGTCTGAATACCGCCCCCTATCTGCAGGACGCCATCAACCACGCTCTAGCCCTGCCCCAGAAACCGGATGCCCTGGTGTTGACGGGCGATCTGACCGACTTTGGTCGACCACAAGAATATGCGCATTTGCGCCGCTTGCTGGCACCGCTGGGCTCCATCCCGGTGTATTTGTTGCCGGGCAACCATGATGACCGCCAGCAACTGCGCGAGAGCTTTCCCGAACATACCTATCTGGGTAAGGCCGGGCCCGTTTGCTACAGCGTGGACATTGGAGAGCTTAGACTACTGGCCCTGGACAGTGCGGTATTGGGAGCCAGCGCGGGCAGTCTGGATCAGGAACAACTGGACTGGTTACGTACCGAGTTGGCCCAACAGCCTGAGCGCCCCACCATCATTGCCCTGCATCACCCTCCTTTCAACACCTTGATCGGCCACATGGACAAGATAGGCCTGCTGCAAGGAGCGGAACAACTGGAAGCAATTGTGCGCCGACACAGCAATATCGAACGTGTGATCAGCGGGCATTTGCATCGCAATATCCAGATCCGTTTTGGCGGCACCATTGCCAGCACCGCCCCATCGGTGGCGCATCAAGTCTGTCTGGATCTGGCTGAAAATGCAGCATCGGCCTGGACACTGGAGCCACCCGGCTATGCCGTTCATGCGCTGGACAGCCTTGGCCAGATCGTGACCCATACTGCCACCGTCGGCCAATTCGACGGCCCCTTCGCCTTCCATGAGCCAAGCGGGAAACTGATCGACTGATTGGATGTACGGCATACACCAACGGCTGCTTGGCCTTGATGGTCTCGTCAAGCCAAGTTGACTATAGGTCCCTCTTTGCTAGCTCAAGGCTGTAGCAAACACTGACAGCATTAAGCAAAGCCGTTCAAGAACGCTAGGCCCATCCCATAAAAAAAACACCCCAATATCGGATTCAACCAATATTGGGGTGTTTTGATACTGCTGCTTCAGATCAAGAGGGCTGCCCAGAGCCACCCCGATCTGCAAGCCGTGTCTTACTTCTTGCTGTCTTTCAGCTGAGGCACAGCCGAACCAGCGGCAGGAGCCAACAGGCCAGCCTGGGTGTAGGTGAACAGCTTGTCGCGGGTGTCCACGATGTCCAGGTTACGCATGGTCAGCTGACCGATACGGTCGCGTGGCGAGAACATGCTGTCCACTTTTTCCATGCTCAGACGCTCGGCCTTGTAAGTCAGGTTAGGCGAGACGGTGTCCAGAATGGAGTAGTCGTTACCGCGGCGCAGTTCCAGTGTCACTTCGCCAGTTACGGCACGAGCCACCCAGCGCTGGGCGGTTTCACGCAGCATGATGGCTTGTGGGTCAAACCAGCGGCCTTGGTACAGCAGACGGCCCAGACGCAAACCATTGATGCGGTACTGTTCGATGGTGTCTTCGTTGTGGATGCCGGTGACCAGACGCTCGTAAGCAATGTGCAGCAAGGCCATGCCGGGGGCTTCGTAAATGCCACGGCTCTTGGCTTCGATAATGCGGTTTTCGATCTGATCGCTCATGCCCAGACCATGACGGCCACCAATGCGGTTGGCTTCCAGCATCAGTTCCACAGGGTCGGAGAATTCCACGCCGTTCAGGGCAACAGGCTGACCTTCTTCAAAGCGCACACGCACTTCTTCAGCAGCCACGGCCACATCGTCACGCCAGAAAGCCACGCCCATGATGGGCTTGACGATATTGATACCGGCGTTCAGGTACTCCAGATCCTTGGCTTCGTGCGTGGCACCCAGCATGTTGGAGTCGGTGGAGTAGGCTTTTTCGGCCGACATCTTGTAGTCGAAGCCGTTTTCCTGCATGTACTCGGACATCTCGGCGCGGCCGCCCAGCTCGTCAATGAAGGTCTGGTCCAGCCAAGGTTTGTAAATCTTCAGTTCAGGGTTGGTCAACAAGCCGTAGCGGTAGAAACGCTCGATGTCATTGCCCTTGTAGGTGCTGCCGTCGCCCCAGATATGGACGTCGTCTTCTTTCATGGCGGCAACCAGCATGGTGCCGGTAACAGCACGGCCAATAGGCGTGGTGTTGAAGTAGGTTACGCCACCGGTGGTGATGTGAAAGGCATTGCACTGCAAGGCGGCAATCCCTTCAGCCACCAGTTGCTGACGGCAGTCCACCAGACGGGCCAGCGTGGCACCGTATTCCTTGGCCTTGCGGGGAATCGCATCGTAATCGGGTTCGTCAGGCTGACCCAGGTTCGCGGTGTATGCGTAAGGGATCGCGCCCTTGTTGCGCATCCACAAAAGTGCAGCGCTGGTGTCCAGGCCACCGGAAAAGGCAATGCCGACCTTCTGGCCGACTGGAAGAGATTCAAGGATGGTTGTCATTATCGCGTCAGTAGTGGTGTGCAAGTACAGTTCCGCCCGTAAGGCTCTCTTGTAGAGCCCTGCCCGCGGCAGGATCAATATGTCATTATATCGTCTTGACCGACCCTGGACACCTTTGCGTAGCTGGATTTAATTACTCGATGAACTAGAACATCCATTTTTACCTGGAGACAAGCCATGCCCGAGACCCACGCTCAACCCGCTATCAGCCGTTATCCCGTCCCCACGCTGGCCGAAATGCCCGAGGATATTCGCAGTCGAATTGAAGCCGTGCAGGAAAAATCCGGTTTTATTCCGAATGTGTTTCTGGCTCTGGCCCACCGTCCTGACGAATTCCGCGCTTTTTTTGCCTATCACGACGCGCTGATGGAAAAGCCCAGTGGTTTGAGCCATGCAGACCGGGAAATGATTGTGGTGGCCACCTCCGCCGCCAATCAGTGTCATTACTGCGTGATTGCCCACGGTGCCATCTTGCGCATCCGCGCCAAGAATCCGCTGGTGGCAGACCAGGTTGCCGTGAACTGGCGCAAGGCCGATATTCCGGCACGCCAAAAAGCCATGCTGAGCTTTGCCATGAAAGTCTCGCAAAACGCTCAGGAGATTGAAGACGCCGACTTCCAGGCCCTGCACGAGCACGGTTTCAGCGACGAGGACGCCTGGGATATTGCCGGTATCAGTGCCTTTTTTGGTCTGAGTAACCGCATGGCCAACTTCATGTCCATGCGCTGCAATGACGAGTTCTACATGCTGGGACGCGTTCCCCGCTAAACATGATGCGTTACGCCCTGTTGTTTGCCGGGTGGATTTGTGTGGCGCTGGCGATTGCCGGCGCTGTTTTACCCTTGCTGCCTACCACGCCATTTGTATTATTGGCCGCGTGGTGCTTTTCCCGTAGCTCCCCCCGCTTTCATCAATGGCTGCTGGATCAACGCCATCTGGGCCCATACCTGCGCAATTGGGAGAACGGCCAGGGCTTGACCCGCCAGGCCAAACGCCGGGCGCTGATCATGTTGTGGCTGTCGCTGGCCGCCTCGGCCTGGCTGACCAGTCACCTGGGCTGGTATCGACTGGGGCTCTTGATCCCAGGCATTTTCGCCACCCGCTATTTGCTGCGTGCCAAAACCCTGGATGACACCCCTTCCGAGCCTGTGCAAAAATAGCCTGCTTGAACCGATCCTGGCTTGACCCTTTTTGCTTGAAACACCTATGTCCAATCCTGTCATCTTGCTGGCTGCCGCCTACATCACCAACTCTGAAGGCCAAATTCTCCTGGTCCGCAAACGTGGCAGCACCTATTACATGCAGGCAGGCGGCAAGCTGGAAGCAGGTGAAACGCCCTTGCAAGCCCTGCAACGCGAACTGGATGAAGAGTTGGGCTTGACAGCGGAAGAAACCGCCTCTGCCCGCTACGAGGCATACTTTGAAAGCCCTGCCGCCAATGAACCTGGCCACGTGGTTCATGCCCACGTTTTCACCTTGACGGTAAACCGGGAAATCCAGGCCGCCGCCGAGCTGGAAGAAGCGCGCTGGGTCAGTCCGCAAGAAATCCGCTCGCTGACGCTAGCCCCCTTGCTGGCTAATCACATTCTGCCGCGCCTGTGCGCCCAGGCCGCCGCCTGAGTGCCTGCCCGCACAAGACTTCCTTCTGCCTTGTGCCGTCCAAGCCACGAACCGCCTATTTTTTGGCATAATGTCGCCCTTGAGTCCCCTCTTTGGGGACGCAGCTATTTGCCCGACCAGCCCGCAACGGCGGGCTTTCTTTATTGAGCGCTAATTTATGTCCTCTTTGCCCTGTCAAGGCGCAATCGTCACCTTTACCCTGCAGCAGCTGCGTGCCGCCACGCAAGCCGGGGGGATTTTAGGTGTGTCCATCAAAGGACAAGGCAATCATTTTTTTGTACAAGTGGCCACGCGTGCCGGTCAGGCTGTGCTAGTTACCGCCCGCAGCAAAGATCCGCGCAGTTTCAAAAGCCCCTTGCAGGCCATGGTTCTGCTCAAGCAAGTCGGGATCGTCACTGGCCAGTTTGATCTGACCCAGTACTCGCCTGACCAGCACGAAACCGCCCCGCGCAGCCGTCGTCGCCCGGCCAAACCCAGCAAACTGGGACTGCGCTGGAACCGGATTGCAGAAAGCATCTCCAGCCCCGCTCAACCTTCTTTGGATGATCCCAGCCTGGACATCAGTGAAGAACAGACGCGTCGCCTGATCGCCCGTCAGGAAAACCAGCAGTTAAGCCTGCTGGGCAACTAAACGCAGCCCACTTGTGCTTCTGGACGTGTTGAGCGAATAAGCCGCGTCCAAAGCCTGTTCCAGGTCTTGCTGCAAGTGCTGGGGCTCTTCCAACCCCACATGCAAACGCAATAACTGCCCTTCCCCGAACAAGGCTTTCCCATTGCGTTTGGGCATCTCCATGGGCAAAGCCAGACTCTCGAAGCCACCCCAGGACAGACCGATGCCAAACAGGCGCAAGGTCTTGAAAAAGCAGGATAACTGCGCTTCGCTCAAGGGTTCCAGCACAAGGCCAAACAAGCCGGTAGAGCCGGTGAAATCCCGCTTCCAGATAGCATGACCGGGATGCGATTCCAATGCCGGATGCAACACCCGCTGAACCTGCGGATGATTCTCCAGAAAACGGGCAATCTGCAAAGCACTGGCTTGGTGCTGACGCAAACGCACACCTAAAGTACGCATGCCGCGCAGCGCCAAAAAGGCATCGTCAGGACCGGCTGTCTGACCAAAATCATGTGCAGCACGGCGCAGCAACGGCCAGGCACGCTCATTCGCGGTGGCAATTCCCAGCAAGGCATCGGAATGCCCGGTCAGATACTTGGTGGCCGCCTGAATGGATACGTCCACACCATGCTCGAAGGGCTGGAAGAACAAGGGAGTAGCCCAGGTATTGTCCAAGAGCACATACGCCCCCACCGCATGCGCACAGCGAGCAATCGCAGGAATATCCTGAATCTCGAAAGTGGCCGAACCGGGCGACTCTACGTACACCACCTTAGTATTGGGACGAATCAGGCTGGCCATGCCGTCACCCAAAGACGGCTCATAGAACTGCACCTGAATACCCATGCGGCTGGCCAGCACCTGCTGGGCAAACGCGCGTACCGGTCCATAGACTGAATCCGGTATCAGCAAATGATCTCCAACTTCCAACATGCCCAACAAGGCATGAGTACAGGCCGCCAATCCAGAGGGAAACAAGCTGGCCTGAAAACCGCCTTCCAGCTCGGCCACGGCCTGCGTCAAGGCTTGCAAGGTGGGATTGGTGAAACGGCCATAAGACGCGTAGGGATTGTCAGGCTCCTTGCGCTGCGCCCATTGCTCCAGATTGTCGGCCAGGATCGTGGAGCCGCGACAAACGGGTACATTCACAAAACCAGCCGACACGCTGGTGTCCCGTCCTACATGGGTCAAACGGGTTTGTTGATAATTGCAGTCCTGCATGCTGTTTTCCTGATCCTGATCGCTAAAGATGAATGGAAACAGTCTACGCAAGAGCCCAAGGGCAATTATTGCGTTTTCACGCTACTGCAGGCAGAATTCCGAGAATAAATACCTACAATCAGCAAGATTATTGGGAAATTATTTTTATGCTGGATAAATTCGACAAGCACATTCTGGAGATCCTCCAAAACGATGCCACCTTGGCCATCCAGGAAGTTGCCGATCGGGTGGGTTTGTCCAGCACACCCTGCTGGCGACGCATACAGCGCCTGGAGCAGGAAGGCTATATCGAAAAACGGGTGGCTTTGCTCAGCTCTGAAAAGCTGAATGTCGGGGTGACGGTGTTTGTGGCCATCAAGACCAATCAGCACAACAAACAGTGGTACAGCCAGTTTTCGGCCGTGGTGGAGGCGATCCCGCAAATTGTGGAGTTCTATCGCATGAGCGGCGATACCGACTATTTGCTGCGCGTGGTTGTGCCTGACATCAAAAGCTTTGACCGTGTTTACCAGCGCCTGATCTCGGAAATAGAGCTGACCGACGTCAGTTCCAGTTTCGCCATGGAGCAGATCAAGTTCACGACCCGTCTGCCCCTGGACTACGCCTGATCCAGTGTGGTTCAGGGCTTAAAAGCTGTATTCCACATCCAGCGTCTGGCCGATACTCAGTCTCTGAGGTTTGGATTCAACCAGCATGGCCTGCATGCCAAACAAGGTCCCTTGCGGGAACTGACGGCTTTGTGCCAGGGCCAGGCCGGGTTGAGTACCCACATCCCCTGTCAGCTGATTCACATTGGGCATAGGGCAACGAGTACAAGGGCGGATAAAGGCAAAGCTCAAGCCTTCACTGCTGACACCCAGCACATAGTCTTCTTCATACGCGGGCAGGCCCTCAAAAACCACATTCGCGCGGAAACGATTCATGGGCACGGCCTGCTCACCTGACTGTTGCACCAGGCGGTTCAGCTCTTCCAGGGACGCCTCATTGGTAAACAGAAAAGGCAGCGCATCTGCAAAACCAAAACCGTTGATCTGATCACCAATCTGACGCCAGCCCTGGGCCTTTTCTTCCCAGGGACGCACACGTTCGGTCAGTACATAACGCCTGGCGCGGGTATGGTTACGCAATACCCGGCAAGGAGTCTGCAAAAAGTCGCTAAACCATTGCGCGACCTGATCGCCCTCGTCCCGGCCCAAGGTATCTGAACTCCAGATACGCACGGACACAGCGACGTTATCCCCTGCCGGGGCATCCAGAGACCAGGACAAAGAATCCATACCAGGCGCTTGCACAGTAATCTGCCCGTCCTGCACCACTGGCTGAATCAAGGCCATGCGCGGCCAGCGACGCTGCGTCATGAATACGCCCTGTTGGTCAACAACAACCCACTCTCGGTCAAAGGCCAGGCCCGCAACGCTGACCTCCACGCCCTGTGGATGGGCCTGGGCGGCACAGGATTTGATGGGATGGGTAAAAAGGCCAGTGATGGTAATCATGAGTCGCAACAGAAAAGGCAAGTTAAGGGACCTATTCTAAAACAGCCTGAGCGCCTGCCTGCCCCTGCTTTGGAGACTGATTGCAAAGAAGTGGATCAGAAACATCGACTCTGAAAATCTATTTCGCATCAATACTTGACAACAGCGCAAAGCTATGAGTTAATAGTTGATTGATTGCACCAACATACCATTACATCAAGAAAGTGCGATCAACATTTTTTGAATGTACCCACGCAAAACAGGTCCCTTTGACCTTCTGGCATGTCCCCAAACATGCGGGTATTCATTCACCACGGCGACGACAGCCACATCCAGACTTATTTTTTGCATCGTAGCGGACTCGCTCCGTCCATTTGCTTGGCAAACGAATAAGGCGCTGTCCATGCTGCCACAGAGCACGTCTGCCTGACATTTGTTCGACCAGCGCGGCTCTACATTGAAATAGCAATGGCTTGGCCTCCGTGTGGAGACCGATCCATCATGGTGTCATCAAATCTCAATAAAAAAACGATGTAATGACGCCACACGATAAGGAAAAAAATGATGAAAAATATCTATCCAACCGGTTTGGTATCGCGCCCTGAGCATATTGCCTTGAACAAGACCGATATTCGCATTGGCGATACCGTTTACTTGCAACCCAAGAACGGCCCTCGCATGGCGGGTACCGTGATTTTCAGCTCGCCTGTACACGGCTGCACCACCTATACGGCAGACGCGCAGAACCAGGACGCCAACGTGCGTTTCCGTTTCCGCCTGCAGGACGTGCATCACGTGGCTCCACGCCACCCTTTACCAGCCTTGAACTAAGGCTTTGCCTGCCAATTAATACGGGGAACCCAACCCAATTCCCCGTATTAATTTCATTTACAAACATATAATTACAATTTGCAAGAAACATTCCTGCTTTCATCCTAAAATAGTGGCGGCTTGAAACTTATCCGACGCTGTAAAGCGTCCACGACGAGCGTGCGCTCCTATGGCAACGGATATGAAATCAAAGCAGGCTTCCTGCTTGCGCCCGCCGCGGCGCTATTCCTATCTCTCCCGTTTTTTCCTGTTCAGCCTGGTCTTGATCCTGACCCTGCTGGGCACCAAGCTGCGCCATTACGACGCCCTGACCATCTTCTGGCCTGCCGAGGCCGTGCTGCTGGGCCTGTTCATTCGTCGCCCGGATTGGGCCAGCCAGTTCCTTAACTGGGTCATTGTTATTCTGGCCTATCTGTGCGCCGAACTGATCGCCCGCAACCCCCTGCCTATTGCCCTTTTGCTAACCCTGGCCAATGTCAGTGGCGTCGGGCTGGCATACTGGCTGATCACCCGCAATCCGCTGCTGGACCTGTCCTTGCGCCGCCCTCAGGCCATGCTGACCCTGGCCGCCTACTACGGACTGGCCTGTATCCTTTCCGCCCTGCTAGGCGGCATTGCCTTGTCTTTGCATACCTCTCAAGCCTTGTCGCTGGCCATCCTGTCCTGGATGCTGACCGGCATGATCTCCTACACCGCTATTTTGCCCGTCATCCTGACTGCCCCGGCCCGCCCCATACGCCGTTTCATGGAGTACTGGAACGAGCCCCATTTGATGAGTCTGGCCCAGTTGGCACCCGCCCTGTCCTTATTACTGACCAGCTTGTTGAGTTTGCTGATTGACGGCCCCGGCTCCCTGGCCTTTCCCGTCCTGCCCTTATTGTGGTGCGCCCTGAGCTACTCACTCTTTTCCACTACCTTGTTGACCTTGTTCTATGTGCTCTGGACACTGTTTGCCCTGAGCCAGCCGGTCTACTTCCTGCCCAGCCAGCTATATACCTCACTGGATCTGCTGTCGCTGCGCATCGGCATTGCCTCCATTGCACTCGCCTCCATTACCAGTGCCAGCTTGATCTCAGCCCGTAATCTGGCAGTGGAAAAGCTCCAGCGGCTGGCTCACCACGATGCCTTGACCGGTTTGCTCAACAAGCAGGCCTTTTATCAGCAAAGCCAGACCATGCTGACTCAATGTCGCCTACGGCACGTTCCTGTCAGCGTCATTGTTCTGGACATCGACCACTTCAAACCCATTAACGACACCCACGGCCACCATGTCGGTGACCTGGCCCTGAGCGCCATCACCCAGCGTATTTCCCTGGCTTTGCGCGATACAGACTTGTGCGGTCGATTGGGTGGCGAGGAGTTTGGCATCTTGCTGCCCGACTGCAGCGCCACCCAAGCCCATGCCGTGGCCGAGCGTGTCCGCAAAAGTATTGCCCTGCGGCCCCTGGCCCTGGATAACGAGCAGCAACTGACCATGACGGCCAGCCTGGGTATCGCAACTCTGGAAGCCTCCACGCTGGATCTGCATGCTCTGCTTCGTCAGGCCGACACGGCCTTGTACGAGGCAAAACGTGCCGGTCGGGATCAGAGTTTTTCCTATCATTTCCCCGAACGAAAAACGAAGACTTGACGCTATCCGTAAGCAAACCGATACTGATGTGTCAATACGAAACAAAACATCAGGGAGCGGTGATATGGCGTCAGTTTACGGCTCGCCCTTGTGCCAAGCGTGTTTGACCTTGCCACAGGGATTAAGTACTAGCCAAGCGCATGCTGACTTGCGTTTACTGGGACAGCATCCTCCCTCTCCTGACGGGGCTCATGAGACCCAGTACCGCTGCCTGAGCTGCCAGACGCACTGGCTGCTACGCACCAATCGCTGGGGCGTTCCCGAAGGCTTTCGCCTGAAACCCGTATAGGCAAAGCGGGGCACATGCACTACCATGACGGCTTTGTCTGTTAGCGATTCCCGTATGTCTGCCCTGCTGTTTGATACTGAAACCACCGGCACTGCCAAACCTCAAGTCATCGAGGCAGCCTGGCTGCGTTTAAGCGACCCTGTCTTCTTGCTGGTCAATGAAGAATTCGAGCAACGCTACCGGCCTGATGAAGCCAATTCTCTGGGTGCGCTGGCCACCCACCACATTTACGACGAAGAGCTGCAAGACTGCCCGTCGCATACCGAGTTCAAGCTGCCTGCCGACACCCAATACATCATTGGCCATAACGTGGACTACGACTGGGGCGTGGCCGGTTCGCCCAATATCAAGCGGATTTGCACTCTGGCCTTGGCCCGGCACTTGATTCCAGGCCTGGACAGCTACAGCCAGTCCGCTCTGATCTATCACATTGATCGCGCCAACGCCCGCGAGCGCCTGCGCAATGCGCACAGCGCCTTGGCCGATGTACGTAATTGCCTGGCACTCCTGCAATACTTGCTGGGCCTGACGCAAAACATCAATACCTGGGAACAGTTGTGGCAGCTCTCCGAACACGCCCGGATTCCCACCATTTTGCATTTTGGCAAACACAAGGGCATGGCCATTGCCGATGTACCACAGGACTACAAGAACTGGTTGCTGCGTCAACCAGACCTGGACCCCTATCTGGTCAAGGCCTTGAAGGTCTAAACCTCAAGGTTCGTAAAATCCCTAATGGCTGTCAGCCATCATATGCCCAATGATGAAGGTCCCAACAAGAACTTCATGAGGTGGCAAATGATCGAGGTTGCATACGTCACGAAAGATATGCGTCGGGACCCTTACGAACGAATCACCCATCTTGGAGGCGCAGGCTGGCAACGCTCTCAACCGGATGTAGTCCAGCAAATTGAGCAGGGCCAGGAGGACTATTACATTCTTCTGGATGGCATTCCCGCCAAACTGATCGTGGCGCTCAGCCGTTTTGGTGCCAAGTACCTGAAAACTGAGCTTGAAGTTGAAGAGCCTCATATTTTGCTCAGCCTTCCCAGCCAGGCCGGTTAAGCAGGCCGGTCCTCCCTCCACTTTCCTTCAAGGAAAACAGAAAACGCGGCTTTAAGCCGCGTTTTTCCATACCTGCCTGTCAACCTGCTTAGGGTTTGAGCAAGTGCCATTGGCCATTACGTACCGTAATCAGCTCGCGACCACGCTCGTCAAAGCCGCTATGGTCTTCGGGCGACATGGTATACACACCTTGGGTAGCCACCAGATCACGGGTTTGCTCCAGCGCATCGCGCAAAGCCGAACGGAACTCCGGCGTTCCGGGTTTGGCCTTGGTAGCCGCCTCAGGAATTGCCTTTTCCAGCAAAAGACCAGCGTCGTACACGTTGGCACCAAATGTAGCAGGAGCCTGACCATAACGCTCGGTATAGCGCTGGATGTAGTCCTGCGCGATAGGCTTGGACGGATTGCTATCGGCAATTTCAGGCAAGACCAACATCAGGCTGGCCGCCAGAATAGTGCCTTCAACCTGCTCGCCACCCAGGCTCAAGAACGCAGGCAGCGCAGCACCATGAGTTTGGTAAATTTGCCCTTTGTAACCTTGCTTAACCAGCGTCACTTGCGGCAGAACAGCCGCAGCGCCAGTGCCGGCTACCAGGACCACATCTGGTTTGGCCGCGTAAATCTTCAAGGCCTGGCCTGTTACCGAGGTATCGGAACGCACATAACGCTCGGTGGCCACAATCTTGATATTGTTCGCCTCGGCCAGTTCCTTGAACACGGTCAACCAGCTCTCGCCGTAGGCATCGTTAAAGCCCAGGAAACCGGCTGTTTTCACGCCGGTATCGACCATATGCTTGACCAGGGCCTGAGCAATAATGTCGTCGTTCTGGGTCGTTTTAAAGACCCATTTCTTTTGCTCGGTCATGGGCAGCACGACGGACGCCGCGCCCACCGGCGCCAGCACAGGCGTGCCCGAATCGGCCGCAAATTGAATCAGACTCATGGCATTGGGCGATCCGGTAGGCCCGATCAAGGCATCGATCTTGTCCTCGGAAATCATTTTCTTGAACAGCGTCACCGTTTGGTTCGGGTCGCTGGCATCATCCAGGGAGACGTACTCAACCGTCAGATCGCCAACCTTGGTAGGGAGCAGCGGCACGGTATTGCGCTGCGGCAAACCGACCACGGCGGTCGGTCCAGTGGCCGAGGCGATCACGCCAATCTTGACCTGTGATTGAGCCGGTGTGGCCAGAGCGGCCAGAACAACGGACAAAGCGAAAGCAGTTCGAGTCAATTTCATAATGTGCAGAGCCAGTTAGGCCCTTCCCCCCTTGATATCAGCGCAGCCGCGCTTATATGGATTGATCTGGGCATAAGATACCAAATTCCCCGTGCCGCACACGTCTTATTGAACGATTTGCTCCGGCAGGTCTGCTTACAATTGTACGCGGGCACACACAATAAAGTAGTTTATAACGAAGCTACTGTTTACCTTTCATAGAGCGAACCCATGTCACTTCAGCAAATGCTGCAACAAATTCTGCAAAGCGGCCAAAGCGCACTAAAACAAGGTCAAGGCCAATTGAACTCCTCCGGCCTGGGTAAGAAGATCAGTGAACAAGCCGGTGGTTTTGGTGGCGGCGCTGTGGTAGGCGGCGTTCTGGGCGTCCTGCTGGGCAACAAGAAGTTCCGCAAAATGGGCGGCTCCATGGCCGCGTACGGCGGAGCCGCTGCCTTGGGTGCCCTGGCCATCAAGGTCTATCAGAACTGGCAGGAACAAAACGCGGGCCAGCAAGCGGCCCCAACACCCGTGCAAGCGGTCCCAGCCGCCCCGCTGCCGCTGGCTTCCAACGGCCCGGCCGATACCCATGCCATGGTCATCCTGGCCGCTCTGGTCTCCGCTGCCAAGGCAGACGGCCATATCGGTGATGCCGAGCGCGAATTGATTGACGCGGAAATCAGTAAAATGGCCGCCCCCGAACAAGCCCGTCTCTGGCTGTCACAAGAACTGCTCAAACCGGTTGACCCGCAAGCCATCGCCCAATTGGCGCAAACGCCCGAGATGTCGGCCGAAATTTACTTGACCAGCGCCATCGTCATTGACGAGCAAAGCTATATGGAACGCGCGTATCTGGACGAGCTGGCACGTTTACTATCCTTGCCAAACTCCTTGCGCGAAAGTCTGGATAATCAAGTCCAAGCTTTACCCCAAGCTTGATCGGAAGTGGGACCGTTCCACCAGAACACCCCCACTCTGATTGTTTTATTTTTCAACCCCGGGCTGACACTCCCAATGCAGCCCACGACTCATCAAGGAAACCACTCATGAAAAACACCCTCAAGTTGACGATTGGTACATTGGCCTTAATGGGTCTGGCCGCTTGCGCGGCTCCAAACAACAGCAACACCGCGACTTCCGAGCGCCAAATGGATAAAGAAACCTCTCTGCAGGCTTATCACTGGCGTCTGTTTGCCACTACCGGCAAAGACGGCCAGCCAGCCCCTGCCATACCTGGCGCAGGCGGCGAGCAAGTCACCTTGAATTTCACTGACACCATGATGTCGATCGACAATCTGTGTAATGTCCTGGGCAGCGGCTACACCATCAGCGGTTCCAAAATCACCTTTACCTCGCCAGTCAGCACCCTGAAAATGTGCTCGGACCCCGAGTTGATGCGCAACGAACAAGCCGTTGGCAAATTGTTGCCTACAGCGACAGACTGGAGCATGGCCAAGGCCGATTCCGCACCGGATAATCCAGCACCGGTCCTGACCCTGAACTTTAAAGACGGCACCAAATGGCGCCTGAAAGGTGAGCCTACTGCAACGACCCGTTACGGCAGCGAGCCAACCCGTGTGTTCCTGGAAGTGGCTGCACAAAAAGAGAAGTGCTCCCACCCCCTGATTCCAAACTACCAGTGCCTGAAGGTACGCGAGATCCAGTACAGCGATTCGGGCGTCAAGACCTACACGGGTGACTGGATGTACTACTACGGCGACATCGAGGGCTACACCCATACTCCTGGCGTTCGTAACGTGCTGCGTATCAACCGCTACGAACTGAAGAACGTGCCTGCAGACGCCTCGTCCAAGGCCGATGTTCTGGACATGGTTGTCGAGTCCGAACAAGTCAGCAAGTAATTCACGCAGCAACGTCGTCCAAGCGCTTTTTGCACTGACGACCTGATCACATAGCCCCAAGGTTGGAGTTGATTCCGACTTTGGGGTTTATTTATTTCAGAGGCATTCTTTATTCGGTTCAGATGACAGACTGTCCTGGTTCAGATCCTCTAAACCCCATAAGAAACAGCACATTCGGAGCCACAAATAGTTACTCACTGCTATGCTTTGAACCTAGTCAGCAAGCCTGCCCATCCGTAGTATGGAAATACCGGATAACATTTTTCACCTCCCTATTTATCCGGCTTCAGGCCTTGCGACATGCGAGGCTTTTTTTTATGCCTGAACGGTGATGAGGCTTGCTCTTACTTCAGCGGCCCGTAAAAAATAAAAAACGCGCCGGCACCAATCAGTGTGAAGCCAAGCAGGTGATTCAGCGTAAAGCTCTCTTTCAGATACAACACCGAGAACACCACGAACACCAGCAAGGTAATGACTTCCTGCATGGTCTTTAGCTGCGCGGCACTGTAGACGGTGTGCCCCAAACGGTTGGCCGGCACCGCCAGGCAGTACTCCACCAAAGCAATGCCCCAGCTGATCAGAACGACTTTCAGCAAGGGGCTATTGGGATATTTCAGGTGCCCATACCAGGCAATGGTCATGAACACATTGGAGACGACCAACATCAAGATGGGAAGGATCTTAGCCATTCTGGACACGAAAATAAAAAGCGGCCTGCACCGCGACCCGGCCAGTGTAGCGTCACATTTAAGCAGCGCCTATGGGGATAATCAGGCAGCAGAAAGACGGGGCATCAAGCAAGGGCTATCAGTCCACAACTTTCAAAAAATCCACCTCAATTTCGGGCGGGCGCTTGGAACTGGTATCGACTTCGCCAATCAGCTCCACCCTGGTTTTCTCATCCAGAGTCTGACCCGCAAAATGCTTGGCCTTGATCTCCGCCACGATCTCCCCGCTGCCATCAGAGAACAGAAACTTGTCGTGGGCCGTTTGACGTAGCAAATGGCCTTGCACCCGCACGTCCTGATCATCGACGGGATTTTTCAGGATCTCCGCAACCGTCGTTTGACCAATCTCCGACGGGCCCGTGTACTGGGCATAGGCAGGAAACGACAACGCGCTTGATAACAAAGCCAGCGCCACGGCCGAGCGCAATTTAACGTAAGCAGACATAATGACTCCTGTTGTTCATGGCTTGAAACTTAACCATAACAGCAGATATCATCAGCGTTCTTATTAAAATGGCGGTGTTGGGCTTGCCTTGTTACCAAGCGCGACATCACACCATCACTGCACCATGCCCCTTCTTGAGAACTTAGGCCCCCGCATCTGCATTCTTGGCCCATCCAATAGCGGCAAATCCACCCTGGCTGACGCGATCGCACGCAAGCTGGCCATCCCGGCCGTGCATCTGGATCAGCTCTACCACCTGCCCCATAGCAACTGGGTGCCCCGCCCCGAAGCAGATTTTGTTGCGCTTCACCAGGCAGCTATTGCGCAAGAACAATGGGTGATGGAAGGCAACTACACGCGCCACCTGGCCCCACGTCTGGCTCGCGCTACAGGTTTCATCGTGCTAGAGGTCTCCACCGCTACCAGCCTGCTGCGCTACTTCCGGCGCACCCTGTTTGAGCGCAACCGTCGTGGAGCCCTGGAAGGCGGTAAAGATAGTGTGAAATGGCAAATGATCCGCCATATCGCCATCGTGACCCCGCCCAATCGCCACAAATACTTGAGCATTTTCGAGGCAAGCACCTTGCCTAAAGTCAGACTAGGCAGCCCTCGCGACCTGAAACTGTTTTATCAAACCGAAGGCCTGCAACGCTAAGCGCACGAAGCGCTAACGCCCTGGCTGTTTCCATCTGTGGCGCCCTATTTTCTCAAGGCCAACACATACCCCTGCAAACCGCTTAAAGCGCTCCGGTATCCATCAGCAACTCCTGCCATCTCTGTATATCGCTCTGCGCACAGGCCGACCACGTTGCGCAGCTGGCTGGCAATTCGGGCGTTTGCATCCAGCGCATGTCCGGCTCGGGCAGCCTGAGCGGCGACACGATCATTGGCGGCGGCGAGCTTGCTGCGCAAGCCATCAAGATCGGCGCGAGCAGCCACAGCAGCACGCTTAGCCGCATCCAGCTGCATTTGATAAGTGACTCGAACATCCTCCACCTCCTTTTGTAATCGTTGCTCCATCAAGCGCGCACGGACCTCGGCCTGCAACTGCGCCGCCCTGGTCTGCGCCTGGGCCAGCTCATAGCCTTTGCGATACTGCTCCTGACCATAAAGCGCCCCCCATAAAAAAAGGGCTGCCAGAACAGCAGCCCCTACTAATGCAGACTTGATAGACATAACTGCCTCTCGGCCTGACGCCGCCGCTCCAGCCCCCGCAGCTTGCGGCCACCGGCATAGACCCAACGATCCAGCTCCTGACATGCTCCGGCTATATCCCGAGCCCGTAGCTTGCGCAGCAAGGTCGAATTGGCATAGGCCCCGGCCCCCACGTTGTAAACAAAGCTGCTCAGCGCCACACGTACCTCATCCGGCAAGGGATAGCTAACGGAGCGATCCACCACACTCAAAGCGCGACGAACCTCCTGCTCCGTCAAGACGTCGCAACGCTGCGGACTGGCCATGTCACCCAGCTTGACTCCTTGTGTGTAGCCGTCGCAGATAGTCGGAATGCCTACGGGGTCCACATAGGCGATCAAAGAGCGCCCCTCCCAGGCGGCAACCAAAGCAATCGCCGCCGAGACTACCCCTGCACCCAGCTTAGTCTTCAGATCCATGCTTCCACTCCTTGAGCTGGCGCCAGGCACGCTGGATCCCGCCCACAATCCGCGCGGCCGCACGAGTAAAGTCCGGCAGCTTGGTCACAATCAAAATCACCACATAAGCCGCCCATAAAGTCAGCACAAAGTCCTGCATCGTCCAACCATAAATAAGCAGGGCCGAGCCGGTGCTTATGGGTAGGTGAGCGGCGTCGTTATTCAGCACAGGCCCTTCTCCTTATTCAAATTTGCCCTGTCTGCTGCATCCCTTTTATGGGTGCAGCAGACATAAAAAAACCCGCTCAAGCGGGCCGGGGGGAACAATTTTCGGGAAACCGCACTTCAGGCAGCCTCACTACGATCACATTGTGATTTACTGCTGCTCTTCAGCACTTTCTATTGGGTCCACACCTACCACGGCTTCCCCCCCAAAAAATGCCGGCTCATTTGCAATCAACCAGGTAACGGCAGACAGCTGAGGTTGGCCACCCAGAGCGGTATCAAATGGCATCACGTAATACGTCTGCCAGACCACTCCTGCCTGTCGCTCTGCCTGCTCTTGAGTCGCATGATGATCGACTTGCACCGTCCAACCCGCACTGCCACGTTCAGTAGAAATACGCCCAATAGAATGGGCCTTAGCGGGCCCACCTTCCGTCGTCATGCTCTTAGTAAAAATCGCGAATGGCATATCAAACTCCAAAAAAAAACCGCTTACTAAGCGGCTGGATACTTTTCTTTAACGGCTCGGCACTGAGCCACCCACTGTTCAACATCTGGCGGTAACTGCTGGCCTCGTTCCTGCATATGGCGAGCCAACTTGTACACCGCATCGAGCTGATCCCCGATATTCGGATACTCTCGTTGCCGACGTTCTGCGTGGTTATTCGGCTGGTGGTGGATTTTCAACGACATACCTCCCGTCTAAATACGGCCAGCGCGTGACCGTGATTTCGTACGTGCCTGGGTATTGGAACGACAGCTCCACATCCCCGCCCTCTGTGCATTCATACTGCTTGCCTTCTATCGTAATGACGCTGCCAGGCCGGACCCCGCACAGCGTTAGACCATCCAGGACTGCCGGGCAAGTTTGCCGTTTGCGAGCCTTCCCGCCGTAGTACCACCATGTCTCATCAAGCACGCCGGGTGCATGGTCACCGTCCCATTGAGCCAAAAAAGGCTCAATAACAAGTGCGGATGGCCCCTCCAGCCTTTGAAGAAACCGCCCTGCCCGAAACAGAGAAACGACCTTATTCATGCTCACCTCATGAAAGCTTCAATGCGAATTACTGCAGGCAGGTAAGTCCCACCACCAAACCACCCACTAGGTCGTTGATTTAGCGAGAACTGTATCCACCCTGCTGGAACAGAGTGTTTAACTGTACCTATCCCCGTACCAACCATACTGGACTCTCTATTGTTCATTGAGGGTTCCTCAATTGAAGTAAGAGCCGCAGCCGTAAAACTATGCACGTTGTACCCTCCCGTGTCATAACGAATAACATGTTGCTTCGTACCATGTCTTCCGCCCGCCATTATGTACTCCCCCTCCGTCACGGCAGTCACGACAACATCGGCAGGGTGCTTCAAGTAGATTCCCACCACTATGTTTCGAAAGCTATTGTCAGACGAAAACTCTTTGCCTGCAGTGGCGTACGCAACCACAGTTACCGCATTTCCAGAGATTCGCATCGTATCGACCGCAGCATTAACAATGTGTGCGTTTTGAATTTGGGCGTCCCTAATCTTGCCACTGGTAATGACCGCATTGTCGATTTGCGCTTCCCCAATGGCTGCAGTCTGGATCTTCGCACGCGAAATGGCACCGTCAGCAATTTTCGCCGTCGTCACAATCGCGTTATCCAGATGGGCATTTGTAATGGCACCGTTTGCGATAACCCCTGACTCTGCAGTAATCGTCCCCGCTTGAATCTTGTCTGCCGTCACTGCATTGGCTGCGATCTTTACCGCTGTCACGCTATTTGCAGCCAGCTTGTCAGCGGTCACCGCATTGGCTTCAATCTTGCTCGCGTTCACGCTCCCTGCCGCGAGCTTCGCCGCAGTAACCGAATCCGCCGCCAATTTGTCAGCTGTAATAGCACCTGCTGCGATATTGTTTGCAGCCACGCTATTAGCCGCTAATTTCCCAGCCACCACCGACCCGGCAGCCAGCTTGTCAGCCGTAATAGCACCATCGACAATCATCTCTGCGGAAGCCGCACGACGTACAAAGAAATCACCAACAATAAAACCAGACGTACTAGTGTCCGGATACTGCTGATAATAGATTTGCATCGTAGCCGCCTTTTCCGGGGCAGTGACAGGCAAGACAACATCTTGCGGAGTTGCCGAGCTCGTTGTGTGATTTAGCAGAGCGTTTGCCCCGGAGATATGCTCACCGTTGGCATCATAAAAATACACAACCGTTCTAAATACCGAGGTTCCAGCATTGAACCGCCGGTGCCGGAAGGACAAAACATAATCCTGACCGCCCTGCAGCTCAATATTCCCCGTGCGTAAATAGGGACCATTCCACACCGTGCCTGGATTCGGAGCAGTCGCGCGTAACACTCCTCCACTAAACCCCCATCCGACGGTAGATGTTCCTGCAGGCACAGCCGCAACCCACGAAGGAATGTACCAAATCGAACTTTCTCCGCCCAACGATACGGTAGGATCAGGATGCAAGTTAGATCGGTCGGCGACAACTAGGTGCTTCGCAGTAATCGCATTTGCAGCAATCTGTTCAGCACCGACAGCCCCTGCCGAAATCTTCGTCGCAGTAATTGCATTCGCGGCAATTTTGTCAGCAGTCACAGCATTTGTGGCCACCTTGTCTGCCGTGATGGCACCATCAACAATCAACTCCCCTTGCGCCATGGCTCGCAAAGAAGGATTTCTGATCCACATGTAGCCACCTGTGGATGCAGCTTGATTGTCATTGGCGAACACCTTAAGGCGCACTCTTTCCGAGGTCTCGAACTCGACCCCGTTCGTATACAAGCGATAATCATCCGAGGAGGTAACAAACGAACCCAAAAACCGACGTGGAGAAAATGAGTCGCCGTCCTCTTTTACAACCTCAAACACTTGTCGCGCCCCATCCGTCTGGCAAGTCATCTCGACTGAGAACAAGTACTGAGTCCCTTTTCTGACCTCGAACAAGGTATCCAACGCTACCGATATCTTGTGCTGTAACCAGACCGAGCCATTAGTATTATTGAGGCCAAAACCCACACGGCGCCAAGAGGAAGCATTCGTTCGCTCAGTCCACCCAAAAGTGTCGGGAATCAGGTTCGTGGGAGACGAAACCACCAGTTTTTCCGCTGTAATCGAATTGGCTGCTATTTGATCTGCCGTTACTGCACCCGCTGCGATTTTGGCTGTAGTGACGGCATTCGCGGCAATTTTCTCAACAGAAATGGCATTCGCAGCAACCTTATCAGCCGAAATTGCCCCGTCGACAATCAGGCTCCCTCCCGTCATGGCTCGAAAAGACGGAAGCTCAATAAACCCCTCATTGATCTGGTCCATAGCCAGTCGGCCATAAAGACAGACTGCTGTCACCGCTCCTTCAGGTGCTGTAAACACCGCTTCTCTATAGGCATAGGTTGTGAAAAGCACATCGCTGGCACTGAACAGATTCTCCTGAATATATCCACCATCCTTATCCAGCCACATCACTCCAAAGCGAGGTGTTAATTTCCGGCCCGCCGCACTGGATGCCCGATAGTGAGCTGACATAAGATATGAAGTCCCAGGCGTAACCGCTACGCCATTAAACCGCGCATACCGATTGACGGTAATATCGCCTGGAATCCGAAAAGAGCCGGCCGCAGCTCCATTTCCCGGATTAGGCACCCGAACTACATCTGTATCTAAAGTCCAAGCATCCGCATCATTTAACTGTGAATTAGTGATCAGATTCGTAAAATCCGAGAGGGTCACTTTACTTGCAGTGATGGCCCCAGCTTGGACATGCTCAGCTCCTACACTGCCAACTGCAATTTTCCCAGCTGTAACGGCATTGGCTTGGATGCTATCTGCAGAAATCGCATTGACCGCCACCTTGTCTGCCGTGATGACACCATCAACAATCAACTCACCCGTCGCCCTCTTGACCATGGTCAGCCCAGCAAAGGATTGCGCTGCCCCTCTCTCTGTCCCATTGGCGTGGTTGATGTAGTAGCGGAAGCGATGCAAATGTGTGGTGCCATCACTGATGGTGACCGTTGTCGAAAACCGCGTCCAGCTCGTGGGCAAAACTCGGTTGGCCAGCACATAAACGTGTGACCCACCATCTCCTTTTGCGTTCTTAAACGCGTGTGCACCAGACTGATTCCGCCCTTCTATATAGACGCGGCTATCAGCCCGATCCGCCATGGCCCAGATGGTGATCTGATACTCAGCTCCAGGCTCTACCGGGATAGGGCCGAAGGTGGAATCCCTCGTGCCGGTTTCACCCGCTGGGGAACGATACGACCAGGGAAACCCATCTGGGGCGTTTGTTTCATCGACCACAAACCGGCTTGGCCAGCCAAGCTTGGCTTGGTCAAGTCCCATTTCCCCCGCCCCATTGGGAATCAAATTACCGTTTGCTCCCACAAACAACTTGGAGGCAATCACAGCACCTGCCGCAATTTTCTCAGCTGCAACTGATCCCGCCGCAAGATGTGGCGTCTTGATCGCATTGTCAGCAATCTGAGTACCTGCAATTTCCCCTGTCAGCTTTGCCGCACTCATGTCTGCGATCTGCTGATCGGTGACCTTGCCAGCAATATCACCCGCATCGACACTCGACACATACTTGGTGCCATCCCACCGGTACAGCTTGCCCTTCCAAACGATGCTCGATGTCGACTTAACGGTTGGCAGTGGCTTGTTATTGGCAATGACCGTAACTGGCTCGGTGCCTGGCAAGAACTTGTCTGGCCCCAATGACTCGGGAGCAACATCCGCCACCGCCTTTTCATACTTTTTGGTCGCGGCATTCCACGCGTACAAAACACCTTTCCAGGAAACAGTAGCCGTCACCTTGGAAGTCGGCAATTGACCACTGTCGGGGATCGTGGTCACTGGCTCAATGCCAGGCGAGAATTTGTCTGGCCCGAGAGACTCAGGAGCAACGTCAGCTACCGCCTTCTCGTACTTCTTCGCTGCAGCACTCCAGACATATAGCGCCCCCTTCCAGAGCACGCTTGACGTCGATTTTGTGGTGGGCAACGCTCCCGAATCAGGAATAATCTTAACTGGCTCCACGCCTTGGGCAAACTTTGTTTCAGTCAAGGCACCATCAGCCAGCTTTTCTGCCGTGATTGAGCCGTCAGCCAAACGCTTGGCCAGATCCAAGTCTTCCGCCAGATCCGCATCGCCCACTTTCCCCAGCGTGACATTGACTGGCCCAGCGTATGCACTAGAGAGCACGCCGTCTACGCTCTCATGCTTGGCCCATACTCGCCAGGTTTCACCCAGCCCAGCACTAAACGAAACAGGGCCGTTATGCGACTCGGCCACAGGCTTTGCCGACGATACGGTAGCGGTAGCCCCTTTTGCGGCATACACAATCGTACGTGCATGGCCATGCCCTGTTTCATACACGGCCTGGTCCCAGCTCACAATTACCGTTCCCAGGCCAGCAACCGCAGCCAAGCCGGCCACGGCCGGCGGAGGCGTCTTGTCTACGGTTTGCACCTGGTCAAAGTTCTTGCCGAGCTTTGCGATACGGATAAGCGCATCTGTAGAGAGCTGCCCAGACGTATTGCGGGCACGCAGCGCAAAAGTCCAATCCCCTTCTTGGGGCAGGACACTCTCAAACGTCGCCGTGTGAAAACCACTACCCAACGGCGTCATGGCATCCCACACAGGCGCAGCATGCTTACCAGAAAGGTAGCGAATCTCAGCACCTGCTAAATCAAGTGGGGGATCATTGTCGACATACTCAAAAGCATACCGACGCAACCCACCAGCAATTTCTGTAATCAACAAAGAGTCATAGTTCCAGGGTGGCAGATCCGTGACTTGCGTCACATAGAAAACGCTCGCTGCCGGACCTGCACGGGTATGGCCCATTGGACGAACCTGTAACATCCAATTGCCCGCCACGTCGATACGGAACGTCGCTTGGCGCGTGAACGTGTCCGCAACATGGACCAGCTCCTGTCCCTCCGGTCCTGCCCAAACCTCTGCGGACGCCAGCTCCCCATTGGCATCAAAGGTAATGGTCAGCTCTGTAAACTGTGTATTACCCTGTACCGTCTGCTGCTCCGTGACTCGAAGGCTGTGTACTACCGGCGTTTCATCACGCGAGAGTTCGCTATCGCTACCGGCTGGCTCGTAGGTTCCATTGATCACGTAGCCCCAAAACTCGTCAGACTCGGGAACGACCGCTACCTGTGCGCCGCCCAGACCAGCCTGCATCTGCATACCAGCCACGCGGACTCGTGCACCTGGCGTTGGCTTAAAGTCGTAGAACCAAAGCGTGTCATGCTCCGGATTATCCCCATCCTCTCCAGGAAATAATGCATCCTCGGGCCATGGATCTTTTAACTGCAAAGTTAAGGAGCCTGCGCTCGGCCGCACCACCCGGAAAACACGATAGATGGATTCCCCCGGTACGCGCAGTCCAATGAACGGCTCGGCAGCCCCTGCACCATGAACGGATTGATCAGTCACAGGTGAATCCAGATGCAAGGTCACTACGCCTTGCTCATCTTGAGCAGCAGCAACAAGACGCCCACCAAAACCCCACTGCGTCATATCGTGGCTAATGGCCAGCACAGACATGCGCTGATAATCGAGGTGCTCCAGGTCAGTTTCGTACTGAATGTCCTTGAACTGATACAGGGACTGCCCCAGGTGATAGCGGGCCATCACAGCCGCGTGCTCTGCTGTCGTCACACCCTCGCCGGTGATTCGGGCAGGATTCAACATGACAGTCTTGCCCGGCGCATACACGTAAAGCGCATCCTGCT
Organism: Alcaligenes sp. PF14; assembly: GCF_037150615.1. Classification (NCBI taxonomy): domain Bacteria; kingdom Pseudomonadati; phylum Pseudomonadota; class Betaproteobacteria; order Burkholderiales; family Alcaligenaceae; genus Alcaligenes; species Alcaligenes sp. PF14. The sequence goes on along the minus strand of NZ_JBAGRS010000002.1, from coordinate 259,464 downwards.
CCCAAGTATCGCGATTTAAATAGGTGTAGACAATGCCGTCAGCCGCGCTGGCCAGCTCATAGCTGACCTGGAACGTCGCCTTTTTGATGGTAGCCATATTGACCACCCCGTCCAGAGGCTGGTTATCCCACGCCCACACCACACCCCACTTGCCATTGAAAAAACCAAACGACCCCAGGCCGCAGCGGGCCACCTGGTTGAGCAAGTCCACATTGCTTCGGTCGTCGCTAATCAGCGCATCGTGCCGCAAATTGTTAGCCGCGCAATGCTGCATGAACGCCTTTAAGCCTTCAATATCAATCTGATCATCCGGCAAGCCCATGCCCGCGATCAGCTTGCGACCGTAGAAAGGATCTTCAACATAAATTCCCCGCGCCAACAGGAGAATTTGCGCACCAGGGTTCGACAAGCCATTGTCCGGGTTTGTCGCTAAGCCCCAACTGCTACCGTTCCAAATTGGCATGGCGCGAGCAACAAACCGCCCCTTGATCTCTTTCAGGCTGCCATTGAGCTGGCCCGTTGCCTTAACCTTGATCCCAATGCGAGACTGCCCAAGATAATCGCCATCGTCGGGCTGGATGCTTTTCAGTTGTGTCCAGACCGCATTGCGTGTGGTCTTGGCATCATCACTACTGCCGCCCGTTGCATTCCTCCAGGCAACTTCATACTGCCCGGACTCGACTGGAATCGTCTCAGTACGGCGTAAAGGCTTCATCGCCCGATTATTGAGATAAATCGATTGAATGGGTCGCCACTGAGCCGTCCCTACCGGACGATATCGACCCTCAAGAACCAGATTGCGTCCCTCAATCCCCTTCTTGCCTTGGCCAAACAGCTGGATCTCAAAGTCGCACTGAATAAGTGTCGTGTCCAGCGAGGTCGTACGTGTCACCCATTCGCCAGAGCCCTCCAACTCACCGCCGTCAGAGACATCAGGATTTGTGAACAAGGGGATATCCTGCTCGGGCATACCTGGAAACCCACGTGTCCACACACTGACATCCTGATAGGCGCTCAGCTCAGTATCGCCATTCAGCAAAGCCCCCTCGAAACGATCAACGTTCAAACCCGCGTTGAAAACCGCTCCCAGTACTTGCTCATTACCCTCATACCACGTATATGGGAGGCTCGCGTAATCAGGCGCGTACTGGATTGATCCCAGCAGTAAAGGCAATACATCATGCTGACGGGCCCTATTGCTGCCAGGCGCAATACTGTAGGTTGGCTCACGGCCAAGATCCGTACTACCAATCTCGGGCATCGGTGGGGCCAATACCTTATTGATGAGCATGGAGCCAGCCATAAACACCGCAGTAGCCGCCAATTTCCCGAAGCTGGTCGCAACGAACCCACCAGCCGAACCAATGCCAAACGTAAAGTAGGTCAACGCCGCCAGCGCGACCAACTGCAACGCCTCTTTCTCTACAACGGAACGTACTGCAATGACGGTCCCGTGCTTAGGCTTCACTTGCGACCAGTGATCAGGAGAAATGAGGCACCCGTTGATGGATACCGCATATTTGCATACGTGCAGGTTCGGAACGTGACGCTCCAGAAAAGAAAGCAGGCTTTCGCCTGCTCTCAAATCTGCTGGAGTATTTGTCTGCCCCTCAAGGGTCAATGGGTGCGGGGTAACAACCAGCCGCCCTTCATCAATTCTGTTCATTCTGACTCTTCCACCGATAAAACCCAACAACCCGCAAACTAAAGGCGGGTAGCGCGGTTAACTTATGTAGACTGGCTTGTCCTAGCCCGACCGATGTGTGCAGAACATGCGGCTGGTAGTTCACAAAAAAGTAAGTGCCGATATGACCCGGCAACTCTTGCCCTGCGCTTTGCATCAGCACCAAGTCACCATCGACTGGTTCGGCAACCTCAAAAGCCAATTCATCGGCCATGGCCCGGATTGCTACTCCCTGACCACGCTGCCCTTGCGGACGGGGCCTGACAGCAGGTAGCGCAACTTCACGAGCAAACAGCTCCCGCGCTACCTCTACCGCCAGATCAGCGCAGTCGTAGCTCTCGGCCATATGCGGCCTTCCGATAAAACGATTAAGCGCCTTAATCATTGAAAAATCCCTGGCGCCGTACGCTTGTCGTATCGCAGCGTCACCGCCGAACGGTTCAGAATCGAATCCATGGACGGCCTGGCCGAAATGCTTGAGCTATCTACCGCCACCACGGAAATGGGAAGGCTCAATTTCATGGCGTGAATATCCGGCATAGAGCGATCAATCATGATGATGTTGCACCACACCTCTTCGCCAGGCTCTCGGATGGACTCGAGCTCGCGCAAAATGTCTCCGCCTGTATTCGCCATTTCGAGCGCCATCTTGGGACTTTCCCCCTCGCTGGAATCAGGCAAGGTAAAGCGAAATGGATAGCCCACGTACGTCACACCGCGACTGGTCCACGCCTTGGTATCGTTGGCTAGCCGAAACGGGGCTGAAAAAGAAGAATGCGTAATTTCCACCAATACCACCACACCATCTGGATCAGTCACTCGTTGCCGGTTGCGGCGAAACTCTTTAGTGATAGTCATCGCATATACTCCAAAGTCACTTGACGCTGGGCATATCGGAACCCGCTCGCCAACGGCGTCAAAGTGCCAATGTCCCCACCTTTGAACCGCATCGAACGCGTTATACGATATCGGTGGTCATATATATCAAACCAGCCAACTCGACGGATCATGTCGAAATACCAGCTATCAAATTTGACGGTATCCTCACGACTACGAAAAAAAAGAGTGGCTTCTGTTTCCACCAACACCTGCGAATTCACTATTTCTTGTTTCACAGGACCGCGATCCATTTCGGTGCGCTTTACAGACGGGTCGAAACGCTCACCAAAACCGTCGATCAGGATCGAGACGTAATCAGGTAATTTGTTCATAGACTGAAATAAAAAAAGCCCGTTGGATTCATATCTAACGGGCCTGATGTTTGTGAAACGCAGCAATACTTAAGGGCTGCACTCTAGTTTGCGGTCCCTTAGGATCGGGCCCTTAATCCCCAGCCTCTCTGTAACACTCGTCCTGTGCTTGTGCTTGGGCTTCCCAACTGCTCATCCAAAATACTGATAACGACACGCCGCAGCATATGGCCATCTGCTCCTGGACTCATTTCTTCCTTGGCCTCAACTCTATTTCCGCCGTAGTTATTAACTACCACCTGCAGATCCTGACCAGGCATAGAAGCAGTCGCCGTTGCTGAAGGTAAAGCTGGATAACCCACCGCCCCGCCATTGGCATATCCACGTAAGGAGCGACGTAGCCGGTCAAACCCGGAACGCCCACCCAAACTACGCATATCGTCTTGACTCAGAACGCCCTCGCCCCTGTGGACGATACCAGCTGGTTCATAGCGTCCTCCGTCTCCGGTGTAACCGCCCCCACTAAAATTTCCGGTACCCCAACCATTCAAACTAATCAGGGCACCAATACCGTCACCACCGCCTTGCTGTATCGCGCTGGCAGTCGACACCCCGTTCACACCGCCACCAAACAAGTTGCCAATCATGCCCGCCAAGGGCGCTGTAACTGACTGCTGGATCGCAATTCGAATCATGTCCGCGATAATGCTATCGGCAAGACTCGCAAAATCCATCTTGCCTTTCATGGCAAACTGGAAAAGCGCATCTTCCATGCCCTTAAATATATTCCCGACCAAACCAGAAACAGCCTGATAAACATTAGCCGTATTATCGGCATAATTAATCATCGCCTCCTGCATCGCCAATCCCCAGTCCTGCTCAAGAAGTGAACGCTCCTGCACAGATCGGCGCACGATAGCCAGCTTTTCCTCTTCTGCCGAGCGCAAGCTCTCAATAGATTGCAAATAGAGCGGTTCATCCAAGCGTGTGGACTCATCCTCCTGGCCAGCCTCCAGCGCACGTCTGCGACGCTCAAAGTCCGCCGTGATTTGATATTCTTCGGCCAATTGCTTACGTCTGCGCTCACCAATTCCCAAGCCTACATTCTCTTGGTTTTTCTGAGTCTGAAAAATGGTGTTTTCTTCTGCAATGCTTTTTTGCTCCAGCATCGCTTTCTGGTAAAGCTTATTTGCTCGCTCCGTATCTTCGTAGGCTTTTTTCGTAGCCTGCAAAGTCTCCACTTCATCCATCTGCCCCTTCGAAGCACCGGCCATCTGAAGCCGATAGCGCTGCAACTGGGCGTCAGTCATCCCCAACACAGCCACCTGATCGCGTAAGGATTGTAGAAGGGTATTTGCGGAGGAAACTGCTCCTTTCGTCGCCCCCCCCGTCGCCTGCCGCGCCTGTAACAAATCCTTTTCCGCATAAGCGGCGGACATGAGTGCGACCCTGGCTTCCTCACTAACATCCTTGTTCTCGCTGATCCAGCGAGTCATCCGTTTTACCGGATCATCACTATCTTGCAATGATTTGATCCGACTCTGGATTTGCTCCAGTTGCTTACTTGCATTCTCCGAAAAACCAAGTGCGTTGTTTAGCGTCTGTACACCACCCGCAGCACCGTGAGCAGCTAGACCCAACTGCCTGCCCAGCTCGGACAACGCCTCCCAACGCTGTCCTGTTTGGGTAGCCTCATCTCGAGACTTCACCATAGCAATAGCAAGCGTACGATATCGGCCAGCTTGAGACTCGGTAATCACTCCTTGCTCAGTCCACTTCCCGATCAAGCCATCAATGGCCTGTTCAAGATCACCACCTGCCGAAGACACATTACCCACCAGGAAAGTCAGCTCATTTCGCATCTCCGCTCGCATCCGTGCAACGGCAGCCCCCCCTTTTTTTGTCGTTGGATCCAGCTTGTCGACGAAATCAGCCATAGCCTTGCTAGCAGCCCCCATCTGAGTGTCTAGAAGCACCGCCAGACTATCAAGCGCAGCTTGCCTGGACAGAACCCCCAGGTTGCCAAATGCGGTGGACGCATCCTGCGCGGAGCCAGTGAGAGCATCTGTGGCAACTTTCGCACGATCTGAAGCTCCGTCCATCGTAAAAAAAGACGCCGCAGTCATACCAATCGTGGTCAGCAGGCCAACAGGACCGCCCAGCACACCTAACAAAGTCCTACCGACTCCCGCCGTTGCCGCTTGCGCTACAGCAAGACGCCTACTGGCGGCCTCCGACGCATTTTTTGCTGTTGTTAACTGCGCAAGAGTCGTTGTCAAACCTAGACTTGCTCGTGCGCTTGCCAAAGCCGCAGCCGCAGCTTGCGCTTCCGCTCTGGCAGCAGCGAGCGTGGCCGCAGCCTTGGTATGGCTCGCCACAGTGGCACTCACAGTTGCCGCAACAGCACCAATCGTCCGCGACGTATAGACCCCCAGTGCACCCAGGGCCACAGTCCCCAGAACATCTGCAAACAACTCAAAATTCTGGGAAATGAAGTTGATTCCCGAAGCCAACAATGTCGTTGCTTGTAAGGAGTTATTCGTATTGCCTACGTACTCGCCAAATGCCGAGTTCAAGTTTGTCAGCGCGCCACTGACTGTCTTGGGCATCAACTCCAGTTGCTGCAAGGCAGGGATATAAGAAGATGCCAAACCTTGAGCCAACATCTGGGCAGACATCTGCCCACTCCTGCCCAACTGATCAATCTCTGCCGTCGTTTTCCCTGTGCTGTCGGCCATATGGGAAATCAGGGAATCAACAGTACCAGTAATCTGCGTCCAGTCACTGGCATTAACTGCACCGGTACGAAACGAATTGGCAAACGCCTCCATGGCGACTGCGCCGCTATCTGCACTAGCCCCATTCGTTGCCAACAGTCCAGAAAAAGCCCCTACTGCATCCATGCTTTGATCAAAACCAAGACCGATCTCCCGCAAAGCCGGGGAAAGTGCGATGAATGCTTCACGTGTTTCATCAATAGGGCGGGATGTCGCCTGAGCAAGCTGCGCCACTCGTGCCTGGGCCTGGTCGTACTCGCCCAAAGACTGCGTCGCAACCGCCATACGCTCGGCATAGCTATCCCACTGCTCGGCCATCTCAATCAAATCCATGGCCGAAAAACTACTTAAGGCAGACTTCAACACTCGGTCCATCACAGCGGCTGAGGCAGCACTTGAGAGGGTCGCATGACTGACGCCTGCCATACTGCCATTGACTCGATCCGACATGGCCGCAACACGAATGCCAGCCGCCTCCATTGCATTTAGGGCAAGCGTCAGATCTTTGGCACCTTGCTCCGCCGACCGAGTATCGAGCGTAATAGTCAATCGAGACTCTTGCGCCATTCAAATTCTCCAGATAAAAAAAACCCTGCCAAAGCAGGGAAAACCGCACATAGACGCTGATTCAAATCTCAGGCCCTGAACCCTATCAAAACAATTGGGCCAGCCAGGTAAACGTGCAACCCCAGCTGGCCCACCTCCTGCTCCCACCACCAGACAATCAACTGCGTTCCAAGCGATCAAGCTCAAACACAGCCATATCCAACTCTTGCCGGGGCAGTGGGGTTCCGTATGCCTGGACCACGGCGCTTATGTTCTCGGTAGAAAGGGGCAATGGCACCGCACCGCCCATTCCGACAATCACACTTCGACAACGGTCTGCAGCACAATAAACACGGATGACATGATCCGTAATTGGATCACTGGGAGGTTCATCCGGGATCTGAGCACCGAGAGTCGAATGAATCAGCTTGAGCTTTTCATTTTGCCCGGCCCACTCTTTTTCCCACTGGAACCGGGCGAGGACTTTTCCACGGTTTCCTGGGCCTCCTTCTTCGCATTGGCCGCAACATGGGCCGCTGTCGCAATCACCCAGACAAAAAGGTCTGTGTTCTCTGACAACAACTTGGTCGCATTCTCGGGCGAATAAGGAATGACATTGCCCGCTTCATCAAGGACCTCACCCTTCCAGTCCTTGACGATATACGTGCTCAACAACTGGCACTGAACATCATGCTCGCGGACATCGTTACTTGAAACACGAATAGCCGCCAGTGAATGCCCTGCATCTTCCCGTGCAATCAAGCGGCGAGCTCGCTCCAAGGCTATTTGATAAGCCTCGGTATCAAGCGCCGCAATCTTGAAAGACACGTCCTCGTCATAATCCTCCCACCGCTCCTGACTCAGCACCGATTCCAGTCGATTAATCTTCAAAGCCATGTCATCACTCCTTAAGGTGCAGGCGCAGCAACGGGGCTACGAGTCAGCACGGGAGTTTGCTTGGCCACGGTGAAGTTCAGCTCCACTTTCAGAATGTCGCCCTTGGCACCGTTAGGCAAATCACCATCGACCTCAATGGCAGGCAGATCGATCTCGTACTTGTTGCCCAGAGAGTCGGTGATCGGGAAGGAAATGGCGATCGGAGTGCGTTTGAACTGGTTCTTCCACAGCTCCCAAGCCTTCTGGGACCAAGCCAGGGTCACCGTGCCGGTGATGGCTGCTGCGGTCTCAATCAGGGCGCCGGGGCCCAAGCGCTCGGCACCAAAGCAGCGTTGGGTCTGCAACTGGTTGTCGATATTCAGGGTCAGGCCCGATACGCAAGCCTGGCCAGCCAGGGACACACCATTGGCTTTCACATCACCCACGCTGATCGAGGACATGAACGGGGTTTGGCTGGGCTCGGCCGGATCGGTGGCAAAGGGAGTTTCCTTGTCTTCGTAATCCAGGCAAGACATGGTGAAGGTCACGGTGGCTTTGCCTTCTTCAGGCACTTCCAGGGCAAAGGTGCTGACATGTGCACCTTTGAACAGCGCGTAGACATCCACATCGCGATAGGCCTTAGCCAGGCTGAAGGTACTGCGGGTCTCGCCCACGCTCAGCTTGTTCTCTTTCCACTCGCCGTAGAAGGCAGCGGCCAGCAGCTCGTCAAAGGTGCCGTAGGACAGTTCGCCCGTGATGTCGCCACCAATATCAATGCTGGTCACGATCGAACCCTGACCAATACGCGAATCGGTGATTTCTTCGGACTCCTCCTTGTTCAGAGTCGGAGTCAGTGTGTTGCCGGTGACGCGCAGCGTCTGCCAGCCCGAACCGGGGGTTACACCGGGAACGGTTTCTTTAACCAGGTAGCTAGTAACTTTAGCGCCAGAACTCATAATGCATCTCTCCTGTATGCAGGCAAAAAAAAACCGACGCGAGGTCGGCACAAAAAAACAGGTAAAAAATCAACCGGCCCGAAACGGGACGGTCAGGTTGATCTGGTAGAACTCTTCGCGTTGAGGCCGTTTTTGCGGGTCATCCGCTGCCACGTCGACCTGGCTCAGGCCCAGGCATTCCAACGCTCCTTCAGACCAGAAGGAAAAGTGTTCATCCACGGCATCACTCAGGCGATCCAGCTCCTGACGGCCCTGACCCAAACGATCAAAGCACTCGATCAGAATCTCGCCCGATTTGCGGGTGTAGGGTTTCGCACCCATGCCCGAGATTTCCGAGTCGGTATTCTTGATCAGCAGACGGCACCAGACGCCTGTATCCGGCGGAGTAAAGGCCGCGTGCGCATTGGGGTACTCGATGCGCTCCTGAGCAATCCCGGTCAATGCGACCATGCGATCAATAATGGCTTTACTGATCTGTTCAAAGTTCATCTTGTGTAGTTCTCCTGAACGGTCCTGGCCATCTGCTTGATGGCCAATCGATGACTGTGCGTAGGTTGTTGTGACCAGGCATAAAAAAACCCCGCAGCAATTTCTTGCTCGGGGTTGTTTCGTTTGCATTGGACGCAACTTTGCACGCCCATTATTGCAATTAGCCTTGCAGATTCATAGCGGACCATGTTGCAGACTGCAACGCCAGGCGTAAAAGGCAGAGGTTTCACCCTCTTTGATCTTGTCCACCTGGCCTGAATCCTGCAATTGCGCCAGCACACGCTTGACCCCTTCGCGCATGGCGTTGCGTTGGGCCGTGGACAGCTCCATGCCTTTGCTGACGTGCCGCACAATCTGGATCATGCGGAACTCTCGTCCCGGATAGGCCGCTAACAGGTCTATGACTTCGGCTGCATACTTCACCGCAAAATCTCCTTCTCGACTGTGATTCTGAAATCCATCAAATGGCGGCGGTAGTCTTCATCCCGAAGGACCGCGCCAGTCACCTTTTTGATCCACAAACGGGCTGTGGTCTGACGTTCGCTGGCGGTCAAATGACCGTACTGAGCGTTCTTGCGCGGGTACTCGGCCTGGATGACCATGGCTTGGTAATGCGGCAGGCGCTGGTAGAGGGCGTCAACCGCCAAAGCGTGGTCTTGATGTATGGGCCGAAAGTCCTCTTGCCAGGGAACGTAGCGTTCCATATTGCCCACGGTCTGCCCGGACCAGCACCAACGGGCCCAGTTCCAGAGCAAATCGTCGCCGCTCAGACCCTGCTTTTTTTCTGCTTTGATTGTCATGTGGGTTCCTCCTTCAAGCCCGATGAACGGTGATGCCGTGCATCCGGGTCAGCAAAATTCGTTTGATGCTTTGGAACAGGCTTTCTGGATCGCCGCTTAGCTGCACAATGCGATCGCCGCTGCTGTTGTCCGTGTAGGCAAAATCCGCGATATAGCAAATCCTGCCGGCAGGTATCAGGTGGCTGAAAAGCCGTGGCACCAGACTCCAGGATGGCTGCTGTACCAAATGCCTGATCTGGCCGTTCCGCTGCAAAGCCAGCAGTGCTCTGTAGCGATGGGCAGTTGCTCCGGTGATCGCCTGATGCACCTCTTGATGAAGTCGTGTTGTCAGATCCATGGCTGGTTCACTCCTTGCCCAAGGCTGCTTTGGCCATCTTCAGCACGGCCAAGGAACACGCTTCCGGGCGGGCCAAGATCCGATTCGCCCAGACTCGCGGGTCCTTGTTGATGTCGCCCGAAATCACCTGAGCCAGATCGCGCACGCGTCGTTGCCCTTCCCGGCGCCCTTGCTCCCAGTCTTGCGGGGAGGTCAGGGCCAATCGAGGCGGCGGGATTTCTGGCCACTGTCCTTTGGCCAGGTGATCTCCCAGCACTTTGTGCCAGCGTTGTTCCAGCTGCGTGTAGGCCTGATTCAGCATGTCAAACTGTCCAATGCTGATTGCTGCGTGATAGATAGCCGGGTGTGACCACTCGCCCATTTCTCCTCGCACTCGTGCCTGCATGCCACGCACGGCCTGGAAAAAGGCGGTTTCTGGCTCCAGTTGAGGGCGGCACGCACGCAAGAACTCCGGCAAGCTGGGGGGCCAATCAAACATGCGACGGCAATTCTTGATGCCTAGTGCCACGTCGTTGGGCGAGACACCTTCCTCGTCAAAAGCTTCGGCCCAGGCCTGTTTCCAGTCTTCAATGGCTTGCTTGTCCCGAAAGTTGGAGCGGAACTTGTTCGGATAAATGCCATTGAGCCGGTTGTACAAATGGTCCATCAGGCTGATGCCTTCCAGCTTGGTATGACGCAGCAGCCAGGGGTTGGAAAAATCAGATATCGATGACATCGTCTATCTCCTCGCGTTGCCGATGACGGTTCACATAAGCCAGGGGATCAAAGCCCGACGCCTGACCTGCACGGGGCTCGTTGCGTCCTTCCAGCCAGCTGGCCTTGCCCCCGCGCCAGCCACGCAACATGCACTCGGCCAGAAAGTCGTCCACGCTGTAGCCCATCTCCAAGGCACGGTGGGCTTCGGTGCCCAGGCGGTTCAGGGCGGTTTGCGTCAAGGGTGCTTTGATCTCGCGACGATGGCGCAGATAATCTGCGATCACTTCGGCACGGGGTTCAGCAGGCCAGGCAGAGAACTCCAGCGCCGGAGCCTTGCGACGCACGTTTGTTTTTTCTTTATCTTTTTCTGTATCTGTATCTCCTTCTTTATCTGTCTCTTTATCTAGCGCGTTACCCGGCCGTTTCGGTAACGTTACGGACGCGTTACTGCCTTCGTTACCGTCTTGTTCCTGTTTTTTTCTGGCCCGAAAACGCGCCACCCGCTCCGCACTGCTGTCGGATTTCATCTGGCGTTTGTCCCACGCCAGAGGCTGCAAAGTTTCCTGGTCGATCAGGCCCACTTCGCTTAAGCGGCGCACCACATCGTCCAAGGTGCGCAGGTCCAGGCCCAGCTTGACGGCCACCTTGCGCAGCATCAGCGTGTCTTCGCTGTCTAGCACGCCCTGCCCTTTAAGGCAGAGCAAGGCCACGTAATGCCATCTGTCCTCGAAAGCCAGCAGACGCAATTTCTCGTCGTCCACCATCTCGGTATAGGCGCGAAACCACGGCATATTGCTCATAGGCACGCTCCTGACTGTGTGAGCCAACGACAATCAAACTCGTGTCGATGGTTGTGAATACGTGTTTTCATGGCACCCCCGCCTGAAAAACCGCACGCCTCTGATGTATTTGCAAAAATATGACGCGCAGCAGGACCCCTGGCCCAAACAGGCCACGAACATCCGATTGATAGGCAATGCCCCAAGGGCACAAGAACTGCGTCACCCCATGACGCAGTCGAACTGTCAGGCATGGCTTGCAAGCCAAACCCGTGGTAAATGCTTAGATATTTCTAGAACTTTCTTTGGGTGCTGGGGCGGGCACCACCGGGTTCATGTGATGGAAGACCAGTTGCCAGACGCGCGGTATGACACCCGCCTTCTCCCATTGAGATATGCGGCCTTTGCTCAAGCCCGTGATACGCAATACGGCTCGGCGACCGCCCATTTCTTCGATGATGTGTTTAGCGTTCATGCATTGAGTATAGATAGTTCTAAACGTAAAGAAAAGAAATATCTAAACCTATGTTTAGTTTTTTCTTGTTTTAATGTCGGGTATGGATATTTACTCGATTCGCCGCAGAAACCTGCAACGCCTGATTGAAGACCGCGCTCACGGCAACGCGGCTGACTTTGCGCGCTCTATTGGGCGCACACGGGCACAACTGGCCCAGTACCTGTCATCCACCTACAACGGTGGGCGCAGCATTGGCGAACGAGTGGCGCGAGCCATAGAAAAAGAAGTGGGTCTGGAAGCGCATAGCCTGGATCAGCAAGGCTATGGTTTTGGGGCTAAGCACGGTTTTGACTCCAACGTGCAAGACGCCATGATGGGCGAGCGGCGTATCCCCCTGCTGAACTATGTACAGGCAGGTGTGTTTCGGGATCCCGGTCAGAACTTCACGTTTGAAGAAGTGGAATATCTGCTGACAGACCTGTGTCTGTCCGAGCGTTCCTTTGCCTTGCAGATCAAGGGCGATTCCATGTTGCCGGACTTCAAGGAAGGCGACCGGATTATTGTTGATTGCGAGCTCACGCCCCGCCCCGGTGATTATGTGGTCGCCAAAAACAGCGAAGAAGAAGCCACCTTCAAGAAGTACCGACTCTTGTGCATAGATGAAGGTGGGCAAGAAATATTTGAGCTGGTGCCGCTGAACGAAGACTATCCTTCCATTCGCAGCGACCAGCATGCTATTGAAATCATTGGCACCATGGTGGAGCACCGGAAATACTATCGGCGTTCGTAAAAAGCTGGCAGCGCAGGCTGCCTTGCATGATGCGGCTTAACGCTTTTTCATTTCCTGATCGACCTTCTCCATCCAGGCCTGATCACAAGGGACGGGCTGTGCTGAGCGCTGACCATACAAACGGATATGCACCACGTTGCACCACTCCTGCGAGCCATAGTCAGGGCCATGCCCTTGTCCATCAGAGACAGCCAATTGACGGTCCACCTTTTCCAGCCAGGCCTCACTGCCGACTTTCTCGGTGGGCACCGTAGTTTGGCAAGCGGCTAACAATAAAGCGGGGGCAAGCATCAAGATTCGCATGGCAATACCTGAAAAGAAGAGGCGAAACGTCCTTTATAGCAGAGTGCAAGAGGGTGGGTTGGGCGGGAATAAGCTCACTGCATGCGCCTGGCTCCTTCCTCCATCAAAGGCTTTAACCCGTACAGTAATCTGTACAAGTCATACTATTCCCATTAGACTTGTACAGTGAATTGGACAAGTGAGGTTGCCATGAAAATCATCTCGTTTTCAGAAGCGCGCAACAGCTTGAAAGCTGTACTGGATGGCGTAGTCGATGACGCCAGCACCACCATCATCACGCGTCGTGATGCGGAAGACGCTGTAGTCATGTCACTCGATTACTACAACAGCTTGATGGAAACCGTCCATCTGCTGCGCTCCCCCGCTAATGCGGAACACCTGAGCCGCTCTATCGAACAATATCGTGCTGGCAAAGCCATGCCACGCGAGCCGAGCGATGACTGACCGTTTGTTATGCTGGACTGACGCTGCCTGGATTGACTATGTGTATTGGCAAGGCCAGGACCGCAAGACATTGAAGCGTATCAACAAACTGATAGAAGAAGTACGACGTGCGCCATTCGATGGCATAGGCAAACCTGAAGCGCTTAAAGAAAATCTGTCCGGCTTTTGGTCAAGACGCATTGATGACACGAATCGCCTGGTCTATGCCGTAGACAAGGCAAGCATCACCATCATTTCTTGTCGTTATCATTATTAATCAACCGGACTCTACTAAAGCCTCCAAAACCCGTCTGAATTCTGGTGCCCCCCCCAGTGAGTCGAACCCAGCACCCTACAATCCGAAGTGACTAATTCGTCCCCGGTATGTGAGACAAGAATGAAATGGCTGTTCCTATGCCTGATCATGGTATTGCTACCTCTGAGCACGCAGGCAAGAAACACTCCCTGCTCAGGCAAAAAAGGCGGTATTTCCCACTGCGAGGGGGAAGTCTTTGTCTGCCGTGACGGTTCAGCCAGCGGCAGCAAGCGGTCGTGTCCTGCGTACACCGGCACTACAGGACAACGTTCGCAGTCCAGGCCACAGGCGCTGCGATCCAGCAGCGCCTGCCCCTGCTCCAGTGGAACCTATTGCACCGGCCCTCGTGGAGGGCGCTATTGCGAAACCAGCACAGGTAGCAAACGCTATCAGCGCAAATAAGGGGACAGCCTGCAGCACTTGCTTAGCAATTGCCCTTTTTAGCCTGGCCGGGTGGACAGTGACGCTGCCCATATCCACCGTAACCATCCGGATCCACAATCACCGAACCCCTGGGAGTATGGACGGCACAGGCGGAAAGAATAGCTGTCATGGTCAATGCCAAAATAAGTGTTTTCATCATTATTCTCTGGGTTTTAGACGCGCTCATTGTGCTCCAAGGATAAACAACAAGGTGCTACCAATCGCGAGCAAATACAGTTGGGCCTCCAGATGCTTGAATCTCTTGCTCTAGCCGTGGCTACGCTAGGCACAAACACAGACTTTATGTAATAATTGCGGACTTGTTGCCCCTCTAGCTCATGCTTGGTTAGAGCAGCGGACTCATAATCCGTTGGTGCCGTGTTCGACTCACGGGGGGGGCACCACCCATTTCAAGCTGCACCTGTATTTCAAAGTCGCACAATCTGCGGCTTTTATTCATTCAGGGATAACCGAAGCTCTGCCTCGAAACCCGTTCGCCTGGTTTAACCACGACGGAAGGTTCTGGCGTGGTCATCACGTTCAGAGGAAAGAGAGCATGGATCCCCGCGTATTCTTGTTTGCCTTGGCCACTTTCGTCACGGGCACAGCAGAAAACATCATTGTTGGGCTAGTACTGGATGTGGCTTCGGACCTGCGCGTCTCAGTGGCCCTGGCCGGATAGTTAACGGCAGTTTTCTCCCTCAGTTTTGCCTTGATGGCGCCATGCGTCCCTTTATTGGGACATCGGCTGCGCCCTCGCCCCCTGTACTTGAGTGCCTTGGCACTATTCGTCTTCGGCAATGTCCTGGCCGCCCTCAGCCCTTCCTTTACGCTGTTATTTTTGGCAAGAGTGATGATGGCTTGTGCCAGCGCGGTAGTCTGTGTGCTGGCAACAACACTGGCAACAGAATTGGTCCCACCTTCCCTGCAAGGACGTGCCATTGGTCTGATTTTCATGGGGATCAGCGGGTCGCTGGTGTTGGGGGTTCAGGCGGGAATGTTAACTGGCCAATGGGGCGGCTGGCGGATCGCCTGCCAGCCCCGCTAGCCTTGAACCTTGTAGCCGCACTTTATCTTGGCAGCCTGGTTTCCTTGCCCTTTTTACTGAACCACCTGCCTTGGCTAGGCAGCTTCATGGTGCTGATCTGGTTTGCATCAACGGGATGATTTCCCCGGTCGTACAAAGCTTTTTGATCCATACCGACAGTGAATCCGCACAGGCTGGCATCAGCCTGAACTTCTCGGCCATGCATATGGGTGTAGGAGCCGGAACTGAGGCGATGGTTGAGCACAAATGCAGCGAACATCGCTTATCGTGCCCATCAAGGCCTTCCATAAACTGTAAATACGCCCACAACAATTGTTAAAGTTTGTTTTATACAGGAACCCTTCGCCGCCTAGTCATTAAAATCGCTTCTCTTTATATAAGTAGAAGGGGAAGTTCATGACTTTTCGTATGGGTGCATTGGCCGCTATGCTGGCCGTCGCTGGCCTGACTGCAGGCTGCCAGACAATGGATGTGGGTGGCATGGTCGGTGCCGGCAGCAAGGCTGTCCAGGCGTTCAATTTGTCCGATCAGGAAGTGATTGCTCTGTCGGATCAGTCCTGCAAGCAGATGGATGCTGAAAACAAAGTGGCCAGCCCCAACAGCAAGTACAACAAGCGCCTGCAACGTGTCGTCAAGCCATTGGCGAAACAGTTGAACGGTCAAACACCGAACTTCAAGGTTTACCAGACTCAGGAAGTGAACGCCTGGGCCATGGCTAACGGTTGTATCCGTGTGTATGCCGGTCTGATGGACAAGATGAACGACGACGAACTGCGCGGCGTGATCGGTCACGAAATGGGCCACGTTGAACTGGGCCACAGCAAGAAAGCCATGCAAACCGCCTACGGCCTGTCCGCTGCTCGTGACGCTGCTGCCGCCACCGGTAACGGTGTGGTTGCTCAGTTGAACTCCAGCCAATTGGGCGAGCTGTCCGAAGCCTTCCTGAACGCTCAGTTCTCGCAATCGCAAGAATCCGACGCTGACGACTACTCCTTTGACCTGCTGACCGAGCGCAAGCTCAAGACCCAGGGTCTGGTTTCTGCCTTTGAAAAACTGGCAGCTCTGGACGGCGGCGAAAGCAGCGTGATGAGCTCGCACCCCGGCTCCAAAGAACGCGCCCAGCGTATGCAACAGCGCATCGACGCGGCTAAATAAGCCCCTTCGACGCAGCGAATCGCATGCCGCTAACCCGTCCGCTTTTGCGGGCGGGTTTTTTTATGGGGACACTAGGGATCACAAGTCAGGATGCAGCACAGCATCGGACCGCCGCTACCAAACGCTGGATGCTCGGCCTGGAACTTTTTATCCATACGATGAACCAATCAGACATTACCAACACCCGTACTCCCTCGAACGCCCCCGCCTGACAAGCGATCCAGCTACAGCAAAACCTGGTCTGTAAATCCTTACTTTTCGTCGCGGTGGCGCCATAAACCAGTACCTGCTTTCAGGTATGCTTGTGCCATTCTTTGGTCTTGGCAGTTACGCTCTTGAAAAAGTCTTCCTCTTCAAAAAATTCCTGTCCCTGCGGCAATCCCAAAACCTACGAAGTTTGTTGCGGCCCTTGGCACCAAGGCCCGCAGTACTTGCAAGCCCCCGATGCGGCTACCCTGATGCGCTCGCGGTACAGCGCTTTTGTGCGCGACGATCTGGACTATCTGCTGGCCACCTGGCATAGCTCCACCCGCCCTCATTCGCTGGAACCCAATCCGGAAGGTTTGCAATGGTTGGGCCTGGATGTGCGACGTCATGAACGTGTTTCCGACACGGAAGCGATTGTGGAATTTGTCGCTCGCAACCGTCTGAATGGCCGGGCGAACCGTCTGCATGAAGTCAGCCGTTTTGTCCTTGAACAAGGCCAATGGTTTTACGTGGACGGGGATTTTTCATGAGCCAAAGCAATGATTTTGGACACGCTGAACAGGTCCATGGCTCCAGCCTGCCCATGGCTTTGCTTCTGGAAGCTGATCCCAGCACAAGTCTGATTGAAAGCTACAAAGACACACCGTACGCCTGGTGTATCAAAGATCAGGAACACATCGTGGCGGCTGCTATTTTGCAGCGCAGGAACGCCCAGGATTGGGAACTGATGAACATCGCCGTTCAGCCCTCGCACCAGGGTCATGGATTGGGTGCCAAGCTGCTGTCTGCCCTGATTAGCTATGTACGCGAACAAGGTGGGCAAACCTTATATGTGGCCACCGGCACCATTGGCTACCCCCTGTTTTTCTACCAGCGCGCCGGCTTTCGAGTGATAGCGGTAGAGCCCGATTATTTCCTGCACCATTACGACGAGGCCCTGTTTGAGGACGGTTTGCAGCACAAGGACCGCCTGATTCTGAGCCTTGCCCTGAACTAAAAGACTGCAATGATGCTGTCCCTTCCTTCTGGTTGATATGCTGAGCACCCTAAGCAATTTTGCAGAACAGGCCACAGCCCTGATCAGCGCCAACCCACAATGGGTGGCCCCCGCTGTTTTCGCTTTGTGCCTGGTCGAGTCCCTGCCCTTTTTGGCCCTGATCATACCGGGTACAGCCATCCTTTTATCCGTCGGTGCCCTGGTCGGCGCCGGGGAAATGAGCTTGCTGCCGATCTGGCTGTCCGTGACACTGGGCGCCGGCCTGGGCAATGCCATCTCGTTTTTTCTGGGCCAGCGTTACGGCGGCAATCTGTTCCACTTCGAGTGGGCCCGCAAGCGCTTGCATCTGTATGCAAAAGCGCAGGCTTTTTTTGCACGCTGGGGATGGTTTAGTATTGTGGCCTGCCGCTTTGTTGGTCCCTTGCGCTCAACTGTCCCCTTGATTGCGGGCACCTGTGCCATGTCGCCTCTGAGTTTTCATATCTCATCCTGGGCCTCGGCCGCCTTGTGGGCCAGTGTCTTGCTGCTACCTGGCTGGTTCAGTTTCCAACCCTGATTTTCAATGACCCCTGTAAGCCTCGCCTACCTGCATTTATTCATCGCGATTCTCTTCGAGATCATCGCCACCAGCTTGCTGCAGCGCTCCGAACAGTTCACGCGCCTGATGCCCAGCGCCTTCACGATCATGTTCTACGCGGGTGCGTTCTACTTTCTGTCACTCAGTCTGCGCGTCATGCCGGTTGGGGTGGCCTATGCCATCTGGAGTGGAGTGGGCATTGTGCTGATTTCCTTGATTGGCTGGGTGGTCTTCAAGCAGAAGCTGGATTTGGCCGCTATGATTGGCATCGGTTTTATTGTGGTGGGTGTGCTGATTGTGAATCTGTTCTCCAAATCTGTCGGCCACTGATTTTAGTGAATAAATATGATTGCCTTGATTCAACGGGTACGTCAGGCCCAGGTCGATATTGAAAACCAGACTGTCGCAAAAATTGGCGCAGGCATGGCCGTTCTGGTCTGTGCCGAGCACGGTGACACCCGCGAGCAAGCCACACGCTTGCTGGATAAATTGCTGGCCCTGCGCATTTTCTCGGACGAGCAAGGCAAGATGAACCTGAACTTGCAGCAAGCCGGTGGTCAGCTATTACTGGTTAGCCAGTTCACCCTGGCGGCCGATACGCGCAAGGGCAATCGCCCAGGATTCAGCCGCGCTGCGCCTCCTGCAATCAGCCAGCCCTTGTTTGACGAGCTGGTAGCCATGGCCCGCACCCGGCTGCCTGATACCCAGTGCGGCGTGTTTGGTGCCGATATGCAATTGAGCCTGACCAACGATGGGCCAGTCACGATTCCCATACATATCGCGCCCGACGCAGACCCAAGCTGACGATTGCCTTAAAGAGGCTCCATCCCTATAATTGCGCAGGGTGTTTTGCTGGCATGGTGCAGCAAGGCAGGTTAATTACATACGCAAGGTCGGGCCGCCTTGTGGAGATTTGCCGACCATGTCCCACCCTTCTTCCGGTGCGCCTTTGCCACGCGCCCATGTTCTGACCCGCCAGTTGCAAGCCCAATTGCAACGCCTCCTGCATATCGAGGCCCTGGGCGGTGTGGTCTTGTTGATGGCTGCCGCCATAGCCCTGATCTGGGCCAACTCTTCATTTGCCGATAGCTATTCTGCCCTGTGGCACACCCAAGTGACCTTGGAGCTGGGCTCCTGGCGTTTCTCGCAAGATTTGCATTTTTGGGTCAACGATATTCTGATGACCTTGTTCTTCCTGGTTGTCGGGATGGAGATCCGCCGCGAGATCCATGACGGCGCCCTGTCCGACTGGCGCTCGGCCATGCTGCCTATCTGTGCTGCCCTGTCCGCCATTACTCTGCCGGCGCTGATCTACGCCGCCATGAATCCCGACCCGGCTGTGCTGATGGGTTGGGCCATTCCTACCGCCACCGATATTGCCTTTGCAGTGGGTGTGCTGGCCTTGCTGGGCCGCTCCCTGCCCCCCAGCTTGCGGGTGTTTTTGCTGGCGCTGGCCATTATTGATGACCTGGTCGCCATCCTGATCATTGCCTTCTTCTACTCGGGTGGCCTGGACTACAGCGCCTTCCTGATTGCAGCCGTTGGTATTGTGGCCGTCCTGGGTCTGCAAAAAATGGGCATAGGCTCGGCCTGGGCCTATGTCGTTCCCGGTGCGATCCTGTGGTTTGGCTTGTTGAAGACAGGTGCTCACCCCACACTGGCCGGTGTGGTTCTGGGCATGATGAGCCCTGTGCGCGCCCTGCCCTTGCCTCGCAAGGCCCGTCACCTGAATCTGGAACTGGCCACCAAACTGGAAAGCCAGCACGACACTCACGAAGTCATGCACACGCTGCAGAAAATGCAGCTGGCTCAACGCGAGATTCTGCCTCCGGTCCAGCGTATTCCTGCACTGCTGCACCCCTGGGTAGCGTTCATCATCATGCCGGTGTTTGCGCTGGCCAATGCCGGGGTCAGCCTGAATGGTCTGGACCTGAATGCCGCCGGTGCACAAAGCGCCCTGTTTGGTGTGGCGATTGCCCTGATTGTGGGCAAGCCCTTGGGCGTCCTGCTGGGCACCTGGTTGCCCGTGCGCTTGGGGCTATGCACCCTGCCTGCCGGCATGGATTGGGCCGGCGTCACCCTGATTGGTTTGCTGGCCGGTATTGGCTTTACCATGTCCATCTTTGTGGCCAACCTGGCCTTTGCCGAGCCCGTTTTGCTGGATGCTGCCAAGCTGGGCGTTCTGTGCGGCTCTTTGGCGTCCGCCGTTCTGGGCTTGGCGTGGGGCCTGATTGTGCGTCGTCGCTATCAGCAGTCTGCCAGCCAGGCAGCTTATAGCCAGGCATAAACAGCCAGACATCAAACAAACAGGCCCACGCTAGCGTGGGCCTGTTTGTTTTAGGGGCCGATCAATTAATCAATGGTCAGCACGCGTTCATTCAGGATACGACGGCAATCCATTTCAAACTCCAGATCCTTGACGGGGGGACGGGCCAGGTGCCAGCCCAAGCCATGGTTGATCGCACCGCGCTGAGCCAGTTCAGTAGCCATGAAAGGATGCAGATTGTGCACCGTGTACGCATGGGTGGCCGTCGTGTCAGCCCATTCATGGCCCAACACTTCCAGACGACGCTCCATTTCACCCAGAACCCATTGCGCCTTCTGCAACAGCCCTTCAGGCGACACGTCCTGGTAGGCCACAATGCTCTCTATGTAGTCGTCGGGCGTTTCGGGGACTTCGCAGCTGCCTGCGATCACAAAGGTGGCTTCTTCAATATCGGTTTCCACCGTGTAGCTGAAAGCGTAAAAACTGGGCTCGGCAGGTGCGCCTACCAGCGGCGACACGTTGCTGCGGGCGACCGGATTATGCTTGCCTTTGACCAGGCCCCACTCTTTCAGCGTTCCCAGATACAGCTCATTGAACTTGTTGAAGTCGCTGTCGCTAACTGGCTCGGGCGAGCGCAGCTCGCAGGCGCACAAGGCTGTCAAGGGACGCTCTTCTGCTTCCAGCACGGCCTGAATCAAGTCAAAACCTTCTTTCAATGGCACGGGGGCAGAAAACACGACCCGGCAGATCTCGTAACCGGGCTGAGCGGCCACCCCGCCCGAAAAGCGGTTCACGCCGGTCGGAATGAAGCGGTAGTTGCCTTTGTCAAAATTAATCGCATTGCTCATGGTTGTTCCTGATCGTGTAGTGGGCCTTGGCCCGCCGGGGTCGAGTCGCCGTTATGCGGCAAAGCGGGCACTATAGCACCCTCTTAACCGTCTCAAGTTCGGTGCAGGGGCACAAGCCTCACCTTAACAGCACAAATCATTTTTTTGCGCATCATTGCAATCGCTTTGACTTCCAGCGCAGACCTCCCTACGATGGCGATATTCTTCATCACGCTGAGTTTCAGCTTGGTAGTGCACTGAGCGGTTCTATGGGTAAATCATGGATCGATTCACAGACATACTTAGACCACAGCATCAGCAATTTCCCAGACAAAATGCAGCGGCCTGGCGTTTCCTGCGCCCGGCTTGGGAAGCACGTATCCGCAAAGAACGCTATCCTAGCGAGTTTCGTGCGAACTGAGCCGGTTCGCTTTACGGTCTGTTGGCCCGGTGCCAACGTCCTGAACTCAAGACCCTGTACCTGCACGCCCACTGGAGTATTGCATGTCCACGCATCCATCAACTGAGCTACTTGGCCCTCAAACCCCGATTGCCGATATTGTTCTGGCCCTGAATCAGCTGGAGCAAGGCCCCGCGCTGCTCGCTGCCCAGGAGCTGGACAACGAACGCCTGCAAGCCTTGCTGGAAGTGCCGGAGTTGCGTTGGGCCAGTGCGCTCTTGATGGAGCTGACACGTCCCGAACGCCTGCCAGTGCTGGAGCAACTGGCCGAAGACCGAATGGCCGACTTGCTGCAAGACCTGGACCATGAAGACCAGGAGCAGATTCTTGGTCGCCTGACCCAGCACACCCGCACCTCCATCATGCGTCTGATGCACTATCCGGCAGACACAGCCGGCGGCATCATGACTACCGAGTTTCTGCAAGTGCCCATGAGCTGGAATGTGGCACAAACCTTGCAGCACATTCGGGAAGTGGAAAGTACCCGCGAAACGGTCTATGCCATCTATGTGGTCAACGACAAGCAACAACTGCAATTTGTGGTGCCTTTGCGCAAGCTGGTGTGTGCCGACCCGCAAGCGGCCCTGACCGAATTGTGGAGTGGCGACAGCCCCATTGCCGTGCAGGCCCTGACGGACAAGGAGGCCGTGGCCCAACTGATACGCCGCCACGACTTTCTGGCCATTCCAGTGGTGGACGAGGCCAATGCCATCATCGGCATTGTGACGGTAGACGACGTGATCGACGCCCTGATGGACGAGGCCGCCGAAGACATGAACCGCTTCGGGGGTGCCGAACACATTGGCAAACCCTATCTGCAAGCGGGCTTTAGCACCATGATTCGCAAACGGGGAGGCTGGCTGGCCATTCTGTTCCTGGGTGAAATGCTGACCGCCAGTGCCATGCAGTACTACGAAATACAGCTGGAAAAGGCCGTGGTCCTGGCCATGTTCATTCCCTTAATCATGAGCTCCGGCGGTAACTCCGGCTCGCAGGCCACTTCCTTGCTGATTCGCGGTCTGGCCCTGGGTGAAGTCCGGGTGCGCGACTGGTGGCGAGTACTGCTGCGCGAATTGCCGGTGGGTCTGGTGCTGGGCACCATGTTGGGGGCGATCGGCTTTATTCGTATCGAAATCTGGCAACACCTGGGCCTGTACGACTATGGCGAGCACTCCTTGCTGATTGCCTTCACCATCTGGCTGGCTCTGGTGGGCATTGTGACGTTCGGTTCCTGTATTGGCTCCATGCTGCCCTTCATCTTGCAGCGCGTCGGTTTTGACCCGGCCAGTGCCTCGGCTCCCCTGGTGGCCACGCTGGTGGACGTGCTCGGTTTGGTGATTTACTTCTCCGTGGCCGCGATGTTGCTGACAGGAACCTTGCTCTAGCCATGAATTTTTTTGTTGAATCCATACAAAAAAGCGCACAGTAAGAGACAAACTCGGTAACCTATCCGAATTTCACCGTTACATTCCCTCTGACAGGCAGGGGGAGCCTGACACATTTCGTCTAACTTGGCCCCATGGGCCGCTTCGGACATCAGCACCTATGCGGATACTCGACCAGTTCTTCATCAGTGCAGACCAGATGGCTCCCTTCTTGGTTGGCAGCTATAACAGTGGTCTGGTCATCCTGTCGCTACTGGTTGCCATCTTCTCCTCGGGCATGGCCTTGCAAACGGCCCATATTGCCCGCATGGCTGATTTGCGCATACACCGCCAGATTGCCATTTGTACGGGTGCCATCGCCCTGGGCGGTGGCATCTGGACCATGCACTTTATTGGCATGTTGGCGTTTGAACTTTGCACCAGCGTCCATTACGACCCGGCCATCACCATGTTGTCGGTTCTGCCCAGCGTAGGGGCATCCTGGGTCGCCCTGCAAATTCTCTCGCAAGCCCGTGTACAACGCTCGCACCTGATTGTGGGCGGTATTTTGGTGGGTCTGGGTATAGGCACCATGCATTACAGTGGCATGGCTGCCATGCGTATGGCGCCGGTCCTGCGCTATGAGCCCATCACCTTCTTCCTGTCGATTGTGCTGGCCGTGGTACTGGCCACGCTGGCCTTGTGGATACGCTTTCGCCTGCATCGCACCCGCCTGACCTTGCTGCAACGCGTGGTCATCAGCGGCATTGTGCTGGGCCTGGCCATTTCCGGCATGCACTATACCGGCATGGCGGCCGCCCGCTTTATAGGCCAGACCACACCGCCCGATGACATGATCATCTTCAACAGCACCTTTGCCTCCATGGTGCTGTCCACCTTCACCATTACGGTGACGGTACTGGTGACCGCAGCCAACGGCCTGCTGCGCTACCGCCAGTTGTTCTTGAAGATGGAAGAAAGCGAATCGCACAACCGGGCCATTGTGGATACCGCGATTGACGGCATTATTACCATCAACAGCCACGGCACCATTCTGGACTTCAACCATTCAGCCGAACGCCTGTTTGGCTGGAAGGCTGGCGAGGTGCTGGGGCGCAATGTGAACATGCTGATGCCCGAGCCGGACCGCTCGCGCCACGACAGCTATCTGTCCAATTATTTACGCACCAACGACCCAAAAATTATTGGCGTAGGCCGGGATGTCACCGGTTTGCGCAAGGATGGCAGCTTGCTGCCGATGCGCCTGGCCGTAGGCAAGGTACGCCAGCCGGGTGACCCGCTGTTTGTCGGTTTTGTCACTGACATGAGCCGCTACAAGGCACTGACCGAATCCCTGCGTCAAAGTGCGGAAAAAGCCGAGCAGGCAGCCCAGGCCAAGACGGCTTTTCTGGCCAATATGAGCCATGAAATCCGTACCCC
The DNA here is from genome assembly GCF_037150615.1 of Alcaligenes sp. PF14. Taxonomy (NCBI): domain Bacteria; kingdom Pseudomonadati; phylum Pseudomonadota; class Betaproteobacteria; order Burkholderiales; family Alcaligenaceae; genus Alcaligenes; species Alcaligenes sp. PF14. Next base: position 235,281 of record NZ_JBAGRS010000002.1, on the reverse strand, counting down.
GCTCAACGCGATTATTGGCTTTAGCGACTTGATGCTGAATGATCAGATCAATGCGCAGCAAAACAAGCACCTTGCCATCATCAACCAGTCCGCCCACTCCTTGCTGGCCTTGCTGAACGACATTCTGGATACCACCAAGCTGGAACGCGGCTCGGTCGAGCTGGAGCAAGTGGATTTTTCGCTGATTGAATTGTGCAATCAGGTCGTGGCCTCCTTGCGTTTGGCAGCGGATGCCAAGAACCTGGAGTTCCGTCTGAACCATGCGCCCGAGCTGCATCAGTTTTACAAGGGCGACCCGATGCGGATTCAGCAGGTGCTGAACAATCTGATCGGCAATGCCATCAAGTTCACCCAAAGCGGAGCGGTGCATGTGGATGTCAATCCCGAACCAGGGCGCAATACCGTCTCCATCCGCGTCACGGACACCGGCATTGGCATGACTCCTGAGCAGTTGCGCCATGTGTTCACCCCTTTTACACAGGCCGATGTATCCATCAGCCGCCGTTTTGGCGGTACCGGCCTGGGCGTATCCATTGCCCGCCAGCTGGTGGATCTGATGGGCGGCACGCTGAAGGTTGAAAGTACCCTGGGTGTGGGCAGCGTCTTTGAAGTCCGTATTCCCCTGGAACCGGGCAAGGAACCCAGCCTGAGCCCGGACGATCAGCCCGTGCCCCGCCTGCCGCCGCTGCGCATTCTGGTGGCCGATGACATCAGCCTGAATCAGGAACTGCTGACCTTGGCCCTGGAGCAGCACGGACATTCCGTCACAGTGGCCGACAACGGTCACAAAGTGCTGGAGCTGCTGTCCAAAGAAGATTTTGATGTGGCCTTGCTGGATGTGCACATGCCCGAGATGGACGGTCTGGAAACCGCCCGCCGGTGGCGCGAACAGGAACGCCGCGAAGCGCGGCTGCCTTTGCCACTAATTGCGCTGACTGCCAGTGTCATGGAGTCCGACCGTCATGCGGCCCAGGAGGCCGGCATGAATGGCTTTGCCACCAAACCGCTGGATCTGCCTTCTTTGCTGCAGGAGATTGCCATGGTGATGGGTCTGCCCCCCACCGGCCCCTTGGAGCACAGCGTCGAACCACAAGAGAGCAGCCTGATCGATTGGGAGTTGGGCCTGAGCCTGTGGGGTTCCCAGGTCCGTCTGCGCCGCGCTCTGCTGAGCTTTCTGTCTGACCTGCATACCCGCTACCCGCTCGATGAAATCAAGCAGGCATCCCCGAACTGGGAGATTGTGCTGGGCAGCCTGCATGGCATTCGCGGCACCGCCGGCAATCTGGGTCTGCCCCAAGTGTCTGCCCTCAGCGCCGAGCTGGAAGAAAAAATTCGTCGTGGTCAAACTCGCCAGATGCGTCGCCGTATTGAACAGTTGCAGGAAATGTTCAACCGCATCGCTCACGAACTTGGTCACAACGGCTCACCGACTACTTATTCAGACGCTCAACAGGTCGTGGTGCATCCCCCCGACGTTGCCTTGAACAATCTCCACATTCTGCATAGCAGCGTCTTGCTCAACGAGCTGGACGAGCCTGCCTTGCAAGTGGTCTGTCAGTATCTGGAAAGCACAGGGCAAACCGATACCCTGAATGATCTTAATAAAACCATCGACGTGTTCGACTTTGCTCAAGCCAGCCTGATCCTGTCCAAGCTGATCAAAGACCTGAATGCGAGCTTGGCCAAGGATCCGCCACGCCATGAATGAATTTACCTCGCCGCGCCCCACCCTTTTGCTCATCGATGACGAGCCCGCCAATCTGCAGATTCTGCGCCATACGCTGCAACAGGATTTCCGGCTGCTCTTTGCCAAAGATGGCATCAAGGCGCTGGAGCTGGCACAACGGGACCTACCGGACCTGATCTTGCTGGACATCATGATGCCGCAAATGTCGGGTTACGAAGTCTGTCGAGCCTTGAAGGCCGACCTTAAAACCCGCCACATCCCCGTTGTTTTTGTAACTGCGCTCTCGCAGCCGCAGGATGAGCAAATGGGGCTGGACATGGGGGCGGTGGACTACATCTCCAAACCCTTTAACCCGGCGATTCTGAAGGCACGTATACGCAACCATCTGTCCTTGGTACAAATGCAGGAACTGCGCGACAGCCGCCTGCAGATTATCCGTTGCCTGGGGACAGCGGCCGAATACAAGGACAACGAAGTTGGCCGCCACGTCATCCGCATGAGCCACTACACGCGCATTCTGGCCCATTGGCTGGGTTACTCCAGCGAAGCGGCCGACGAGCTGCTGCACGCCGCACCCATGCACGATATTGGCAAAATCGGCATCCCGGATTCCATCCTGCAAAAACCCGGCAAGCTAACGCCCGAAGAATGGGAAATCATGCGTACGCACACCTTGATTGGCGCCCGCATTATTGGCCAGCACTCGCATGGCTTGTTGAAACTGGCACGCACGATCGCGCTGTATCACCATGAAAAATGGGACGGCAGCGGCTATCCCTATGGTTTAACAGGCGAGAATATCCCCCTGCCCGCCCGCATCGTGGCGGTGGCCGATGTGTTTGATGCCTTGGCCAGTGAGCGACCCTATAAGAAAGCCTGGAGTGTGGAGAGCTGCATCAGCTATCTGCGCGAACAATCCGGCCAGCACTTTGACCCGCAACTGATCGCTCTGCTGGATAAATGCCTGCCTGAAATGCTGCATATCAAAGAAAAATGGGCCGACGATCCCCAGCCGATGGCAAAGACTTGAACCGATTGGCCCGTAAGCAGCAGGTGGGCCAGGTCCCGCGCTCCTCAGCCCTGCGGGCTTGCCCTACAATGACGGCTTTACTACCTACCCCCGCATCTACATGGCCGCTTTGCGTATTCGCCAAGTCCGACTTCATAAAAAACTGTCTCTGCGCAAGCTGGCCGAGCTTGCCCAAGTCTCCCCCGGCCTGATCAGCCAGGTGGAACGCGGTTTGACCCAACCCAGTCTGGATACCCTGCGCCAAATTGCACGTGCGCTGGATACGCCCTTGTTTTCCCTGCTGGATGACAATGTAGAGCAAGTGGCGGTGGTGCGCCAGAACGAGCGCATGAGCATTCAATCCGCTTCGGGCGTGCAGTACCAGCGGGTGTCGCCGGGCTTTGGCAGTATTGAAATGCTGGCGGGCTTCTTGCCGCCGGGAGGAAGCTCGGTCGGGCAGCGCTGGAGCCACCCTGCCGAGGAATGTGTGCTGGTGACTGAAGGCCAGCTGCTGGTCGATGTAGGGGATGATCAGCACTGTCTGCAAACGGGCGATAGCTGTTATTTCAACTCCAGCCTGCCCCATGCCTACCGCAATCCTTACGACACGGATGTGCGCTTTATTGTGGCGATCACCCCACCCAGCTATTAAGCACGAGCACTAGGCGGCGCTGTGCAGCTGGGCCTGGATCAGATCCAGCTCGGTTTCATGGCAACGCTGCAAACGTAGCCAGCGGTTTTCATCCATGTCTGCACCGCGTGTCGCCAGCATGATCAAAATGCAGGAATTCTGATCCAGCGGCTGCACCATGGCGCTGATGCGCGGGGTACGTTGCGTGGCGCTACCTACCCAATAGCGAATCAGCCCTTGCTCGGCCAGAATCTCCACGCTGACATGGGTTTGGCCACCATCAAACAAAGACGTCCCCACCACCAGGCCAGGCTCCACCGTTTCGGTGTCAAAGCAGCCCAGGGACCAGCGTCCCAGCGCATCCAGATCCGCCATATAGTCCATCACGACCTTGGCGGATCGTTCGATACGACGGCTGGCCTGATGAGCCCAGGTTTGGCTATCCATATCCCCTCCTCCTTTACCAACCGGCTTGCAAGGTGTCGCACAAGCGCAGTACATCCTGCTCGGTGCAGACATTACCGGGCGACAGACGCAATACGCCGTCACGCTGATCGCAATAGAGCTCCTGCTCACGCAGCTGATCCACCATAGCCTGAGCGCGCTGGGCACTGCTGGCGCGCAACATGATGCTGCCGCCGCGCTCGTTCTCGGCCAATGGGGTCAGCACGGGCCAATTGGCTTTGGCCGCACGATCCAGCAAGACCGCCGTCAATGCCCGGTTTTGCTCCAGCAGTTTTTCCACGCCGGTTTCCAGCACGAAACGCATGCCAGGCAGGGACGCAATACTTCCCAAAATAGCCGGTGTGCCGTGGTCGAAACGACGCGCGCCATCAGCATAGCTGAACTGGTCCAGATTCCAGTTAAAGGGATTTTCCTGGCTGAACCAGCCGCGAAACTCCGGCTCGCACTGCTCGATCAAATCTGCACGCACATGCAAGAGGCTGGCACCGGACACGCCGCATGCCCACTTCAAGGAGGCCGACAAGGTAAAGGCCACGCCTTCATGCACGGTGAACGGCACCAGCCCGGCAGCTTGTGTCAAATCCAGCGCCATCAGGCTGCCGTGCTCCGTCGCACATTGCGCCATGCGATCCACATCCACCCGGTGCGATGACGTAGAGCTGACCCAGGTCACCAGGGCCAAACCCACACTGTTATCCCAGGCATTGATGAAATCATCGTCCGTCACATAGGACAGGCCCGCACTCAAAGGTACGGTGCGCAAGGTGAAGCCCAGGCGCAAGGCCAGTTTTTGCAACAGGAAATGCAGGCTGGGAAAGCAATCGGCCGCAACCAGCAAGGTACGTCCTTTAAGCACATGCGAAGGCAAAGAACCCAGAATGCTGTAGAGGCCGCCAGTGACGTTTTCACTTAGCGCAATATCCTTGGAATCAGCACCAATCAAACGGGCCCAGGCATCCATGAAAGCCTGTTTCTGGCCCAGAGCGTACCCCCACTGGGCATCGTCCTGCGCCGACCAGACCTGGCTGAACTGATCCAGCTCGGCACGCATGGCCGCTTCCTTGCCCTCGAACATGCCAATGGAGTGATAAAGAAAATATCCGGACATCATTTACTTCCTTGAAAATCAATCGGCCAACTGACGGCCAGAGGTTTCCTGCACCGTGCTCAAAGCCACAATCCCGATCAGCGCCACTACCATCACGTAAAAGGCAGGTGCCATGCTCGAACCGGTCAGGCCCGTCAGCCAGGACGCCACGAATGGCGCCGTCGCTCCACCCAGAATGGTGGCGATGTTAAAGCCCAGCGACACGCCGCTATAGCGCACTCGCGTAGGGAACAATTCGGCATACAAGGGGTAGCCCACGGCCTGCACTACGATGAAGGGCAAAATGGACACGGCCACCGCGATCACCGCCAGCGGGAAACTGCCCCAGGAGGCGACCCACATCGTCACCGGCACCAGCACCAGATAGCCCAGCAAGCCAATCGTCAGCAAGGGTTTGCGGCCAAAGCGATCAGACAGGCCACCGGCAAAAGGCATGATGAAGGCCGAGCACAAGGTGACCAGGGAAATCAGCCAGAACACCGCGGTGCCGTCGTATTTCAGGGTGTGAATCAAATGGGTACTCAGATAGACCACGCCCACGTAGCCTGCTGCATTCTGTGCAAAACCAATGGCAATGACTTGCAAGAGGGGACGGCGGTAATCACGCACAATCAAGGACAAAGGCGAATGCTCGGGGTGATGGCTTCTGAGCATTTCCTTAAAGCGCGGCGAATCCTCGATACGTGAACGAGCCCAGACACACAGAATGATCAGCGGAATGGACAGCAGAAAGGGAATACGCCAGCCCCAATCCAGCATGGCTTCCTTACCCACCAGCGCCGTCACCAACCCCGCGACGCCGGTGGCCAGGGACAAGCCCAAAGTGGCGGCGGCCGGGTTGAACGCGCCAAAGAAACCGCGCTTGCCGGGAGGCGAGCATTCCGCCACATAGGTAGCTGCGCCCGTAATTTCACCACCGGCAAAAAAGCCCTGCAGCAAACGACACAGCAATAGCAAGGCCGGTGCAGCCAGGCCCAGCGTGGCGTAGGTAGGCAACATGCCCATCAAGGCGCTGGCCACTCCAATGCCCACAATCGTGAACATCAAGGCAGCGGTACGGCCATGCTTGTCGCCAAACCAGCCAAAGAAAATACCGCCCAAGGGGCGTGCCAGAAAGGCGCCGCCAAACACGGCCAATGTGGACAGCAAGGCCGCGTTCTCATTGCCGGCGTGAAAAAACAGCACGCTTAGCGTCACAGCCAGGACGCCGTACAGCTGAAAGTCGTAATACTCGATCATGGTGCCCAAACCCGCTGCGCTGGCGGCACGCCACGGCGATACGGGGGCCTCGTCCTGTGGGGACTGTTTCTTGCTCATGTCTCATCCATCCTGATACGCATAATGCGTCTATTCTGTTTAGTGTGGCTAAACAAATTATACGGATGAATATTTCAGCTTTCAATCACTGGGAAAACCCTAAAGGTCGGGGTCTTCGGCCCTGTCCTTGTCCATGGCTTCCTGAACCCAGCGTTGGGCCGGATGCAGACTGATGCCCTGTTGACGCAAGCGCCGCAGAATGTCGAGCATCAGATTGCTGCGCACCCGGCGCTGGACTCGCATGGTATTGATGAAACAACGGGTGCTGAATGCCACCCCATCCCCAAAAATTCCGTCGCAAGACAAGATAGGGGCTGGCTCGGTCAGAATTTCCGGCTCGGACTGCACGGCCTCACGCAAAATCTGCATGACCGCATCCGCGTCCACATCCAGCGGAAACAGCAAGCGGGACTCGATCGCGCCCAAGGAGGTCGGGGTGTAAGTCAGATTACGCACCTGCCGCCCCATCATCTGGGAGTTGGGGACCATGACCATGGTGCGATCAAAGCGCTCAACATAGGTCGCCCGCAAGCGAATCTGGCGCACATTGCCTTCGCTGCCCTCTACCTCCACCCAGTCTCCCACCTTGACGGGACGCTCGACCATCAGCATCAGGCCAGAGGCAATGTTCTGCACAATGCCTCGCAAGCCAAAACCCAGACCCACCGTCAAGGCCGTAAAGATCCAGGTCACCGATTCAATCGGCACACCCAGCATGGACAGGCAGATCACCAACAGAACAAAATAGGCAACGTACCCAACCATGCCCACGATCGCATTTTGCAGGCCCGGCTCCAGCGTGGTGTTAGGCATGTAATTCTGACGCAGCCAGGTGCGCAGAAAATGAATCAGAACACCTCCCACCAGCATCACGCCCAAGGCAATCAGCCACAAGTCCAGGCGCCACTGCACCGCTCCAAGACGCAAGGCCTCACGCGAGACATCCAGTCCCGACTCCAGCATCTGTTTGGGTTCAGTTAACCAATCCCCACTCACCATCCAGATCGCCAGAAGCAACACGCTCATCCGGGCGATAGCAAAAAACACAACAATGAACTGGCTTTGCACGCGAATCGGTGCCGCATCAGGATCACGGCTGCGGTTGTGCAAATAGGCCAGCAAGGAGTCCGAGATGTCCTGCAGCCACACCATGAAGACATAGGCAATCAAGCCAAAGATCAAAGGCATGGTGATGAAGTGGGACATCAAATCATCCGACAAGCCCTGCCACCCACCGATGAACAGCCCAGCGACCAGAATATAGACGGCGACGGCCCCTTTGAAGACCAGGCGCGCCCAGCTACGCGCTGTTCTGACAGAGCCCGGCCCCGACGATTCGGTCTGGCCAAACAGCTCGGCCCGCAGTATCCACAAGCCATAGCCATACAAGACCAGGTAAAGCAGGCTGGTGATGCCATCCATCAAGGCTTGAAACGTGTCTGACGTTCCTATCGAACCTTTGAAAAAGGTCGCCACAATGTCCAGATAGGCAATCAGAAAAAAGGCGAGTGCAAAATAACGCATTCGCCCTTGCGCCTGAGTCGACAAGGGCAGCAAGCGCCAGGAGGCGCGACTCTGGATCAAGATACCTTTCATGGTGGCCAGCACCACCGCCGCCACTGCCGCTCCGAACTTCAAGGTAGCCAGCAGTTCAAACTGCATGGCGCTAATGCCTGGGCGATCGAAGAACAGCTCAATCAACTGATCCACCAGAATCAAGCTGACAAAAAACCACAACAGGAAATTGGCCAGAGTCAGGCTGGAGCGGCGCAAACGCCCTGTCGGTAAATAACGACTGATCCACACCGGCATCAGTCGCAGCAAAACAAACCCCATGATCAGAACGGCGATCACCATCCCGAATGATGCGTTACTTTGCTGCCAGCTCGTGTCTTTCCAGGTTTCACGCCACTGCTGGGCGAAGTCGAACAGTTTTTGCCGATCCGCCGGCCAGGCCTCGCTCAATCCAGGCAGACTTTGCAACAAGACCAGGGAAGCACTGCGTTGCCAGCGCTTGGCATGTTCATAGCGCGCTGTCGCATCCCGCAACAGCTGACCTGTCTGTTCCGTTTCCAGTTGCACCAGGCGTGCTACCCGCAAGTCTGCGCGCAAGGCCGCGTCAGCCCGTCGCAATTGCTGCCGCTCATTATGAAGTGTGGTTTGGTCTGCCTCGTCTCCAGCATCTTCACCCAGCTCCTGCAAGCGCGCCCGCAACAAGCGGCTACGTCGCTCCAGCTTTTGCACGACCCGGCTGGACAGATCGCGCGCATGGGTGAGCTTCTGCTCGAACTCGTAGCTACGTTCGCGTCGTATGGAGGTTTGATTGCCTTCCAGGCGATACTGCAAAAGGCGAACTTCATCTTGCGCCTGCTGCAGCTCCCGCATCAGCTGACGCTCTTGCTCAATCTCGGACAGGGTTTGTGCCTGAGACCCGCCCCCCAGCAGCAGGCCAATAAACAAGAGCAAGACCTGCACACCTAGTCGTAGCGTCTTCATGGCTGTTGTCTCCCTGGGGCCTGCCTGTTGTTTTTATCGAGGTTCAATCATTCAGCAAGGGGTTGCCGCTTTCACTCTGGCTGGCGACCGGTGTATTGGGCAATACCGTCATGGTCTGAGTATGGTGCAACGCCAGACCTTCCTTGCGTAATTCATCCAGAATATCGAACATCAGGACACTGCGTACCCGGCTGCCAATGCGAGGCGAGCTTACATAGCAGGTCGCCGTAAACTGCAAGCCGTTAGCATCAAAGCCGTCCAGCGTCACATCCGGCGCCGGGTCGGCCAGCACGTCGCTGTAGTTCTGCATCACATCCAGCATGATAGAACGTACCCGTTTAGCGTCTGTGTCGATAGGCATATTGATCTTGACCTTCACCACCCCCAAGGGGTTGCTCAAGGTCACATTACGCACGGTTTTGGTGATGAATTCGGAGTTCGGCACGATCAAGGTGGAGCGGTCGAACATTTCAATTTCCGTGGCACGGGCATTGATCTTGCGTACATTGCCCTCTACCCCGTTCAGGCTGACCCAGTCCCCAATTTTGATGGGACGTTCGGCCAATAGAATCAGCCCCGATACAAAGTTCTGCACCACCGCTTGCAAGCCAAAACCGATACCTACCGACAAGGCTGAAATCACCCAGGCCATGCGCTCCAGACCGATTCCGAGAGACGAAATCGCCGTAGCCACCACAATAAAGTAGCCCACATAGCTGAACAGATTAGCAGTAGACACTCGCATACCCGGATCGATACGCGTGGCGGGTAAAAGCTGGTTGGCAACCCAGCGCTGCAAGGCTTTGACAAACAAAATGCCCAGCACCAGAATCAGTACGGCCAGCAGGACCGAGCTGGGTTTTAACTGAACCTGACCTAAAGAAAAACCTTTAACCAAAAAGCCCAAACGACGCTGCAGCCACTGCGTGGGGTCTTCCCCAAAAGGCAGCAAGACCAGGGTAATCGCCGTAATAATCAGGCATAAACGCAATGCTCCGGACAGCACGATCACGATCTGGCTGCTGCCACGCAATTGCGTACTGCTCCATTCATTAGCGGCGCGCTTCTCTTTAAATTGCAGCAAGAGGCTTTGACCGATATCCGCAATCAGTGCGACCAGGACATAGCAGGTGCAAATCACCAGACTCAGCCACAACACCTCTTGCACAATCAGACTGCTCAAGGCGATGTAGCCCAGCAAGAAGGCAATCATCCCTAGCCCAATGACCACACCCAGGGTGATAGGAATGGCGCGTAACCAGGTCGCCCCCTGCTGAACCGAAGCCGTTTTCTGCGGGTCCTCGCCGCCCTCTGGAACGGGGGTCTTCTCACGCCCCTGGCTCAAGTTCCAGGCTGCAATGGCAATAAAGATGCTCAGTGTCAGCGTATTAAAGCTGTTGACCAGCAAGGTAGTGCTGAGCGTGGCGTTGATCAGGCCCAGCAATTGCTGCGACATCCAGGTCAAGGCCACCATGATGCCCAGAGCAATGGGCAACCATGCCAGCTTCAAAGCTACATTGCTGGGGATGGGAGGCAAGCGCCAGCTAGGACGCTGCGCCGACAGGAGCACGCGGCCCATCCCGGTCACAAAGCCACCCAGATACAAGGCGAATACGGACTTGGACACAAAGCTGGACAGATCCGGAGCCAGATTGCCGTTCCAGTAAAACAGCCCTGCCGCCACCGACGCCAGCAAACCGGGCGTCAGGCTGTAGAGCACAATCAAGGCCGTCGCATAAAAAGAGCGTCGCAAGCGCGAGGGCTTGGTGTGGTTGATGGTAAAACGCTCCAGCCCCCGTACCGCCCAGACCGACAAAGCCAGCAAGACCAGAGCCAAGGCTCCTGCCGACCACAGCACATAAGCGGGCAAATCGATTACCCGCTGAGCCAGATCCTTGCGCATGCGTTCAACCCTGGCCAGATCACCGGGCAAATCGCGCGACACATTGCGCCAGAAGCGCGGTGTCAACACGGACTGCGACTGCCGACCCAATTCCGCCTGGAAAATTACGCGGCGCTGCTTGGACACCTGATCCAGGCCTTGTGTTGTTTCCACGCCGATCAAACGGGCCAGCTTGATCATGCCGTCCAGCTCGGTCACCGCCTGCTGCAATTGAGCACGCTGGCGCGCAATGTCCTCGGACTCCCCCGCCGGATCATCCACAGGCCCCAACTGATTCAGACGCGCGGTCACGCTCAACAGCTCAGGCTCCAGACGCACACTCATTTCCTGAGCCTGCTCTTGCGCCAGCAGCAACTGATTGCGCAAGGCAACCAGATCGGAATCGCCCAAGCCATCATTTTTCTGCAAACGGTCCTGGACAGTTTGCAGCGTGTCACGCAATTCATTCAGGGATTCACTGGCCTGCGCAGGCGTCAATGCCACTGTCTCGGCCGTCACAGGGACAGCGGTAACAGCCAGCACCACAGCCAGCAGCCACAAGGACAAAAAAGCACACAGGCGCGAACGGCGAAAAGCGTGCATCAATAAAACTCCGGCTAAACAATGAGGCCCCAAGCATGAAACCGCCAGGGCAGCAGAAAACATGCACAGAATACCGAACTATTGTGGGCTTGGCGCATGAGGTATTCACGAGAACCCTGTTTTTTTAGGCGATAAACGCCCCGAACTGCTCACTTTTCAGGTTCCGGCTCCTTTACTCCCCCTCATCCCCCCTTCTGGCTGAATGCCAAGAAGCAAAAAAAACCGGCCAGAACAGGTGCAAAACACCTACCCCGGCCGGTTATTCTGCCTGCAGGCATCAAGCCTCAGGCCCAGGAACAAGCAGGATTAACGAATCTGCTCCGCCACCATGAATCCGGACGCTCCCGCCAGACCTGGGCCTGGATGGGTGGACGCACCAATGTGGTAGACATTCTTGTACGGTGTAGCGTGAGAGCGAGCGCCATTGCTGGACGCAAAAGGGCGCATCCAGAAGAACTGATCAGGGGAGCAAATGCCCGAGTACGGGTCCCCGCCCACCAGGTTGCAGTTGATGGACTCCAGATCGGCTGGCGACAGCACTTTCTGGCCCACGATTTGTTGCCGCAAACCGGGCATGACGCCTTCCAGTTGGTCAATGATGCGCTCGGCCACGGCCTGGCTGACTTCTTCGGTCCATTTGCCGTCTTCCGGCACGTCGATCTTGCCAGCAGCATCGCCACGTAATTTGGATGGCATGTCCTGCATCTGCATCCACAGTATCCATTTGCCTTCCGGCGCACGGCTGGGGTCCAGCGAGCATGGCTGACCGATAGCAACAGTGAACTTGGCCGGGATCAGGCCGTTATTGGCCTGGGCCACACTCATGCTGACGTCTTCCAGGCTGTCGGACAGGTGCAGCAACGGTACTTTCAGCAGCTCTGGATCGCTCCAGTTAGGCATGCTGTCCAACGCCAGATGAATTTGCATGTCGCCACGGCCAAAGCGGTAGGCATTAGCTTGTTCACGTACTTGAGCGGGCGCGCCCGGCAACAAACGACCATAGAGCTGTGGCGGTGTAACGTTGCACACCACATGGCTGGCTTCGTAGACTTGGCCGCCGGCACGCACGCCACGGGCTTTTTGTCCTTCCAGCACAATTTCTTCCACTTCGGTGTTCAGTTGAATACGGCCACCAGCCTTTTCAATAATGGCGCACAGAGCACGCACCAGATTCTGGCCGCCACCTTTCACCACGGGCATGCCACCGGCCACCACAGCCGCAAAGGTCAGCTTGCCGATCAAGGCCGAGCAGGCGTCGTCAGGGCCCAGGCCCGAGTGCAAGACCCAGGGAGCCATCATGCCGCGCACACGGTCATCTTTCAGTTCACGGTCAGCCCAGCGGCGGAAGGATTCCAGGGACTCGCGTCCGTACTGGACCATGCCGTCCATGCGGCGCTTGCGCCATTGCGAGAACAGCAAACCCAACAAGCCACGGCTGTATGGCTCGGTGCCCAGCAAGCCGAAGGTCAGGCCCGCATCGCGCTCGAACAATTGGCTGCACATGGCACCAAAGGCATCGCCATCACCAGCTTGCAAGCCATTGATACGCTGAATTGAATCGCCCACATCGTGGCGCAGGGCCAGGCCCTTGCCATCGCTGCCCACCACACCGGTGGTATAGCCGTTTTCCAGAAACTCCACGCCCTGGGCGGCCAGATCGTCTTTCAAACGGGCATAGGCAGCGCCGGATGTGAACAAGGGGTACCAGGACGACAGCAACTCATGGGTAAAGCCCGGAAACAGCTCCTCGGTACGGATACACCCGCCCGCGCGGTCGTTACGTTCCAGTACCAGGACTTGCTTGCCCTTTTGCGCCAGCAAGGCGGCACATACTAGGGAGTTGATGCCACTGCCCACCACAATGACGGCATACGATTTTTTATTTGTTGAGTCTGTCATCCCACACCTTTTTAAAATTGCCCTGAACGGGGTCAGGGCTTGTGAACACACAACAAGAAACAGGTGTTCACAAGCCCTGGACATCTTTTACCGCACTTTTTGATTTATGAGCCAGACGACTGCGCCGGCCAGCGTTCAAACCAGTGACGGGGCGACTTGCCCTGCTCTGGCCCGAGCACGGAAAAGCCACCGTCCACGGGCAGATCAATCCCTGTCATCCAGGAAGCCGCGCCCGACACGGCAAACAAGACCACCTGAGCCACTTCTTCGCCGGAACCGACTCGACCCAAAGGATGAACCTGCGCCCCCACCTGATTGGCCAGCTCACGCGAACCACCGCTCATGCGTTCGACGGACGGCGACCAGGTCCAGGCGGGCGAAACCGTCAGCACACGAATCCCCGAGGGAGCCAATTCCACGGCCAAGCTTTTTGTAAATTGCAGGATGGCCGCTTTGGAAGCCGGATACAGGGCGCGTCCGGCCACGCCGAATTTGCCACCTGTACTGCCCATATTGATGATGACCCCACCCTGCCCCATATGCGGCGTGGCTTTCTGGGCCAGAATCGCGCTGGAGATCAGGTTCACATCCAGCGTTTGATGCCATAGCTCCCGGCTGGAAGCCAGGCCTTCGTCCCCGTAGGAACAGGCATTGTTCACCACAATGTCGATGCGGCCAGTTTGTGCCAGGGCGGCCTGCACGCAGGCATCCAGCTGTGCATCATCACAAATATTGGCGGCCATGAACTGGGCCTTGCCTACGGCCTGCAGACGCGCCTCGGTACGCTGACCTTCTTCCTGACTGCGACCCACGATCAGCACCCACGCACCGGCGGCACACAGAGCCAGGGCGATGTCCGCCCCCAGCCCTTGCGTGGACCCGGTCACGATGGCGACCTTACCTTGTAAATTCACCTTCATGTCCTGCTGCATGTGCTTCTCCTACTCTACTTTTGGTGCGCCGAACACCGTCGCCCAATCTTCGTCCCGGTCAATATGAGCAATCAGGCTCATGCTGGCCAGGGAGGCCTCATGGGTCGCGGGGGGAGCACCACAAGCGCTGGCCACCACCGCCACCTCATAGCCCATATCCACCGCATGGCGCACTGTGCTCTCGACTACAGAATGGGTAGCCACACCGGCAATCACCAGACGCTCCACGCCCAAACGACACACCACTGGCTCCAGCGCGGAACCAAAGAAAGCGTTGATACGCGTGTGGTGAACTTCAAACTCATCGGGCAAGGGAGCCAGCCCGTCAAAGAACTGGGCTCCCCAGCTGCCAGTCTGCATGGCGCCGATTCGTTTCACATTGTGCAGAATCGGCGCATTGCACAGCAGGTCGGCATAGTCAGGCCGATAGCCCACCCGTACATGCACAATGGGCACGCCCTGTGCGCGGGCCTGCGCCAGCAAACGGCCTGCGGCCTCGATCAAGGCCTGACGCTGGGGGCTATTGGCCTCTACCCCCACGCGGATCAGGCCATCGGCGTGCAGGACGTCGTTTTGATAATGCAGGGCCAGCAAGGCTGTGTGATGGGCTGCCGACATTAGATGTACACCTGAATAGCGCCGTGAACCGCGTCACGATCCACCAGGTTCACCTGCTTCATGCGCAGTTTCCAGCCACCGCCCTCCTGGGCCTGCAGCTTGTGAATCAGGCTGCCCACACGGTAGACCGGATCCTTGCCACGCCACTCCATGGAGTGGAAGCTGGAACGCACCACCAGATAGCCTTCCGGATCAGTGCCATCAATCATCACATTGCCCAGCACACGGCAGGACTGTGTGATTGGCTGCTGGGACCAGTTGCGGTGGTTTTCCAGACGACGGATACGCAATTCACGCAGCAGCTTGTTTTCCCAGCACAGGGAAATGTGCTCGTAAGGGCTTTCCTGATCGTAGCTGTGAGGAATCCAGTACATGCCCTCCTCGGTCCACAGATCCAGCCATGCTTGCCAGCGACGCTCGTCCAGCAAACGAGCTTCGTGATAGATGAACTGCTCCACTTCACGGATGGCTTCCAGGCTCAGGTTCACAGGCGTGACCTGATCCACGCTGACGTCAAAATCAATATCAAACAACATAAGAATTCTCCTTGGCTCGGACAGCAGCCCGCTTAAGCCTGTGTTGCCGGGGCGATGGGCTCACCAGAAGCCGAACGCACCGTGGCTTTACCACTGTCTTCCGACTGCGCAGGCGCGTCGTACAGACTGGTAGTCATGAAATGCTTCCAGGCGCGGAACTGATTGCGCATGGGCAATTCGCTGGTGCCGTTGGTGGCGACCATACCGCCTTCGATAGGCTTGTCGGTGCCGTCATAGCGGTGCATGCTGATCCAGTCTCCGCCATTGGTCTGGTTACCTTCCTGACAGCGGCCATAGACTTCGATATCGTCCGGCATCACGTTGGACGACGGCGAGTTGATCAGGTTGGCGTACATCAGGCCGCGCTTGTAAATATCATCCGGCGCACCTTTCAGGCGGAACAGCTGGATTTCCACATGAGTGCGGTCCACCGCCACCGGGCGAATCACACGGAACTGCTGGAATACGGTGTGGGGCGAGCCACTGCCGTAAATAATGCTGTTGTGACGGTTCTCGCCCAGAATGTTCAGCGCTTTTTCTTCGCCGTAAGCTTCTTTCAGCGTTTCGTAGTGCGCCTTGGTGATCGGGTCGGTTTCGATGGCACCGGGATTGAAAATCCCTTCCATGTAGCCGTGGCCGTTATCAAAGGCATACAGGTCCAGCTTTTCCCAGAAACCGTAGGGCTCGCCGTTACCGTCCATGATGTGCAGTTCCAGCGGCATGGAGCCGTAGTCTTCGGCCTGCTCGCGGGCTGCCACGTAGGACGACTCGTGCGTCACGTTGGCGTGCATGGTGTCGTGCAGGTTCTCGTAGAACACCTTCCAGTTGGAGGGCTGCCAGACCTTGAAGCTGCCACCGGCCACTTCCACTTCACCCACGGGCGAGCGATCGCACAGATTGTCGATGGAGGTGATGATGGGACCCAAAAACTCTTTCAAGTCCGGGCCGTGGGCGCTTTGACAGGCAAAAACGAAACCACGGTAGCTTTCCACACGAGCCACACGGCGCATGGAGAAATCCGGGTGCTTGGGATCAAAGCAGGTGTTTTCCAAGCCGTTTTTCATCGGAGCGGCCAGATGCTGACCGTCCAGCTTGAACGTCCAGGCGTGGTAAGGACAGCGGAAGAACTTGCCCGCGTTGCCACAGCCATCGGCCACTACTTTCGCACCCTTGTGCGGGCAACGGTTGTAGAGCACGTACACCTTCTTGTCGCTGCCGCGCACCATGATGACGTCCTGGCCGCCCAACAAGGTGGTGTGGTAGTCGCCGGGATTAGGCACCTGGCTGTCGTGGCCGATGTAGATCCAGGCACGGCCATAAATGCGCTCCATCTCCAGACGGAAGATCTCGGGGTCGGTATAGACCGATTTATGTACGCTGTCTCCCCGCACCAATGCGGACAGCTGTTCGTTGCTATAGCTCATCATTACCTCCTTGCTGCCGGATGCTTGACGCACCCTCTTTATGACTTTTCCATCTTGCACTGCGGTGCAAAATGATCCTGGAACTGCTCGAATACGGTGGACACAATCTTGTTGCTCATCTGGCCCTGATCATTCGGAGCCACTTCACGCATGTAGTAGGTCTGCACCGGATACTGGTTGTTGTTAAAGGCAAAGGCGCCGCGTACAGACTCGAACGGTGCACTGCGCAAGGCTTTACGCAGGGCTTCCCGGTCGGTAGCGGCCTTGGGGTCAGCCTTCAGTGCGCCATCCAGCAACAAGGCGGCGTCGTAGCCCTGGGAGGCGTACATGGAAGGCAGGCGACCGTAGGTCTTTTCAAAATCCGCCACAAAGCGTTTGTTGACCGGGTTATCCAGATCCGGCGACCACTGGGCGGCATTCGCCATACCCTTCATGGACTCGCCAATCGCGGCGATCGTATCCTGGTCAGCCGAGAAGCCGGGTGTGTACACCGCCAGTTGCGTGGACAGGCCCGAGTTGATCAGCTGCTTGATAAAAGACACGCCCATGCCGCCGGGCAGGAAGAAAAACACGGCATCCGCACCCGAAGCTCGCATTTGTGCCAGCTCGGCGGCGTAATCCATCTGGCCGACCTTCACATACACTTCGTCGGCAATCTCGCCCTTGAACAGACGCTTGAAGCCTTCAATGGACTCGCGACCACCGGGGTAGTTGGGGGCAATCAAATAGACTTTCTTGTGCGCCTGATCGGTCACGTACTTGCCCATGGCAGCGGGAATATCCTCGTTCTGCCAGGACACGCTGAAGAAATTGGGGTGGCAACGCTCGCCCGCGTAATCGGCCGGGCCGGTGTTGGCGGAAATGTAGATCGTGTCACTGTTCAAAATCGTCGGCATCACGGGCAGCAGCACATTGGAGAAGGCCATGCCGGTAATCACATCGACCTTGTCGCGCTTGACCAGACGGTCCACCGCCTGGCGGCCTTCCATTGGTTTTTGCTGATCATCCAGCACCGTCAAGGCCACATCCACACCGCCGAGCTTGCCACCCGAGTGGTTCAGGCCCAGCTCGAAACCATCACGGATTTCTGCGCCAATGGCTGCACCAGGGCCAGACAAGGTGGTTAGCAGCCCCACCTTGAATACTTCCTGACTGGATGCCGGGCTACAGGCCAGGGCCAAGGCCAGCGTGCTCATACAGAACGCCACTTGTTTTTTCATGTTTGTCTCCGTCCTCTGTCTTTCAAAAAACTGGACTTTAGTTCTGCCTTGGACCACCCCCAATACGCCGGAAGCTGTGTACCACTGACGCCCGTGATTTTTGCGGCGCTTGTCCTGCAAGCCAGAAAAGACGGGCCCAAGGGACTACGTGAATACAGCAATTCCCAGTCGTATCCCAATCTGCTAAGGTGCCGGGACAGGACTACTGTTTTAGGTTTGAAATACATTAGACCGGCGCAGAATGGGCGGCTATCCAGATATGGCAAGCCTTATCCCGAACCGGCAAAAATTTGGAGACACACATCATGCAAGCGTGGTTTATGTCAGGGCTGGCCCCCTTGCAACACAGTGCGCCGCGCTTTGAATCGCGCTGCCCGGACCAGACACGCAGCGAGACGGCCGGTTTTTTAACCGAGCACCGCTTGACCTGGAATGACGGCCCGGTCGATGCTTCCCTGCGCTATGCCAGCAGCCACAGCTTTTCCTTTGTCTTGCTGAAATATGGTGCAGCGGTGCAGGTATCACCGGGGATTCTGGAAGATTTCCTGCTATTTCAGGTGCCTATACAGGGACGCTCCTGTATTCGGGTTGGTCGGGAGTACGTCCAGGCCAACCCCAAAATCGCCAGCGTGATCTCCCCTTCCCTGCAGGTTGAACTGGATTGGGAACAGGGCTGTGAACAGTTTTTAGTGAAGATTCCGCGCCACCGGCTGGAAGAAGTGGCCCGTCAGACCTTGGGCTTGAGCCTGGACCGGCCCATTGAATTTGCCGCTGGCATGTCTCTGGATTCGCCGCACGGCTGCGCCTGGCAGCACCAGATTGGCAGCTTGCTGGCTTACGGTGGGCATTTGCCGCCCGAAATGGACCAGTGGTCGCGTCAGGCCGAGGACAATCTTTTGCTGCATCTGTTTCATACCCAGCCGGGTAACTACAGCCAGCAATTGCAGCAAAGCGTGCGCCCGGCCAGTTCGCGCCGGGTACAAAGAGCGGAGGATTTCATGCGGGCCAGCCTGGACGAGGCCCTGACGCTGGAGCAGATTGCCACCGCGGCCTGCGCCAGTGTGCGCAGCCTGACGCTGGCATTTCGTACGGAGCGGGGGCTGAGCCCCATGCAGTTCTTGAAACAGATTCGTCTGGAAGCGGCCCAGCAAGCCATTCGTCATGCCGTGCCGGGCACCCAGGTCAGCGAGATTGCCTTGCGTTGCGGCTTCAACCATTTCGGCCGCTTCTGTGCAGACTACAAGTCCCGCTTCGGGCGTTCGCCCTCGCAGGACTTGCGTATCGTGGATTAGTCCTTCAAGGCTTTGCCAGGAACCCACACACGGCCATCAAACAGGCGACGCGCTGTACGATAGAAAGAACCGGCCTTGGCAAACCACTGGCCGTCTTTCTTTTCCACTTCCGCGCCCACTGTCAGCACACCGGAAGGCATGCCCAGACGCAGTGGACCTTGAGGGGCAACCGAGTCGGACAGACATTGCGAAGGCAGGCTGCCCGTCAAACGAGCAGCCACAGCGGTGCACAGCGAGATCGTCAAGGGCAAGGCGCGGTGCGGCTGGCCATTGGAAATCACGCGGGCAACCAGATCAATCTCTTTGGCAGGAACCACGTCGCCAGACAAGGTCGGGTTGTCCTGAGCCGGCGACACGATGCAAACAAAGGGCACGATGCGAATCTGACGTGCGGCTTCCACATCGGGAGCAATGCCCATGCGTACCGACGCCTGTACACGAATTGCGTCCAGACGCTCCAGCACTTCAGGGTGAGCTTCCAGCCAGTCGGGCAATTCCAGACCGGTCAGGCCTACATCAGCCGCGCGTACAAACACCGCTGCGTTGGCCGCGTCCACCAGCGACACCTCGATACGGCCTACGCCAGGCACATCCAGCCACTCGGTCAATTCACCGCTAGGCAGCAAGGAACCAGTAGAGGCACCACCAGGTTCCACAAAGTCCAGACGGATAGGCGAGCCCGTGCCGCCTACGCCGGGAATGGACAGATCACCGTCGTACCGGGGCTGACCATCTTCAACCGTGAAGTGGGCGTGAATGATCTTGTTGGTGTTGGTATTCAGAATGCGTACGCACGCTTCGCCATCCTCAACCTTGACCATGCCCTGCTCTACTGCGTAAGGGCCGACGGCCGAGCTCATATTGCCGCAGTTGCCACGGTAATCCACCTTCTCTTCCTTGATGGCTACTTGCGCAAAGGTATAGTCCACGTCCGCGTCCGGATGGCTGGACGGGCCGATAATACAAACCTTGGACAAGGAAGAAACACCACCGCCCATGCCGTCCAGTTGGCGACCGTAAGGGTCCGGCGTACCCATGGCAGCAGAAAACAGAGGCGTCCAGTCGTCGCGCTCGGCAGGCAGGTCTGCAATATTGAGCATCAAGGCTTTGCTGGTGCCACCACGCATGAACACGGCGGGAAGGGATTTTTGCTTCATCACGTTATTCCTGGTTCTTGGCTTGCGCCATTAAAGAAAATTGCGCCGTCTCCTCCATGGGTTCGGCGTGAGAGACCATCGATTCACTAAAAGCGCCGGGCTGGCCGCTGCGTTGCTGCTGCTGCCGCTCCAGCTGCTGTACTTTCTCTTCACTGGCATTGCCCAGATGGCGGGCCAGCAGGGCGGAGGCCTGAGCGCGTTCGCCCTTTTCCAGCAAATCCAGAATTGCCAGATGCTCCAGGCATTGGCGACGAATACGTTCCCGATCCAGGGTTTCCTGATATTCCAGCAAGCGCCGCAACTGGTTCTGGCGTGTCACGGTCTGGGCGATAAAGCGGTTACCGGACAAGGAGGCCAAGGCTTCATGGAAGGTGGCATTGGCCTGATACATTTCCGCGTGTCCGGCATGACGCCAGCCCCCGTCGGCCAAGGCCTGCTGCTGCAAACGCACCCGGCGCAAGACAGTGGAGTCAATGGCGAAGCCCGGCAGCAGCATGGCCGCTGGTTCCAGCATCTGGCGCAAGGTATAGCTTTCTTCGCAAGCCTGAGGGCCGTCAATCATGGGCAGGAAAGACCAGCCTTTGCTGGCGCGCTGTTCCATCCAACCTTCATTGGCAGCACGAGCCAGAATGCGGCGCACACGCTCGCGTGTCAGGCCATAGCGGCGCATGGCGTCGTTCTCCGACAAGGTGTCACCCCAAATACCAGATAGCTTGTCGCGGGCCAGTTGCAGATAGATCTGGTCGTCCTGGCTGGTGCCCAGCTCTTCTTCGATCACACCAAGCTGGTCGGCCCCTTTCAACAGATATAAGCCACGTCGGGGCGGCTGTGCGCCCACAATGCCTTTTTCCGCCAGATAGGCCAGCGCCCCCCGTATGGGCGAGCGCGACGCGCCCAGCGCTTCGGCCAGCGATTGTTCCGTCAAATGATGCCCGGCCTGCAAATGCCCTGCCCGCACGTAGTCCAGCAGGCGATGCGCCAAGGTGACATGCAAAGAATTGGATTGGCTTTTCATGCCGACATTCCTAAAAATCGAAGCGATCCTGGATCGTTTTATTGTATTATATACAAACAAAATACAATTTAATTGTTTTATCAAGGCTCCAGACGCATAATTTTATTGATTATTCTTGCTCAGGTTGGCCCTGCTTTCCTGGCTTCTTATTACGGATGAATCGTTTGCCATGTCTCAGTCTCTTGCCCTAGAAACGCTGTCCCTGAACGGACGTTCCGTACGTTACGTTCCTATCGCCGACATCCCCGGTATTGAAAAGCTGCCGTACTCGCTGCGCGTTCTGCTGGAAAACCTCTGTCGTCAAAAGGCCGTGCGTCACGCCGACGTGGATCAGGAAATTGACTCCCTGCTCCAGCGCAAGGTGGGCGACGGCATCACCTTCTACCCTACCCGCGTCTTTGGTCAGGACATTCTGGGTTTGGTGATGCTGCTGGACATGGCCGCCTTGCGCGAAGGCGTACAAGCAGCCGGTGGCGACGCCAGCCGCGTGCGCCCTCAAGTCCCTATCGACGTGATTATTGACCACTCCCTGCAAGTGGACAGCTGGGCCAACCCCAAGGCAGCCGACATCAACCTGGCACGCGAATACCAGCGTAACGGCGAGCGCTTTGCCTTCCTGCGCTGGTGTTCCAGCAACTTTGATGGCGTGAAAGTGGTGCCACCTGGCAAAGGCATCATGCACCAATTGCACATCGAGCATATTGGTCAGGTTGTATGGACCGAAGAAGGCAAGGACGTGGATCTGGTCTACCCCGACAGCTGTGTCGGGACCGACAGCCACACGCCTATGGTTAACGGCCTGGGCATTCTGGGCTGGGGTGTCGGAGGTATTGAAGCCGAAGCCGTGATGGTAGGCCTGCCCGTCGCCATCGCCCTGCCTGCCGTGGTGGGTATCGAGCTGACTGGCAAGCTCAATGACGGCGTGCTGCCTACCGACCTGGTTCTGGTCATTACGCAAAAACTGCGCGAACTGGGCGTGGTGGGCAAGTTTGTCGAATTCTTTGGCCCCAGCGTGGACGAGCTGTCCCTGGGCGACCGTGGCATGATCGCCAATATGGCACCAGAGTACGGCGCAACCGCGGTGTTCTTCCCCATCGACGACGCTGCCCTGCACTACATGCACATGACAGGCCGTCCACAAGAACAGATTGATCTGGTCGAGCAATACAGCAAGGTTCAAAAACTGTGGCGCGACCCGGCCGCTCCCGCTCCTGTTTACGACACCGTGTTGAAACTGGACCTGAGCAGCATCAAGCCTAGCCTGGCTGGCCCCAGCAATCCTGAAGATCACCTGGATCTGGACACCGCTGCCCAGTCCTTCCCCGCCCATCACCAGAAAATTGCTGGCCGTCCTTACGACCCGCAACGTGCCGTACCCGTGGAAGGCGAGGACTTTGTGCTGAATGATGGCGATGTGGTCATTGCCGCCATTACTTCCTGTACCAATACCGCTAACCCCGCCAATATGATGGCCGCCGGTTTGCTGGCCCGTAACGCCGTCGCTCGTGGCCTGCGCAGCAAGCCCTGGGTCAAGACCTCGCTGGTGCCAGGTAGCCAAGTAACAGCTGACGTGCTGGAGCGCGCTCAACTGCAAGACGACCTGGACGTGCTGGGCTTTAACATTGCCGGCTTTGGTTGCACCACGTGTAACGGTGGCTCGGGCCCACTGCCTGCCAATATCGTCAACGCGATTGAATCCGAAAAGCTGATTGCCACCGCCGTACTGTCGGGTAACCGTAACTTTGAAGGCCGTATCCACGCCAACGTGCGCGCTGCTTACCTGGCATCGCCCGCCCTGGTTGTGGCCTACGCCCTGGCCGGCAACCTGAATGTAGACCTGACCCGCGACCCGCTGGGCAAGGATCAGGACGGCAAAGACGTCTACCTGAGCGACATCTGGCCCAAATCGGCAGAAGTTCAGGAAGCCATCCACGGCGCGTACGACCGCGACCTGTTCATCGAACGCTATGCCGAGCTGTACGACGGTGGCGAACCCTGGGATGCCCTGGCCCGCGAAAGCAATGGTGGCCACTACCCATGGGAAGCCGACAGCACCTACATCCGCAAACCGCCTTACTTTGACGGCTTGCAGCGCGAACCGGCTCCCGTGGCCAACCTGCGCGGCATGCGTCCGCTGGCGATTCTGGGTGACTCCATCACCACCGACCACATCTCGCCATCGGGTTCGATCAGCCTGGGTACGCCTGCTGCTGACTTCCTGCTATCCAAGGGTGTGGAGCAAAAAGACTTCAACAACTACACCACGCGCCGTGCCAATCACGAAGTGGTCAAACGTGCGACCTTCGCCAACATCCGTCTGCGCAACAAGATTGTTCCCGGCGTAGAAGGCGGCGTCACCAAGGTGATGCCGGAAGGCGAAGTGATGCGTATTTTTGAAGCGGCCCAGACCTATCAGGAACGTCAGGTTCCCTTGCTGGTGATTGCTGGCAAGAACTACGGTTGCGGTTCTTCCCGCGACTCCGCCGCAAAAGGCCCTGCTCTGCTGGGCGTGAAGGCGGTGGTTGCCGAAGGTTTCGAGCGTATCCACCGCACCAACCTGGTCGGTATGGGTGTGCTGCCCTTGCAGTTCCAGGACGGCACCAATGCCGATACCCTGGGCCTGGACGGCACCGAAACCTTTGATGTGAAGGGCCTGGAAGAAAACCTGGGTGTACGCTCGCAGGCCGAGCTGATCATCCATCGCCTGGATGGCAGCACCCAGTCCGTGCCGGTGATTGTGCGTCTGGATACGGTCGAGGACATGGAGTACTGGCGTCATGGCGGTATCCTGCCACGCGTCTGGCGCAAATACCTGGAAAACTAAGCCTTTACAGGCTTAGCTTGTCCAGTTAGCAGTATCAAACGCCAGGGGTCACACCCTGGCGTTCTTGTTTAACCAGCCGCAACCAATGCTCGATGCGCAGCAAGGCATGATTCGCACTTTGCTGGCGGATTTCATCCCGCGTGCCATCGAAAACAATCGTTTCCGTATAGACGACCAAAGGATCAAATTTATCCTGTGGCTTGAACAGCCAGGCAAAACATTGCGTGCCGGCCGGAATCTGCGGCTCCGCAATATCGTCAGCCACCCCCGTATTGGCAATGATCAAATTGGCCGGGGTCAATTCTGCGGCTCCTTTGGCCATGGCCCGCGCCACTGCCTCACTGCACAGATTGTTTTCCGCCAACACCCGCTGATCGACGCCCAGGCAGCGATACTTGGCCTGCGGAGAATACGTCACAAAAGCACAGTCCAGTACAGCTGCCGCCCCCGCTTGGTCAGCCAGCGTGGACGCAATCAACCCTGCCGTGCAGGATTCTGCGGTTGCCAGCGTCAGCTGGGCCTCGCTCATGGTTTTAACCAAGCGTGCAAGATCTACATCGTTCATGGCATACCCTCCTTATTGCTGAAACAAGGACGGTTTATTCAACCATAAAGTAAAAAAGCAGGAAACCAGCTCCTGCTTTCTGCTCACCATCTGGAACATGCGCTTACGCTGCTTCGCCCAGGCCCTTGATCAATCCCCGAACAGGCTGGACATATCCGTTGCTTCCAGCCCCAAATTGCCGGCCAGCGCGTCAAAACAACGCAAAGCCGCTTCTATATCTGCGTCCGCAATCCCTTCAAACAGGGGAGCACGGGATTGGCGCAGCAATTCCAGCAGGCGTTCGTGAAAGTCCCGCCCTTTTTCAGTCAGACACAACAGGCGAGCGCGCTTGTCCTGCTCGTCGGGCACACGCTCCAGCAAACCGCCGGACTCCAACTGGTCGATCAGGCGCACCAAGGTGGGGCCTTCCAGACGCATCATGCGTGCCAACTGCCCTTGCCGTATGGGTTCTCCCAACTGGGCCAGATAGCGAATCGGCAGGATGGTGGCCTCGGACACGCCATAACGCACCAGCGTCTGATCCAGTTCACGACGATACAGGCGCGCCAGCACAATCATGGACAGGCCAAATCGTTCATAAAGTTGGTGATTCATCAGGAAGTCTCCACAGCGCGCGGCGTAGCATCAGGCGGGTAAGCATAAACCAGAACCGCTTGCGCCCCTTGCAAGGACTGCGCCACATCCATGATCGCCTGCCTCAATACCATGTCGGTACAGGATTGGCTGAGACGCAGCAATTGCTGGGCCAACTCCACGGGCTGATGCTCAAACCCTTCCAGCAACTCACAGACCAGCTCCACACAAGCTTGCTGCTCCGTTCCGCGTTTGGCCAGCCGCTTCAGCGCGACCACGCCATGGCCCAGGTTGATCAAGGACAGCAAACCATGAGGGGTCTGCTCGCCCATCCAGTGCCAGAGACGCACCCATTGACGCGCTACCCGCGCACGCCAGACCCGGAACAGGCGTGGGCGCGAACGCTTGATCAAGGGATACAGTTCGCGCACCACACGTCTGACCAAGGCTTGGCCACGAGGATGAGTACGGCGAGGCAAAAGAAAGAAAGCACTGCACACGACCGCGGAGCCCGCCAGCAAAGGCAAGGACTCCTTCAAGATGATGGGCCAAGTAACCGCCGCCATCCCGGCCTGACTGGCCAGCTGGAAACACATATTCGCGTCCAATGCCCAGGTCGACGTAGGACGGTTGGCACGTAACAAACCGCCGATCACCAAAAAAGGAAGCACGGACAGAATGACCTGCCAGTCCGCAACCAGGTGTGCCTGGACGAAGTAGCGATAAAAGCTGGCTACCAGCACGCCCACGGCAATCCCAGTAAACATGGTTCGGCTCATCAGTTGCGGACGCGGCATGGAGCCCAAAATAATAGAGAACGTACACACCCCAATCGCCATCAACTCCAGCGCAGGGCTGGCCAAAGCGTAAGCGATACCACCAGCAGTGAAAGCGGCCAGACCACTGACCAGGCCAGTGCGGATTGCCAAGGGCCAATCCACCGAAACAGCAGGCGTCGTCAGAAAACGGTGCCGTCTGGGCTGCACCCGTTCAGCGAACAAGCCCTGCTCCGCCCTTTGTATTTGACCCATTGCACGGCGCAAGCGCGCCAGACTGATCTGCCCCTCTTGCCGCAAGGCTGTCTTGCCCAGCACCCGCAAACTCAGACCGTCCTGCAAGCGTTGTGCCTGTTCCTGCAAGTCGCGTGCATAATCCGCGGCAGGCGAAAGGCCCTGCTCCCTTTGCTGGACAATCAGCGCGCTGGCGGCCAAAAGCTCAATCACGGCGTACAGAAACGCATCCACATAAGGCAGGCGTCGATAAGCATCCAGAGAGCCTGCCGCCAGAATACGGGCTTGGGCATCCAGATCTACAATCTCCTGGCGGACACGGCTCCACGAGCTTTGATCCGGCTGCTGATAAGACGGCCCCAAAGCATGAGCAGCGATGCGCAAGGCATCCGCCGCCAGGACACGTACGCGCTCGTAATACGTTTTGCGCTGACTGCGCGGCGTTGTCCGCGAGCACAGCAAGGTGGTGACCACGACCCCGATCAGCGTGCACTCCACTCGCGACAAGGCCAAATCCAGTGACGCATCCGGAGCCAGCACCGAGGGCAAGACCACCACGCCGATCGTGATCCCCGCCAGCATGGGCAAGTAAGAAAAAGCGCCCCGAAACACATGGGTCAAGGCCGAGGCCACCCCCACCACCAGGGCCATCCCCAGCAATTGCAGATAAGGATTGGGCAAGTGCAGGAACGCCAATCCCAAACCGGCCCCCACCAACGTTCCCAAAATCCGCCACAAAGCCCGCTCGTACACCAGCCCCCGATACGCTTGCGACAGCACCCACACCGGCATGGCAGCCCAAAACGGATTATCAACGGAAAGCAGAACAGCGATGGTGAACGACAGCCACGCTGCCAAGGCCAAATTCAGGCCATGCAGGAGCGCAGGTCGATCCAGCTGGATCCAGGAAAATGAGGGGAGCATAAAAGACAGGAGACAGAACAAAGGCTAAAGCATGATTATATAGATAGCTTACCTACCTATTCAATTACAGCTAGCTGAATATCGTGTTTATGGCAGCTCCGGCCCTGCCCGCCAGACACAAGCCTCAAGGCGGAACACGCTGTTTCATGCTGCACCGCAACAGCCTCCCTGGTTTCCATCACGCCTTTCAAAGCTAAACAATTTGCGCCCTGCCCCGCCCTTTTTCAGCCACTCCATGGTTGTTTGTTAGTTTTCATAAACTATCGCCATCCAGGCATGGTCAAACCGTACGGGAGCGTTCTATGATGTTGGCAGCCTGACCGGCAGGTACCCGAAATCCTGCCCGTCACCCCGTTTTCTTGGCAGGAGTCTTTATGCAAAAGTGGCTGACACGCTACACCGCCTTCTACATCATCATTGGCCTGACCGCCTTTTTCTTGCTGCTTTCCTTGTTCAGAAACGCAAGCTGGCTGTGGCTGGCGATACCAGGGCTGGCCCTGTGCATTCAGGGCTTGGTGGACATCACTCAAACTCGTCACGCCATTCGTCGCAACTACCCGGTTATCGGCAATCTGCGCTTTATCTTTGAAGCCATACGCCCTGAGATTCGCCAGTACTTTCTGGAAGGCGATGAGCAGCAACTGCCTTTTTCGCGGGCGGACCGCTCCCTGGTGTACCAGCGCGCCAAACAGCAGGTCGACAAGCAGCCTTTTGGTACTCACCAGGAGGTCTACAACAATGGGTACGAGTGGATCAACCACTCCATGACGCCCAAGCACATCAAAGACTCACAGTTCCGTATCACGGTGGGTGGGCCGGACTGTACCCAGCCTTATTCGCTGTCGGTGCTGAATATTTCGGCCATGAGTTTTGGGGCGCTGTCGGCCAATGCCATCCTGGCCCTGAACAAGGGTGCCAAGATGGGCAATTTTGCGCATGACACGGGCGAAGGCGGCATCAGCACCTATCACCTGCGTCATGGCGGTGATCTGATCTGGAATATTGGCTCGGGCTACTTTGGTTGCCGCGATGAACAAGGCAACTTTTCGCCCGAACGCTTTGCCGAACGAGCCACTCAGGATCACATCAAGATGATTGAAATCAAGCTGTCGCAAGGGGCCAAACCTGGCCACGGCGGCATCTTGCCCGGCACCAAGGTCTCGCCTGAAATTGCCCTGGCACGCGGTGTGCCGGAAGGCGTGGACTGTAACTCGCCACCCAGCCACAGCGCTTTCCATTCTCCCGTAGAGCTGCTGGAATTCGTCGCCAAGCTGCGTACCTTGTCCGGTGGCAAGCCCGTGGGCTTCAAACTCTGTATTGGACATGCCTGGGAATGGTTTGCCATTGCCAAAGCCATGCTGAAAACAGGTATCACACCGGACTTTATTGTGGTCGATGGTGCGGAAGGCGGTACCGGTGCCTCCCCCGTGGAGTTCATTGACCACGTCGGCACCCCCTTGCGCGAGGCTCTGCGCCTGGTTCATAACACGCTGGTGGGTATCGGTTTGCGCGAACAAATCCGCCTGGGTGCCTCGGGCAAGATCATCAGCGCCTTTGATATGGCCCGCATCATGGCCCTGGGTGCTGACTGGTGCAATAGCGCGCGTGGTTTCATGTTTGCCGTGGGTTGCATTCAGGCCCAGGCCTGTCATACCGACAAGTGCCCCACTGGCGTGGCGACACAAGATCCGCAGCGTCAAAAAGCCCTGGTGGTTGATGACAAATCCCTGCGCGTGGCCAGCTTCCATGGCAATACGCTCAAAGCCCTGGCTGAACTATTGGGTGCGGCGGGCCTGGAACATCCGGACCAGCTACGTCCTCACCATATTGCCCGCCGTATCAGCAACGGCGAAGTGCGCGTGATGTCGGCTCTGTTCCCGGATCTGAAAAAAGGCGAACTCTTGCGCGGCCACTATCGTCAAACGATTTTCCGTGTGGGCTGGCCTATGGCCAACCCCGACTCCTTTGAACCGGCCTATAGCCTGAGCAAAGCCTTGTCGTACTTGAATGATGAAGCTGATCCTGAAGAAATCATGAAAAAACAGGACGCAGCTGATAGCGCAGGCCAAGCCCTGGCCTGACGCGGCACGCGGCAGTCTCCCTAGCGGGACTGCCGCACCGTCCCTACCCCTGCATCCATTTCCCCATAGATTTCAACGCCGGAAGGTCGACTCCAGCTGCTGTCTGCAGAGCGATCCGGTGTTGAACACGCCGCCAGCCCCAGCACCATGACCAAGGCGCTCAGCACCCCATAAATCTGTCGCATATCAAGCTCCTTGATGATAGGCGTCTACTGTGCCACAGAATCTGGGCAAACTGATTTCCATCTGTACTAGAATGCTCTGATCATGATCAGGCACTGCGCATTCCCCACCTCAGGTACTCGCAGCCGGTTTTTACTGGTGCTGGCAATCTGCGCCCTGCTTTTGCGTGGTCTGATCCCCAACGGCTACATGCCCAGCGCCGACCCTGCCAATGCGGCCGCGCTCAGCCTGTGCGTTCAGGGCGACCCTTTCCTGGCGCAATGGAGCAGCCAGCTCCCTGGCGGCCCGAAGCACGACGAGCAACACAGCCTGCATGCGGCCTGTCTGTTCGCCCAGGCCCAGGCGCAAAAAGCCTTGAATGATGATCCCAGCCCTGCCTGGAATCTGACACCTACACCACGACATACCTGGGACACTGCCCAACAGGCGGCGGTTCCCGTTCTTCCCCTGACGGGCCCGCCCCTGAGTGCGCGCGGTCCCCCCTCCACGCTCGTTTCCTGACCAGCCTCGGCTGCCCGGCGCAGCCACCTTATGTTGTCAATTAGCGGGATATTTCTATGAACGCCTCCTTCTCACGCCGCCAGCTCCTGCTTGCCATGCTGGCGACTCCTCTGGTCCTGAGCGCCTGCGGCGACAAGGCCCCCAAGCAGCCCGCCTTTCGCAATCTGGAAGGTGTAGACATGAGCAGTGCCGACTTTGCCAAGGATTTCAGCTTGCTGGATACCGAAGGCCAACGTCGCACCATGGCCGACTATCGCGGCAAGATCGTGCTGATCTTCTTTGGTTTTACCCAATGCCCCGACGTCTGCCCGACAGCCCTGACTCGTGCCGTCGACATCAAGGAACAGTTGGGCGAGGATGGCGACAAGCTGCAAGTCTTGTTTATCTCCATTGACCCGGAGCGCGACACGCCCGAACTGCTGCGGGCCTACATGCAGGCTTTCGACCCCAGTTTCGTGGCCCTGCGCCCCACCGAGGAAGAGCTGGCCAAAACCGCCAGCGACTTCAAAGTCTTCTATCAAAAGGTTCCTACCGGCTCCAGCTACACCATGGACCACAGCGCCTTGACCTATGTGTATGACACACAAGGCAAGTTGCAGATCGCCCTGCGTCATACGCAAACGGCTGAAGAAGCCGTGGCTGATATCCGCCAGGTACTGGCTCTGAGCAAGTGAACCCCAACAGGATTACCAACATGAAACGTACTATTGCTCGCTCTCTTTTTTCCCTGGCCGCCTTGCTGAGCCTGCCCACCCTGGCCCAGGCCGAAGTCACCGTTACCGATCCCTGGGTTCGCGCCACGGTTCCCGGCCAGCAAGCCACCGGCGCCTTCATGGTGCTGCAATCCACCGACAACGCCCAATTGCTGGGCGCCAGCAGCAGCTTGAGCAAACAGGTAGAGGTACACGAAATGGCGATGGAAAACGAAGTCATGCGCATGCGCCAGGTTGAAAAAATCGACCTGCCCGCTGGCAAGGCTGTGGAACTGAAACCCGGCGGCTACCACATCATGCTGCTGGGTCTGGACAAACAGGTTGAGGCGGGCAGTTCCGTGGATCTCACCCTGGAAATCCAGAATGCCGCCGGTCAAAAGGAAGAGCTGAAAATCAGCGCTCCGGTCCGTGCCTTGAACACCAAGGCTGGCCAGGGTCACCAGGGCGCACACGGCCACTAAGGCCTTGTTCCCACCCCTTCAAACCGCCTGTTTTACCGGTTTGAAGGGCTTTGTTTCAGACTTCCGGGTTTTCCATAATTGGCTGGTTTTGATTAGCTAACGTACATTGAAACCACTGACATAGTGTCAGTAAGCTGTCTGAAACACAGCTTTCCCAAACTGTCATCATGACAGTTCACCGCCGCCAGAGCGGCCCATAGGCCCTACCGCAACGGTAGGGCCTTCGTGTTTCTGCAGCAGGCTCTTTGCATATCACTAGGCCCTTGCCCGGGTCTGGAGTAAAGTTAAGACCGTAGCGTCGGTTTAACCTTGCAAGGAGTACATAGATGGCTCTAAGTCCACATGACAACAATCGCTCTGAGTTGCTACGTCAACTGCCCTTGAAACCAGGATGGTTTATTGGTTTGGGCATCGCCCTGATTATTCTGGGTCTGATCGCCTTGATCTACGTGGTTGGCGCCACGGTTGCCAGCGTGGTGTACGTCGGCATCCTGATGACCATAGGCGGCGTGCTGCATCTGGCTCATGCATGGAGTTCCAAAGGCTGGCGCGGCTTTCTGTTCTGGAGCTTGAGCGGCATTTTGTACTTGTTCGCCGGTTTGATTGCCATCAGCAACCCCTTGGTAGGTGCCACCGTCCTGACCCTGATTTTTGGCGCCTTCCTGATTGCTTCCGGCGCATTCCGACTCTGGATCTGGTTTCAGAACCGGGCCCAGGCAGGTGGCGGCTGGATGGCCTTTTCCGGCCTGATTACACTGGCAGCCGGTTTGATCATTGCCGCAGGCTGGCCCGGCAATAGTGTATGGATTCTGGGCCTGATACTGGGTATTGATTTGCTGACCCAAGGTTGGGCCAGCTTGTTGATTGGTATGGCAATCAAGCGCAATCAGAACTAAACCATCGGCCAGGATCAAACCCCTGCGTCGGGATTGATCTCCGCTGACTTAATCACTGCAAATCACTCCGAAAAAATGCCCGACCAGAAGCAGATTCTGGTCGGGCATTTTGCTATCTTGATCTCCCGCCCTGGACTGTAGGCCTGCCACCAAGCTGCCAAGCCTGCAACTCAAGCGGTACAGAGCAAGCCCCACAATTGACTATCAGGCTTCCAGCGCTGGCAGAGCGTCAGCCCTTCCCCGCAGCCAGGGCTGACGCGTATGGGCCAGCATCTGCGCATCACCGGGGCTATCACCATAGGCCATATCCAGCTCCACGGGTTTATCTCCCAGCCACGCCTGCAAGCGATTCACCTTCTCCTGCCCCCAGCAATTGGCGCTGGCCATGCCCACACAACCTTGTTGATCATCAAAGGCCAACTCTGTCGCCAGCACCTGAGCCATTCCCTGTGCTTGCCCCCAGGGCTGTAAATAAATGGACGGCGAGGCACTGACCAGCACCACCGTATCTCCCCGCTCTCGATGGGCACGGACTCGCTCCATCATTTCCGGGCGGACAATCTGCGGCACATAGTCCCGCACGTAAGTGGCGGCTAAAGCCTGAACCTGCTCCCGGCTCAAACCACCCAAGGCACTGCGTAGAAAACGGTGCTTGATCGCCTGACGACGCTGCGGACCGCGATCCCAGACCAGGACGCGAGGCACGCAAGCTAAATAGGCACGAATACAGACTGGCCAGCCTCGCATGCGACGTATAAAGTCCTGCAAGCTGTCCCGGTCTGTAATCGTGCCATCAAAATCAAATGCGACCAGCACAGGTACCCCTTTGGTTTTCAGAAAAAGGGCTAGTGTAAAGGGGAACACCAGCCCTTCCCAAGCCCTGCTTTATAAGGCCCAGCCACCCAGGTAGAAAACAACCAAGGCAATGGCAATCAGAACCGTGCCCACATTCAGACGACGCAGTTCACCCGAGAACAGGCGACCCAGCACCAGCGTGCAAAAGCCCAGCATGATGCCTGTGACGATATTGACGGTCAGCACGATAAACACGGCGCACACCAGACCCGCCATGGTGTCGACCGTATCTTCGGTATTCAGATGACGCACGCCGCCCAGCATCAGCAAGCCCACATACATCAAGGCAGGCGCAGTCGCATAGGAAGGCACCAGACCGGCCAAAGGCGACAAGAAGATCAGCATCAGGAAACCCAGGCCAACCACCACCGCGGTCAGACCGGTACGTCCCCCGGCGGCTGTGCCGGCAGCTGATTCAATATAGGCGGCGGCAGGCGAAGCCCCCAAGCTGGCTGACACCAAAGAGCTGAGCGAGTCCGTCGTCAGGGCGCGACTGCCATTGATGATCTGGCCATCCTTGTCCAATTGCCCGGCATTGCCCGCGACCGCACGAATCGTGCCGGTCGCATCAAACACGGCCGTCATCACCAGAGCCAGCACACTGGGCAGGACGACCGCATTCAAGGCCCCGCCTATGTCCATGGCACCGATCAAGGAGTTCTCGCCCAGCAGGCTAGGCATGGCAAACAGGCCAGTAAAACGCACATTGGGATCGAAGATCAGGCCTACCGCCGACAGACCCAAGATCACCAGCAAGATACCGCCCGTGACACGACGGCGCTCCAGGCCAAAAATCGCTGCCAGACCCAGCACACTCAGCCAGACCGGCATGGACGTGACGTCCCCCAGGGCAACCGGCAGACCTGCGCCCGTATTACGGGTCACCAGACCTACCTCGTTGGAGGCGATCATCAGCAAGAACAGGCCAATTCCGATACCCGTGCCATGCGCGATGCCCAGGGGCAAATTGCGCAGAATCCAGGTACGAATCCCAGTGGCGGAAATCAGGGTAAAGATCAGGCCCATCAGGAACACGGCACCCAGGGCGACGGCCGGGCTAAGTTGCTGGCCCAGCACCAAGTCAAAAGCCAAGAACGCAGTCAAGGACAAGGCACAGCCCACCGCAATGGGCAGATTCGCCCACAGCCCCATCAGCAGGGAGCCAAAAGCACTGGTCAGACACACGGCCACAAAGACCGACGAGGTATCAAAGCCCGCCTTGCCCAGCATGGACGGTACGACAAATACGGAATAAACCATTGCCAGAAATGTCGTCAGCCCTGCCAAGACCTCCTGACGCAGAGAACTGCCGCGCTCTGTATAGGCAAAATGTTTCTGCAACCAACCGCCAGCAAGCGGAGGGACCAGGGCCTCCTGCCCTGGCCGCAATGCGGATTCTTGCTCAGCCATACTTCATGCTCCTTTATCAGTATTGTGATGTCTGAAACGGTACGTTGCCGTCATCAGGAATCAGTAATGGACAGTTCCAGCCCCAAAGGGGGCAAGAGACTTCTCACACGCTGAATCAAAGAAAACGCCGAGCAAAGACGAGTCCTGCCCTGCCCGCAACAAGGTGCAGACATAGGCAGAAAGAAGTAGGTATGCGGGGGTGTCTCCGACCGAACCGAGGCCTTTGCGGCGCTTCTTTTGATCCCGATAATGGGAAGTGAGGGCCATTCTACGAGCCGTCAAGGACGGGAAAATCACCTCTAGGTAATGAGGGTTATCAATCGCTTCGGTGGCGAGATACAGGCATATAGGCTTGGCCGATGAACTGCTGGCGCAACTGCTGCCATTGACGTTGCATATCCTGGGCCTGCTGCTGGTCGGGTCGCAAACGCTCTGGTTCCAAGTGCATCAGAGCCAATC
Organism: Alcaligenes sp. PF14; assembly: GCF_037150615.1. Lineage (NCBI taxonomy): Bacteria > Pseudomonadati > Pseudomonadota > Betaproteobacteria > Burkholderiales > Alcaligenaceae > Alcaligenes > Alcaligenes sp. PF14. The sequence goes on along the minus strand of NZ_JBAGRS010000002.1, from coordinate 200,535 downwards.
CATATTTGGCCGCCGACAGCTCCTGCGCGACGCTGGCTGACTGCTGCACCGCCTGGGCGGGACGTTCCTGCCATAAGCTGCCCAGGCCGCTCAAACTGTCAGAAGCCTTGGCCAAACGCTGACGTACCGAACCTGCAATACTGACAGGCCAGATCTGGGTAAACATCACGTACATCACCGCATTGCCCAGCAAAATACCGATCACCCGATCACGGGCCGAATCCAGGTCAAAGCTGGGACCAAAGCCCTGCAAGGTCACCAGATAAAAGGCAAAGGCAATTTGAATGCCGGCATACGAGATACGTTCCGGGCCATAAAATACCCAGGCCCCTAACAGGGACACCAGAAATACCACGACCATCAAGCCGCCAATATCCAGCAGATGCGGCATCACAAACAAGATGGTGATAAAGCCCAGCGCCGCCCCCAGCAAACAGCCCACAATCCGCAAGGTCAGCTTGTGTACGGTTTCCCCGGTAGAGCCCAAAGCGGCCACGTAGCAGGTAATCATGGCGGTATGAATGCCCTGCCAGTCTGCCGCGCTATAGATCAGATAACAAAGCACCGCTGCTGCCGTCGCCTTCAAGGCATGGTGCTGATAAACAGGATTACTAAAGGCGTCGGGCACCATGAAGGAGCCATGTTCCGGATCCGCTTTGCCAATAGACACTGCCCCCGACAAGGCCAGCAAGGCATCGCGCAAATCTTGTTCGGCCAAAGAACTGGAGGCTGACAGCTCGGGCAGATCATTCATCTGCGGCAAACGCCCTTGTTCAATATCCTGTGCGCTGCGTTCACAAATCTGGGCAAATGCTGTGGCCTGCTCATTGTCCAAATGCTGATCGCGCAAGACGGCAACCGCCAGCAAGGCTCGATAGGTATTCAAGATGGTCTGATCCAGTTCTGCCTGCTCTTGTGCGGGCCGCAAATGAAACAGCCGTATCCAGCCCAGTCGCTTCTGTTGTGCACTGACTCCCAAAGCCAGTTCGTCCCACAAATCCTGCGTATCTGCCTGCCCCATCAAGCCCTGGGCCGACAAACGCAAACGCGCTGCCAGCTCACGGCGCAACACCTTGTGCGGGTACAAACCAAAACAGAGATTGAAGATCAGCACCAGGCCCATGGGGGCGCAGGTCATCAACCAGGCATAAAGCACGGCACGGGTAGCAATCTCGCCAAAGGGCACATAGCCCAACAAGGTCAGCACAAAGGCGATGACCAAGGCAATAATCCCGCCCAAAGGCCCCAGCTTGCTGGCTACCCCGAGAAACAACAGCACAAAGGAGGTCAGCACCATGGCCAGCAAACGCCAGGCCGGATACTGAATCGTGACCTGAATCAATGGCACCATCAGCAGCACCACAATGGACACCAGCACCACCAGAGCCAGCGCCAGTACCGAGCTTTCGCCGGCATCGGACTTCATCACAAAGAAGATCACAAAGCAGCTGACGGCAGACTCGGGAATACCGTAGTTCATGGCCAGCAGCACCATCAAGGCGCACAGCACTGCCACGCGCCAGCTTTGCGCCAGACGACCGGGGGTGGGCTGCAAGTCTTGCCAGACCAGCCGCGCCAGACCCGACACGCCGGTCTTAGCAGTTGCCATCGCGATGAATAATGGTGGTGGCCGAGGCACCCATGCGCATCAAGTCCTCGGGCGGGGCATCCAGACGGATACGCACCGGAAAGCGTTGCGCTACCCGTACCCAATTCATGGATTTCTGAATATAGGGCAGGCTGCGCGGCAGATTGATCTGCTCCTGACTACTGACGCCCCAACCAATTTCCTCTACCTTGCCCGAGAGCTTGCGCGACGGATCGGACATCACATACACCGTGGCGCAGGCCCCTGGCTTGATCTCCTTCAGATCCGTTTCACGGTACATTCCCGTGACATACCAGGAATCCGTATCCAGCAAGGTAAAGACAGAAGTGCCGGGCATCAGATGTTCCCCCGAGCCGATACGCAAACCCACGATACGACCGTTGTGCGGTGCCTTGACCTGAGTATGTTCCAGGTCACGCTGGGCCATCGCCAAACCTGCCTGTCGCGCTTGCACCATGGCTTCTTCTGCCTGCGTATTGCCGACCAGAGCCTGAGCAGCCCCGGATTGCTCTGTTGCCTGTTTCAAGGTGACTTGAGCATCACGCAGCAAGGTATTGGCTTCATCCAATTGCTGTTGGGAGACATAGCCCTTGGCCGCCAGATTCGCCAAGCGACGCTGGCTTTGCGTGGCCATCGTCAAATTGGTTTTAGCGCGGGTAATCTGATCATCGGCAATGACGGCGTTATGCCCTTCTGCGCGCACAGCCCGTTGCTTCATGTCCAGCGTAGCCTGAGCCAGCGCCAGTTCAGCCTGGGCCTGTTCCAGACGCAGCTGATAAAACACCGGGTCTACGGTAAAGAGCAGTTCATCGCGGCTGACGAACTGACCGTCACGCACCATCATGCGCTCAATATGCCCAGGCAAGGAGCTGGAGATGTGCACCACATCGGCACCGATCACCGCGTCTTCGGACAAAGGGTTGTTGGCAGAGCGCTGCAAATACCACCATGCCAAGACAATGGCGGCGACAACAATCAGCACGCTCAGCAGGCGGGCAGCGCCTTTACGGGGGGAGGATTTCTGTGCCTGGGTCATGGCTCAGTCACTCGAAGAATAGAAGAAGTGCGGCAAAGGTCAGTGCCAGCGTCAAGCAGGCATAGACAGGCAAACGCATGGGCAGGGCATCATCCACTCCCGCACGAATCAGCCCCCAACGAATCAGTAAGGTCAGCAGCACGGCTCCCAGCACACACGCCAGCCAGGCCGGGAAATACGAACCCGCCATATAGACCGAAGGTGCAAGAGAACATCCCCCCAACAAGGGCAAGACAGCCAGACCGGCTAGTAGCGCACGCATGCGTGGCATCTCCCTGATTATTGTTAAACCGATCTGCGCATGGCGCCCTGATCGCTGCGATGAATTGTACCCGAGCCTGTCAAATACATCCCTTATATCCCTACCTGATTAAGCAACTGTGTATCTATGATTTTCACGAGTATAGTGACAAGCATCTTTCTGATAGGGTCTCAATAACCTCGGTTATTTACACAGAGTTGCCATGGATGACGTAAACCTGACTTTAAGCATGCTGGCCGCCGTTCTAATCAGTAACAGCGTGGTCAAGATAATACCTGTTGCCATCCCTGCCCCTCTCGTACAGATTTTGCTCGGCTTTCTAATTGCCGGCTGGTTCAATCATGGGATGACCCTGAATCCGGATCTGTTCTTTTATCTGTTTCTGCCGCCCTTATTATTTCTGGATGGCTGGCGCATTTCCAAGGAAAGTTTAATTCGGGACCGAATTGGCATTCTGGTTCTGGCTTTTATTCTGGTCTTTTTAACGGTATTCGGATTAGGCCACGTGCTGCACTGGCTCATTCCTGCCATGCCTTTGCCAGTGGCCTTCGCCTTGGCCGCCATTGTCTCGCCAACTGACCCAGTTGCCGTCTCGGCTATTACCCGCCGCGTGCCTCTGCCGCCGCGACTGCAGGCCTTGCTGGAGGGTGAATCCCTGTTCAATGATGCCAGCGGTCTGGTTGCGTTTCGACTTGCTGTAGCCCTGGCCCTGGGCGGCTCTTTTTCCATCTCGTCTGCCAGCCAGAACTTCCTGTGGTTAACGCTGGCCGGCCTGGTCGTGGGCGTAGTGACCACGCGTGCCCTGCTTTTTCTGCGTAATCTCTTTGTGCGCCGCTGGGGCGAAGAGCCAGGGCCAGAAGTTCTGTTCAGCCTGCTTCTGCCTTTTGCGTCCTACTTCCTGGCCGAACAAATGGAGGCCTCTGGCATTCTGGCCGCTGTCGCGGCAGGCGTGACCATGAGCTACGCCGAGCTCTCGGGCAATGCACTGGCGGCCACCCGTATGCAGCGCAAGACCGTCTGGGACACCTTGCAACTTAGTTTGAATGGCATGATGTTCGTCCTGCTGGGCGAGCAACTACCCGCTATCTTTCGCGGAGCGGTACAGGTTGTCCAGGAGACCGGCCACCACAATCCAGCCTGGCTGCTGGTTTACGCGGTCGCCATGTGTACCACCCTGATTTTGCTGCGTTTTCTATGCGTTTACGCTTACCTGTGGCTACGACGCGGCCTGTCCCTGCTGGGCTTGCATCATGATGCTGAGACCGCCCAAGCCAACCCGCGCCTGGTGCTGGTGCTGTCCATTGCCGGGGTACGAGGTGCCGTCACCCTGGCCGGTGTCATGACCTTGCCGCTCACTCTTGCCGATGGCAGTCCCTTTCCTGCCCGAGATCTGGCTATTTTCCTGGCCTCCGTCGTCATTATCGTGTCACTGCTGACGGCCAGCCTGGCCCTGCCACCCATCATGAAACGAGTAAGCTTCCCTGCCCTGCGCCGACGTCAGGAGCAGGAAGAACGGGCCGAGCAAGCCGTACGTCACGCCAGCGCCCAGTCGGTGGCGCAGACATTGAATGACTTGATTGCTCACAATCCCCAGTCCTCAGGGGCGCGTTACACGGCCATGGCCGACCGCGTCCTGGGCACTATTGCTCACAGCCCTCAAGGCGACGGACTGGAGCCGGATCTGGCAGAACAAGCACTGGAAAAAGACATGCAAATCCGGGCCCTCCACGCCGCGCGTGAGGCCGTTTACACTTTAGCTCGCACACACCAGATATCCGATGAAATCGCTCGCGAACGGGTCCGCCTGCTGGATCTGATCGAACTGCGTATGTCTTGAGTCCGCCTTCCTTTCATTTATCGTTGATTTTTTAGGACGCCATGCAGACTTACTCCTACCTGGGCCAGTCCCCTGCCCTGCGCCAACAACGCCAAGCCTATCGTCATGGCTTGCCAGCCTGTGTTTGCGCCCACCCCTCCATTCCCTTCATTCACAAGCGCTTGAGTGCATCAGCCAGTTTCGCCCCCAGCGCGGCCCCTGCAGGCCCGGCCTTCCAATCCAATAATGCCCTGGATCAGAAACCCATCGCCCTGGCTCCCAAACTGATCCTGAGCAATCTGCGCCTGTTTGATGGTGAAACAACAGAGCTGAAAAACGGGCTGGCCGTCCAGATTGACCAGGGCCGCATCACTGCCGTCATGCCGGTTGCCGAGATTCCGACCGACGCCACCGTCATGGACTGCCAGAACAAAGTCTTGATGCCTGGCCTGATCGACGCCCACTGGCATAGCCTCTTGTGCGCTGTCGACCAGATGACCGCCATGATGGCCGACCCGGCTGACCTGCATTTGATTGCCAGCAAAGAGGCCGAGCGCACCTTGCTGCGCGGCTTTACCACCGTGCGCGATGCCGGTGGCCCCAGCTTCTCCTTGAAACGCGGTATTGATATGGGCTTGCTGCATGGCCCGCGCATCTATCCTAGCGGCGCCATGATTGCGCAAACCGGCGGCCATGCAGACTTTCGTATGCGCTACGAAGTGCCACGCGCAGAAGGCGAGCTAAGCCACACCGAACGAGCAGGTGTAACCTGCATTGCCGATGGTGCCGACCAAGTCCTGCGTCGTGTTCGGGAGCAACTGATGCTGGGCGCCAGCCAGATCAAGCTGATGGCCGGGGGCGGTGTCACCTCCTTGTACGACCCACTGGAAGGACTGCAATTTAGTGATGCCGAACTGCGTGCCGCGGTGGGCGCCGCCAGCGACTGGGGCACCTACGTGATGGTGCACGTGTACTGCGCTCGTGGTATTCAGCGTGCGATCAAGGCTGGCGTGAAATCCATCGAACACGGCCAACTTGCCGACGACGAAACCGCCCGCATGATGGCTGGCGAAGGCGTGTGGTGGAGCCTGCAACCCTTTTTGGCCGATGAAGACGCCAACGTCCAGCACGACCCACGCAGCAAGGCCAAGCAACAACAAGTTGCCGTAGGAACCGTACGTGCCTACGAGCTGGCCGATAAATATCAGATCCAGACCGCCTGGGGCACGGACATTCTGTTCACCCCCGCCCATCTACCACACCATGGCCGCATGTTGTCCAAGCTGACCCGTTTTTACAGCCCGCTCAAGGTGCTGAAAATGGCGACCGGAGATAATGGCCGGCTGCTGCAACTGTCGGGCCTGCGCCAACCGTACGCAGGCGAGCTGGGCGTAATCCGAGCCGGTGCCCTGGCCGATCTGCTGTTGATTGATGGCGAACCCGAACAAAGCCTGAGCTTTCTGGAGCAGCCCGAACAGAACCTGCTCTTGATCATCAAGGACGGCAAGATTTACAAGAACGCCCTGCCCGGCTGAAACCTCATCAAGGAGTTCCCATGCCCAACGAAGTGATGCAGTTATTCAAATTGCTTGGTCTGGGGCTGGCATTTTTGCTGCCCCTGGCCAATCCCTTGACCTCAATGGTGATGTACCTGTCATTGGGCGAAACCTTGAGCGCAGCAGAAAAGAAGCAGCAACTGCGTCAGGCGACGCTGTATGTCATTCTGGCCTTGCTGATTACCTACTACGCCGGTTTGTGGATTACTTCGGCACTGGGCATTTCCATGGTGGACATGCGTATCGGGGGCGGGCTGATTGTGGCGTATATCGGCTTTCGCATGCTGTTTCCTCCCACTGTCAGCGACGTGGTTTCCAAGGCAGCCGATCAGAACACCGCCGCCCACAACAATATCGCCTTCGTTCCACTGACCCTGCCCTCCACGGTCGGCCCCGGCACCATGGCACTGGTCATCAGTGCCTCCTCCAAAATGGCTGGCATGCGCGGACACTATGCAGAATGGGTGCTGGTGGCCACGCCCATCATTCTGGCCATCCTGATTGGTTTGATCTTTTTCATTTGCCTGCGCTCCTCGCTCAGCATCGTGCGTGTGATCGGGCATAACGGCGTCGATGCCATTTCACGCATCATGGGGTTCTTGCTGGTCTGCATGGCCGTACAACTCGTCCTTGAAGGCGGACAGCAGTATGCTGCTACGCTGCTGACTCATCCTGCTGCCTCCTGAATTTATGTCTATGACTTGTTTTCCTGCATTGCGTCTGACTCTGGCTGTGACGGCCGCCCTGACTCTGGCCGCCTGCGCGGCGCCTGATCACAAACCCATGGCCCAGGCCATGCCCGAGCAAGATGCGCCGGAACCACCTCGCCTGACATTGGCCGAATACAGCGGCCCGGATCAAAGCCAGCCAGCGCCCAGCGTGCAAGCCCATCACGAATACAGCCTGCCTGAACTGATCGACCTGGCCCAACGCCTGAACCCCAGCACCCGCATTGCCTGGGGCGAGGCCCAACAAGCCGCAGAAGCTGCCGGTATGGTGGAAAGCACCTACCTGCCCCTGATCTCCGCCAGCGTGGTGGGCGGCTATATGCGCAGCGACCGCGACAGCAGCGTGCACATTCTGGGTAGAGAAATCGATGTGGATTACGACACCCATTTAAGTGGCGCCGTTCCTTCCCTGACCTTGAAGTGGCTTCTGTTCGACTTTGGCAAACGCGCCGCCTTGCAAGAGGCGGCCGACAAACTGGCCATGGCCAGCCGGATTACCTTCAGTGGTGTGCATCAGGCCGTGATTGCGGAAGTATCCATCAGCTACTTCAACTACAACTCGGCCCGCCAACGCGAGCAAATCTCTGCCCAAGGGCTGAAAAATGCGGCACTGATTGAAGATATCGCCCTGGAGCGGCAGCGCAATGGGCTGGGCACCCAGATTGAAGTCGCGCAGGCACGACAACTGAAAGCCCAGGCTCGTTTGCACCATGTGAATGCCAGCACTCTGGCACGTCAGTCTTATCAAACGTTGCTGGGTGCAATTGGCCTGTCCCCGGAAACGGAGCTGAAAGTCGCCGATAGCGCCGCCCGCCCCCTGCCCGAGAATCTGGATATCCCTGGCAATGACACACTGAAAAAAGCCATCGCGCAGCGGCCCGATGTACAGGCCCTGCAAGCCGCCCATCAGGCCAGTCTGGCAGGCATAGACTCAGCCGAAGCCAGTTTCATGCCCAAGTTGGCCTTGATGGGTTTTATTTCCAAACGCATGGGTTCATTAAGTGTAGGCAGCCTGCCCGAAGTCAGCCCGCAATCCTCCTCCCGAGGCGCCGTGCTGGCCCTGAATATCCCGATCTACGACGCTGGGCTACGCAACAAGCAAGTGCGCGAAGCCCAGTTGCGTGCCGACACCGCGCGCGAACGCGTTGCCAAAACCGAGCAAGACGCCTACAAGCAAATGATCATCGCTGCCGACGCACTGCGAGCTGCTCTGGAGTCTCATCAAGCCGCCACCAGCCTGGTCGAGGCGGCCCAGATCACCTACCAAGGTGCGCTGGAATCCTACCAGGAAGGCTTGACCGGCATGACCTTGCTGACCGAAGCGCACAGCGGTCTATTAGGAGCACAAGAAGCCCAGACTATGGCTCATACCGCAGGTTTGGTCGGCTCTGTGAACCTGGCCTTTGCCATGGGCGAACTCAATCAAGCCCCCAAAACCCCTGGGGATGCCACCAAGTAGTAGGCAAAGAAGAAGCAAGCCGAACTCTACTTGGGAGCAAAAATAAAAAGGGAGCCATGCAAGGCTCCCTTCTCCTGTAGCAACCGCTACTGCAGCAACTTACTGCTCTTCAATCGCATCCAGCGCCTTGGCCAAACGCTCCACCGAGCGTTCCAGATTGTTCAGCTTGTCCAGGCCAAACAGACCAATTCGGAAGGTCTTGAAATCAGCAGGTTCATCACACTGCAAAGGCACACCCGAGGCGGCTTGCAAACCAGCCTTGGCAAACTTCGCGGCCGAATGTATCCCGTCATCCGTGGTGTAGCACACCACTACGCCCGGTGCCTCAAAGCCCGGTGCCGCCACGCTGCGGAAACCATGTTCGCGGAGCAGAGCGCGCACTTTGCGGCCCAGCTCCAGCTGACGATTGCGGATCCAGTCAAAGCCCAGAGCTTCCGTCTCGGCCATCGCCTCTTGCAGCACTTTCAAGGAGTCGGTAGGCAAGGTGGCGTGGTAGGCATGAGCCCCGTTCTCATACGTTTCCATGATCTGCAGCCACTTGCGCAGATCGCAGGCAAAACTGGTGCTGGTCGTGGTTTCAATGTGTTGACGAGCACGCTCGCTTAACATCACCAGACCGCAACATGCCGAGCCGGTCCACCCCTTTTGTGGGGCGCTGATCAGCACGTCCACACCCACATCCTTCATATCCACCCACACGGTGCCCGATGCAATGCAATCCAGCACAAACAGACCGCCCACCGCATGTACGGCATCCGCAACCTGACGCATATAGTCATCGGGCAACATGATGCCGGAGGCCGTTTCCACATGCGGCGCAAACACCAGGGCCGGTTTTTCAGCCTGAATCGCAGCAACTACTTCTTCGATAGGGGCCGGTGCGTAAGCGGCCTGCTTGCCCTCCTCAATCGGGCGGGCTTTCAGAACCGTGGTGCTGGCGGGGATGGAACCCATGTCAAAAATCTGAGTCCAGCGGTAGCTGAACCAACCATTGCGTATCACCATGCACTTGCGGTCCGTTGCAAACTGACGGGCCACCGCTTCCATGCCAAACGAGCCACTGCCCGGCACCACAATCGCCGAATGTGCCTGATAGACCTGCTTGAGCGTGCGGGAGATTTCGCGCATCACTTCCTGGAAGGTCTTGGACATATGGTTCAAGGCGCGGTCGGTGTAGACCACCGAATATTCAAGCAGGCCGTCCGGATCAACGGGAGTGCTGGTTTGAGACATGAAAACCTCGGAATTCTGGTAGAGAAGATATAAGGATCAAAGGATTTTAGACCAAGCAGATCTGTACGGGCGACTTGCCCCCAAGCTTCGTCCGGCTGCAGCCAAATCACAACTCAAACTCTTCGCTATGGGCTGTTCTGCAGGAGGTGTTATTGCGCTTCTTCTGCTTTCTTGACTCGGCCTGCCGCCCTGAGTACCGTGATGAGCACGTTTGATCTAGTCCGGGTTTCATCATCATGCAGGTAGCACACTTCAGCCAGAACACCTTGGGACGCGATATTGCGGTTGGCGATATTCACGGTTGCTTCTCCAAGCTGAAAACGTCTTTAAAGCGGATTCGTTTTGATCCGTCCAAGGACCGCCTTTTTTCGGTGGGCGATCTGGTGGATCGCGGTCCGGAGTCGCATCATGTTCTGGAGTGGCTGGACCTGCCCTGGTTTCATGCGATTTGTGGCAATCACGAGCAGCTGACCTGGCGGCGGGCGATTGGGCAGCCTATTCAGGAAGTGGATCATCGCGTGCATGGTGGGCTATGGCTGGACGATTGCACCTCGGACGAGCAGGCACTGATCGCTCAACGTCTGAAAGCCCTGCCTTTGGCGATGGAAATAGAAACGCCCTTGGGACTGGTGGGTATGGTTCATGCCGACTTTCCCTACGATAATTGGCAGCACATTCATACCGAGGGTTTTGATGCCAATGACCGCTATGTCTGTATGTGGTCCAGGGATCGCTATGTGACTGGCTACGATGGCATGGTAGAGGGTCTTCGGGCTATGGTGCATGGGCATCAGACAACGCACAAGATGCGGCAATTAGGGAATGTGTTTTTCATTGATACCGGCGGGTGGCTGGATCATGGGCATTTCACCTTGCTGGATTTGAAGCGCTTGGTGGCTTTGTAGGGTCTTTCGGCTCTTCGCTCTCGATTAAAAAGATTGTTTTTGCCTAATTAGTTTCTGGGAAGGCGCTGTTTCGGTCCTGCTGGGGTGTCGGGGCTGAGCACTAGCCGGCGCTGCGCGCCGGTACCCCGGCAGGACCGAAACAGCTCTCAGCGATTACTTGCAAAGACAATCCTTATGCGGCAACTGATTGCTGCTTATTGGTTTACTGAGTGCTGATGGCTAATGGCTAATGGCTAATGGCTGATGTTCGACTCGCCTTGAACACGGAATCAATGACACTACGTCTGATGACGTACAAACCTGTCCTCGTCAATATCGGTACTGGCCTCGTCTCTCGATGTATCTACGATTACCTGAACAACAACCATGGTGACAGGCGCTTTGGCTTCAAAGACAAGCTACATGCTACAGATTACAAACTACAGCTTGTTGCGCCAGGAGATCCTCAACAAGATTCATGCTCCAATGAAGCACCAGGCACTCGATAACTAGCAGTTGGTCCCGATTTCTCTATCCCTCACCCTCACCGCCAACTGTTGAAAACGACGATTAGCCAATAAACCTCGCCCCTCCCCCTCAAGCCCCCTGCGCACCTACGGCAACAGAAAAAACCACATATAGCCAGATCCCAAAAGAACGGAAGTCTCATATTGATAGTCATTGTGAGCCGGTCTGGGCCGGGGGGCCGTCCTCTGGGCGATTCAGGCGTCTTGCCGCAGGCGGGCTTGCTATTTGGGGTTCAAGCGTCCTGTTGTTTGAGCGAAATGCTTGTGCCTTGTCCGGGGGACAAGGCACTTTCGCGAGTTCAGGAAGCGCCCGAATAGCAAGCCTGACCAGGGCACCGGTGCGCAGCACCGGCAAGGAGCCAAGCCCGGAGGACGGCCCCCCGGCCCAGACCGGCGTTTTCACGAGTCACTATCTAAACATGCAGGCTCTCTGCACTCCTTATCTCCCAACCCTCCTGCTCCCCCCCCCCACTCCTCAACACTCAGGAAAATGAAGAAGATGAAGCCCAAAACAAAACCGCCTCAGTTCCCAAAAGAAACTGAGGCGGTCTCATCTTCAAACAAACAGCAAACAGGCCAAAGGCTTACTTCTCCACGCCCCCACCCAAGATCACGCCGTTCACCTCCTTACCGTAGTAACTTTCCTCGCCATCATGGAACTCCACACGCGCTTGCTCAACCGTCCCCTTCTGACGAGCATCCTTGGGACGCTCATGACTGTTGATGTAAGCCGCTACGTCCCAGGCATCCTGATCGGACAAGGAGAACGGTTTACCCAAAGGCATATTGGCCTTGATGAAACCAGCAGCCGTATCAATACGAGCCATCCCTGCACCCCAGTTATACGAGTTGGGGCCCCACAAAGGCGGGAACACCACGCCACTTTCGGCATCCTTCTGCCCCTGGCCATCGACCGCATGACACAAGACACAGTTGTTGGTATAGACCTCTTTACCGCGTGCTACGTCATAGCCCAGCTCAGTCTTTTTAACTTTGGGGAAACCAGCACCCGGCAACTTCTGACCCGTAGGCGCCCCATCGGACATCCAGTACATATAAGTCATCAAGTCACGATACACGTCGCTGCCAGCGGGCGGCGCAACACCCGAGGGCGAGGCCTGCGCATTCATGGAATAGGTAAAACAGCCAATGATGCGATCTTCCAGCGTGCTGATCGCCTTGGTCTTGGCACGATAGGCGGGATAACTGACATAGGCTCCCCACATAGGCGCAGAGTGTTCACGACGACCACCGTCCAGGTGGCAGTTCACACAAGCCAAGGTATTGCCCACATGATCCGACACCGTGGTCGAGGTTTCCATAAAGATCTTGTGACCACGACGAACCGCCTCGCCATACGGCGTATCCGGAATGCTGCTCTCTGGCGGTGGCACGTAATAACCATCTGCGCCTACCGGCATACCAGCCGTGACCGAATGCTTGTCCTTGCTCTGTGCCTTGCGATCGGCTTCCATGGCCTCACGACTATAGGTGGCCTCGCCAACCTGGATAGTGCCCTTGTCGGGCGAACCCAGGGAAAAGGACAACCAGCCCTTGGCGTTCATGCCATAGCCAATCGCAAAAAGCAGCACACCAATACCGGCCCCCCAGGCCAGTCTGCGTCCACCCGACATGGTGGATTTGCTGCGACCATTTTTTTGAGTGTCTTTCATAAAAAGCTCTCTGTTCTGATCTTATTTCGCCTGCTTGCCATTGGCTGGCAGCGAGGCGGCGTAATAGGAAACCGCATACAGGTCCTCGTAGGACAAGCGCGATGCGATGTCATCCATCAGGCTTTGCGGCGAGTTGTGACGATGGCCGCCTTTCCAGGCCGACAACTGACTGAACAAGTACTCGGCCTGCTGCGCAGCCAACGGCGGGAAAGACGTACCTACGCCTTCACCCTGACTGCCGTGGCAACTGATACATGCAGGCACGTTCTGCTTCCAGTCCCCTTTATGGAACAGGGCTTCGCCACGGGCCAGGTTCGCTTCCGAACTGGGCACATTAATGGCAGGAGCAGGCAGCTTGGCGTAGTAAGCAGCCAGCTCTTTCATATCCTCAGGCTTCAAACCGCGAGCTACGTACTGCATGGACTCGTTCAGGCGTGTACCTTGAGCAAAATCCTCCAGTTGCTTGAGCAGATACGCCTCGGGTATACCGGCCAAACGAGGAGTGATGCCTGCGCCTTCACCGGCCTCGCCGTGGCAGGAAGCACAGCTCCACACACTGCCCTGCCCCGAATGCACCAGTACGGGCGCATCCTTCAATGCGGGAATGGCTGGCACCACAGGGGTGCCGCCTGCATTGGAAGCAACAATAGCGGCGGTCGGCTTGTCCGCTGCGGCATGTGGCGCCAGATCGTGCAGGTAAAGACCCACACCGGCCAAGGCCAAGGCGAACAGCACAGCCAACAGGAAGATCGGAATGGGACGCGGCGGCTCCCACGGCTCGAAGGTGGGGTCGATGTTCTCGACCTGAGGCGAACTAGAAACTTTTTCCATTGTCATGACTTGTCCTATTTAGCGCCCGAATCCGTCGAGGCTTCAGCGGGGCGACGATCGTAGCCACGGTCACGTTTATCCAGTTCCTGCGCGCTGGTCGCATAGGTGCGATCCAGAGCCAGCAGGTACTCCACCAAGTCCAGCGCTTCCTTGCGAGCAACCACATGCTTGCCCGCCGGCTGCAGGGACTCTGGCAAACGCACCACTACATCGCCTTCGGAAACCTGGTCTTTCAGCTCGAACATATAGGGATAGGACGGCATCAGGCTCCAGTCAAAAATCGCACGGGGCTGATACAGGTGGGTCAAATGCCAGTCACGGCTTTTCATGCGCGCACCGACGTTAAACAGGTCCGGACCGGTACGCATGGTGCCCAGCAGGTGGGGCGAATCGTAAAAGTAATCGCCCGGTGTGGACGCACGGCCCCAGCCACGTGCCGTATCAAACAGGGTTTGACCGGTAGAGCGTGGCTGCTGGCTGTGACAGTACAAACAGCCGTTGGCCACGTACTCGTCACGCCCCAGCAGTTGCTGGGCGGTATAGGGTTGCAACTGCTCCGGCGGTTCCGAGGTACGCAATTGCCAGGCTGGCAAAATCACCAGCATCAAGGTAGCCAGCAGCAACACGCCAATGGCCCCGATTAGTAAAGGTAAGAGTCGATTCATGACGCATCTGCCCGAGCAAGTGTAGGAGTCGCATTAACAGCGGAACCTTTGCGCAGCAAGAGCAAGGCAAAGTGAGCCGCAAAGACAAAGTGGCCCAGTGTCATCATGGTGCCGCCAATGGAGCGGGCTTCCAGATACGGAACCATCTTGCGAGTGATCTCGCCAAAACTTGAACCTGGGTCCATCAAGCCCATGCCCTGCACCACACCGGCAATGCTCAGAGCCAGCACGTAAATCGTGAAGCCTGCGGTCACCAGCCAGAAATGGGTTTTGATCAGAGCCGGGAAGGGCCAGCGACGTCCCAGAATGTGCGGCATCATGTAATACAGCGTGCCGAACATCACCATGGACACAAAGCCGTAAGCACCCAGGTGAGCGTGACCGACGGTGTAATGCGTGAAGTGCGTCACTGAGTTCACCGAGCGGATGGCTTCCAGCGAACCCTGGAAGGAGGACAAGGTGTACATCAGCGCGCCAATCCAGACGAAACGCAGGGCCATGGATTGCTTGAAGGCCCACAGGTTCTGCGCAACGGTTACGTGCTGGTTAATGGCCACGGCAATCACCGGCACAAACATCATGATGCTGTGCACCACGGACAAGGTGACGGCCCAGGTTGGCACCGGACCGCCCATCAAGTGGTGAATACCGACCTGGCTGTAGAACAGCGCCAGACTCCAGAAACCCAGCAAGGACACGTTGTAGGAATACACGGGCTTGCCGATGATCTTGGGAATGATGTAGTACGCCGCACCCACACCCATAGGCGTCAGCCACAGACCCAGCACGTTATGAGCAAACCACCAGTTCACGGTTGCTTGCTGAGCACCGATGTGCAGACCGGGGATGTTGGACACCAGAAACAGGAACGGAAACCAGACCATGCCGGCCAGGAAATACCAGCCCGACACATAGATGTGGCGCGATTTGCGGTTGGCGGCGGTTTCAATGGCAGGCCAGGCCAGGAAAAAGCCCCCTACTGCCAACAGAATGTCGATCTGCCAGGGGAATTCCAGCCACTCGATCCCGTCGGACCAGCCATTGGCCACGGCAATCGTGCCGCCCAATACCCCCAGGGTCCACAAGGCAGCGCCGAAGTACACCATATTGGGACGTCGCAAAGGCGTATGAAAAATACGCGGCAACAACCACAGAGCCACGCCAATCCCGGTCACCGACAACCAGCCGTAAGCCACGATGTTCAGGTGCAAGGTACGCGCACGACCAAAGGTCACTTGTGCCACGTCAGCCAGCCAGTCGGGCCAATGCAATTTCAGCGAGGCCATCACGCCAAACACCGAACCGATCAGCAGCCAGGTAATCCCGACCGTGACCAGAAGCAGAACCGGCCCCCGACCACTGCGGTCAATACCGGCACGCAAAACGTCAAAGCGATGCGTCTGTGCTTCGTTCTCCCCCCCAAAGGAAGCACTGTCATCCGGCTGACCAAGCTCACCTTTCATGAAGATGGTCTCAGCTTCGTTCTTCCCAACGAAGATCAGCTTGTTTGCCACGGCCCAGACAAGAATGCCCAGTGCCACCAAAGAGGCGACAAAACTGGTCGCCAGTAATATTCCTAATATAGGAGTCATGTGAATAAATGCCCGATATCTGTCATGCGGCTAAGCCTAAAGAAACGTCATTGCCCAAGCCGGTTTTATTAAAAAAGTAAGTACCGAGATACAAATGCAATGCAATCTACATCACAGTAGAGGATCAGGATTAAGGCCAAATTAAGAGAACTTTCCCTCTCGCCCCTGCCCTCAAGGCTGCTAACATAAACGCCGAAACGTAATAACCATCAGGCTTTGCCTGCACAAGCCGCATTTACCACAGGGGGGGAGAATGCACGTTTTACTTGTTGAAGATGATGCGCTCGTCGCCAGCGGAATTGTGGCGGGCTTGCGACTGCATGGGCTGACCGTGGACCACGTGGGCACGGCCAGCCTGGCCGACACGGCCTTGCTGTCGTCGCACTTTGATGTCTGTATTCTGGATCTGGGTTTGCCTGATCAGGACGGGCTGACCCTGCTGCGTCGCTGGCGCGAACAAGGCCGCAAACTGCCCATTCTGATTCTGACGGCTCGCGACGCCCTGCATCACCGGGTTGAAGGGCTACTGGGTGGGGGCGATGACTATGTCATCAAACCTTTTGACCTGGACGAGCTGCTGGCACGCCTGCATGTCCTGACACGACGTGTAGCGGGCCACGAAACAGATTGCATTGAATATGGGCGACTCAGTTTCTGTGCCTCCACCGGCCATGTCACCCTGGACGGCAAGCCAGTCAGTCTGGCGCGACGTGAGCTCTCCTTGCTGCGTGCCCTGCTCAGCAAACCGCACACCATCCTGAGTGCCGAACAACTGTGCGACAGCGTCTACGGCTACGATCAGGATCTGGAAAGCAATGCCATCAATGTGCACATCTACCATTTGCGCCGCAAGCTGGGCAGCAATATTGTCGAGACCGTGCGGGGCCTGGGCTACAAACTGGGGCCTGCCGGTTAGGTATTTCACACCATGAGCCTACGCCTTAGATTGCTGCTGGTTATCGGCATTTCCCTGACCGTGCTCTGGAGTGCGGTCGCCACCTGGATGCTGATGGATGCACGCCACTCCTTGCGTGAAGCGCTGGATAGCCGATTGGCAGCATCGGCCCGCATGGTGGCTGGACTGGTTGCCCAATTTCCAAACTTGCAGGAGCTGGCCCAATCCGCGGAGCGTCCCCTGGACATCATTGCCCGCGATGGCGTGGCTTGCGAAATCAGTGTGGTGCGCAGCGAAGTAGAAATTCAGGCGGTCAGCCGAACTGCGGGTAGCCCGGATATGTCACAAGTGGCTTTGGGCTTTGGCACGCACGTGCATGGTGGCAAGCGCTGGCGCACCTTTGTGCTGCGCGAAGGCCATATTCAGATTGCCGCCGCCGACAGCATAGAAATACGCGAAGCACTGGTACGGGAAATCATGCTTTCGGCTGGCCTGCCCTTTGTCGTGGCCTTGTTTGGTAGCCTGCTGCTTTTGTGGGTTGGTATCGGTCACGGCCTGGCTCCCCTGGAGCGGATTCGGGACATGCTGTCGCGCCGTCGTCCCGGGGACGACAGCCCACTGCCCAAGGTCAAAGTCCCGGTTGAGCTGCAACCCTTGCTGCGAACCCTTGAAGAACTGCTGGAGCGGCAACAAGCCGCCATCATGCGCGAACGCCGCTTTACCGACAGCGCCGCCCACGAACTGCGTACACCCCTTACCGGAATCAAAACCCATATTCAAGTTGCCCATCTGGCTGCCCAACGTCCTGGAGAACGCAACACGCTGGATACGGCCTTGAGCCAGGCAGACCAGGGCGTACAACAGCTACAGAACATTTTGCAGCGGCTGCTGGAGTTGGCACGGCTGGACGGGCAAAGCGCCCGAATGGAAAGTAGCCAGGCCGACGAGGCGGTATACGCTGCCCTGCATGCCCTTAAAGCCATCTACGGCGGCACCATAGACCAGATCACGCTGGATATACGCAGCAAACCCGGCCCGGTGCAGATTGAGAAATCCCTGCTGACAGTGGCCGTACAGAACCTGATCGACAATGCCTTGCGCTATACCAAAGCCCAGCAACCGATCAGCTTGCGGATTGAAGCAGGAGAGCCGGGCTATCTGCGTCTCAGCGTGCTGGACCACGGTCCCGGATTAAGCGACAGCGAACGGGATCTGGCCATGAACCGTTTTTGGCGCGGCTCGCAACAACAGGCGGGCTATGGCTTGGGCTTGTCGATTGTGAACGCTATCGCCACCCAGCATGGCGGAACGCTGGAGCTGCTGAATCGCAAAAGTGGCGGACTGGAAGCGCGTCTGACCGTGCCCCTTGCCGACCAGGGCAGCTGAAACCAAGCCACGCAATAAAAAAAGGCCGGAGCCCATCAGGGTCCGGCCTTTTCTGTTTGACGCGGTGCTTGCCTGTTTCAGGCAAGCCCATCATCAAAGAATTTGGATTTTAGTTGCGCATGGGCCTTTTTGGCCTGCACCTTCGATGAAGGAAACGCGTTGGTTCTCTTCCAGAGTTTTGAACCCGGTTCCCTGAATTTCACTGTGGTGTGCGAAGAGATCCTTGCCGCCGTTCTCCGGCACGATGAATCCGAAGCCTTTTTCGCTGTTGAACCACTTCACAATACCAATTTCTGTCTTCAAAATAAGTCCTAAATGTAATGACGATCAGAGAAAAAAATTTTCTCTCCCTGAACTATCCTCCGATTGCGTCCACAAAGATAGCTCCGTTACTTTTTAATTGTAAAAATCCGGAAATTCTGTTGTTTCCTGAGCCTGTCCATCCTGTTTGTCTAGCCCCGCCCTTGCATCCGGGATGCCGCTGCGCACCGCGTCCGGGCCAACTACCCCTGCCATCCCCCACACAAGAACGCCCGGGGAAAAACGCCGCCATTTCAGCGCCAAACGGTATTTGAGGCCTGAACAACTCACTTCAGCCGATAAAAAATCCCCACGCAATCAAAGCACTCTTGGCTATACTGGCTCGCACTTAGCGGTCTACTTATCCTGATTGACGTGTGTCATGTCATGATCACGAGGAACATACAATGAATCGTAGAAACTTCCTGCTGGCCACGCCGGCTGCCGCATTTGGAACCCTGGTTCTGCCCTCCACCAGCCAGTCTGCCCCCGCCATCATCACCAACACCAGCCAAATCCTGCCGCGCCACACCAAAGGCCCGCGCATTGTCATTTGTGGGGGCGGCTGGGGCGGAATGACGGCCGCCAAGCACCTGTCCAAACTGGTGCCCCAGGCACAAGTGGTGTTGATCGAGCGCAACCCCACGTTCTGGTCCGGCCCCATGAGCAACAAGTGGCTGATTGACATCGTCAACACGGATTTCCTGAACCACGACATGCTGGCGCCCTCCATCAAGTACGGCTACAGCCTGGTTCATGCCGAAGTCACCGCCATCGAGCGCGACAAGAAAACCGTGCGCACGACGCAAGGCGCGCTGGAGTACGACTACCTGATCCTGTCGGGCGGCATACGCAATGCCTACGATGCCTGGTTTGGCAATGACACCTACGCGGCGGAATACACCCGCCAGCACTTTCCCAACGCCTACATCCCGAATGCCGAGATGTTTGCCTTGAAGAACAAGCTCAAAGCTTTCAAGGGCGGCACCATTGTGATGACGCTGCCCCCGCCACCGCATCGCTGCCCACCCTCGCCCTACGAGCGCGCCTGTTTGATGGCCTGGCATATCAAGACCAACAGGATTCCAGGCAAGATCATCATTCTGGATCCCAAGCCCACCATTGCCCCGATTGGCGAGGGATACCGCGCAGCCTTCCAGGAGTTGTACCCGGACATCATCACCCACGTCCCCAATGCCCGAGTGCGTGAGGTCGATCCCTTCAAGAAGCACATCAAGACCACCGCCGGCGATTTTGAGTTTGACGACGCGGTGCTGATGCCCCCGCACCAGGCCGCCGATATGGTCTGGAACGCAGGCCTGGTCGGTACAGGCCCCGATGGCAAACCCACGGGCTGGGCCAATATTGACCCACGCCTGTTCACTGCCCGCGACGACGACAATGTCTACGTGGTGGGGGACTCCATGGGCTTTATTTCCGACCAGTTCGGCCACTACCCCAAGAGCGCCCACGTGGCACACGCCGTAGCCAAAATTGTTTCCCGAAACCTGGCCGAACGTATCGCGGGCAAGGAAGTCGTGCCCGTGCTGCCGGATAATCTTTGCTACATGATGGTCAACGGAGATCCGCAAGAAGAAATCTCGGTCAAGTTTGAATACGAGCTGGACGCAAGCGGCAAGGTTCTGCAAACCCAGATCGATATGGATGTCCGTACCTCCGACCTTGTTCAAGAAGACTTCCAGTGGATCAAGACCCGTTTCAATGACTTCCTCTAAACTTCCTTCCCGTTTTGTCCGCCGCCGCCAGCTTGTGCTGGGCAGTGCCGCCGGACTGGGTGCCGCGTGGCTACCCATCAATCTGCATGCGCAAGTTGCCTTTGATCAATTGCTGAAACCGGCCACTGCGGCCCAGGTCCAAGCCATTGTGGACGAGTTCCTGAAAGGCGTCAGCCCAGAAGAAAAAGGCATGAAGCTGGATATGCCCGCTCTGGGCGACAACCCCGCCGCAGTGCCCGTCAAAGTGGTGCTGGACTCGCCCGCGAGCGACGATGTGTACTGCCAGGAACTGATCATTCTGGCCCAGGGCAACCCGCATCCGCTGGCCTGCCGCTTCAACTTCACCGCCCTGGCCGGAACAACAGAAGTCGCAGTTCGCCTGCGCCTGATTGAAACCCAAACCATCCGCGCCCTGGCACGGTTAAGCGATGGCCGCGTCCTGAGCGCCCAGCATCACATCACGGTGACTGCTGGCGGCTGCGGCATGTAAACAAGGGACACTCATGAGTAAACCACGTATCTGGATCAGCAATGCCAAGCCCAAGGCGGGCGACATTGTGCGCGTGCGCGCCCTGGTCGAACACCGCATGGAAAGCGGTCTGCGCCTGAGCAAGGAAGGCCAGGTTGTACCGCGCAACATCATCCACGAATTCAAGGCCACCTTTAACGGCGAGCCCTTGTTCAACTGGCAGCCGGAAACCGCGATTTCCCAAAACCCGTACATTGAATTTACCTTTGTCGCACGACGTTCCGGCGCTCTGGAAATGAGCTGGACGGACGATCAAGGCGCTGTCATTACCGGCCAGACGGAGCTGAGCATCAGCGACTGATTGCGGACCAATTCCAGCCCGGCCCCCTGACCTGCCCCATTCAGCGCCCTTAACGGGCGCTGAGTTCATAACAGTGTTCTATATAGTCATACAAGGTGGGCGTAAGGGGAATGCTACGCTGAGCGTCCTTTCCTACAACGATGCACACTGACAAGAAGAATGCCCATGTCCCTCTCTCTGGTAGGTCGTCTCCTTTTTGCCCCCGCCTTGCTCGTGGCCAGCAGTGCCACCGCACCGGCCTGGGCCAGCTCCACGCTGGACATCAAAACAGTGGCCAGCTCCTGTGCGAACTGTCACGGCCCGGATGGGCGTTCCACGACCATCATTCCCTCGCTGGCTGGCCGCCCCGAAGCGGTGTTGCTGGAGCAACTGCGCGCCTTTGCCTCCGATACGCCTCCGGCTGGCACCACCATCATGAGTCGCCTGGTCAAAGGCTACCAGGATGCGGATCTGGAAGCCCTGGCACGTTATTTCTCTGCAGTCTCCTCCACCCCTCGCAGCGTTGCGGAAGGACGTTAAGAATGAGCACACCCTTGAACTCCTCCCGTCGCCAGTGGCTGAGCCGTGTCGGTAAAACCAGTATGGCTGGTCTGGCCTTGAGCACCCTGCCTGTGTACGCGCGCAGCAGCTCGGCCCATGTCGTTGTGGTCGGTGGCGGCTTTGGCGGTGCAACCGCTGCCCGTTACTTGAAGCGCGGTGATCCATCCCTGAAAGTCACCTTGATTGAACCGGCCACCACCTTTTACACCTGCCCGTTCACCAATCTGTATCTGGCCGGTTTGCGCCGTTTTGAACAGCAAGGCCACGGCTTTGATGATTTGCGCGCAGCCGGTATCGATGTCATTCACGACCTGGCCACTGCGGTCGACTCCCAGGCCAAAACCCTGACCTTGGCCAAGGGCCAGAAGCTGTCTTACGACAAGCTGCTGCTCTCACCCGGTATTGATTTTCGCTGGAACACGCTGGAAGGCTATGACGAAGCCGCTTCCTTGCTGGCCCCGCACGCCTGGAAAGCGGGCGATCAAACCCGTTTGCTGAAAAGTCAGCTGGATGCCATGCCCGACGGCGGCACCTTCATTATGGTAGCCCCCGAAAACCCCTTCCGCTGTCCGCCCGGCCCTTACGAGCGCGTCAGCATGGTGGCTCACTACTTCAAGCAGAACAAACCCAAGTCCAAGATCCTGATTCTGGATGCCAAAGACAGCTTCTCCAAACAGGGCCTGTTCCAGGATGGCTGGAAACAAGTCTATGGTGACATGATCGAATGGGTGCCCTTCTCCAAAGACGGCAAAGTCACTCGCGTGGATGCCGCCAAGCTGAGCGTGGAAACCGAGTTTGGCGAGATCCACAAAGCCGATGTGCTGAACGTGATCCCGCCACAAAAAGCCGGAGCCATTGCCGAACAGGCCGGTGTCACCAACGCCAGCGGCTGGGTGCCAATTGACCCGCATACCTTCGAGTCCGAGCAGGTCAAGGACATCTACGTGGTGGGCGATGCCACCATTGCCTCACCCATGCCCAAGTCCGGTTTCTCTGCCAATACGCAAGCCAAGCTGGCAGCGGCTGCCATCATTAATGCCTTGAGCGGCAAGCCTGCGCCACAGGCCACACTGAGCAATACCTGCTACAGTTTGATCGCTCCCGACTATGGCATTTCTGTGGGGCACTTGTACGCCTTTGCCGATGACAAGCTGGCTGAAGCGTCCGGCGGGGTCAGCCCTAAAGAAGCCAGCCCGGCCTTTCGCAAGCAGGAAGCCCAGTATGGCGAGGCCTGGTATGCCGCGATCAGTCGCGACATCTGGGGCACCAAAGGCTAAGTGGTTCCAACCCGGTCCTAACATCCAGCGCACATGATGAATACAGAACTTGTACTGTGGGTCAGCTTGGCCATTGGCCTGCTCTTTGGCATTAGTGGCCAGCTCAGTGGTTTTTGCTTTTATCGTGGCTTGACCGAGCGCTGGTCCGGGCGTAGCGGCTACAAGCTTCAGGGCTTTGCCCTGGCGCTGGCCGTCGCCCTGGCCGGGACACAACTGGCGGCGGGCTACGGGCTGATCAGTCTGGACAAGGTCCT
Source organism: Alcaligenes sp. PF14 (assembly GCF_037150615.1). NCBI lineage: Bacteria > Pseudomonadati > Pseudomonadota > Betaproteobacteria > Burkholderiales > Alcaligenaceae > Alcaligenes > Alcaligenes sp. PF14. Next base: position 177,446 of record NZ_JBAGRS010000002.1, on the reverse strand, counting down.
GTACCTGAACCCCACTTTCTCCTGGCTGCTGGTGCCGCTTGGAGGTGTGCTCTTTGGGGCAGGCATGACCCTGGCTAATGGCTGCGGCGCCCGAGCTCTGGTTCTGTTGGGACAGGGAAATCTGCGCTCCTTTGTCGTCGTGCTTTGTCTGGGTATCGCCGCCTATGTCACCTTGACGGGCCTGCTGGCGCCGCTGCGCATGAGCATTGCCCAAGCCAGCAGTATCACCCTGCCCGCGGTGACCCTGTCCGAGGGTCCCGTCCGCTCTATGGTGACTGCCATCCTCGTCGCCGCCCTGATCGCTTTTGCCTTGCTGCGCCGACAGGACGGTCAACGCCTGAATGATCTGCTGGCTGGAGCATTTGTAGGGCTGCTGATTGTGGCAGGCTGGCTGACTACCGGCTGGCTGGGCGATGATCCCTTCGAGCCTTTACCCGTCAGCTCGCTAAGCTTTGTCGCCCCGATTGGGGAAAGCATTCAATACGCCATGATCTCCACCGGCATGAGCCCGCGCTTTACCATCATGATTGTGGTGGGTGTGGTGGCCGGCTCCTTGCTGAGCGCCCTGCTGCGTCGCCGCTGGAAGCTGGAAGGTTTTAAGTCGCCCCGCCACATGCTGCGCTCCATGGCAGGCGGTACCTTGATGGGCGTAGGTGGCGTGCTGGCCCTGGGCTGCACCATAGGCCAGGGCTTAAGCGGCTTGTCCACCTTGTCGGCCACCTCCTTGCTGGCGGTGCTGGGCATTATCGTCGGTGCACGTCTGACCTGGACCCGCCCAAGCGCCTGACTCCGTGTTTCAATAAGGGCTTGATTGACGGTGCTTCAGAAGGCCCAGGCGAGCTCCGCCTGACATTCGCTGAAGCACTCTTACCGAGCCCACTGCAATGCGACAGATCCTCCTTGTTGTCGATGTGCAAAGCTGCTTTTCACCGCCCCCATGGCTGATCGACGGCATTAACGCCCTGAGCACCCGCCTGCCTTGCGCGGCCTTGATTGAACTGCACGACGAGTCTCAAACCCCTTTTTCCAGTCAGCTAGGCTGGTGTCCGCCGCGCAGCGATCGCTGCCTGGTCGATGCCAAACAAATCTTCATCAAGCACGGCTACGCCCCCAGCCCCGCTGCAATGGAATATTTGCAGCAATGTCAGGCTGATCGCATTCTGGTCTGCGGCATTCAAACCGATACCTGCGTGCTGGCTGCCGGGTTTGCCTTGTTTGATGCCGGGCTGCACCCCACCCTGATTACGGATCTGACGGTTGGCTCGTCCCTGGATCGCTCCGGCGAGCTGGGTATCAAATTGTGGAAACATCACTTCGGGCGCACGATCCACAGCAGCGAACTACTGGCTGAACTGGACCGGCAGTAATCACGCGCATGGGCGGGCAAACGGACTTGGCTCAGCAACCCAAAGGTAGCGCCCACACGCGTCAAGCCACTACGCTGCAGCGAACCGCTCATCAAATCCGCCCCCCTGTTCTCTCTGCTGCATCAGACAAATGCTGATTGAACATTCAACCATCGCGCCCCTGATTAATCATTACGTTTAGCGTAATCATTCACCCATAAGCTTTATTGATAGCCCTATACCGCCACTGATATGGTCGTTTCCAGAAACCTGCAAAAGGTTCAATTACAAGGAGACGAGACATATGCATTGGCTATCCATTGCCGTTTTAGGAGGCATGTTCGTACTGGCGACCGCCCTACCCATCAATATGGGGCTGATTGCTTTTGTAGGCGCTTTTCTGGTGGGTACGCTGGTGGCGGGCATGGGCGCCAAGGAAATCATGGGCGGCTTTCCGGCTGACCTGTTTCTAACACTGGCCGGTATTACCTATTTGTTCGCGCTGGCTCAAAACAATGGCACCATCAACTGGCTGGTCAGCATGGCCGTGCGAGCCGTGCGTGGCCGCATCGCCGCCATTCCATGGATCATGTTTCTGATCACGGCCGCATTGACCGCTGTGGGTGCCGTCAGCCCGGCCGCCGTTGCCATCATTGCCCCGATTGCGCTGGGCTTTGCCCGCCAGTACGGCATCAACCCGCTCTTGATGGGTTTGCTGGTGATTCACGGCGCCCAAGGGGGCGGCTTCTCCCCCATCAGTATTTACGGTGGCATCACCAACCGTGTGGTCAGCGCCGCCGGTTTGCCCTTGAATGAAATGGCCACCATGATGGCCAGCCTGAGCATCAACCTGGCCGTGTCCATTTTGCTATTCGTGTGGATGGGCGGTTTGAAGCTGATGCGTCAGAAAGTGGACTTAAGTTCGGCTGACGTAAACGTTGCCCGCGTGGCCCATGGCTCGGGTGGTCCGCAAGTGTTTGGCGACGCTGAAGCCGAAGCCTTTGGTGAAGAGCGCAAGACCGCCCGGAAAAGCCCCGATGCCCTGGTCGAAGCCGGTAATGGTGCCAACGAGGCCCCCCACTGGTATCGCGTTCTTACCTTGGTCGGCCTGTTCATCCTGGCCGTGCTGACTTTGTTTTTCAAACAGGATATTGGCTTTACCTCGATCACCATCGGTCTGGTACTGACCTTGATGGCCCCCAATCTGCAAAAACGCGCACTGGGCCAAGTGTCCTGGCCTGAAATCATGCTGATTGTGGGTGTCAGCACCTATGTGGGCGTGATGGAATCCATGGGCACGATTGATTTTGTCGGCCATAGTGTTGCCCAGCTGACCTCTCCCTTGATGGCGGCCTTGCTGCTGCTTTTTGTGGGCGCGGTCGTGTCGGCGTTTGCCTCCTCCACCGCCGTGCTGGGTTCGCTGATTCCGCTGGCGGTGCCCTTTCTGCAAGGCGATGGCGGCGTGGGGCCGGTGGGCTTTATTGCGGCTATGGCCGTATCCTCCACCATTGTGGACGTCAGCCCCTTCTCCACCAATGGCGCACTGGTACTGGCCAATGCCCAGGGAGTGTCGCGTGATGCCTTCTTCCGTCAGCTGCTGCTGTACGGTGCTGCCGTCACGGTTATTGCCCCGGTCGTCGTCTGGCTGCTGTTTGTGGTGCTCTAAAACTCCCGGCGAAGCAGAAATCCAGCTGGCCCCGGCACTTTGCTAGCCGGGGCCTTTTTGATGGGAATTCTGACCTCATCAACCGGCAGTTAACACTCTCTGGTCCAACTCCATAGACCATAAGATTTGCGAGTGGCGTGGAATGCCTGCAAGGCATATTCCCTCCTGCCTCATCCCGGCGTTCAGCCCTCAGCCCGGAACCGACAAGACTTATTCCCGCCCGAGTCTCACCAGCTCATCGCCCCGCCTCCCTCTCAACCGCGTTTTTCCCTATGGAAAACGCCAAAACAGCTATGGCGCCGCATTAATTTCTGAATAAAGCCTTGAAAGCTGGAAATTCCCAACACCGAAATGAGAATGATTGCTATTATTCTGCCGTTGTTTCAAGCCTGATGCCCTCTTCCCCTCTCTGTCACCAAGAACTTGCTTACTGAAAAGCGAAGCTTGCGTGATGAGCGCAGCGTACAAGAATAGCGGACTCAATCCGTCACCTACCGTTGCCAAACAAGCACGGCTTTTCTCGGTTTAATGATCATCAATCCAGCATCCGGAGACGGTGTTGTAGTAGGAGGCGCGTCAGCGTGAAAGAGTCATTTCGCCAATGTATGGCATGGCTGCATACCTGGGTCGGTCTGGTGGTGGGCTGGATCCTGTTTTTCGTCTTCGTCACCGGCACGGCTGGCTATGTGGACGATGAAATCACTCGCTGGATGGAGCCGGAGCGCCCCTTGCCCATGCAAGTCCTGCCCGAGCAATCCAGCCAGATGCTGGATCAGGCCCTGGCGCAGTTGCAAGCGCATGCCCCGGCAGAGTCCAAAGCCTGGACCATTACCCTGCCGCATCAAGCCCTGAACCCGCGTGCCACGCAAGGGCTGTCCATCGCCTGGGAAGAAATGCCCCAGCCCGGTCAACGCGGCCGTCGCGGAGGAGAAGAACTGGACCCTGTCACCGGCCAGATTCAGCCGGAAGTGGAACCCCGCGCAACTGCTGGTGGCACCGGCCTGTACCGCATGCATTACGCCTTGCACTACCTCCCCTATCCGGTCGCTATCTGGCTGGTCGGTATCTGTACCATGCTGATGCTGCTGGCCGTGATTACGGGCGTGGTAACTCACAAGAAAATCTTTACCGACTTCTTCACCTTCAGACCCGGCAAGGGCCAGCGTTCCTGGCTGGACGCACACAATATCGTCAGCGTCATGTCCCTGCCCTTTTTCCTGATGATTACCTATACGGGCCTGATTTTTTTCATGTCCGTCTACATGCCGACCGGACGAGAAGTCATGTATGGCGCGACAGAAGAAGGACGGCAGGCTTACTTCCAGGATATTCGTCAGCAAAAACGCGACTTCCTGCCCGTGAGCATGCCGCAGGCTCCCCTGGGCGAGATGATGCACAGCGCAGAACAAGCCTGGGGCAAGAACAGCATTGCCTCGGTGCAGATTACCCACCCGGCAGATAGCCAAACCTATGTAGAACTGCGTCGCACCGGCGTCACGGGCGTGTACTGGACCCGTGCCGAGACCCTGCGCTTTAACGCCTCTGATGGCAGCCTCATGGAGCCGGAGGACAATAGCAATGTCACCGGAGACACTCACCGCGTGCTACTGGCCCTGCATGAAGGTGTGTTTGCCGAATGGTGGTTGCGCTGGCTGTACTTTATTTCAGGCTTGCTGGGCTGCGCCGTCATTGGGACAGGTCTGGTGCTGTGGACGGTAAAGCGTCGCACCCAGCATCAAAAGCGCATGGCCAAAGCCACCCCGCCTAGCGCATCCGAGCGTTTTGATGCCGCTGGCCTGCGTTTAGTAGAAATCCTGAATGCCGGCACTCTGGCCGGTTTGCCCTTGGGGCTGGCGGCCTACTTCTGGGCCAACCGCCTTTTGCCTGTGAATATGGCCGACCGCGCCGCCTGGGAGTTTCATGCTCTGTTCCTGGTCTGGGGCTGGTCCTTCCTGTATGCCTCCTGGCGACCCTTGAAGCGCGCCTGGCTGGAGCTGCTGTACCTGACAGCCTCCGCCTACGCCTTGATTCCTGTCCTGAACCTGCTGACGACCGACCGTCACCTGGGTGTCACCGTCATCCATGGTGACTGGGGCCTGGCAGGCTTTGACCTGACCATGTTTGGCCTGGCCACCATCTTTGTCTATATCGCCATCAAAATGAAACGCAAATGGCACATTGCCAGCCTGCCTAAAAAAGCCGCTGCCCCGGCCAGCTTGCAAACTGCGGGAGTGAACGGATGAGTGGACTGACTTCCCGCTACCGCCTGCAAGTGCTCTCGCGCATTGTGGCGGCCACTGTCGGCGGCTACGCCCTGGCAGCCGCTGCCACGGTATTGCTGACTTTGCTCTGGCCTCTGCCTAAAGCCCAGGCCGTTCTGGCAGCGAATATGTTGAGCTTTGTCTGGTACACCGTCGCCGTCATGTGGGTGTTCAGCACCAAAAGTGCCACTCGCGCTTGGGTGGGCATGGTTCTACCGACGGCTTTGATCGCCTTGCTGAGCGTTCTGTTGATGCCTGCAGGAGTGCAGCCATGAGCAATACCAGTCTGTGGCTGAATCTGGCCGTTTTTATCATCAGCCTGGCGGGCTTTATCTGCCTGGCTTTGGCCAGTGATCGCCAGGGAGAATTCCTGCTGCATCGCACGCCCAGCGAGAAGGAAAGGCGGATCTTTCGTCTGCTCGGCTGGCCCTTGCTGGCTGTGGCGTTAGCTCTATGCTGGCAAGGCTGGGGCTGGAGCATGGGCACCGTTGCCTGGCTGGGTTGGCTGACCATAGCCGGTGCCGGGTTGACCTTTTACTTGCCCTGGTGGCCTTGGCAGGAAAAGAAACCTGTGCGGGCCAAACCTGCACCAGTTGCGAAGGCAGCGCCTAAAGCGGTTGGAGCGGGCAACACTGCATCGACATCAAGTGACGCTATAGCTGGGAAAAATGGAGTGGCGGCGGCAAATTCAAGCGCTGCTTCAACTAGCGCTGGGGCTACACGTACAGAGCCAACTCACGCTGGAGTGGCGCCTACAGCATCACGGTTTTCCACACGCAGCCTGGTTTTTGCCAGCGGCCTTTTGGCCATCCCTGCCGCCTTCATGATTTATCTGGCGCAACAAGGCCCCGAGCCTGTATTTGGCAACCATGCCCTGCAAGGTCAGATTGGCCCCTGGTCGTTTGCTCTGGCTGAGACGAATAACAAAGCCCCCATCAGCGGGCCCACCGGCGCTCATCGCAAAGCATTTCAGATTCGCTTTTGCCAGGCCTGCGACCCACATATACGCCGCGCCTATCTGCAAGTGAGCAAGCCCGAGCCTATGCCTGCGCCCCGTCAAGCTTTCAGCAACACGCGCTGGACACGAGCGGTAGAAATCGTCATTCCGCCCGATAGCGAACTGGAACATCAACTATGGCTAACCGTGGAAGCCAAGAGTGGAGAGATCTACCATCAGGCTTTTGATTTCCACCAGGTATCCCCGATGACGGCGGCATTCATCCAGCAACAGCCGTAAGCGCGACCCGAATAGAAAGGGCCAAGATTGAACCGCCCCCCGAGTGTTGAACAACAATTCACGCTTTGGTGGGCCATTCAAATCCCGACCCTTTTTTATTCCTGGGCAACGCGGGTTCCTTGATGAAACACCATCTGCCAACGCCCCTGACTCTGCTTCCAGATGGAGCTGCGCAAGGATTGCTTCGGCTTTTCATCACCTGATACCTCACACACATAAGTCGCCAGGACGACATCCTCTGACAGGATGGTCAGCTTGAAGTTGCTGAGGTGGCGCTGCACAAAATCCTGTTCAGGCAGATCGCCTAGCACTTCTGCTCTACCCCACGCCGCGCCTCTGGCTCCGAACTCTACAAACTCGTCGGCCAGTAAAGCGCCAAGCGCCGCCACATCCTGACGAGTGGCACGCTCAAACAGGCGCTCTTCAAGAGACAGGATCAAGGATTCAAGGGAATGAGGCACGTGAATGTGGGGGACTTGGGAGTGATATTCAGCGTCAGAATCGTCAACACAATTCTTCATAAACCAGACAAAATCCTACACCTGACACAAGCCGCCACGCCACCGATATTTCTCACATTTACTATAAAAAAACACCTCCCTAAACAAAGGAAAATTTTTGACAGTTGTTTTCCTTTCAAGCACTTAGCGCTTCCCGCTTATCGCTAGAATCCAGCCGTGTTAAATGACTAACAGGACAATATCATGTCTTTATTAAAACGATGCACCGCAGAAACGCTGGGCACTTTCTGGCTGGTCTTTGGAGGCTGCGGGAGTGCGATCTTTGCCGCTGCCTACCCTGAACTGGGGATTGGTTTTGCCGGGGTAGCCCTGGCCTTTGGTCTGACTTTGCTGACCATGTGCTATGCCATCGGCAATATCTCTGGTTGTCACATCAACCCGGCTGTCACGCTGGGCCTGGTCGCTGGGGGACGCTTCCCCGCTCGTGATGCCATTCCCTACATCATTGCCCAGGTTATCGGCGGTCTGCTGGCCGGCGGTGTTCTGTACCTGATCGCCAGCGGCAAAACCGGCTTCGATCCCGTGGCAGGTTTCGCCTCCAACGGCTTTGGCGAGCACTCGCCCGACAACTACAGCCGCGACGCAGCCCTGATCGCAGAAATTGTGCTGACCGCCTTCTTCCTGTTCATCATTATGGGCGCAACCCACAAGCGTGGTCACGCTGGCCTGGCAGGCGTAACGATTGGTCTGGCACTGACTTTGATTCACCTGATCAGCATCCCTATCACCAACACTTCCGTGAACCCTGCGCGTTCTACTGGCGTGGCCTTCTTCCAGGGCACCTGGGCCATGGAGCAGCTGTGGCTGTTCTGGGTCGCTCCCTTGATTGGTGGTGTGATCGGCGCTCTGGTGTATCGCTTTCTGCACAGCAACGACGAATAAGCTGCACTGACTCCTGCTGACAGAATCATTGAGCCGCATCGGCTTGGACGGGCTATGTGCCCGATTCAAGACGATGCGGCTCAATGCTATTTATGGACCCCAATTGTCACCCTGCAAAGCACCAGGCTTGTCGCGCTTCTGTAGTAGGATTTACACCCTGCCCCAAGCAAAGAGGCAGTACGCGCTGCACCTGGCGACTCAACCCAGACTCATACGCTTATCAACGCCCGCAAACCCGGAGAACCTCATGAAAAAAGCATTGAATACCGGCCTGATCGCTTTAGGACTGAGCTTGATGGCAAGCGCCTCTTCCGTTCAGGCAGCCGACTGCGACAGCATGAGCAATCAAAATGCCATGAACCAGTGCTTTAGCAACGAGTACAAGAACTCGGACACCGAACTGAACAAGCTCTACAAGGAAATCAGCCATCGTCTGAAAGATGATGCCGATACCCTCAAAGCCTTGCGCAACGCCCAACGGGCCTGGATCAGCTTCAGGGATGCAGAATGCGACTTTGCAGCGATCAACACCGAGGGCGGCAGCATTCACTCCATGCTGATCACCACATGCCGGAATGAATTGACCCAGGCCCGTATCAAGAACTTCAACACCTACCTGTCCTGCGAAGAAGGCGATATGAGCTGCCCGGTTCCACCGGCCATGTAATGACATGCCCGACACCAAACACCCATCCACGCGCGATTTGAACGACCTTTACTACTTTGTACAGGTCGTGGACCACGGAGGATTTGCACCGGCCGGACGGGCTTTGGGCATCCCGAAATCCAAGCTAAGCCGACGCATCACCTTTCTGGAAGAATCCCTGGGTGTGCGTCTGATTCAGCGCTCCAGCCGCCATTTCAGCGTCACGGAAATTGGCCAGATGTACTACCAGCGCTGTGTAGCCATGCTGGTGGAGGCCGACTCCGCTCAGGACATCATCGAGCGCCATCGCAGCGAGCCGCAAGGCTCAGTACGCATCAGCTGCCCCCTGGCTTTGCTGGACTACGGCGTCAATGAATTGCTGGCCCGCTATATGGCGGCCTATCCGCAGGTCAAGCTGGAAGTGGAAAGCACCAACCGCCGCGTGGACGTGATTCGCGAAGGCTTTGATGTGGCCTTGCGCGTCCGCTTCCCTCCTTTGGAAGACAGCGGTCTGGTGATGAAAGTCCTGGGCGAGAGCACACAGTATCTGGTTGCCAGCCCAGCCCTGATCGAACGCATGGGTGGGCTGCCCAAGCTGGACCAGTTAGGTAGCTGGCCCGCCTTGAGCGACGAGCATCTGCAGCGCAATCCCACCTGGCAACTGCAAACCGCAGAAAACACCCTGATGGAAGTGCCCTACCAACCCCGTCTGGTCTGCGACGACCGCATGACTTTGCTGCAATCAGCCTTGCAGGGAATTGGCGTCGTTCAGATGCCGGCCATGCTGATCGCTCCGTACATGCAGGACGGCAGACTGGTGGATGTGGCCCCCGGCTGGAACCCCCGCTCCGGCGTGGTACATGCCGTCTTTCCTTCACGCCGAGGCCTGGTGCCTGCGGTACGCGCTCTGCTGGATTTTCTGGGCCAGGAGTTCGTCACTATTTTGCATACGCCCGCCCCCTGAATCCCTGCTGCAAATTACCCAAAGCCAGCCGCCACTCAGTCGTTCTAATTATGGAACGCTGATGGCCATATTCTTGTCTATTCAAGCCATCGTTGCACTCCTATAGTCTCTTCATCGAACTATTCATGATGGGGAGTGCATCGACATGAACGCCAAAATGGCCGCGGCCACTGCCGCTATTCTCTGGGGCTTTACCTACATTCTGACCACGACCTGGTTGCCACCTAATCCCTTGTTCCTGGCTGCTGTCCGGGCGCTGGGAGGCGCCATCGTCCTGCTGGCATTGGTACGCAGCCTGCCGCCCCGTGCCTGGTGGGGGCGCCTGGCCGTGCTGGGCACCCTGAACACCGGCCTGTTCTTTGGTCTGTTCTTTATCGCTGCCACCCGTCTGCCCGGTGGCGTGGCCGCCATCTTCCAGGCGCTGACACCACTGGCCACCATCTTTATCGCCTGGGGCATTTTGCGTGCTCACCCCGCCCTAACGCGGATTGGAGCCGTTCTATTGGGTGCACTGGGCGTGTCGCTGGTTGTCCTGTCCAGCAATGCCACTCTGGATCTGATCGGCATTGCCGCCGCTTTGGGCAGCATGTTGTCCATTGCGACGGGCGGGGTCTTGATGAACAAATGGGGGGCGCCACCTATCCCTTTGCTGGGCTTTACCGGCTGGCAGCTCTTGATTGCCGGTGTGGAACTGAGTGTGGTTGTGCTGCTGACGCAGGACATTCCAAGCCAGCTTATCCCTGTGCATTGGCTGGGCCTGTTCCTGCTGGCAACTGTACTGACGGCTGGTCCCTTCGCGCTGTGGTTCAGTGCCATCAAGCAACTGGGCGCCGTCACTGTTGCCCCCTTCATGCTGCTGGTGCCTGTGACCGCTTTTATTCTGGACGCGCTGATCAAGGGCATCTGGCCCACCACGCTGCAACTGGTGGGAGTGGCACTGGTCATGGGTGGACTGGTCTTGAGCCAGCAAACACTGGCCGTCGCACGCTCCACGCTGGAAGCATCTGTCCACAAGCCCTGAACGCCCCACCCAAGGAGGAGGCATCATGAACCACCTCATACAAGAATTACTGCGTTCACGAGTGTATTTTGTACTGGCTACTCTGCTCCTGACCTACATTTTCTGGTGGAGCGGTGTGAACAAGGTTTGGGACTTCAGCGCTGCAAAAAAGGAAATGGCCCACTTCGGACTGGAGCCCCAGGCTTTATTCGCCGTGCTGACTATCACAGTTCAATTGCTGGGCAGTTGGCTGATTATCAGCGCAAGTCGTCTGGCCTGGTTGGGGGCGCTGATGCTGAGTGTCTTTATCTTGCAAAAACGGCAGACATGGTTTGATGTCTGCCGTTTTCTTTTACAAGGCCGGTTCGGGCTAATCCGGGTCGCGCTGTATATCAAAACCAGCGGCCCGCCAGGCTTCCAATCCGCCTTCCAAAGGGCGCACCCGACTATAGCCACTTTGCAGCAAGCGTTTGGACACCAAGGCTGCGGACACCTCATTGGGGCAATCGCAATACACAATAATTTCCCCGTCGGTAATCAGGTTCAATGTGGCCTCACCCAAGGCCAGGCTGATGGCCCCCGGAATACGTCCTTGCGCCTGCATCAGAGTCGAACGTACATCCACAATCGTGGGGGGCGTATCCGAGGACAGCATCTGGTGCAGTTCCTGCACGCTGACACGCTCCATGCACAAGGACTTCATGAAGCGATGGCGCTGCCACCACTTTCTGGCAATGAACACGCCCAAAGCCAGTGTCAGCAGGATTCCGCCCACCACACCCAGGCTGATCAGCACATTCAACAGTGCATCCACCGCCGAGCTGAACAAGGAACCCAAAAATACGGCAGAGCCCGCCCAAACCGCAGCTCCGATAATGTCGTAAAAAAGGAAGCTTCTTCTGGGTGTGCCCACCGTACCGGCCAACACACTGGCAATGGAAGCAAAGCCGGGTATGAACTTGGCCACCATCAAGGACGGTGCCCCCCAACGCATATAAATGGATTCGGTCTGCCGAATACAGGAGTCCGGCGATAGTGAAATTTTGCACAGCAAAGCCAGCAACTTGCCACCATAGCGTCGCCCAGCCAGATACCAGCCGTAATCCGCAATCATCGCGCCCAGCACGGCAAAACCCAGCAAGCCCCACAGGCTGTAACCACCGGACTCGTGCAAGGCACCCGTTACCACCAACACCGGATAGGCCGGCACCGGCGCCCCTGCCTGCTCCACCAGGACATTGAAAAACACGATCAACAGACCGTGTTGCTCGATAAGTTGCAGAATCGATTCGACCATATTGCGAGGTACAAAAATTGCCAGACAGCCGATATTGTAGGCTGGTGTCGGCCGATTTCTGTTTCAACGCTAAAGCATTACGGCATAGCTTCCATGCAAAAAACACGGCCCCTTTCAAGGGCATCTGGCCAGACTCGACGCCGCCACTTTCATCACGCCCCTGCACTATCCCCGAGGCTGGCTCTGCAGCCACAAAACCCCTCAACAAACAAGAACTAGTCTCATTAAAAGCCTACAGGTTAACGCTAGTAGTCATCGCTTTTTACCTGTCTATACAATAGCGGCGTCAATAACGGTTCAGGTGAGAGTCTTCACTTTGATGAAGCGCCGACGGAGCAACGACCCCGGAATCTCTCAGGCAAAAGAATCCTGAACCTTTGACCATCTGGAGAGAGGCACACCCGTGCCCACCGAAGGGGACCATCGCGAACCGATGGATAAGCTCTCAGGTAAACGGACAGAGGGGGTACAGAGGCCATATGGCCTGTGTTCACCTATTCGTCCGGAGCCTATTTATGAGCAGATAGTCAGGCGCCTTTTCTGGCCGCCTGGCATACCACACCCCTATTCCCATTTTTATTCGCACACAGGTCTGTTTTGACATTTCATGTCGTCAGAACAAGGAGGACTGCTGTGCGCTCCTCAGCTTATTTAGATCGGCATCAAGAAAACCGTCCTTGAGGACGGGTTGTGCCCTTTGTTTTCTCGCAGCACAGTCATAATTACGCATTTGAACGAAAAAAAATTAGGAGAACAGTGTGTCTCAGCAACATTCATCTGGACTGCAGCGCTCGTTGAAAAACCGGCACCTGCAACTGATAGCAATTGGAGGCGCTATCGGTACAGGGCTATTTATGGGATCAGGCCGCACCATTAGCCTGGCCGGACCCTCGGTCTTGTTTACCTACATGATCATTGGGTTCTTTTTATTCTTTGTGATGCGGGCGATGGGGGAATTGCTCCTGCATAACCTGGAATACAAATCTTTTGTGGATTTCTCCGCCGATATTCTCGGGCCCACCATGGGTTACTTTCTGGGCTGGAGTTATTGGTTCTGCTGGGTGGTGATTGGTATTGCGGATATTGTCGCCATTACCGGCTATACCCAGTTCTGGTGGCCGGACATTCCGCTCTGGTTACCCGGCCTGGCGTGTATCGCCTTCTTGCTGATCTTCAACCTGCTGTCGGCCAAATTGTTTGGGGAGCTGGAGTTCTGGTTCGCCCTGGTCAAGATCATCGCTATTGTGGCCCTGATTGGTGTGGGTGCTTACCTGCTGTTTACCGGCTTTGTCGGCCCAACCGGCGAAAAAGCCAGCCTGACCCACTTGTGGGATCGCGGCGGCATGTTCCCCAATGGCCTGCATGGTTTCTTTGCGGCCTTCCAGATCGCCATCTTTGCCTTCGTGGGGATCGAGCTGGTGGGTACGGCCTCGGCTGAAACGGCTGACCCTGCCAAGAACCTGCCCAAAGCCATCAACAAGATTCCCGTTCGCGTGATTGTGTTCTACGTGCTGGCCCTGACCGCCATCATGACCGTCACCCCCTGGGACATTGTGGCGCCCAACAAGAGCCCGTTTGTAAACATGTTCTTGCTGATTGGCGTGGGTGCAGCGGCTGCCATCATCAACTTTGTGGTGCTGACCTCGGCCCTGTCGTCGGCCAATAGTGGCATGTTCTCGACCGGCCGCATGCTGTACGGTCTGTCCAAGAACAAGCTGGCTCCAGAGGCATTCAGCCAGTTGTCGCGTAACGGCACTCCCCGTAATGGTCTGATCTATTCTTGCGCCCTTTTGCTGTCCAGCCTGTTCCTGCTTTACGCAGAAGGCGACGTAATGCGTGTGTTCACCATTGTGACCACCGTGGCCAGCATCTGCTTTATCTTTGTCTGGGCCGTGATTCTGATCACCTACCTGAAGTACCGTCGCATTCGTCCTGAGGCCCATGCCGCATCGAGCTACAAAATGCCCTTTGCGATTCCCATGTGCTACCTGACCCTGGCGTTCTTTGCCTTTGCGCTGTACCTGTTCAGCCAGGAAGAAGAAACCCTGATCGGCCTGATGGCTACGCCATTCTGGTTCCTGGCCTTGTTCATCTGCCTGCCTTTCTACAAGAAACGCATGAAGCAAGATCTGGCCCTGGGTCTGGCCGCGCAAAACATGCGCTAAGTTGTTGAAGTACACGGCACGGCTCTACCCGGAGCCGTGCTGATGCAGTCGGGTCTGGCCACGTTCTACACAACTTGGCTGGCACACACTGGCAACACTCCACCTTGCTGTCCCTGGACAGCAGATCTGGAACGAGGCTGGAGCCCGGCAGCAAAAAGCCACCCGAACGGGTGGCTTTTTTCATGCTCATTGTCGCCCCGAAAATCTGGCTTTCACCTTCAGGCCCAGCACGATTTCCCAAGAAAATCACCCTTATTTACGCCTTATTACCCTTAATTATTAAACTCAAGTTTACGTAAGGGTAAACCCAAGTTGTGGCGCTTTGGAGCTTACTCATAGACTAAACCCGGTGTGTGGCCAATAAAAACGTACAAAAGGGACAAGCATGGTTTTGCGTCTAATCGACTCAATCAATGAATGGATAGGAAAGCTCATTTCCTTTATTGCCATCATTTTCTCCGCCATTATTATTTACGAAGTGTTCATGCGCTATGTGATGAATCAGCCCACTCGCTGGACTTTTGACGTCACCAAGCAGCTATATGGGTTCTACTTTCTGATGCTGGGCGCCTACGCACTTAAACATCAGGCCCATGTCCGGGTGGATTTGCTGATCAACCGCTTTTCCCCCACCGTTCGCAAATGGACCGAGATTGCGGGTTATCTGATTTTCTTCTTCCCTTTTGCCTGGGTATTTCTGACACGCAGCTACGACTTCGCCATGCGCTCGCTGGCGCAAGGCGAAACCACGTACGGCGCAGTACAGTTGCCCGTCTATCCCTTGAAGATGTCCATGGTCCTGGCCGCCGCGCTTTTGCTTCTCCAGGGCATTGCTGAAGTTATTCGTTTGTTGACCCAGAAGGAAGCCGCTCACCATGACGCCTGAACTGATTGCACTTGTCATGGGTGGCCTGCTCCTGCTTGGGCTATTCATGGGCCATCCCTTGGCCTTTGTTCTGGGTAGTACCGCCGTCATCGGCGCAATGGTGGCTGGCAAGCCCATGGTTCTGGGCATTGTCGTCAACCGCATTTACGGCGATGTCCTGGACAACTACACCCTGATCGCCATTCCTTTATTCATCCTGATGGCGCGCTTCCTGTCCGACTCGGAAGTGACTGACAAGATGTTCGAAGCCTTGCGCCTGCTCATGTCCCGCGTTCGTGGCGGGCTGGCACTGGCCGTGGTATTCATCTCCATCCTTCTGGCAGCGACCACCGGCATTATTGGCGCCTCCATTACCGTCACCGGCATGATGGCCTTGCGCCCCATGTTGCGATACGGCTACTGCCCCAAGCTGACCACCGGTGTTATTGCGGCCTCCGGCTGTCTGGGCATTCTGATTCCACCGTCCATCATGTTGATCTTGATGGCCAGCTACTCTCCCCTGTCCATCGGTGAGCTGTTCGCTGGTGCATTGATACCGGGTGTCCTGCTGGGCCTGCTGTATGCCGTCTGGGTGGTGTTCGTAGCCTGGCGTCACCCGGAACGTGCCCCCTCGGTGGAGCCTGATGAAAAGATCTCCAAGCCCGCCCTGATCCGCATGCTGCTGGTGGAAGCCGTGCCTCCTATCTTTTTGATTCTGGGCATTCTGGGCTCCATGCTGGCCGGTATTGCAACGGCCACGGAAGCCTCGGCCATTGGGGTGTTGCTGTCCCTGCTGATCGTTATTTTCCGGGGCAAATTCAAATGGTCCATTTTCCTGAATGCGCTTTACGAAACGGGCCGTACTTCCTCCATGATCTTATTTATCGTGGTGGGTGCAACCGCCTTTACCGGCGTCTTTAATATCACCGGCGGTCTGGGTGCCGCACAGGATCTGATGCGTGGCCTGGATATGGAGCCCTGGCTACTTATCGTGGTGATGCTGCTGATTATTTTTGCGCTGGGCTGCTTTCTGGACTGGACCGGTATTGTCCTGCTTTCCTTCCCGATTCTGTTGCCCATTGTGCAAGAGATGGGCATCAGCCTGCTATGGTTTGTGATTCTGGTCGCCGTTGTGTTGCAGACCTCTTTCCTGACCCCTCCCTTTGGTTATGCACTGTTTTACTTGCGGGCCATTACGCCCAAATCCGTCAAAACCATGGAGATCATTACCGGCGTCATTCCATTCATTGCCCTGATTATTTTGATGTGCATCTTGCTGGCCATTTTCCCTGGCCTGGCCACTTGGCTACCCACCGTCCTGTACGGAACTTAAATAAAACAAGGAGACACCATGAAACTGACAAAGAAGGCACTCTTCGCCTTGACGGGTTTTGCCCTGCTGGGCATTACCAGCCTGAGCCAGGCGGCACAAAAGTGGACCATGACCAGTACCTGGCCCGCTTCGATCGAGCTGGTGGAGCTGGACAAGAAATGGGTAGAGCTGGCTAACAAGCTGGTCGGCGACGAACTGAAAATCGAGTTCTTTGAAGGCGGCGCACTGGTTCCAACCGGCGAGGTCTTCAGCGCGGTGGAGTCCGGCACCATACAAGCCGGAGCCGACTGGCCGGGCTACTGGGCAGGCCGCAACCCCGCTTTCTCCCCTTTAGGAACACACTCCAGCCTGTTCAACGCGGTTGACTACGCCAACTGGATCAAGGAATGGGGTGGCGCCGAGCTTTATAACGAGATCTACGGCAAGTACGGCATGGTGTACCTCCCCTACGCCATCACCAATAACGAATCCGGCTTCCATACCAATGTGCCGATTCGCAATCTGGAAGAAATCAAGGGCAAGCGTCTGCGCCTCTCTGGCCTCGAACAAGGCAAGGTGCTGGAAAAGATTGGTGGCACGCAGGTTTCCATGGCTGGCCAGGAACTGTATCAATCGCTTGAGCGTGGCGTGATCGAGGGAGCCGAGTTCTCCACGCCGAACGTGGACGTTTCTGCCGGGCTGCATCAGGTCACCAAGCACTGGACCACGCCGGGTTGGCATCAGTCCGCTTCCGTGTTTGGCGTCATGATCAATAAAACCGCCTGGGATGCACTCAGTGATTCGGCCAAGGAGAAACTGCAAATTGCCGCCGACGCCACCATGATGTGGTCCATTGCTTTTACAGAGAAAAAAGCGACAGAAGGTCTGCGCACCTTCCAGAAAGCTGGCGTGGAAATACACCGCATGGATGATGAAAGCCTGAAGACCATTCAGCAAGTCACCAACGAGGTGATGATTTCCATGGCTTGCAGCAATCCTGATGCGGCCAAGGTATATGCCAGCCAGATGGAATACCTGCATGACTACAAGGACTGGCGCGAAACCTCCATGCCCTTCAATCTGGGACGCCCGATTGATGGCCCGGATCTGGAAAAAATCAAAGCCTGCCTGAAATAAAACGCCCTCCTCCAATGAGCTTAAAAGCGATAGTGGTCCGCCACTATCGCTTTTTTTATGCGCCCCGCAATCAAGTCTGAATCGCTTTGATCGCTACAGGACCTGCAGAAAGGCCAGCAAAGCCTGAAGCTCCTCGTCGCTCAAGTTCAAGACCCGTATCCATTCCGATTTACGCGGCACCAAAAGGCCGGTTTCTTTAGGGTCCGGCCCCATTGCTACGTCATACATACGCAACAGGCCATCCAGGCTGGGGAACAAACCGTTGTGCATCCAGGGACCTGCCTTGGCAACATTGCGCAGGCTAGGTGTTCGGAACAGCCCCAGATCCGCAGGATCTCGGGTCCATTCAAATCGTCCCAGATCCTGCAAGCGACGCCCATAAAAAGACAGGCCGATATTGTGAAAACCGTTGTCTGTCAGCATGGGGCCGTTATGGCAATTCATGCAGCGCGCCTTGGTACGGAACAGGTGCAGGCCGATCAGTTCCTGATCATTCAAGGCAGCCGTATTCCCGGCGATAAATTCATCAAAGCGCGTTGCTGCCGGGCGAATGGTAACGACATAGGCGGCCAGGGCTCGGGCCAGCCGCTCAGCGTCGATGGAATTGGATGAAGATGCGCCAAAGGCTTGTTGAAATGCCTGACGATAGCCTTCCGAATCCTGCAAACGTGGGATCAAGTCACTCAAGGCATGGTTCATTTCTACCGGGTTTTCTATGGGGCCGACGACTTGCTCCTGCAAGGTTCGAGCACGGCCATCCCAGAACAGATCTTTAGCAAAAGGCGCAGCAAACAAGGGTGGAGTACGGCGTTTTCCCATCAAGCCATCCTCCCCTACGGCTGATGCCTTGCCATCGGTAAAGGACTTGTCGGGCTGATGACAGGAGGCACAGGAGATCTGCTTTTTACGGGACAGCTGCTTGTCAAAAAACAGCCGTGCCCCCAAGGAGACGATCTGCCTGTTCTTGGCATCCTCTGCCGCCTCGGACTGGGCGCTGGAGCCAGGCCCAGGCACGGGGCCCCACTCTTGCCAGGGCTGCCCCGGATCAATAGTGGGCGCAGGCCATTGAGCGGGGACATTTTTATAGAGGGCGCGTAGACACCTGGCCTCAAGCATGTCCTTAGCTCCACAGGATTGCTCTGTTGTCTCCGACGCGGAAAGCCCCGTAGTGACCACAGGAGCAGAAGCTAAACCTGAGCCAAGCTTCTGGTCCGCTCCTGTCTCCACTCCCCCCGCAGCGCAAGCTGCCCCTGACAGCACGGTTGCCAGTGCCGCCATCAGCAAACTTGCGCCAGCTTGTCCCCCTTTTAATACCGATAGGAAGCGCGCAGCCACAGCTCTCGTCCTGTGCGATATAGGTTCGGGTTCAGCACCGAGGTTGGTGTCGAAACCACCACGGGTGCTTGCTTGTCCAGCACGTTCAGCACATCCAGCCCCAGGCCCAGACCTTTAAGCATGGCCGGTTCCCAATCCAGACGCATATCCCAGGTCCAATAAGAACCGACCCGACCGGACTCGTACTTCTCCAAGCCATCGCCCCGATTCAGACCCACATAGTGCACATCCATGCGGGCGCTGTTCCAATTGATCCGGTTGTTCATCTGCAAACCATAACGCGCCCACATGCCGGTTACGCCAGCGCTGACTCGCCAAGGCAGGTTGTAGTCCCCCACTGGACGATCACCACGGCGTATCAGGTCGCCGTTGTAATAGATGTTCTCCTCCTGTTCCTCGGCTTCACCGTCATAACCGTCGGCCAACTTGTTATTACGCTTGCTGTGCTGATAGGTCACATCCACACGCCCCGTCCACAAGCTCTCGCCCAAGGTCCAAGGGGCCGTGTTCATCAAACTCAAGGTAACGGCATCGGTTTTGGACTTGCCATTATTGGTGTAGGTGTAGCCCGTCCTCGCCTGCCCTTCGATAGAGACTTGTTGACGACCATAGCGGCGCACATAGGCCAGTTCGGCGGCCACTTTGTTCGTCAGCTGTTGCTGCAAACGCAAGGCCCACTCGTCGTCATACGGGGTTTTCAGGCCATCCAGCTTGTAGGCCGTATGCGAAGGACGGTCTACCGGATTGCCGCCCGTCACCAGCAAGGTGTGCAACTGGCTCTTGCGCTCGCGCATGGCAATTCCAAGAATATCCATTCCGTAATAGCGCGACCAGCCACCCGACAGACGGGTTTCACCCGTCCCCAGCACATCCCATTCCAGCAAGGTACGGGGGGCCAGATTGATGTTGCTAAAGTAGTTGTCCTTATCCATGCGCAAGCCCGTTGTCAGGGCCAGACGCTGCCAGGACATGCGATCCGATACATAAACGGACGCATTGGTATAGCTGACGCCCACCTCTCCAGCGCGGTAATAGTTCAAGACCTGCACCTTGCTGGGCTGCCCATCGCTGTAATGGCGTTTCTGCCCCCCGTAGGCATCCCGATCTCGGACAAATTCTCCCTTGGTATGGGCCAGCTCAAAGCCCACGTAGGGCGTATGTTCAATGGCCCCGGTCTGAAACGGCTTGAACTCCAGTCGGGTCTTCATGGTCAGATTGCGTTGCTCGGTGGACTCCTGCCCGAAACCACCGCTGATATAGGTGTAGTCGGGGCGGCCATTGGGCAGAAACGCCATATTGACCATATATTCCGTGCCGTCGGAATTACGGTAGCTGTTCATCTGGTCATAACCCAGCTGAACCCGCCCTTGCCCCCAACCAAAGTCATGATTCAAGTCGAAACCCAGACCATAGGCTTTTTGTTGATTCTGCCACTGAACACGATTGGCCATCATGCCGGAATCGACCAGATCCTCGCGTCGATCCGCGTACTTGAAGGTCAAGGCGGAGTCCGTGCTGGCGCTCCAACGGGTATGGACTTTGGCGAACACATTATCGACACGGTCTTTGGAGTTGGTATTCACATCGGTGAATTCCTTCTCGTGCAAGACACGCATGGTGCGATCAATGCTGGACTCACGCCGGGACACATTGATCAAGGCCGCAGTATTGCCCGTAATGCCCACATCCAGCATGGCGGACGAAAAACGCTTGGTCCAGGCAGGGGTGAATCCGGGCTCACCCGCCCCAAACTTTTTCTTTTGCTCTTCAGGTACAGTCTGCGACGTCAAACCCGAGGAGTTGTAGCTGAAGTCCGCACGGAAGCTGTTATTGCCCTTGGGATCACGCACCTTGGCATCGACCACGCCCCCAGTAAAGCGGCCGTATTCCACGGGAATGCTGCTATCGAGCACCGTCACGCTTTCCAGCATATTCGTGTCCAGGTTGTAGGCCTGGGAGTAGGCGGGCACATTGCCTACCTGCAAATTCAAATTGCGGCTGGCAGGATCAATCTGATTGGTGGAGCTGATGCCATCAATCTGGAACTGATTCTGGAACGGACTGGCCCCATAGAAGCTGATATCTTCCAGCGCCAGAGAGCCACGGTTGGCACTGGTTTTTGCGGCCTCGTTCTGACGCACGGCCGGGTTATCGGCCAGAAGGCTGGACAGATCACGGTTACCCGCTGCGCGTTGATCCAGTTCCTCGCGGGTATAGTTGCGTTCACCAACACGCTGGCCTTGTACACGGACGGGCTCCAGCACGGACAAGCCTTTGGCAACGGGAGCCGTCACAATCGTGTAGCGCTGATCGCCCTGGGCTCTGGCCGCCAGTCCCCAAGGGGCCAGCAAGGTATCCAAGGCCTGCTCAACCGTCAGTTCGCCCTGCAAGGCCCCGGCTCGCTTTTCCCGAACCTGTCCCGGTGAAAACGCAATTTCCACCTGGGCCAGACGGCCAATTTGCAAAAGTGCATCAGCCAAAGGCTGAGAGGCCATATCCAGCACAATAGGCCCGGCAGCGTGTGCCGGCATGGGCTGCATCACGAACAAAACACCGGCCATCAAGAAAGCCAGTTGCCCCTGCTTGAAGCGCGAGCCTTGAGAAGAAGAAAGAGACTTGGTTGTCACGCCGGGGCGAGCTTGCCTGTGCAAGGCAAAAAGAGACGGCGTGTCCTGCAAAGCGCACTTCATGATTGAGCATCCTATGTAAACAACTACCCTCAGGACGCTGTGCTACCCCTCTCCCCTCACCCCTGATTGCCATCGTATTTTTTAATTGATGACAATTATCATTAGTAAATAACTATAAGCCCTGGTAACTCCTTGATTTGCAAGCCTTGGCCCGAGGTCAGCAAGTTCAGGGCAGCGGCTGGGCGAGCCGCTTGCACCACACCGGACACTCGCATTGAGCCCGCCTGCTCGCTGCCAATCCAGATCACTCGATGGGTGTATTCCCCCAACTGACGGGCAACTTCTTTCAAACTGACATCATCAAAGCTCAGCAAGCCGTTCACCCAGGCGGGCGCCGCTTCCGCATATGTGGACGTTGCAGGCTGAGCCAACTGCGCCCGCAGTTGCCCGCCCGCTACCGTGGCACTGTCTCCCGGCTGCAAGATTACTGGCTGCGAGCTCTCGCAAGACTGGCACTGCACCTGCACGGTATGTTCGTATACCGCCACGGCGCTGATCTGATCGTTAAGACTGACCTCGTAGCGCGTTCCCAAAGCCGTCGCCTGTGCCGGGCCGGCCTGCACGGTGAACGGACCTGTCTGGGGCGAAGCAGGCACCACCTGGAAGAAAGCACGCCCCGACTCCACGCTGACTTGTCGTTGGCCATTTTCAAAATTCAGCCGCACACGAGTCTGTGCGTCCAGAATCGCCACCGAGCCATCAGGCAAACTCAACTGAGTGATCTCCACCCCGCTGCGGATTGAGCCTTGCAGCTCAAACATCTGCCAGGCGTAAAAAGAGACGCCCATCAAGACACAGGCACTGGCCAGGGTTTTGACGCGTGACTTTCTCTTTTTACGGGCGATAGGCAACACCGAAACCTGATCCAGCCTCCGCCAACTGGCTGCCAAGGCATCGTAGGTTTGAGCATGCAACGGATCCGCTTCGTACCAGGCATCAAACTGAGCCAGGGCGTCCGGCTCCAGCTTGGTGCCTTCTTTACGCACCACCCAGCGGGCGGCGTCTTCATCTACTCGGCTCCAGGCCGAATCTGACTGCGCGTTCATACTGCGGAATTAAAGACTTGGTGCGCCACCAACAAAATGCGCATCATGTGTTTCTCAATCGTGCTCTCGGACACTGACAACTTCTGGGCGATCTGCGCGTAGCTCATCTCCTCACAGCGATGCATCATGAAAATCCGCACACTGCGCTGGGACTGGGCCATCAAGGCCTGCTCCAGACGTTGCAAGGTTTCCTTGGCCAGCACTTCCTCGTACGTATCCGGGGCATGGTGATGGGCAACACTCAAGGCGTAGCCATCGAAAGCAGCCTGCTCACGTGTTTGACGCCGATACCAGTCCGCCGCGATATTGGCAGCCACTCTGAACACATAGGCCCGGTGGTTGTCCACCGCGACCTGCTTGCCCTTCTCCAGCAAACGCAGCCAGGTATCATGAGCGCAATCTTGCGCCAGTTCAGAGCAATGAGTACGCTTGCGCAGATAGCGGATCAAATCCGGGTAGTGGGTCAGGAACGCCGCCGTCAACTTGGACATAGAGACAATCAGGTTAGCATCTAATTAATAATCATTCTCATTATTATATACATGTCCAGCGCCTTGTTTGCGACTACCTGCCATCAATACGTTGGCTGATAGTTGCTGTCGCCTGGATGTATTCCCCTGTCTGTACGCATAAAAAAAGCGCAGCGTGTCTATACGCTGCGCCTGAAAAAACCTAAGTTTGAGTACTTAGGCTTTCTTCAAATACATGGCCTTCAACAAGTAGCTGATCCCATCAATCTTGCAATCGACTTCGTGGTCACCACGAACCAGACGTATGCCTTTGGCCTTGGCACCTTTCTTCAAGGTGCTGGAGCCTTTAACCTTCAAGTCGCGGATCAAAATCACATCGTCGCCCGCAGCCAGCAAGTTACCGTTGCTGTCCTTGACGATCAGCTCATCGTCATCGGTATCTGTTTCGGCAGCCGGGTCCGCGTCTTGCCATTCATAGCCACAATCGGCACATACCCATTGCTCGGTGTCATGGTAGGTATTTTCCAAGGTGCACTGAGGACAGGGAAGCGGTGTGCTCATATTTTTTTCCTGTAAAAAGCTGGGTGCTGCTGCACCAGAAGTGCGGCCAGTTTAGCCCTTTGCATCAGGAAGACCAAAAACGCAAGATTCACATCAACCATGGCAATGGGCTTGCGGCCAAGCCGTACCTCATTCATAGCAACGTCAGCCCCCTTAAAAAGGGCAAATAAACTGCGCATCAGGCTACAGAATTAACAATCTCTTCAAGCACCAATCCCATACTGCCTCCACCGACTGTCTGACCGGAGCTGATCGCTTGCGTACCAGATAGAAATCCGGCCCTAAAGCCCCTGCTTCCGCCACCTGCACCAAACGCCCAGCGGCCAGATCTGTTGCCACAAAAGCCCTGCACGCCAAAGCCACACCTTGACCCGCCATGGCTGCGTCCAATGCCAACGTTGTCTGATTGAACACCGCACCCGACAATTTGCCACCGCCTTTCAAAAACGTAGCCCAATGATCGTGAGCATCATGCAATAAAGGCAAAGCACGCAGCTGCTCCATCGGCAAAGGAAGCGTCATGTTCCCTACCAAACGAGGGCTGGCCACTGCTACCAGATCCTGACGAAACAATAGCCGGGCCTCCAGATCCGCAGAAAATGGCGGACGAGTCAGGCGCACAGCAATATCAACCTGATCGCGCTCAAAATCCGACAAGGCCTCGGTTGCCACGGTACGCAGCTCCACATCGGGCAAGACCGCTTGTAAATCCCCCAGACGAGGAATCAGTAATTTGGCCGCCACCGTGGGTGTGACGCTGATCGTGACCGTATCAGGTCGCACCAACAAGCGTCCTGTTGCATCAGCCAAAATGTCAAAAGCACGAGTCACCTCGGCCAGATAGGCCGCACCCGCCAAAGTCAGTTGCAGCCCACGCGGGTGACGCTGAAACAGCGCCAGCCCCAGATGTTCTTCCAAGGCCCGGACTTGCTGGGCGACCGCTCCTTGAGTCACGCCCAGCTCATCAGCAGCGGCACGGAAACTCAAACGACGGCCAGACACTTCAAAAGCACGCAAGGCATTGAGCGGAGGCAATGAACGGCGAGATTTCATCATCTTTCTGACAGTAGTTTTTCTACATCCTGGAGGGTTTATTTATCGCATGATTTTTCCATTCCATGCTGAAATAATAATATCAATCTCAACATATGGAGGCTCTCATGACTGTAGAAAAAGTAGCACTTATTAGCGCAGGTGGCTCGGGCATGGGCGCCGCTGCGGCCCGCAGACTGGCTCAAGATGGTTATCGCGTCGCCATCCTGTCCTCGTCCGGCAAGGGCGAGGCACTGGCTAAAGAACTGGGCGGTGTGGGCCTGACTGGCTCGAATCAATCTAACGAAGATTTACAGCGCCTGGTTGACCTGGCAATGCAGCGCTGGGGGCGTATCGACGCCCTGGTCAGCTCCGCTGGACACGGTCCACGCGGCCCGGTTCTGGAGATCAGCGACGAAGACTGGCATAAGGGCATGGATGTCTACTTTCTGAATGCCGTGCGTCCAGCACGACTGGTAGCGCCCATCATGGCCGCGCAAGGTGGTGGGGCTATTGTGAATATCTCTACAGCCTGGGCGTTTGAACCTGCGGAGATGTTCCCCACTTCGGCGGTATTCCGCGCCGGGCTAGCCAGCTTCACCAAGATTTTCGCGGATAGCTATGCGGCCAAGAATGTACGTATGAACAACGTGCTGCCTGGCTGGATTGATAGCCTGCCGGCGACCGAAGAACGGCGAGAAAGTGTGCCTATGGGACGTTATGGAAAAGCCGAGGAAATTGCCGCGACAATTGCGTTTTTGTTGTCGGATGGGGCTGGCTACATTACGGGACAGAACATCAAGGTGGATGGTGGGCTGACTCGGTCAGTGTGAGCTGCCAAGCGCTGAGCTGACTGGCTGTGTTCACACTAAGGCTACTGTGCACACACTAAATAAAGGCCTTATGGGATCCATGAGTTCAATCCAGCAGCTGAGGCATAAACCAGCAAAGCAGTAATCATGTCTTGACGCAATGCTACGGTGCCTGGACGTCCAGGTCGGCTCGAACGAGAGCCGACCTACTCACACCGCACAACATCAACTCTGAACCTCTGCACCAAAAACTCCAGGCGAACAATCACATCCCAGCTGCTAACGCGCTTGCCCGTGCCACGGAACAAGCTTGGCCTGCAATCGACGCAAACCGATTTCAAGCACAAACGCCACCAAGGCAATAAGCAGAATCCCCGCCATCACCACGTCAGTTGCCAGAAACTGCCCTGCTGACTGAACCATAAATCCCAAACCACGCGTGGCAGCAACCAGCTCCGAAGCCACAAGGGTTGACCACCCCACTCCCAAACCGATGCGCAAGCCCGTCAAAATATCAGGCAAGGCACTGGGGATAATGATGTAACGCAGCAACTGAGCACGCGTCGCCCCCAGAGATTGAGCCGCACGCAGTTTCACCGGATCCACATTACGCACCCCGCCAGCCGTCGCAATCGTGATCGGCGCAAAAATCGCCAGATAAATCAGCAGCACTTTGGACAACTCACCAATTCCAAACCAGATCACGATCAGCGGCAAATACGCCAGCGGAGGAATCGGGCGATAGAATTCAATCAAAGGGTCCAGAATGCCTTGGGCAATGCGATTACGACCAATGGCGATACCTGTAGGAATTGCTAATAAGACAGCGGCAAACAATGCCAAGCTAATCCGCCACAAACTGGCCGCCAAATGCTGCAGCACCGTGGCATCCATATAGCCCACCGAGAACAAACGAGAAACACGGCTCAGCACAGCCTGGGGTGAAGGCAGGAACAGCGGGTCCACATAGCCCCACTCGGTAAGGGCCCACCACAAGAACAACACCCCACTTAAAGTGAGCAAACTGATCACGGCAATAGACGTTTGCCGAGGTTTAGTGGACGCTGATTGATTAGGCTTGGAAT
This sequence comes from Alcaligenes sp. PF14, assembly GCF_037150615.1. NCBI lineage: Bacteria > Pseudomonadati > Pseudomonadota > Betaproteobacteria > Burkholderiales > Alcaligenaceae > Alcaligenes > Alcaligenes sp. PF14. Next base: position 151,116 of record NZ_JBAGRS010000002.1, on the reverse strand, counting down.
CGCTGCCCACACTTAAAGACGAAGCGCCCGACAAACCTGCGATATCGCCTGCTTGCAGAACTTCGCCAGCGGCAGAGAATTTCATGAACAATCTCCTAAATTCAGGACGAAGCCGCAACAGGATGCGCCGAGAACACATGCTCCAGCACACGTTCTCGCGCCGCGATGAACTCTGGTGAGGACTTCACCTGACGCACCGGCTGCCCATCGGTATAACGTCGCCCAAAATCCAGCACCAAACGCTCCACCACATGCCCAGGGGTACCACCCAAAATGATCAGATCGGTAGCTAGAAAGACAGCTTCTTCAATATCGTGAGTAATCAGAAAAACTGGTTTGGCACTGCGTTGCCAGACATTCAACAAAAGCGTCTGGGCCTGCTCTCGGGTAAAGGCATCCAGCGCCCCAAAAGGCTCATCCAGCAAGAGCACACGCGGGTCCGCCGCCAGAGCACGAGCAATACCCACCCGCTGCTTCTGACCACCAGACAATTGCCAGATACGGCGCTGCTCCAAGCCCTCCAGCCCTACCAGAGCCAAGTGATGACGAGCCACAGCCTGCCGCTGCTCCTTGGACTCCCCCAGCAGCGTCAAACCAAAAGCCACGTTCTCCAGAACCGTCTGCCAAGGCAGCAAGGCGTCGTCCTGGAACACCACACCGCGATCAGCTCCAGGGCCGCGCACAGGTTCGCCATCCAAGGTAATCGTTCCAGCGCTAGGCAAGGTGAAGCCCGCAATCAGATTCAACAAGGTAGTCTTGCCACTTCCCGAAGGCCCCAGAACCACCACCAACTGCCCCGACCCCAATTGCAGCGACACATCTCGCAGCGCCAAATGATCGGCACCGGGATAACGTGCGCTGACGTGATTCAGTGTTAACTGCGCCATCAGATTTACCTGGCCAGCGAGGCAGCCGCCTCGACATATTTGCTGGTGGTATAAGCGGCGTAATCAGGCAAGACCTCGTCGATACGGCCCTGCTCTTTCAGGAAGGCAGAGGTATCGGCCAAGGCCTTGGCAGTGGGCTGACCTAAAGTTTTGATTTGATCAGCCGCAGATAAAAAGCCGCTGCCAGCCAGAACATTGGGAATTTCTTGAGGCGTCGCACCAGTCAAGCGGGACAGCTTGTTGATGTGATCTGCATTGGCTACCCAGGCAGCAGGATCATGCGTATAGCCCTCGTACGCAGCCAAGGTGACACGCGCAAAAGCCGACACAATATCCGGATGTTTTTCCGCAAAATCCTTGCGCACTAACCACACATCAAAAGTCGGAGCACCCAGCTTGGCCAGTTCCCCTGAACTGATCAGCACCTTGCCGCTTTCCTTGGCCTTGCTCAAGGCCGGGTCCCACGTATAAGCACCATCAATATCACCACGAGCCCAGGCTGCTACGATATTGGCCGGCGTCAGATTGATGATATTGACCTGCTTGGGATCAATTTTCCAATGCTTGAGCGCAGCCAGCAGACTGTAATGACTGGTCGATACAAAAGGCGTGGCAATCGTCTTGCCGATGAGATCTTGCGGAGCCTGAATACCCGAACCGTTACGCACCACCAGCTCTTCGCTGGTACCCAGCTCAGCAGCAATCAGGAATGTCTCGATAGGAAGCTTGCGACTGGCCGCAGCGGCCAAAGGGCTGGAGCCTAAATAGGCAATCTGCACATCACCCGAAGCGACAGCATTGATGACCTCTGCCCCACCATCAAACTTACGCCAGTCGATTTTCGCGCCCGTTTCTTTTTCATAAACGCCATCGGCCTGAGGCACATTGGATGGAGTGGGAATGGTCTGATAAGCAACGGTCAGGCTGGTGGCCTGCGCGCTTAGAGATACGACGCTGGCCGCCAAGGCCAGGCCCAGATGCTGCAGAGTTTTCGTCAACGACATGAAGCATTCCTCGATGATGGTGGCGGCTTGATAAGCCCTTAGGTCGAGGAATCAGAATAGACAAAAGAACTTGAGGGTCAAAAGACCGATTTCGCTTATTGTTAGTGCGCGAATTTATGAGGTGTAAAGACGAACGGGCGATAAACCAGCTCAAAAGCCTCTAACTCTGCCTCAACAGAATTGCCCCCCTTATATGCAAGGACAAGGTCAAAACAAAGCCCATCATCTAGCCGCTAGCGTGTCTTTGACTGCCCACGAACGATCAGGAAGAACAACACGCAAACCAGCACCAATAGCGCAAAGAAAGCAAGGCCAATGCTGAAGTTCTCCGTCCCAAAATCGCGCAACAGGGTGACCGCATCCAAGGCGCTGTAAAGGCCGAATAGCAAGGTTGGGACAAACAGGATCGTCGCCAGCGTCTTGATGAGGTTGCGAGACCGTATTGCCAGCAGCACGGCAAAAACAATGGTCGCCACAAGCAGAACAGGAATTCCAGCAACCAGGGTCAGCAAACCATCGGACGCCAAAGCCGGGACGGGTACGAACAGCGCAAGGGCTCCAGCACGTTTGAATAAGTTCATGAGCCTAACCTTGAGTTGGACAAGAAACACAGCAAACTATGGCAAGGCTACCGTCTTTAATAAAACTAAACCATCCTGAACGCCTTGCTCGGCCTAATCGCCAACATCAAACCGGCGTGCTAAATGCCGGGTGGTAAGTAACCGTACCGGCTGGCACAACTTGCCCGAAGGACATGGCCATGAAGTACTCAGGAGGGACGCCCGGCAACACAAGCCTGGCTTCAGGTTTGAATCCGAATCGTTGATAGTAGGATGGGTCACCAAGAACAACGCAGCCCGCTGCACCCTGCTCGGCAAGCCTCCCCAAGGCCTCACGCATCAACTGCGACCCGATACCACGGCCCTGAAGCCTTGGGATCACAGAGACAGGGCCAATCCCAAACCACCCTGAGGTGCCATCGGAGATGGAAACGGGTGACACGGCGACATGCCCAAGAAGGAAGCCACCCTGCTCCGCAACCAGGGAAACGCTTAATGCTCCCGCATCGCGCAAGGCAGCAAGAATAAACTGTTCGTTGTGGCTCGTATGAGGCGCATCACGAAACGCAGCCTCTGTAACGGTCTCGATGGCAGCAAAATCAGCCAAAGTCTCGGGGCGGATGATGAGTTTTGTCATGAGCCCAGTATAAGTAAACACCGACGGCTTTCCATCATCCCGACGAGCAATAAAAAACGGCCCACATTGCTGTGGGCCGTTTTCTTTATCTTGGTGGCGCATCCCTGATTCGAACAGGGGACCTGCGGATTATGATTCCGTCGCTCTAACCTGCTGAGCTAATGCGCCGAAGAAGAAATTATAGCAAGGTTTCGTCTTTTAGCAAGCACTTATCTCGATCTTTTTTCATCTTTTTGATGATTCTCTCCTATGAAAACGCTAAGCCCTTGTATTCATTGAGCTTCCCTTCTTCAACGCCTGCTTCGATCACTCAACCAAATGATACAAAAAGTAAACAGACCAGCCATTCCCTGCTACTCCTCCTCCTTGCGCCCTATCAAGCCTGTTTGTCATCCCCTATTGCTACACTGCCTGCTTGGCGTTTGATCCGTCCTTGTTAATTGACTGACGTCCGTGATCCGGACTTTCCACAGGAACTTTGTTTATGGCCAGTACGCTTGCTATTGTTGTCTCGCTTTTGCTGCTGATGTTCTTCGCTTATCGGGGGGTGACGGTTCTGTTGCTGGCTCCCTTGATGGCCGCCCTGGCTGTGCTGCTCTCGGGGGACTCCGGGTTTTTGTTGCCCATCTACACATCCACCTTCATGAGCGCGCTTAGCGGCTATGTGCTTCAGTTCTTGCCCATCTTCTTGTTAGGTGCCTTGTTTGGTCAGTTGATGGCGGACTCCGGTGCGGCTCAGGCGATTGCTCAGTGGATTACACGCAAGCTGGGACATCGTCATGCTATTGCCACCATTGTGATGGTGTGCGGCGTACTGACTTATGGTGGTGTGTCCTTGTTCGTGGTGGCCTTTGCCATCTATCCGATCGCCAAGGATCTGTTTCGCGCCGCAGGCATCCCCAAGCGTCTGATTCCCGCGTCGATTGCTTTGGGCTCCTTTACCTTCACCATGACGGCTCTGCCTGGCACGCCTGCCATTCAGAACGCGATTCCTATTCCTTATTACGGCACTAACGTGTTTGCTGCACCGGGGCTGGGGATTATTGGTGGTTTGATCATGGCTTTGGGTGGCTTGTGGTGGCTGCAGTCGCGTGCGCGCAAAGCTATTGCGAATGGCGAAGGCTATGGCGACCACGGTCAGGATCATTTTGATGCCAGCGACGATCACAGTACGCATGGTCAGAAACCCATGCCTATCTTCCTGGCTATCTTGCCGCTGATTCTGGTGATTGGCGTCAATGCCTTGTTCACTTATGGGATTTTCCCCGGCACGAACTTCGAGTTCATGGCCGAGCGCTTCCCTCAGGTTGATCCTGCCAAGATTACGGGTCTGTGGGCGCTGATTATTGCCTTGATTACCGCGAACCTGGTGCTGATCATCAGCCGCTTGGGTCACTGGAAGAGTCTGCGCGAGAGCATCAATAAAGGCGTATTTGGTTTCATGCTGCCGTTGTTCAATACCGCCTCTGAAGTTGGTTACGGCGCGGTAATTGCCAGCCTGGCAGGCTTTGCGATTATTCGGGACTTTGTGTTGAACGTGGCTCCTGGCAATCCACTGATCTCGGAAGCAGTCGCCATGACGACATTGGCCGGGATTACAGGCTCGTCTTCAGGTGGTTTGAGTATTGCCTTGCAGACGTTGGGTTCGGATTATTTGGCGATGGCTCAGCAAGCTGGCATCAGCCCTGAACTGCTGCACCGAGTGGCGGTGATGGCAGCGGGCGGTCTGGATACCCTGCCCCATTGCGGCGCGATCATTACCTTGCTGTCCATCTGCAAGCTGAACCACCGTCAGTCCTATGGCAATATCGCCATGGTGACAATGGCTGCTCCTATCTTTGCGCTGATCACCGTGATTACGTTGGGTACGATTTTTGGCAGCTTCTAGATTTTCTTCTTATCAGTGCATCGAGCCAGCCCATCGGGCTGGCTTTTTAGTCCACATGGAGACAGCCGACACACCAGGACCGTAGAGTCAGGACGTTAAAACCACACCCAAGAACCATTTAAACCTGCCTAAGTAGAAACACCAGCAACAACAAGCGCTTCCATAAGCAACTGATTTACAACAATAAAAATCAACATAACATAAACAATATAACCATTATCACGCTATTTTCAGATATTCTCCGCCACTATCAGAAATGCTTCATGCCTATGAAGCTAGCCAGCTAACTAAAAATAATCAGGTCCCGCTACGCCATCTACAAAAAAGGCGAGGCGAGGTCCTACCTGATACGAAGATTCGGAGACACACATATGAAATTTGGCCAAAAGCCCAACTTCGGGTTCTGACACGTCCCCATCATCAGCCACGCTCAACGATGCTGTACGACTACGCATCTGAAGGCGGAATGTTGCTCTCAATATCGCGACGTATCTTTTATTATCCGGAGGTCCTGCATGAGCACAGCGCCTTTTAATCGGCGACAGTTCCTGAAGTTTAGTGTCGTATCCGGCGTATCCATTTATATGGCGCCTTTTATACCCAAGGCAGCACAGGCCACACTTCTGGGAGAACACGACTCCCGCCCTACGCCCTGGAATAGCGTAGAGCGACAAGTACCCTTCAAGATTGACGGTACGCGACAAGTCACCGGCAGCAAATTTTTTGTACGTGATATTCGCGCCAAAGATATGCCCGGTTGGCCAGAGCATCAGGCTCACGCCTTTATCCTGCGCGCCGCTCAAGCTGATCATCGTTACATCGGCCTGGACCTGGAAGCGCTAGGTGCCGACCTACAGCCCGATATATTGATCCAGGCCCAGGACCTCGCCAAGGCACAACTGGAACTGCCTGACTACTACAACGACGAGATGCTACTGGCCACCGGTAAGACGGCACGCTTTTTAGGGCACCCGGTCGCCATCTTGATCTACAAAGACTTTGATCGCTACCGCCGCGCTAAAAATGCCAGCAAGAGATCCGCCGTGCTGAAGTATGGAGACAAGACAGGCTTCAGGGAAATAGATGCCTATGGTGGGGCACGCTATATCCGTGTGGAGGGCGATACTCCAGGGGCCGACGATATATTCTCCAGCATGAAGGACGGAGTCGTGTTTCCGGAAAAAATTCAGGGAAACTCACCTGTATGGCCGTCCAGCAAGGGAAACACCAATACAGCGAAGGCCATCGCCTTGAGCGAAGCGATGCAAGAACGTTTCGACCAAGCGCCTGATGACTGGCTCGTGTTCGATGGTGAGTACTACTCCCAATCGATCGACGGCGCCCCTTTAGAACCGGAGTGCATCAATTGCTGGTATGACAACAAAAACAAAGAGCTGCAAATGGTGGTCGGCTCCCAAACCCCGGGGGCGGATGGTGCAGAAGCTGCGGGCATAGTGGCCGCATCCCAATTTGGTTTGGAGAACATCATTGTCCACCCCTGTACGGCCACAGGTTACGGGGTCAAGGAGCACAGCGCTTTCAACCACTACGGAGTTGTTGCTGCCCTGTTTGCAGACAATATGCCCGTACGGCTAGCCAATGACCGCTTTGAGCAGTTTCAAGCTGGTCAAAAACGACACTCCAACCGCATGAACAACCGCATTGCTATCGACAGAAAGAGCGGCAAGATCATGCAGTACCAGAGCTTTAGCATAACGGACGGTGGAGGCAGGGCTACGTGCAGCTGGGCGGTCACCACAGGCGGTGCACAAAGCGCACAGGGTATTTACTATCTGCCCAAGAGCGACTCCTGGGGAATTGCACTGGCCTCGCGCGCGGTGGAGGCCGGCTCCATGCGTGGTTATGGCAAGGGACAGACCATGACTGCCATGGAACTGATGTTGGACGAAGCAGCCGCTCGCCTGAACATGGACCCCATCGAATTACGCCTCAAGAACGTCATGCGCAGCGGTCAGAAAAATATGGAAGGAGGGATTCCGGCGGGCTCCCTGCGTGCCAGGGAGATTTTAGAAAAAGCACATCAACATCCATTGTGGACCGGGCGGGACAAGAAAAAGAAAGAGTTTGAAGCCAGTAACCCAGGCAAGCTGTATGGCGTGGGCTTTGCCTGCGTTATGAAAAACTATGGCACCGGTGCGCAAGGAGACCATTCTGGTATCGAAATTGATGAGCAAGGGCAAGTCCACCTTCGCACCTCTACGGTAGAAATTGGTACGGGCTCGGCAACGTCCCAAGCAGTGATCTGTGCCAAGTGGGTTGGCCGCGCTGCCCACACGGTAAAGGCTTCACATCTTGACTGGCCCGAGCTGGATATGCAGGCTACTCACAACCCCTACACCTTAAAACAGCCTGATCAAGACAAACATCAAACCAATCCACGCTGGACACCGGTTCTATCCTCCGGCTCCTACGCCAGCAGCTCCTCCTACTTTGGTTCTCACGGCACCTCGGAAGCGGCTCGCTTGCTGTTTCTGTATGGACTATGGCCAGCCGCACTGTCCATCTGGGGGGAAGGTTACGGTGGTGGTCAAATCGCCCCCTTGACCGTACGCCCTGAGGACGCCAGCTGGACCGACGATGGCCTGCTCAGCACCGGAGGTCTGGAACCCCTCACACTGCCACAACTGGCCAAGCGCGCCCACGAGCTGGAATTGGTTACTGGTGTTGTGCTGCATGCGTTTAACCGCTACCAGTGGGCCGAGGCCGACTTTGAGGTAGCTGGCCAAAACCTGCGACTACCGCTGGATGGGCTGGCACTGCGCCATGGAGCAGGCACCAGGACCGAACAGGCCAAGGCGCATAATGGCTATCAGCGACTGGAGCGTCGCAATATCAGCTACCCGCCTGTGTCACGTCGTCGAGGCGGTTACCTGTATTACTCCGCCGTTGGCGTGTTAACGGAAGTGGAGATCGACAGCAAAAGTGGTGAACAGACCTTATTGTCAGCACATACGTGGATCGACTGCGGCAAGCCCATCGTGCCCCAACTAGTCATGAGTCAGGCCGAGGGGGGGTTAGCCATGGGATTGGGTCAAGCCTGGTTCGAGGATCTACCGCTGCACGAAGGTGGCCCCGGCGATGGCTCCTGGAATTTTCACCGCTATCGCCTACCTCGCGCCAAGGATGTGGCCGTCTGGAACACCAGTTTCGAACTACTGGACCAGATTTCCGAGACGGACTCTCCCAAGGGAATTGCCGAAGTGGTGATGATCCCCATCATTGCTGCCGCTGTCAGCGGTGTTAACCACGCTACAGGACAGTTCTTTCGTGAACTGCCTGTGACCGCAGAAAAAATCAAGGAGCGCTTGGCATGAGCAGCCCCACTAAGACCTTACACCTCAACATTAATCGGGTGGACTTGCAAACAATGGACGTCAGCCCAGATCTGCCCATGATCGACTTTCTGCATGAGCATGCAGGGCTGACCGGCACGCATTTAGGCTGCGGAATGGGGATTTGCCATGCTTGTGTTGTCATCGTGGATCACCCGGACGGACGTAGCGAAGAGATACAAACGTGCATCACACCAGCCAGTTACTTTGAGGGCAAAAAAATACGCACGATCGAGGCCCATGCCCAGCGGGATGCACAGGACAAGGTCACGCAACTGCACCCTGTACAACAAGCCTTTTTGGAGCACTTTGCCTTTCAGTGTGGTTACTGCACCCCCGGCTTTGTAAATGCAGGAATTGTGCTGTACGAGTCCCTGCAAAAGCAGCCCGTTTCACGTGAACAAGTTGAAGCCAAAGTATCGGAAGGTTTACAAAACCATATCTGCCGCTGTACCGGCTATGTCCGTTACCACCAAGCAATGAGGGATCTGATTCTCGCCACTCCAGGCATGGTCAGTTAAGTCACAAAGGCTGCGGGGGATCTAGCTGGTGATCCCCTGGCAACTGCACGGCAAAACTCTGGGCTCAGCCACGCTGGTATCGAGGCGTTCGAGTACTCGACAGTACGCCTTCCGTTGCAACGCCATCTGTCTGCTCGTGTCACATGGTTAGCTAGATGGAGGGCTTACATCGCGCAGTACAGTGCCTCGATGCACACGGCTCCTTTTACCCTGTGCTAGGATTTGGATCTATGGCCGCATATTCTCAAGGCCCTCTATCAGGAGCACACCATGAACTACACCTACACCCTTAACGAGTTAGGCACTGAAGCGATTCGTCAGTTTGTTCTGGATCGTGGTCAGCCTGATCTGAACCTGCAGGCTTATATCGCCGCTGCCGAAGTAGAGGCCGATAATTTCAATGCGGGCGGCAGCCAGCGCGGCCAGATCGAGATCGATTCCAACTGCAGCAAGGATGGTTTGACGCATACCCTGCTACTGGAAAAACACTGGTTTGCGACCCAGCCTGTTCCTGAGGCGCCCAGTGAAGACAGCTTCTTCTAAATAGAAGCTGGGCTTGTCTGTCAGTTCACAATCGACTGACTGTTAGACAGACACAAGCTCAGCTATCGGCCCCTCGCCTCTCTATAGATATTGGCCCAGGTAAGCCCAAACCGCTGCCTGGGCCTCAAACTGTCTGAGGGACCAATAAGATTCATATAGAAACTGGGCATATTGTCGCATGATCTGATGCATTCGGATGCCGGAACATTATCAGAGGAAAACCCGTCGCTGGCGTTCCAGGAGTCAACCAGTCCGCAAAGCAGGGCCCTACCCGCCCTAATCCACCTGCAAACCAATCTTGTAGGCCAAGGCCCCAAATCGGTCGATGTCGTTCCAGATCATGGCCTTGAAGCCACTGGCTTGTGCTGATTCATTGCCTTCTTGCGGCGTATAACCCAATGCCAGCAACTGCGATTGCATGGCCGGGTCCGTCAGGGCTTTTTGCACGACGCGGTTCAGCGTATTGATAATGTGTTCAGGCGTGTGAGACGGGGCCAACAGGCCGTGCCATTGGTCCAGCTCGAAATCACTATGACTGACTTCAGCCACGGTTGGCACTTTAGGCAGAACGGGGCTGCGTTGGGCAGAGGTGACGGCCAGGGCGCGCAAGTGTCCGGACTCGATCAAGGTAGCCGCGCTGGACAAGGTCACAATGCCTAAAGGCACCTGGCCCGCGACCACATCGTTCAAAGCGGGGCCGCAGCCGCGATACGGGATATGCAGCAAGGCCGTGCCTCGCAAGTCATAGAGCATCTCTCCGGCCAGATGCTGAGGAGTGCCATTTCCGCAGGACGCATAAGCCAAGGCCGGTTCGGACTGCTGCTCCAGAACTTGTTCCAGATTCTGAATATCCGAGCCGTGTCCGGTCACGATCACGGAGGGCACAAATCCTATATTCGCAATCGGCGCAAAGTCTTCTTTGGGTTTGAAGCCCAGGTTACGAAATACGCCAGGATTGATAGCGAAAGAGCTATTGGCCATCAGCAAGGTGTAGCCGTCAGCGCGGGCATAAGCTACCGCCCGCGCACCAATATTGCCGCTGGCACCAGGTCGGTTGTCGATAATAACGGGTTGGCCCAGCGCCCTTTCCAGCCTGGGGCCCAGTTTGCGGGCCAGCAAGTCGGTCCCGCCGCCAGGCGGAAAGGTGACGATCACGGTAATCGGCTTGAGGGGATATGTCACAGCCTGCTCGGCTGCCACCTCCCTTGCCTGCGCCGCTGGATTACCCAAGCCTAGCGCCACCATTCCCAGCAAGGCGGCTGCTGCCGCCCGCTTCCCCACCTGAAAACCCGCCATTACAGCTAACACGTTTCTCTACTCAAGCATCCAGACCAATATCCAGCACACGGGCACTGTGCGTAATCCAGCCCACTGCGATTCGGTCTACACCGCAACGGGCTATTTCTACGGCTGTTTCCGGAGTGATACGACCAGAGGCTTCTGTTTTGGCTCGGCCTGCGACGCGGGCCACGGCCTCGGTCAAGGTTGCGGTGTCCATATTGTCCAGAAGAATGCTGTCCACACCCAGTTCCAGCACTTCATCCAGCTGCTCCAGGGTATCGACTTCCACCTCAATGCAAACCAGATGGCCAATATAGGCACGGGCTGCTTCCACCGCGGCTTTGACGCCCCCGGCAACGGCAATGTGGTTATCTTTAATCAGTACCGCGTCATCCAGACCAAAGCGATGGTTGCTGCCGCCCCCGACTCGAACTGCGTATTTCTGCACAGCGCGCAGACCGGGCATGGTTTTACGGGTGCAAGTGACTTTCGTGCCGTAGGGCGCAATCGCGCGGGCAATGGAGGCAGTTGCCGATGCCACGCCACTTAAATGCCCCAGGAAATTCAAGGCGCAGCGCTCTGCCGTCAGCATGGAACGGGCCGAGCCGCTAATGACCGCAATCTGCGCCCCCGGAGTCAGGACATCGCCATCTTGCAGTTGGGCCTCGAAGCGCAGCGTAGGGTCCAGCAAGGTAAAGGCCAGACGAGCCAGATCCAGGCCAGCCAACACACCTTCCTCGCGGGCCACCAGGCGCATTTGCGTGCGCGTTGCTGCGGGAACGATGGAATCCGTCGTCAGATCACCAGCGCGACCCAAGTCTTCTTGCAAGGTGGCGCGCACCAAGGGTTCCAGGATGACGTCGGGCAAGGAAGGAATACGGTGAGCTCGTGTCTCTGCAGCTTGCGCTGTCGGCTCGGAGGCGTTAATTATGCTCATTATGAGTATTTAAATCGCTAAAAATAAGGCCTAATGGCACGGTGCATTTATGCTATTCCTGAGCATAAGCACTGTCAAGCCATAGGCCCGCTTTTTAACGCGCTTGTTTTGCCAGCGGCAATTTACTGCCCGAGATGGCCCGTTCAAACAAAACGTCTCCACGAAAGCGAAACAATTTGGCGGGTCGGCCTGAACCACCCACACTCATGGCGCCGGTTTCTTCCACCAGGGCTTGCTGTTCAATCAAACGGCGAAAGTTCTGCTTATGCAGTCCCCGCCCTGCCAAGGCTTCCACGGCCTGCTGCAATTGCAGCAAGGTGAATTCTGGCGGCATCAGTTCAAACACAACAGGACGGTATTTGATTTTGGCGCGTAGACGTGCCAAGCCAGTGGCCAGAATACGGCGATGATCGTGACGCATGCCCAGACCCAGCTCGTAATGCTTGCCCAGCTCTTGCTGTTCACGCTGGCGACGGCGACAGGACTCGGGCAACAAGCCCGCTTCATACAGCAGCTCGTAACGCTGCAAAACAAAGTCCTCGTTCCAGATCGCCCCTTCCAGGCCAAAACTGTAATTGACGCGCTGGCGGCGCAAGGCCCGCAAGGATTCGTCCTGCTCGCACCAGTCCAGCAAGGCAGGCACGATGGTTTTCTGAATAATGTCCGGTGCACCATCGCGTCGGTCTTCCCACGGGAAGTAACGGTAGCAGTCCTGCCAGATCACCTGGGCTACATCCGGCTGGCCAACTTCACGCGTCAGCCCGACATAGCTGACCGACACAATACGCGTGCCCTGCGCGTCAAAACGATCCCTGTCTGCAAAGGTATACAGCTGCTCCACATACCCCACCGGGTGATGGGTTTGGGTTTCCACCCAATCGCGCAGCCCCGTTTGCAAAGAACGGTGCGTGTGCTGAAACGGTCCGGCGGGCAAGGCCTGCCCGGCATCCGTGGTCAAGACACGAGGCTCACCATCGGTGACAGCCACTAAAACAGCCACCAGCTCAGCACTGACTACAGGTTCCTGCGTATCGATCACATATTCTCCTTCTGAATCGCGCCAGCGCGCATCTGGCGGATTATAAGCGAGGCCCGCCCTGCTCCGGCGGGCGGCAGGGACGCTATCCGAAATTACAGTGGGTACCTTATTTTCAGATGCTCAAATTATGACCCATGAACATCTAAGCCTAAAGAAATTCGCCTGCCTGCCGTTAAGCGTTTGAACTGTATGTGTTTGCCATAAATGACAAGCAAGCGCTCAGTCAGAGGCCGGATCAGACAACAGTTTCACGCTTTGTTCTGCTCCGCCATTCGCAAAAATAGAAGGTTTCTGACAATTCAGGTCGATCACGGACAGACAGAAGCCTATGCCCCGTTTTTGCATGGCCCATGCGGGCTTGACGGCCCCCCGCGTCCCCTTTGTTGTTCTCCTCCAGGATGATGAATGCGTAAGAATTTCCCCATTACCCAGGACGAGGTTCGCGTCCGGGCCGATCAGTACCTTATTTCAAAAACTGACCTGAAAGGTCGGATCACCTACGCGAATGCAGCCTTTATTGCGATCAGTGGCTTCACCCGTGAGGAGCTGATCGGCAAGGCCCATAACCTGGTCCGCCACCCCGACATGCCCCCCGAGGCTTTCCAGGATTTCTGGGATACCTTGCAAAGCAAGCGCCCCTGGATGGGCGTGGTAAAGAATCGCCGCAAGGACGGCGGTTTTTACTGGGTGTACGCCATGGCGGTGCCTATTTACGAAAATGGCACCGTCGCTGGCTATGCTTCGGTACGCGTAAAACCCAGCCAGGAACAAATCGACGAGGCCGAAAGCCTGTACGCCGCCATTAATGAAGGCCGCGCCAAAGGTGTACGCCTGCATGAAGGCCGTGCTGTGCCTACCGGTTGGCGCAAGGCCTTGAGTCAGTTGCGCCGCCCTTTCAGCAACTCCTTGCGTGCCAGCCTGTTCCGTATGGGCACCCTGGCTCTGGCCACGACCGGCACCGCCTTGTACTTCGCCCTGACGGGGGGCGTACCTCAAGGCTCGGGTTTGTGGCTGACAGGTGGCTTGTGTCTGGCCAGTGCCGTGATGATGGGTTACGGCTGGCTGATTGCCCAGCGTGTGATCCGCCCTCTGGACCAGGCCTCCCTGATCGCCCAGCAAATTGCCACCGGCAACTTGCAGCTGGATATTGACATCAACTCCAGCGAAAGCAATTCGGAAATTGGCCAGCTCTACTTCTGTCTGGATTTGATGCGCAAGAGTCTGGTGGGGATTGCCAGTGATGCACGCACCGGGATTGATGCCTCTATCCATGCGGCCCGCATTCTGGAAGTCAACAATACCAATCTGGCATCACGCACCGAAGATCAGGCTGCGTCCTTGCAGGAAACCGCCGCCAGCATGGAAGAACTGACGGTAACCGTGCGTCAGAACGCAGATAACGCCAATCAGGCCAGCCAGTTGGCCGATGCCAGTATGCAGATTGCTCAGCGTGGCGGCGAAGTGGTCAATGAAGTGGTACAGACCATGCAAGGCATTCACGACAGCTCGCGCCGCATTGGCGATATCGTCACCGTCATTGAAGGCATTGCCTTCCAGACCAATATTCTGGCACTGAACGCGGCGGTGGAGTCGGCCCGCGCCGGTGAAGCTGGTCGTGGCTTTGCCGTGGTGGCTGGTGAAGTGCGCAGTCTGGCCCAGAAGAGTTCCCAAGCTGCTGGAGAGATCAAGAACCTGATTGATGCCTCGGTAAGCCGTATGGCCGTGGGTGCCGAACAAGCTGCCCGCGCGGGCGCCACCATGGGTGAGGTCGTGGACTCGGTAAAACGTGTCACGGATATTATTGGCGAGATCTCCACCGCGTCGATCGAGCAGGCCAGCGGTCTGGATCAGATCAACGAGGCTATGGCCAAGATGGATGGAGTCACCCAGCAGAATGCCGCCCTGGTACAGGATCTGGGCAACACCATGAGCGACCTGGCCTCCGAAGCCTCCGAGCTGGCCGATGCCATCAAGGCCTTGAATACCGGCTCTGTCGATTCCAACCAAAGTGCTCCTGCTTTGGCTCAGTTGAGCAAGGCTACCACCATGCAGGTACTGTCCTACCAGAACACGCAGCCCTTTCAGGTTCAAAGTGCCAAAACAGCGAACGCCCGCCTGGAAGCGATTCGTCGCTAAACCATAAAATCAGGATCGGCAGCGGCTCTGCTGATCCTGATAAAACTGACAGCTAGACAAAACAATAATTCCGGGATCGGTTTTGATACCCGGAATACTTGAAAATAATAATTAATAATAAAATCAAGGAAGTAGACCACTGTAACCTTGCTCTGAAACCCTGGATTCTGCTTGTCATTACATTGACACATTTAGACTCTAATGCAAATACCAGGTAACAAAATTGAGTCAATATGAAACATAATGATCTGTCCTTTTCCGCCTACGTCTTTAACAGGGCCAGATCATGCGTGAAAACCAAGCCATTACGTCTCATGAAACACAGGTACCCGAAAAAACCTATTTAATCTCCAAAACAGACCTGAAGGGGCGCATCATCTACGCCAATCCGGTCTTTATCGAGGTTAGCGGCTACAGCCATGATGAGCTGATCGGGGCACCCCACAATATCGTGCGTCACCCCCACATGCCGGCCGTGATTTTTCAGGATTTATGGCAGACCCTCAAGCAACAACGATCCTGGTCGGGGCTGATCAAGAACCGCCGCAAAGACGGCGGCTTTTACTGGGTGAAGGCCCGCGTCATTCCTTTAATAGAGAATGGCCGCGTCAATGGCTATGCCTCGGTACGGGTACGCGCCCAGCCCAAAGAGATCAAGGAAGCAGAATATCTGTACCACTCCATCCAGCAGCAAGGGTTGCGCGGCTTTCGTCTGCATGAAGGTCAGTTGCAGGCCAGAGGCTGGCGCTCTGCCCTGAACACCCTGCTCCAACCCTTGAACCGCAGCCTGCGCGCCAGCTTGCTGCGCTTCGGGATTCTGACGGGCAGCCTGGTGACCTTGAGCGTCGGTTTGCTATTGGGCAGCGGCGCATCCGGCACCTATCTGACCGCCGGGCTGGCCTCGCTGGGGGTGCTCAGTCTGGCCACCTTGGCCTACGGCTGGATCGTGACCCAGCGCATGATGCAGCCCCTGCACAGTGCCACCCATATTGCTCAACAAATTGCGACGGGCAATCTGCTGATCGACCTGAACCCGCAACACACCCGTAGCCAGGAAATTGCACAGCTGTATTTCTATATGGACATGATGCGCAAGAGCCTGCTGAGCCTTGCCCGCGATGTGCATCAGGGCATACAGGCCTCGCTGGATGTGTCCACACAAATTGAGGACGGCAACCGCCAGTTATCCCACCGTACCGCCGCCCAATCCGGCTCCTTGCAGCGCACGGCCGCGAATATGGAGCAGTTGACCATGAATGTGCAGCAGACCGCGGACAATGCCAGGCTGGCCAATCAGCTGGCCGACCAGAGCCTGTCTACCGCAAGGCGTGGAGGCGAAGTGGTGCAGGACATGGTCAGCACCATGCAGGACATCCACAATAGCTCCGAGCGCATTGGCGATATTGTGTCGATTATTGAAGGGCTGGCGTTTCAGACGAATATTCTGGCGCTGAATGCCGCCGTGGAATCCGCCCGTGCGGGCGAGGCAGGCAAAGGTTTTGCGGTCGTGGCTGGTGAAGTACGCAGTCTGGCGCAGAAAAGTGCGCAGGCCGCCGGGGAAATCAAGAACCTGGTGGAAGACTCCTTGAAGCGCATGGCAACCGGCGCCCATCATGCCAAACGGGCCGGTTCTACCATGGATGAAATCATGCAGTCCGTCTCCGATGTGACGCATCTGATCAGCGAAATCTCCACGGCCTCCAATGAGCAAGCCAGCGGTTTGGCGCAGATTAACGACGCTGTCTCCACCATGGACAGCGATACCAATGACAACGCCGATCTGGCTCGTAATTTGGGAGTGACAGTGCATGAGCTCAGCCGTCAGGCACAAGAGCTGAAACTGTCCATCCAGCTTCTGAATACGGGGTCGACTGGCCGTTCTACCTACGCCCCCGACCCGAATGCCACCCAGGAGCCAGTTCCCTTGCTGAAAGTTGCCTGATAAGAAAGCCGTGGGGGCAAAGCGCTGAGCGTCTCGCTGCCCCGCCCCTTCCTACTCCTGCCTCGATAAGGCAGCGGATTCAGCCCACTCGGGTCAGAAATGCTCTGCCCTGTTTTCCAGGCACGGCCAAGGCGCTGACAGGACGCTGATCTGGCAGGCTCTTTTTAGACCAAACCCAGTAACAGAATCGCGTGCAGGCCTACGCCAACCAAACCGCCCACCACCGTGCCATTAAAGCGTATGTATTGCAGATCCGTGCCCACGGTCAGCTCCAGCTCGCGCACCAGTTGCCTGTCATCCCATTGACGCACGGTGCGCGAGATATGGTCTTTGGCCCCTTCACGTAGTTGCTCGGCCAGGCCCGCTGCTGCGGACAGCATGTGTTCATTCAAGGTTTCACGCAGCGTCGCATCCGTATTCAAGCGTGTCCCCAAATCCTGCGCCACCTGACGCAGATGGGCCGCCACAGAAGAATCCTCTTTGGCCAGATCATTGCGCACAACACGCATCACATCCGTCCAGACGCCATCAATGTACTCACCCACATCTTTATGGTGCAAAAAGCGCTGCTTGATCGCCTCTACCTGCTCCATCAAGTCCGGGTCCTGACCCAGGCGCTGGATATAGTCGTGTACCCATTGCTCGTAATCCTTGCGCAAGGGGTGCTCGGGCTCGCTCAAAATGGTTTGCACTTCATCCACCAGAGCCCGCGCCAGACGGTCGGCCATCTTGCCCGATAACTCGTCTACCGAAGTCACTACCCCGACCATGGCCAGCAGCTTGGGCCACTCCCGCTGAGCGTAGCGCACCAATACATCAGCCACACGCTGTTTGACTGCCTCGTTGGACAAATAGCCACCCAATTGCTGCAAGACTTCGTCCAGCAGGCGCTGGTGTCGGGCATTGCGCGTCAACAAGCCCAGAATCTGGGAGCTGGAACCGGCCATGTCCACCCGCATCAAGTAACCACGTACGCCATCGGTCAGTGCTTGTTTAACGCTGCGCTCGTCCAGCAGGCGCAGAGCCTCGCCCATGGCGGTTTGCAAGGCACGGCTGACACGTTCGCTTTGTTCAGGTTGCGACAGCCACTGCCCCAAACGCGCTGCCGGGTCCAGGCTGCGCAGCTTTTCCAGCAACATGGCGGAGTCCAGAAAGTGGTCGCGTACAAAGACGCCCAGGCTTTCACCCAGGCTGTTTTTCTTGTTGGGAATGATCGCAGTATGTGGAAACGGCAGGCCCAGCGGGTGGCGGAACAAGGCCACGACGGCAAACCAGTCTGCCAGCGCACCGACGGTGGCGGCCTCGCTAAAGGCACGCAACCAGGGCCAAAATCCGGCAATGGGCGCCGCCTCGCCCTGCCGCATCATGGCGTGGCTTAGCAGGAACAGGCAGATAGTCAGCACCAGCAAAGCCAATGCGCTGCGCTTCATGCGACGCAGGCGGCGTTCGGGCGAGTCAGGGCGAGAGGATGATGTAGACATTTCCACAGTCTATGCGTAGTTCAATAGCCGCATGCAATAACCTCTTATTGTGAGCCAATCTTGCTGTCCTGCGCAAAACCCCCGCACGAGGAGAAGTGTCATAGTCCTTTCACCTTAAACCACTAGCATGAGCGCTACCCCTACAACTCAGCCTTGGCGCTATTTATCACTATGAGCAAACATATCTCCGACAAGACTGTTCGTAACGCTAGTCAGAACACCCCTTTTAGTGAAATCCTGGAACGAAGCATGACTCGCCGCGCCGTGATGCGCGGTGGCCTGGCAGCCGCCCTGGCCACCATGAGCAGCTTTGGTCTGGCTGGTTGCGATAACAGCAGCACAGGAGGCAATTCCACTGATAACGGCGGCGAGAACCCGAAACCCGGTCCCGGCCCTGATCCGGAACCACCAGCAAGCGTCAAACTGGGTTTTGAATCCCTGCCCACCTCCATGACCGACGGCTGTGTCGTACCTCCCGGCTACATCGCCCATGTACTGGCCCCATGGGGTACGCCAATCAATGACAATGCCCTGCCCTGGGACAAGAACGGCAATAACAGCTCCAACGACTTGCTCAACTCCATGGGCATGCACCATGACGGCATGCACTTCTTCCCTCTGGAAGGAAGCTCTACCGAGGGCTTGCTGGCCGTCAACCACGAATACATTGATGAAAAAGCCCTGCACCCCAATGGGCCGACCCTGGTCAATGGCAAGCGCCCGGCAGAAGAAGTACGCAAGGAAATCAACGCCCACGGCGTGGCCATCATCCATATTCGTCGTACCAATGGCCGCTGGGACATCGTTCAGAACTCGCGCTACAACCGCCGCTTCACCTCGGCCACGGCCATGAAACTGGCTGGCCCTGTGGGTGGCACGGACTGGGTCAAGACCCCCTTCTCGCCCAACGGCACGCAAGTGCGCGGCACCAACAATAACTGCGGTAACGGCACCACGCCCTGGGGCACCTACATCACCGCTGAAGAGAACTGGGCAGCCTGCTTTGTAAACACTGGCAATCGTGATGCAGCCCAATTACGCGTGGGCGTATCGGCTGGCCCAACTGGCCGCTACAAATGGGAAACCGCCGCCAAGGACCCTTCGGAAGTACTGGGCGAATTTGCTCGCTTCAACGTGACCGAAACCGGTGCCAGCGCCACGGAAGACTGGCGCAACGAGGTCAACGGCTTTGGCTACCTGGTCGAGATCGACCCTTACGACCCCAGCAGCATTGCCACCAAGCGCACCTCCATGGGTCGCTTCGCCCACGAAGGCTGTGCCTACAGCAAGCCTGAAGCCGGCAAACCCCTGGCTTTCTATAGTGGCGACGATTCGCGCTTTGAATACGTTTACCGCTTCGTGTCCGAAGCCAACTGGGACCCGAAAGACGCCCAGCGCACGGATCGCCTGGCCGTGGGCGCCAAGTATCTGGACAAGGGCACCTTGTATGTCGCCCGCTTCAACGAAGACGGTTCGGGCGAATGGCTGGCACTGACGGGCTCTACCAAAGGCAAGGATGGCGGCACCTTGGCTGACAAGTTCAAAACCTTGGAAGAAATCCTGATCAATACCCGTGGCGCCGCTGACTTTGTCGGTGCCACCCCGATGGATCGCCCCGAGTGGACGGCTACCCACCCCAGCAATGGCGACATCTACCTGACGCTGACCAATAACACCAGCCGCAACGCGTCCACTGGCACCAACCCCGCGAACCCGCGCCTGAACAACGTCAACGGTCACATCATCCGCTGGCACGACGAACCCGGTTCAAACAAGTTCAAGTGGGATATCTTCGTATTCGGCTCGGACTCGGGTGCGGACGCAGACACCAACCGCTCCGGCCTGACCGACCTGAACCAGTTGGCCAGCCCCGACGGCCTGGGCTTCGACAGCCGTGGCATTCTGTGGATTCAGACCGACAACGGCATCGACGGCGGACGCAAGAACAATGTTGCGCGCGCCACCAACGACCAGATGCTGGCCGTGATTCCAGGTGCCTTGGCGGACAGCTCGGGCACCGGCCCGGCCATCAACGCCAGCAACCAGTCCGATCTGCGTCGCTTCTTTGTAGGCCCGAACGAAGCCGAAATTACCGGCTTTTCCATGACGCCCGACCACACCAGCCTGTTCCTGAACATTCAGCACCCCTCGAACTGGCCGGCCTACGACACGCATGACGCCACGGTAGTCAGCATGAACACGGTACGCCCGCGTTCTTCGACCGTCGTCATCCAACGTGCGGATGGCAAGCCTATTGCCGTGTAAGCGCAAGGGCGGGTTCCTTATTTAAATCCGCCCAAGCCAGTTTTTTCTTAAGTTTTTACAATGCGGGGCCGTCAATAGATGGCCCCGCTTTTACATATGCAATTGTTAGACCCGCACACCTCGCCGAGCCCAAACTGCCTAGTTTTCAGCCATTTACTACCACGCGCTCAAAAAAGGGACATCATGCCCTGACAAGCAACAAGCAAGACCGCGCAAACCTTAAAAATGCAACTCTCAGGGCTGCATATGCTTGGCAATACGCTGACACCCCTCGAGATTGGCCGCGACAAACTCATCCCAACTGTAGTTCTGAAAATAGTGTAAATCGTACTGTCTATCTACCCGGCAAATATTCGGACGATCCTCGTAGATCAGGCACCCTTTACTCCCAGCGTCGAAATGTCGACACACCCCGTCCCCTCGGTCCAAAAAACGGGTTTCGGTTGCCAAATGAACCAGTTGGCAACATAACCCACATTTCACACAGGGAAACTCTTTCCGTGGAGCACTTGATAAGTTGATAGTTCTCATAATAGTAAAGGCTGCCCCCCTCTAAGAGGGGGCATACCGTTAAACCGCGATCGGATCCAAAGCATCCTTTTGACCACTTGCCACCGCTGAAACGTCTTGAATGCGTTTCTCCGTAGACAGCACAAGGTTGCCATCTTCATCCAAAATGGGCGTGTCAATCATCGCTTTAAGCAACTGAGCAAATTTGACAGCCATAAAAACAGTAGCTTTGTTCTCCTCGGGATACGATTGAAAATCCTCCCCATTTTGATCGATGGTTTTCTTCAGATCACCCACAGTACGACGTAGCTGGGAACTAACCTTGGAGAAAGTACTGTTAGCCAAAGACGTCACCTTTTCGATCGCCTGGAGCTTAATCACCATCAACTCTGCTTGCTTTGCCAGCGTCTCTGCCTGTTCCAAGTTGCTCTTGGCATCATTCAGAGCCGTTTCACCTTTACTGCCTAAAATGTGGCCGAAAATAGCCAGGGCTGGCCCAGCCACAATGCCGCCAAGCACCATCATTCCCCCCGCCATCCCGTAACCACCGGCAGCTAAAGAGCCTCCTCCCAACCAAGCCAACGTTGCATTCGTCGCTGCAACTCCCCCAAGAGAAGAAATTGCGGTTCCCGTACTGGCCGAAGCCAACAGCATCGTTCCGTTATAGGCGCCAAACGCCAAAGCCGCCCCGCCGCCAACTCCCGCCCCAAGACCCAAACCAGCATCCTGAAGAGCTTGATAATCGTTACGCAAGCCCCCAAGCACTTCTTTATTGAACTCTCCCGCCGTCAACTTATCCAGTTCAGGACTCTGCCCTAAATCAACGTTTTTGAGTCGCTCAAAATTTTCAATAAAAGCTACAACGACCCCGTTAAATGCACGCAGCTTTCGTTGGCCATAATCTTCAAGAACGTTGTTAATAGCCTTGCGCTGTTCCTCTACATTTCCATTGGCCGTTTCCACCAAAGAGCGCGCATTGTTATTCATATCCTTGGCATTACTATGGTCCATAGCACCACTGACCCCTTTCACCGCGCCATAGACCCCAGCAACGGCAGCAACTGCACCAACAATTATAGGAATGGCCATTTTTTTACTCCAGAATAATAGATACGGTTTTACTGCGCTCTTTGCTTAGGTTCTCGGCACATTCAAGCAAATCATCAAATATAAAATCATCTATCTTGTGATGCTGCTGAAAGTCCTTAAGTAGTGTCCACTTGATTCCCGCGACTTGCCCATCTCCTAGAGCCACCATCAAAAGTTCAAATAAAACAGCCTTAGGAACAGCTGGGATATCAAACTTCCTACCACCAACAATATTTTTAAAAACCTTACTGGCAGCCTGTAAGCGAACCTCTGGTTTTTCTACCATAGAGATAGGAAATTCTTTCAACGCTTCAATCAATAAATCATGAACTTGTGCTGATGAATCCATTTCCCTGAAACCAAATCCATCTGTCATTCCTGCAAAGATTTCAAGTTCATCAATAATTTCCTGCTCATTTTCACTTTCTACAATAGAGAGAACATCCAAATTAGTTCCCGCCTTAATTTCGTTGGATGGCTTACCATCCCAGAGCAGTGGCTTGTCGCACAAAACCAAAAGTTTAGCCATCTTTAACAAATATTTTCTATCGTCACTACCAAGCAGCTTATAAAACATAGAGCCTCTCAACCCAGTTCAACAACTCATTCAAAGAAAACAATAAACCTACAAAAAAAGCGGTTTATCAGATGCCATAAAATCGTTAAATTCAGCCTGGCTTTCAAACTGAATCTGCTTTCCAAGCAAGGTAGCGTAATGATTTACCGCCACTGCAATTGCATCCACTCCTGTTTCACTTACGCTTCCGATTAGTCCAACAAACTGGATCGTCTCTTTCTGTAACTGGGGGATCTCCCGGCCCATGAATGCAAGCAGGCTCTCCCGTTCAAGGGTAATTCGCTCACGCGCAGCCGCCTCTGCCAAACGCACCCGATTCAAATGCGTACGGGAACGCTCAAGATCTCGAGCAGCCTCCAATGCACTTTGATAAAAAATGGACGACAAGGTACAACCAATCATCGAGCCAATTGCTGCGCCCACAATAGGGATAGGTATCGCTATTTGCCCGACAGCCGCCATCATGCTTGCGGACAACATCCCCGACCCTTTCTCACCAACCTCTGACAAAAACTGAGCCTCATTAATTTCGCCGCTTACATAGCGTTTAACGGAAGCCCCTAGTGAAACGCAGATATCCATAACCAAGGCAGGTGCGCCGGTAGTTGCCAACTGACGCACGTATTTACTCTGAGCTTGCTGCATCCCCCCTTTGATCGCGGCCCCGGTAAAACTAGTGGCATAGCCTACTGCACCTGCTCTCAAGGCATCTTTGCTCACATCTTTAAACACGTCTGCCAGATCTTTCTCTCCTTGAGCCACTTTAAAAAAATTACTCAACAAGGAAATACTGACCCCTAATGCAGCACCGATTCGAGCCCCCTCTAGCCCTGCATGATGCGAGGTACGCCCAATATCCAACAATGTGGCGATTTCAGGGTGCTCACGATAATAAATAGCCTCTTGAGTCGTAAGGCCACTATCTCGAACATTTTCCGCCAGCCTCTCATAATTTTTAGCCTCTTCATTTAGAGTCTGCGCTGCTTGTAAATTGCCGCTTGCCTCAGCCTTGAGAGCATTTGCACGACGCTGCGCAGCCTGCTCCAAGCAGTAATCAGCAGCAGACTGAGGCTGAAAGCTAGGCGAAGAGCCACGCTTCTCAAGCAAATCAGCTTTTTCAAACAATTCTTTCACACTCTCCGAGTGTCCTGAATCAGTGCCAAGCGCCTTTGCTCGTGCTCTTAGCTGCTTGGCCTGCTCCAACAAATGGCTGCGATCTCCCTGGAACTGCTCTGAGGGTAATTCCAATAAAACACCACGATATCGAGCAAACTCACCTTTTTCGCGCGCAATACTATCCAGCAATTTATCCCGGTTACCAACAAACTTCATTTGAGCCTGCGAACCATCCACAACTTTGCCATCGAGTATCCGAACTCGATCAACAACATTGTGATTTGCTCCATACTGAGGCAGATCATCGGTACGCGAGGTGCGCACCCTTGATTTTTTAACAATTGCATCCGCATTATCTCGACTGGTTACGGCAACCTCTGCACTGAAACCAGCTTGCTGTCGAATATTTTGGTTCGCATACACAGGGTTTTCATTAACTTTGGAATTGGAAATGCCCGCCAATCCCTTAGCTAAGCGTTGCCCAGTTTCCTGATCTACACCGGTATATCCCTTTATATATTCAGCATTAGCACTGCCAAATCGTTGCACCACCTCATTAGCGGCCATCGCCACCGTCGTTCGATCTGCTTCCCGCACTTTCCGCTCATGCTCAATGAGAGCCTCACGGATGTCCGGCTGGAACTTGCTGGAACTCATAAAATCTCCTGAAACGCACTCAAAAAGTACTCGGCCTTTCATACAAACAAGACATATCATCTACCCTACTCATGATCTTTTCGACCCAATGGCTGGGATGATGGACACGAATTTTTTCGCCCAAGCCAAACACCCACCATAAGGTTTCTAGGTCATCTGGAACCTGAACGGAAAGCCGCTCCCAATCAGAACCATCAAGTTGATTTAATTTCTGACCAGTTGCTAATGGGGTCTCTCGCAACAGCCAAGCAACATCTGCGGCAACATCTGCCACCAACTGCACAGGCATCACGGGAGCAGGGTTATTAAACCCACCACATGAAATATAACGATCCAGATCGAACCCTGATGGATCGCAGGAGCCGACATCTAAACAGTTAGCCTTATCTATACGATGCAAGGCAAACTGTCGTACATCACAATACCCATCCACTACACCAAGCAAATAACTGACGGAATGGCGGGACACTAACGCCGCAGGGTGAAGAACAAAGACTTTATGCTCCCTTTTACTACGACTTAAATAGTGAATCTCCAGCTGCTTTTGCTCTAATAAAGCAATGGAAACACACTCCCATACAGCAACAGACACATCAGCCTGCTTCAACTCCTTTCCATTAGGAATGGCTCTCACCCTCTCGGCCCAACGTATAAGTCCGTTATTTTTAAAACCCGAAATTTGCCGCTGCGCCAGGTCAAAATGTGGTGCTAATAAACTAAAAACACTGTGCGGCATGACCTTTTTGAGCTGGTTTTGCGCCATAACGAGTGCCAATGCAGTCGGCGTATCCAACGCAGGAAAAGCGAAATTAGGGGAATCTTTTGCAAAACTCCAACGATAAGGCCGCTGACTTTCATCACACTGCAAAGGAAAATCCATTGAAAGCCGTCCTGTTAGATCACGCTGCAAACTACGCATATCAATAACAAAGCCCTCTGCTCTCAAATAGCCCAGCAACTCTGTCGTTGAAATACTCCTAGGCGCCCGAGGAATTAATCTCAGCATAGCCAAATGCCTAAAGAGCCTATCCTTAGGAACAGACATCGTTAAGTCCCAGAGTTCGCATGCTGCCTCCACTTAAATCTTCGACAGACCTTGTAACACTTATTTCAAGACTCGTGAACGGGGGAAAGCTCTGGATTTCGGGTTTCCGCACTTACGAATTACTGCACCTTCTTTCATTCTCCAACTGCCGCTGCAGCTCGCGAATGACACGGCTGTTTTTCATCAATACGGCACCTATAAGCAAACCTATAGAAAAGCAGACAAGATCTTTCATGGCAGAGCCTCCCTTATAGCCAGTTAGACAATTCATCTAGTTAGGCAAATTGTCCCACTAGTACGCGACAATCTATGTCGTATGAAAGCACATCTCCATGACGCTCGAAGGACAGATCAGCCCAACGTGTCGTTGACACTGGCTTACGGAGTTTAGGAATAGCAGGGCAACCAACGATGGGGAACATCCACAATCGAGGAAAAATGCGACGACGACGGCCTCTGGCGGACGTCGTCAAAAGCATATCTACTAATTTTTCTTATTAGCCCTAAAGAGTTTTTTGCCCCGTCCGTTAATGGTGCTGTACAGGAAGAACGCAGTGTGTCGAATGCGCGATCAGCCCCTTGGGGCCTAGCAGAACGCCAACGCTTTCCTGGGCAAAGGGCGAAACCGTTTCGCCGCTCTACTCAACATTGGGAGTTACCATGTCTGTTATCAATACCAACTACCTGGCTCTGGTTTCGCAGAACAACCTGACCAAGTCCCAGAATTCCCTCGGCACCGCGATTGAGCGTTTGTCCTCCGGCCTGCGTATCAACAGTGCAAAAGACGACGCTGCTGGTCAAGCCATCGCTAACCGTTTCACCGCCAACATCAATGGTCTGACACAAGCTTCACGTAACGCGAACGACGGTATCTCCGTTGCTCAGACAACTGAGGGTGCGCTGAACGAAATCAACGAAAACTTGCAGCGTATTCGTACACTGACAGTTCAAGCATCTACTGGCTCTAACTCTGGTTCCGACTTGGATTCTATCCAAGCTGAAATTGGTGAGCGCTTGGCCGAAATTAACCGTATTTCAGAGCAGACACAGTTTAACGGTGTAAAAGTTCTTGCTGGCGATCAAGAGCTGAAAGTACAAGTAGGTGCTCATGATAATGAGACTATCTCGGTCAATCTGAAAGCTATTGACGCAAAAACACTGAAACTGGATCAGTTAAATGTTAGCGGTCTAAAAGCCGAACAAATTAACTCGACTGCGGCAACAGCGGTTAACGTTAAAGTTGGGGTGGCAGTAGCTACAGATGCAGCAGCAACAGCTAAAACAGCAGACGGTTTGTATGCTCTTGCTGATGGCTCTGGTTATGCTGTTAAGGCTGGTGATGGAACATTCAGTAAAGCGACATATGATACTGGAAGCTCTACTTGGACTTGGAACTCAAGTACAGCAGCTAATAATGTAGATGCTTCAGATGTATCAACAGCAGCTAAAGTTACTCAAGCTACTGTTGCAGTTACACCTACTGTAACTGGTACTCAAACAATTCATGCAGTAGAAAATAGCAATACGCATGACTATGTCTTAAAAGAAGGTGGTAAGGTTTTTGCTGTTGAGGTAGCAGCGGACGGAGCTATCACTAAAGGGGCTGAAATTATGACCCCTACAGATGATCCATTGAAAGCTATTGATAGCGCACTATCAAACGTAGACTCCTTGCGTTCTGAGCTGGGTGCTGTACAAAACCGCTTCCAGTCCACAATTGCTAACCTGAACAACACAGTAAACAACTTGTCCGCAGCGCGTTCACGTATCGAAGACGCAGACTACGCTGTTGAAGTGTCCAACATGACACGTGCTCAGATTCTGCAACAAGCGGGTACTTCTGTGTTGGCTCAAGCTAACCAAGTTCCACAAACTGTTCTGTCCTTGCTGCGTTAATCTTAACGATAGCAAAGCTGATCAGATGGGCAACTTAGGTTGCCCAGCAGTAAAAAGCCTCCAAGAACTCTTGGAGGCTTTTTGTTTGTGTAATGAATAGCCCCGGGTTTTGAGGAGGCTCCATTCTTTGAGAAAATGGAGCCACTATGAGCAAGCAAAGCAAGTTTTCCCCTGAAGTCCGTGAACGCGCCATACGCCTGGTGCAGGAGCATCGTGGCGAGTATCCGTCGCTGTGGGCAGCCGTCGAGTCCATTGCGCCGAAGATTGGTTGCGTACCGGCCACGCTGCTGGACTGGGTCAAGCGCAGCGAGATCGACAGCGGCATGCGTGATGGCATGACAACCGGTGAACGCGAGCGCATGAAGGCCCTGGAACGCGAGAACAAGGAACTGCGCCGGGCCAACGAGATCCTGAAGTCGGCCAGTGCTTTTTTCGCCCAGGTGGCGCTCGACCGCGAGCTGAAGAAGTAAACGCCTATATCGACCGGCACCGGGACATCTACGGGGTCGAGCCGATCTGCAAGGTGCTGCAGGTTGCTCCATCGGCGTATCGGCGTTATGCCGCCCGCCAACGACATCCGGAACTGCGCAGTGCGCGCAGCCAGCGCGACGAGGGCTTGATGGCATAGATTCGGCGTGTCTGGCAAGCCAACATGCAGGTCTACGGCGTACGCAAGGTCTGGCATCAACTGCAGCGCGAAGGCATTGCCGTGGCCCGCTGCACGGTCGAACGTCTGATGCGTCGCCTGGGATTGCAGGGCGTGCGTCGGGGCAAGCGGGTGCGCACTACCATTGCCGACGGTTCGCAGGCCTGCCCGCTGGATCGCGTCAATCGCCACTTCCACGCTGACAGGCCCAATCAGTTATGGGTCTCGGACTTCACCTACGTGTCGACCTGGCAAGGCTGGCTGTATGTGGCCTTCGTCATTGATGTATTCGCCCGCCGCATCGTCGGCTGGCGCGTGAGCAACACCATGAGTACAGACTTCGTGTTGGATGCCCTGGAACAGGCCCTGTATGACCGGCGTCCCACCGACACCCTGACTCACCATTCCGATCGAGGATCGCAATACGTGTCCATCCGCTATACCGAACGTCTGGCCGAGGCAGGCATCGAGCCGTCGGTCGGCAGCCGAGGGGACAGCTATGACAACGCCCTGGCTGAAACCATCAACGGGCTGTACAAGGCCGAATTGATCCATCGCCGAGCGCCCTGGAAAACCAGGGCTGCCGTGGAGTTGGCAACGCTGGAATGGGTCGCCTGGTACAACCATCAACGTCTGCTCGGGTCCATCGGGTATATTCCTCCTGCGCAGGCGGAAGAGGCCTACTATCGGACTCAATCTGAATCTATGTCGATCAACGCGTTACTTTAACCAAATAGCCTCCTCGATTCCCGGGGCTATTCAGTTGGGCAACCTAGGTTGCCCAGCAGTAAAAAGCCTCCGAGATTTCTTGGAGGCTTTTTGTTTATACGATCAAAGCAGACTTGCTTAACACTTTAAGACTCTGTTCCCACTGGCTTATCAGCACGCTCAAACCACATATCAAAATTAAGCACGCCCGCTATAACAGAACCTGAAACTCCGCACTATCGGAGATGGCGTCCCATTGATCTTTCGCCAGGCTGGCGCGGATACGGGCGACGGCCTGGCTGCGTAGTTGAGACACGCGGCCTTCGGTCACTCCCAGCACCAAGGCGATTTCTTTCTGGTTCAGGTCTTGCTCGAATTGCAGGGCAAAAAGCAGCTTTTCGCGTTCGGGCAGGTGGTCGATGGCGGTAATCAAGGCTTGCCGCAAACCCTGGGAGGTCAGCAGGTTCAGGGGATTATCGAAGTACGCCTGTTCGCGCGTGCTGTCTTCCAGAAACTCCAGCGCATCGGCGGCAGGATCGGCATGGCGTTTCAGGTCTTCGTAGTGAATTACCTGCACTCCGACTGCCTCATCCAGCAGTTCGTAGTAATCGTCCATGCTCATGGACAGGGCTTCGGCAATTTCCGGCTCGGTAGGCTCGCGCAGCAGTTCCTGACGCAAGGCGCTGACGGCCACTTCGATCTGGCGTGCTTTGGTACGCACGCTGCGCGGCAGCCAGTCCTGGCTACGCAGTTCGTCCAGCATGGCACCGCGAATCCGAGTGACGGCGTAGGTCTCGAACTGGGCCTCGGCCACGACCTGGTAACGGCGTACGGCATCAAGCAAACCCATCATGCCGGCTTGCATCAGGTCATCCAGCTCAACACTAGGGGGCAGGCGCGACACGAGCTGGAGCGCTTGGCGGCGCACCAATGGGGCGTACTGCTCAACCAAGACGTCTTCTGAACGAGGCATGGACAGGCAAGAATCCGGACAATAAAGATTGAGCTATTTTGCCTGCCCGCCCTGCCCGACAGTCCCCAAATCAAACAGTCTTTCGCCATCTTGTTCAGGCTTTAAACGGGCCTGACCGGACCTAAAACCAAAATACCTCCTAAAGATACGCGCGTAGGTGCCGTAATTGGAGCGTTACAGGTGCCAAGCCCCCCCCCCATCGAGCAGGCCTGCCACCAAGCCCCTTCTGGAGTGATGTCATGATCAACTCAGTTTCATCTCAAACGACGGCCTTGGTGCCCCTAGCCTCCCCTGTGGAGCAAAACCCCGGCACCCCTATACCTTCGGCAGCCACCACGGTGACTCCCATCAAGGAAAGCAGTACCGATACCCAGTTGCAGCAACGCTGGCCCGATAAACGCGAACCCGTGCCCGGCATAGTGAACACGCTGAACGACACCCTGGACAAGATCAACAACTCCCTGCAGGCCTGGTCCACTGGCATTCGCTTCAATATGGACGATGAGGCCCAGCGTCTGGTGGTCTCGATTGTGGACAACTCGACCGGGGAGGTACTGCGCACAGTCCCTTCTGACGCGGTGATCCAGATTGCCAAGATGATCGTTCAGTTGCAGGGCAACCAAGTCAGCGTGAAAGCTTAAAAAGCAAACTGGCCTCGAAACGTCCCATTGACATGGGCTTTGTGCGCGGCACATTCGCGACAAAATAGGACACTAAAGGAGTATTGAATATGGCTATTTCTGCAATTGGCGTAGGCTCGGGCCTGAAGCTGGACGAACTACTGGAAGATCTGCGCAAGACGGAAAAGAAGAGCCTTGTTGTCATTCAGAACCGCCAGGTTGCCAATACCAACAAGATTTCGGCCTATGGTCAGCTAAAAAGTGGTCTGTCTGAACTGCAAGCTGCTGCCAAAAAACTGAACTCCGAAGATTTGTATGGTGCCGTCAAAACGACTGCCAATAGCGAAGACGTGAAAGTTTCCGGCACAGCTAAAGCCGTGCCTGGTCAATACGTCATCGAAGTAAGTAACTTGGCTACCCGACAAACACTGACCGCCGCAGCACACACTTCTCGTGACACCGCCCTAGGCACAGACGGCAAGATTACCGTCACATTAGCCAATGGTAAGGAGCATACTCTGGATATGACCGGCAAGGACACGTCCTTGCAAGGGGTAATGAACGCGATCAATGCCGATGCTAAGCTGGGCATAAAAGCCACTATCATTAATACCGGAGCCGCTGACGAGCCTTACCGATTGCAATTATCGGCTACCGACACTGGTAAGGCTGCTTCTGTTGCCTCGATCAACGTGGACGGCAACGAAGACTTAAGCAAACTGCTGAACTTTAACCCCAGCCACGCAACCACAAGCGGCCCTAAAGAAGTAGCAGCGGTAAACGCTGAGCTAACCGTGAACGGTATTAAGATCAGCAGCGAAAGCAACACATTGAACGACACTATTGAAGGCCTGGAAATTACGCTGAACAAAGCAAGTTCCGAAGCCATCAATATTGACGTCAGCAAAGACGATAGCAAGGCTTCCGAGGCTATCAAAGAATACGTTGCGGCCTACAACAAGTTCAATAAATCCATTCGCTCGCTAACCGCCTATAACCCTGACCTGAAGCAGGGCTCGGCCCTGACAGGCGATTCCTTGGCCCGTGAAGCCCAAAACGCAATGCGAGAAGCCATTTTGGGCCATGTAAGCGGAGACGGCGAAGTACGGACTCTGATTGGTCTTGGCATTAACCTTGACCCCAAAACTGGTGAGTTGCAGATTGATGACAAGAAGCTGGACGCCGCCTTGAAAAACAATATGGCTGACGTCCAGAAGATGTTTGTCGGCGAACAGGCCATAGCAGGTCGCGTCCAAAAAGCAGCAGAAGATTTTGTCAAAAAGGGCGGACGCATTGACAAGGCCCAGGAAGGCGCCGAAAAAATCGGCAAAACCCTGCAGGATCAGTACGATAACGCCGACAAACGCATCGAAGAAAAAATGGAAGCCTACCGCAAGCAATTCGTGCAGTTGGACGTCATGATCAACCGCATGCAAGGCACCAGCAATTACCTAAGCCAGCAACTGTCCATGCTGGGCAATATGAACAGCAATAAATAACCCCCTATGAGCTATCCTGCCCCTTCCCGTCGCTTTGGCCAACAATCGGTTCGCGCCTACGCTCAAGTAGGTCTGGAAACCGAGGTCTTGAGCGCGAGCCCCGAACATCTGATTACCCTGTTATTTAACGGTGCTCGCACCGCCATGCTGCAAGCGCGCTTGCATATGGAACAGGGCAATATTGCCGGGCGGGGGCAATCACTATCGAAGGCTATTGATATTGTCGATAGCGGCCTGAAAATGGCGGTCGATACCGAAAAGGGCGGAGAGCTGGCCCGCAATCTGGTCGCTACCTATGACCTGATTTTGCACAATCTGATGCTGGCCAACCTTCGCAATGACGCGGAAAAGCTGACGCTGGCCGAGCGTTTGCTGACCGATATTGCCGATGCCTGGCGCAGCAATGTTGATACCCAACGTGCCAAGCAGCCAGCTTGACTCCGGGGCTCGCGGGACAGGTTCTGTTCCTGACCTGCACCTCCAACCTCCTTTGCGCCTTTAGCGCCTGGTACGAACATGAGCGATACCTCTAACCCGATCGTCGATCAATATCAAATTATCGCCAGCATCACCCGTCACATGCTGGAGCTTGCCCAAACGGCTCGCTGGGAGGATGTGTTTGAACAATCCGAACACTATCAACTCGCCGTGGAAAAGCTCAAGAACATGGAAGACCTGTCTATTACTGAAAAACAGGCACGCCGTCAGTTGCTGACCCAAATTCTGGAGGACGACGCCCAGATCCGCCATCTGGCCACCCCCGAACTGGGGCGTCTGGGTGCACTGCTGGGCAATATGAAGCGCCAGCAAACCGTGTTGCAAGCGTATTACAACCCTAGCGTTCATCCATGAGCATAGGCGGCCCCTCCCCCTTGGGGACGCTGCTCATTCAACGGCTTGATGCCGTTCTGGGTATCAGCACTGGACAGCAAAGCAATATCGCCACAGGCGCCCGACCGGACGCCATCAGCCAGACACCGGGCAGCCAGCGCCCCGAGCGCGCCGAAAACCAAACGGCTCGTGATCAACGCCAAAGCGTAGATCAAGCCCGCGCCCACACCCAGGGTCGCGATAGCTGGAACATCCGCACACAAAGCGGACAAACCTCGACCGACCCGGCTCTGAATGCTCGTGGCCCCAATACGGCCACCACCAGCTCGGCCCCCACAACCCTGGGGCGCACTGCCCAATTGATCCTGTCCTTGCTGGAGCGCTTTCCGGATCGTGCCCCTGCCATCCAGGGGAGACAGGCCTTGTTACCTGGCCGCCCCACGATGCAGGCGGACGGCAAGGAGCCCACGCGTCCCGGCAGCGATACCCAGACGGCGGGGCGGGCAGGCACAGCACAGAATACCGCCAGCACAATCGCCACCGTGGCTCAGCAGCGCCTGCCCTTGCCCGGTAGCACAGCAACAAGCGGCGCAAACGCGGGCTCTGCCAGTGCAATGACAACAGGCAGCAGTGCTGTGGGAACAGGCACTGCGACCAGCGGCGCCGCAACCCAAAGCCCCTTGCCTACAGGCAGCACGGCTGCTCTGGCCCAGCATTTCAGCCAGGCTTTGCCCCAGGCCTTGCAACAAAGCGGGCTATTCTACGAGTCTCATCTTAGTGATCTGCACTTTGGGCAACGCAGCGTTGGCGAATTACAGCAAGAGCCGCAAAACCTGAATCGCCCCGCGGCCGAAACACATACCAGCACAAGCCAGAATCCTCAGGCCCAGGCCAGCACCCAGGACCCGGCCAATAGCCTGCTGGTGCGTCAGCAACTGGATACGCTGGCCTACCAGAACCTGCAATGGCAAGGTCAGGCCTGGCCGGATGCCGACATGAACTGGAGTGTGCAACGTCACCAGGCGCAGTCAGAGGACGAAACCGAACATTGGTCCAGTACCCTGCAACTGGACCTGCCCACGCTGGGGCCGATCACCCTACGGCTCAACCTCCTGAACCAGCAATTGCTGGTCCATATTCAGGCCGATCAATCCGCCCCTTATCTGGACGAGAACAGCCTGCCCTTGCGCGAACGTCTGCAAGACCAGGGCCTGATCCTGAGCCAATTGCAGATTGAAGCCGACCCGACCCTGCCGCAGGACCTGCCCGATGAGTCATGACTCCCCCTCCCGTCGCCCGCAGGCCCTGGCCTTGCGCTACGAGCCCAAAGACGGGGCCCCGCGTGTCGTTGCCAAAGGCTACGGCACCTTGGCCGAAAAAATTGTCGAGACCGCCCGCGAGCACGGTCTGTACGTACACGAGTCCCCCGAACTGGTCGGCCTGCTGATGCAGGTGGATCTGGACCGTCATATCCCCCCTCAGCTCTATCAAGCCGTGGCTGAATTGCTGGCCTGGCTCTACGCCCTGGAACAAGGCCATCCCCAGGCCACACAAGCCTTGCAGGCTTTGCACGACGCCCCAAAAACTTGAGCCTGCTATTTATAAGGGCTGAAAAGCCCCTGTTTTTGGGCTTAGATACCCTGCTTAGCCTCGCGTTCTAAACGTTACATTAAGCACGGCAAGCTGCCCGCACCTGTGCGCGTGGCCCATCCTGACTTTCTGGCAAGCGAATATGTCGATTTCCAATCTCTCCAGCATTGAAAACCTTTTGGCCCAGATGCGCGCAGTTGCGCAAGCGGCCGGGGCTTCCAGTTCTGTGTCCTCCTCGGCCAGCAGCGCCGCTCCCGGTGGTTTTGCCGCCGAGCTGGCCCGCTCTTTGAACCGGGTTTCCCAGGCGCAGAATGAGGCCAATGCCCAGGCTCAGGCCTTTGAAATGGGCGAGCCCGGAATTTCCTTGAACGACGTGATGATTGACCTGCAAAAAGCCAGCGTTGGCTTTCAGGCCACCGTCCAGGTACGCAACCGCTTAGTGGCCGCCTACCAAGAAATTGCCAGTATGCCGGTATAAGCGCCTGATTCTTTCATGCCCGCCGCCCTTTCCTTAATGCTGCCTGAGCACGTCCTGATTTGAACTCCCCTGATTCCATGCAGAACCCTGCCTCTGCCTCACCCATGAGTCAGACAGCACAGTTGCTGAACAAACTTCCTGGCTACGACACACTGCGCGCCTTGCCCAAGGTAGCGCTGATCGGGCTGGGTGCCGCACTGATTGCTCTGATTGTCGCCCTCTTGCTGTGGAGCCGCGGCCCTACCTACCAGGTACTGTTCTCCAATCTGGACGACCGCGATGGCGGTGCGATTGTCTCGGCCCTGGGCCAGATGAACGTGCCCTACCAGTTCAACAGCAACGGTACCGCCATTTTGGTGCCGCAAGATCGTGTGCATGATGTGCGCATGCAAATGGCCTCGCAAGGCTTGCCGCGCAGTGGCAATGCCGGTTTCGAGCTGCTGGATCAAAGTCGCTTTGGCGCCAGCCAGTTCACCGAGCAAGTCACCTATCAGCGCGCCCTGGAAGGCGAGCTGGCCAATTCCATCAAGGCCGTGCATGCCGTCAAGGAAGCGCGCGTTCACCTGGCCATGCCGCGTGAAACCTTGTTTGTACGTGACCGCCAGTCTCCGACCGCTTCGGTAGTGCTGTCGCTGTATCCGGGCCGCGACCTGAGCGAAGGCCAGGTTTCCGCCATCAGCTGGCTGATCTCCTCCAGCGTGCCCAATCTGCAAGCCGACAAGGTGTCCATCATTGACCAGAATGGCCGCTTGCTAACCGCCCCCACTGGCGAGATGGGTGCTGATAATCAGCAGCGCAATTTTGTAAACGATATTGAATACCGAGCCGTCCAGCGCATCCTGACCTTGCTGAACCCCTTGGTCGGTGCTGGCAACGTCCGCGCCCAGGTGACGGCTGAAGTGGACTTTTCGCGCCGCGAGCAGACGTCCGAGGTCTACAAGCCCAATCAGCAACCCGGTCAGGCCGCGGTACGCAGCCAGCAGACCAGCTCTTCCTTGCAACGCAACCCGCAGCAGCCCCAGGGCGTGCCCGGTGCCTTGAGCAATCAGGCTCCCAACAATGCCACCGCCAATCTGGTCAACCCGCCTGCTGCGCCAAATCAGCCCCAAGCCCCGACTGCTCCGGCAATTGAGCCGGCCAATGCCGCCGCACAAACCGCCAACGCCGCAAACGCTGCAGCGGCCGGTACAGACCCTTCACTGGTGTCCCTGGCCGAACAGGCCCGCTTGCTGCAAAACACCGGCAATGCGCGTAACGACTCCACCGTGAACTACGAAGTGGATCGCACCATCAGCCACGTCAAAGGTCCTTTGGGTCAGCTAAGCCGCCTGTCGGTAGCCGTGGTGGTGAACTATCGCAATACGGACAAGGACCAACAGCCGCTGGAGCAGGAAGAACTGGACAAGATCCGCGATCTGGTCAAACAAGCCGTCGGTTACTCGGCTGATCGAGGCGATAGCCTGAGCGTGGTGAACGGACAGTTCAACGAACAAGGCGATATTGATACCCCCTTCTGGAAAAATCCGGAGTACCGCGAGCTCGCTATGGAACTGGTCAAGTATCTGGTCTTTGCATTCATTCTGTTCATGGCATGGCGCATCGTCATCAACCCCATCATCCAGGGCCTGATCCAGGCCAAGGCGGTGGCTGACGCCCGCGTCGAGCGCCAGAAAGAAGAATCTGCTCGCGAACAGGCTGCTGAACAACGTGCCGCCGAAATGAGCCGCTACGAAGAGAATCTGAACACCGCCCGCACGATGGCTCACGATGACCCACGTGCCGTGGCTATGGTGTTGCGCTCCTGGTTAAACAAAGATGAAAAAAATGAAAACGGCTAAACCGGACGATTCCATCGAACGCAGTGCGATTTTGATGATGTCCTTGGGGGAAGATGCCGCCGCCGAGGTGTTTCGCCACCTCTCGCCTCGTGAGGTGCAGCAGCTCAGTACCGCCATGGCGTCCCTGAAGCAACTGACCCGTGCCGATATGGACGCAGCTCTGGAGAGCTTTCGCCAGGAGGCCGACCAGTTCATGGCGGTGGCACTGGACTCCAACGCCTATATCCGCTCCGTACTGAACAAGGCGCTGGGCTCGGACCGAGCCGCTGGCCTGATCGAAGACTTGCTGGAAAACAGCGAAGGCTCCAGCAGCGGTATTGATGCCCTGAACTGGCTGGATGCCTCCAGCGTGGCCGAGCTGATTGCCGACGAACACCCCCAAATTATTGCCACCATTCTGGTGCATCTGGAGCGTGATCGCGCCGCCGACATTCTGGGCTACATTCCGGATCGTTTGCGCGATGATGTGGTCCTGCGTATTGCTACTTTTGGCGGCGTACAGCCCACGGCCCTGAACGAGCTGACCGAAGTGTTGAACGGCATGCTATCGGGCCAGGGTGCCAAACGCAGCAAGATGGGTGGTCCACGCACGGCAGCCGAGATGCTGAACTACATGAACGCCAGCCTGGAAGAGTCCGTCCTGACCAGTCTGCGCGGCATGGACGCCGACCTGACTCAGCGCATCGTGGACGAGATGTTCGTGTTCGAGAACCTGGCCGATGTGGAAGACATTGCCATTCAGCTGCTGCTCAAGGAAATCGAGACCTCTGCATTGACGATTGCCCTGAAAGGCGCGCCCGAAGAGTTGCGCGACAAGTTCTTCCGCAATATGTCCAACCGTGCTGCCGAAATGCTGCGCGAAGACATCGACGCCCAAGGCCCGATCCGCATGTCCAAGGTGGAACAGGAACAGAAAGCCATTGTGCAGGTGGCCCGTCGCCTGGCCGAAGCCGGTCAGATTACGCTGGGTGGCCTGAGTGGGGACGAGTATGTCTAAGACGGCCTCGTTTGGGCAGCTCCTGCCCGTCCAAGCCGTTATTCGCTTGTGCCCAGGCACGAACCGCCTGCGCGGGAGCCTGTAAATGTCCAGCCACCGTAAAGCCTCGGCCTACTCGGAACTTCAGGAAAGCTGGAGCCGCTGGCAAATGCAGGGGCTGGATGATCCTGTCGTCGCCCCGGAACCGGAAGAGCCCGAGTTCGTCCCTCCTACCCCGGAAGAACTGCAGCGCGATCTGGAAAACCAGCGCAGCCAGGCGCAGGAAGAAGGCCATACCCAGGGCTATCAGGCCGGTTACAACCAGGGCCATGCCGCTGGTCTGGCAGCAGGCCAGGAAAGTGGCCATGCCCAAGGCTATGAAGCCGGAATGGCGGCTGGAATGGCCAAGGCACAAGAACAGATTGACCAGTACATCAAGGAATTTGTCGCCTTGAACCAGAACTGCGCCCAGTCCATTGAACTGATGGATCAGGAAATGGGCCAATCCCTGATTCAGCTGGCGACACGTATTGCCGAGCATGTATTGCAAAGCACCATCAAGGCCGAACCCAGCCGCATCCGCGATCTGGTTGCCGAAGTACTGCGTAGTGATCCAGGCGATACCAGCGCCCTGGAACTGAGCTTGCACCCGGACGACATCAGCCTGGTGCGTGAGTTTCTGATTGAACAAGGCGAGCCCCGCGCCTGGCGTCTGCAAGAAGACCCCCAGCTGCAACGCGGTGAATGTCGTGTGCGCTCCAGTTACGGCGATATTGACGCCACCTTTGCCACTCGCTGGAAACGCGCCCTGGCCAGCCTGGGCTTGCCCGTCTCTTCGGAGCCCTGATGGCAACGCCCCTTTTGGCCTCCTCCCCCGAACGCTGGCGCGCCCAGATGCTGTCGGCACAGCAACGGGTCCAGGCCATTGAGCCCTGCTTGCGCAGTGGCCGCGTTGTCCGCGCCACGGGTTTAGTGCTGGAAGCTACAGGTTTGAAGCTGGCTGTAGGAGCCGCTTGTAAAGTGGAATTGTCTGCCGCGCAAAACATCTGGGCCGAAGCCGAGGTTGTAGGGTTTGAAGGCAGATCCTTGTATTTGATGCCCTTGAGCGAAATTTCCGGCCTGCCTCCCGGTGCACGTGTTGTACCGGTTGAAGCTCAATTGCAGCCGCCGGTTCCGCTGCCCGACTCCGATCAACCGGACAGCCTGCCCGCCCAGGCGCGTTCGCGCCATGTCCCGGTCGGCCCCGGCCTGCTGGGTCGCGTTGTCGATGGCAGCGGCAATCCGCTGGACGGTTTGGGCCCGATCGACGCGCAAGCGTGCGTCTCGCTCAGCCACACCACACCCAACCCACTGAAGCGCAGTCCCATCGACACGGTTCTGGACGTAGGAGTACGTGCCATCAACGGTTTGCTGACCGTAGGCCGTGGTCAGCGCATGGGTCTGTTTGCCGGTTCCGGTGTGGGTAAAAGTGTGCTGCTGGGCATGATGGCCCGCTACACCCAAGCCGACATCATTGTCGTGGGCCTGATCGGTGAACGGGGCCGGGAAGTTAAAGAATTTATTGAGCATAATCTGGGCGAAG
This sequence comes from Alcaligenes sp. PF14, assembly GCF_037150615.1. Classification (NCBI taxonomy): domain Bacteria; kingdom Pseudomonadati; phylum Pseudomonadota; class Betaproteobacteria; order Burkholderiales; family Alcaligenaceae; genus Alcaligenes; species Alcaligenes sp. PF14. The sequence goes on along the minus strand of NZ_JBAGRS010000002.1, from coordinate 112,011 downwards.
AAGGCCTGCAACGCTCGGTTGTCGTCGCAGCCCCGGCTGATGTCTCGCCCTTGCTGCGCTTACAAGGCGCGGTGTACGCCACCCGTCTGGCCGAGTTTTTCCGCGATGAAGGCAAGAACGTCTTGCTGATCATGGATTCACTGACGCGTTATGCCATGGCTCAGCGCGAAATCGCCTTGGCAATTGGCGAGCCGCCTGCCACCAAGGGCTACCCTCCTTCCGTATTTGCCAAGCTACCGGCCCTGGTGGAGCGCGCCGGTAACGGTGAACCCAATGCACAAGGCCGTTGCGGCTCGATCACCGCGTTCTACACCGTGCTGACCGAGGGCGACGACCAGCAAGACCCGATTGCCGACTCGGCCCGCGCGATCCTGGACGGTCACATTGTACTGTCGCGCAGTCTGGCGGAAACCGGCCATTACCCGGCCATTGATATCGAAGCGTCCATCTCGCGGGTCATGCCCAGCATTGTGGAGCCAGAACAGATCAAGATGGTGCACCGCTTCAAGGGCCTGCTCTCCAGCTATCAACGCAACCGCGACCTGATTGCCGTGGGCGCCTATACCCGTGGCAATGATCCAGCCATTGATCAAGCCATTGATCGTTTCCCCTGGCTGGAAGCCTATCTGCGCCAGGGCATGCAGCAACGTGTGGACGTGCCACGCGCCTTCGATGAATTGAACGCCGTTCTCAATAGCGAGCAATAGCCATGAAAGCCAACGCCTCTTTACATACGCTGGTCGATCTCAGTCAGAACAATGTGGACGACGCGGCCCGCCATCTGCAGGAGCTGCGAACAGAGCGCGATGCGGCCCAGTCGCAGCTGGAAATGTTGCAGACCTATCGCCAGGACTACGCCCAGCGCCTGCTGGATGTGGGCCAAACTGGGGTAACCATGGCGAACTACCACAATTTCCGGCGCTTTATCGTGACATTGGACCAGGCCATTTCCCAGCAAAATAGTGTCATCCAAGCGCTGGAAGAGAAAATGGAACAGGGACGCCAGGTCTGGTATGGCCATCAGCAGCGCCTGAAAGCGTATGAAACCTTGATCGACCGCCGTCTCCAGACCCAGCAAGTCCAGCAACAAAGAATGGAACAACGTAACAGCGATGAAATCGCTGCTCGTCTCTTTACTCGTAGCCAGACCGCCTATTAAACAAGCGCCGCCATGACTTCGCCCACTCTTTCGGTTTTACCTGCGGCCCCTGCCGCACCCTCGGCCCCCGTCACTAACACGGCCGGGCCTGCGGCTGCGCATGCGCCCAAAGACGAAGGCTTTGCCCAGCATCTGCAAACCCAACAGCAGCAGGTGCAACACAAAGGGGCTGGCAAGACACCGGCAGCCGCCAAGCAGGACAGCACCAAAACCCAGGTTCCCGCCGACAGCCCCAAGCTGGCTGACGCCGTGGCCGAACAGGCTGGTGCCAGCGAGCTGGACCCCTTGATCAAAGACCCGGCCCTGCTGATTGCCGATCAGAGCGATCTGGAACTTGACACTGATGCCCCGGCCGATAGCGGCCTGCCTGCCATGGCCTTGTCGATTCTTTCGCAAGTACAGGCCATCAAGAGCAGCAAGGCCGACCCAAAAAGTGCCCAAACCGATAGCAAACTGCCACTGAGCGCTCTCAACACACGCCAGAATCTGGCCGCCGAGCCAAGTAGCCGTCAAGCTCAGACCGCGCCATTGAACGCTGTTGAAGCAGAAGCCAAGCTTGATCTGAGCGCCGAACTGGTCTTGCCTAAAGCCGTTGAAACCAGCAATCCGCTGGCCGCCACCACTACTCGCAAATCAGCGGTGAACACAGCACAATTACTGAACAACAACCCGCCAGGCACTGGCATCGACGCTAATGTGCCCTCATCCCAGTCACGTTTGATGGATGAAGCGTCGGCTTCCTTGGCTAGCTTTGGACGACAAATTGCTGACGATGCCCGTGCCGGCGTGAATCTGAACCTGCCCGCTCTGGATGCTTCCCTGCTAGCCCAACTTGGCGCCGCACCCAGCGCAGTCCAGGCCAACAGCCCGGCCGCCTTGCCCAGCCCCCTGACGCTGGCCATTGCCACGCCGGTCCAGTCCCCCGAATGGGGGGCGGCCATGGGTCGTCAAATGATTACCTTGGCCCAACAGGCTCAAGGCGGCGTTCAAAGCGCCGACATTCGTCTGGACCCACCCGAACTGGGCCCCTTGCGCATTACCTTGCAAATGCAAGATGGCATGGCCCACGCCATGATCACCTCGCCCCATGCTCAAGTCCGCCACGCCCTGGAGCAATCCTTGCAGCAGCTGCAACAGCAGTTTGCAGAAAACGGGCTGACCTTGGGACAGGCTGACGTAGGCGACCAGCACGCCTCGCACCAGGCCTTTCACGAGCAACTGGCCGCCAAGGGCAATCAAGGCGATCAACCCGCCTTCAGCCTGAACGGCGTGGCTTCCGCTGACGAAAGCAGCCCCTTGGTGAACAGCAGCGCCACACGCTCGCTGAACCCCGACGCGCTGGTTGATACCTTCGCCTGATTCACAGTCCCACAGACAGCCCGGCAAAAAGCATGATTAAGCTCGAAAAGCAGCGTCTATTCGCCGGGCCTGTCCTGTCTGACCTCCGGCACAATAGCTCAGGCATGCAGTCAGGCTCAGGCCCGACATGCGTTTGTCTGTTTGTAATACGCTAGAAAATACATCGCTCACATCACATGGCCCGAAAAGCACCCACCAAACTTGCACGCCTGATGAAAACCGGTCTGCTGGTTCTGTTTATTATCGCCGCTAGCGTGGGCGCAACGCTGTACTACTCCCTGCAACAAAGCAGCACGCCTGCCTGGTTGGCCTGGGCGGAAAAAGGCCAATCGGTTGAAGCGGCCCCTGCCCCGGATGAACCGCCGGTGGTCAAGGTCAATGCCAAACCCATTTTTGCGCCGCTGGACCCCTTTACCGTCACCCTGAACGAGAATGGCCGCTCGCGCATCTTGTACGTAGGCATCACCTTGCGTGTCCAGGACGATGGTTCGCGCTCCATGCTGGTGGAGTACATGCCCATGGTGCGTGATCGCGTGCTCAAGATTCTGGCTGAACAGCGCCCCACCTACATCCAGACCTCCGAAGGGCGTCAAGCCCTGGTTGCACAGCTGAGCGCCGGCCTGAAAGAGCCCTACGCGCCCAACACTGCTGTACCGAACATCAATGATGTCCTGTTCACCGCCTTTGTCATCCAATAAATGTCGTATCAGAGCTTCCTATCCCAAGACGAAGTCGATGCACTGCTGGCCGGTGTTACCGGCGAAGGCGCTGACACCAAGCCCTTGAACGAAAACCTGACTGGCGTACGGGCCTATGACCTGACCTCGCCAGACCGGGTAGTGCGTCACCGCATGCAGACCCTGGAGCTGATCAACGAGCGCTTTGCCCGTCGTTTGCGCTCGACCATGCTCAGCTTCATGCGCCGCAACGCAGACATCACCGTCGGTTCCATTCGTATTCAAAAGTACTCGGATTTCGAGCGCAACCTGCCCGTGCCCAGCAACCTGAACATGGTTGCCTTAAAGCCCTTGCGGGGCGTGTCGCTGTTTACCTTCGACCCGAACCTGGTCTTCCTGATTATCGACAGCCTGTTTGGTGGCCATGGCCGCTACAACACCCGCGTCGAAGGCCGGGACTTCACCACGACCGAGCAGCGCATCATCCAGCGTTTGCTGACCCTGACGCTGGAGAGCTACTGCGGTGCCTGGGAGTCCATCTACCCGCTGGAAGCGGAGTACATGCGCTCGGAGATGCATACCAAGTTTGCCAGCATCAGCAGCAGCAATGACATCGTGGTGGTGACCTCTTTCAATATTGAATTTGGTGCCCAGGGTGGCAATCTGAATATCTGCCTGCCCTACTCCATGATCGAGCCGCTGCGCGATCTGCTGACCCGCCCCTTGCAGGACAAAGGCACCAACGATATTGACCAGCGGTGGACCCAGCAATTGTCACGACAAGTGCGCAGCGCCGAAGTTGAACTGATTGCCAACTTCGTCAATATAGACATGACCATTGCCGAGCTGACCCAGTTAAAGGCCAATGATGTCTTGCCAATTGAAATCCCCACTCTTATTGAAGCCCACGTGGATGGCGTGCCGGTTCTGGAATGCCGCTACGGCACCTCCGGTGGCCGCTACTCCTTGCGGGTAGAAAACATCTTGGCCACCAACGACAGCGATTTGACTAAAGGTAAGTCCCTATGAGCGACCCTCACAACCCTAACGACCGGTCTGCGCCCGAGGACGACTGGGCAGCCGCGATGGCTGAGCAACAGGCTGGCAGCCAAAGCAGCACCCAAGCCCAAGGACTGGAACAGCCCCTGGAGGATGACTGGGCCTCGGCACTGGCCGAGCAAAGCGCGGCCACGCCTGTGCACGAACCCAGCCCGGCCAGCAATCTGTTCCCGCCCATGGAGCACGCCGAAGCGAACGCCACCACCGATATCGACATGATTATGGACATCCCGGTCCAGCTGTCGGTGGAGCTGGGTCGCACACGTCTGACCATCAAGAACATTCTGCAACTGGGCCAGGGCTCCGTGGTGGAGCTGGACGGTCTGGCTGGCGAACCGCTGGATATTTACGTGAACGGCTACCTGATCGCCCAAGGCGAAGTGGTCGTGGTAGACGATAAATACGGTATTCGCGTCACCGACATCGTGACTCCATCGGATCGTATCCAACGCCTGAACGGCCGCCGCTAGAACATGGAACAAGCCCAGCTCGTCAGAATCATGCTCAGCCTGCTGCTGGTTGTAGGCCTGATTCTGGCGGCAGCCTGGGTTGCCCGTCGAGGCGGGCTGCTGAAAAACAAAAACCAGCAACGCATCAAGATTCTGGACAATCAACGCCTGGGGCCGCGCAGCAGCGTGGCCTTGGTCCAGATTGATGACCGCGAAATTCTGATTGGCATCACCCCTCAGCAGATCAGCCTGCTGCACACCACAACGCCCGCTAGCTCCGAGCCGGACTTCCAGGCCCATCTGGACCAGCACCGTGCGCCCCGCTGACCGCATCATGACCGCACTCCTCTCTCCCGCCCAGCGCATCGGCCTGATGCTGCTTCTGGCCCTGATCAGCCTGCTCCTGCCTTCCGAGGCCTGGGCCCAGGCTGTTCCGGCCATTACCAGCACAGCAGGCCCGAACGGCTCGCAAACCTGGTCACTCAGCATCCAGACGCTGGCCATGCTGACCATGATGTCCTTCCTGCCAGCGGCCTTGCTGATGATGACCGGCTTTACCCGCGTCATCATCGTGCTGGGGCTGCTGCGCAATGCCATGGGTACCGGTACAGCGCCGCCCAACACCGTGCTGGTGGGCCTGGCCCTGTTTCTGACTTTCTTTGTGATGTCACCGGTGTTTGATCAGGTGTATCAGGACGCCTACAAGCCCTTGTCAGAAAACAAGATCAGCTTTGAAACTGCACTGGAGCAAGGCGCCCAGCCCCTGAAAACCTTCATGCTGCACCAGACCCGCGAAGCGGACTTGAAGCTGTTTGGCGATATGGCGGGCGTGGCAGAACTGGAATCCCCGGAAGATGTCCCCTTGCGCGTACTGGTGCCGGCTTTTGTAACCAGCGAGCTGAAAACCGCCTTCCAGATCGGCTTTACGATTTTTATCCCCTTTCTGATCATTGACCTGGTGATTGCCAGCGTCCTGATGTCCCTGGGGATGATGATGGTCCCACCCGTGACCATCTCGCTGCCCTTCAAGCTCATGCTGTTTGTGCTGGCCGATGGCTGGCATCTGCTGCTGGGTTCCCTGGCCCGCAGCTTCTACCAATAAAGGACTGTGATGACTCCCGAAACCGTCATGTCCATGACCTATACCGCCCTGAAACTGGCCCTGTCCATGGCCGGTCCCATGTTGATCGTGGTGCTGGTGGTAGGTCTGGGCATCAGTATTTTCCAGGCAGCCACCCAGATCAACGAGATGACGCTGTCTTTCATCCCCAAGCTGCTGGCCATGGGCATTACGGTGGTGCTGCTGGGCCCCTGGTTGATCAACAATATGGTCGACTACATGCAGGGCCTGTTACGTGGCATTCCCGGGCTGGTCAACTAAGACCGACCAGCGCGACAAGGAGCCTTCCGTGAGTACGCAAATCCGTGACGGGCAAAGTGCCATGCCTTGCCCACTGAACAGGCCCTAGGCGTGCCGTGCTCGACCTGAACTCCGCCCAGCTCTATACCTGGCTCAACGCCTTTCTGTGGCCCTTCATCCGTATTCTGGCCACCCTGGCTACCGTTCCCTTTTTTAGCGAATCCGCCATCCCCAAGCGGGCCAAAATAGGCCTGGGCTTTATCCTGACCCTGATTGTCGCGCCCTCGCTACCGCCTCTACCCGATCTGCCCACAGCCTCTTACGAGGCCCTGTTGATTGCCGCGCAGCAAGTGTTCATCGGTGTCGCGCTGGGTCTGACCATGCGCATCGTGTTTGCAGCGGTACAGACAGCGGGCGAGTTTATCGGCCTGCAAATGGGCCTGTCTTTTGCCTCATTCTTTGACCCCGCTACCGGCGCGAATACCGCCGTGCTGTCGCGGCTGTTGAACGTGATTGCGGTGCTGACCTTTCTGGCCCTGAACGGCCACCTGCTCTTGCTGGGTGTGCTGGTGCGCACCTTCCATGTGCTGCCCATCGGCGCGGACCTGAACATCAATGGCTGGGGTGCCTTGCTCGATTGGAGCAGCGAATTGTGGGTGTCAGGCATGTTGCTGGCCCTGCCACTGATTATCGTGCTGTTGACCATTAACCTGGCCTTTGGGATCTTGAACCGTACCGCCCAGCAATTGACGATTTTTGCCGTGGGTTTCCCTATTACGCTGACAATCGGCCTGACCTTGCTGACCGTGGTCATTCCTCAGACTACGCCCTTCCTGACCCAGCTATTCAACTCCGGCTACGAAGCCATGATGCGGGTCGCGCTGGGGCTGGCAGGCTCTTAAAACGCGTGCGCCTGCCGCTGCTTGTGCGATTGCATCAAGCGCCGAGCCTGGCCTATGGTCAGGATGCCTTTTTGCTTGGCGCGCCCAATCAGTAATTGCATCAACTGTGCACTGACCAGGGCGTCTCCCAAAGCATCATGGCGGTCACTTACCGGCAGGCCACAATATTTCAGGCAATCGTCCAGGCCCAGACGACGACCACGCCAGTCGGACAATATACACGCAGCCAGTTCAGCCAAATCCAGAGCCAAAGGCCGGGCCTGCTCCAGGCCCGCCTTCGGCCAGGCACGGTCCAGAAACGCCAGATCAAAGTCGGCATCCCAGGCGACCCATACCGTATTTTCGGAATAGCGGGCAAAGTCCCGCATCAGCTGGGGTAGTGGCTCGCCTTCTTCCTGTTGTTGCGGGCTGATCTCATGAATCAATAAGCTATCAGGGCTGCGCTCGCCCTGAGTGCGAACCAGACCGGACCAGATATTGCCCAGGGCAATCGAACCATTTTCCAAGCGGACCGCACCCATCTGAACGATATGGTGGCGCTTGGGCTCCAGACCACTGGTTTCCAGATCCAGCACAGTAAAGGCCGCTTCGTCCAAAGCCAGTTCGTCCACCCCGCTCCAGGACAAGGAGGGACTGCGTGCGGCAAAAGAGGATTTACGCCAAGGAAGCCAGGAAAGCAGTTTCATAAGCGATACCGGAAAGCCAGAATACGTTGGGCACGGCGCACTTGCGACAAGGCTTCACGCAAGACACGTGCATCCAGTGCACCTAACGTACTTAAACGCACCAGATTGTTGGGCTCCTGCCCCTGCTGCAACTGGGTTTGATGATGTTGCAAGCGCAGCAATTGCAAATAGCGGTAGGCCTCGCGCAGGCCCTCTGACTCCTCGTCTGTGAAGACACCGCGCTGAGTCAGCACGGCCAGCCTGTCCATGGACGAGGCCAGTTCGCAACCATGCGCCAGGGCCAGCACCCGCAGCACATCCACCATCGGCGCCAAGGCCTGTTTCTTGATGTCCAGCTTGTCATCGCCCTGCCCCATCAGCGCTTCCAGACGACTACGCTTTTTACCGCTGGGAATACGGGTCTGACAGGTACTTTGAGCCAGCATGCGCTGGAACACAGGGTTATCGTTCACCATGCCCAGTACCCGGCGCTGCATGCGTTGCAGCATACTGCTCTGGCCCCAGATGGCGCGGCAGTCAAAGTAAATCGTGGACTCCAGCAATTGCTCGGGCGCAGGCCGTTCAATCATGATCTGGAAACGATGCAGCCATTCGGCTTCAGACAGGCAGAGGTCAGGATTGCTGGCCATGATATTGCCAGTGCACCAGGCCATCCCGCAGCGGTCCAGAGCCTCATTCACCCGACGCGCAAAAGGCAGGAGCAAGGCGCGATGGGCTTGGGCCTGTTCGGGCGAATGGGCGGCAAACAAAATGCCATTGTCCTGATCGGTATGACGGGTTTGCTCGCCACGGGCCTGACTACCAAAAGCCAGCCAGCAGAACTCGATGCCATCCAGCCCGGAGCCGGGCAAGCTCAGTTCAATCGTGCGCTGAACCGTGTGATCATTCAAACGCGTAATCACCGCAGTCAGCTGTTCAGAACGCGCACCGTGAGCCAGCATGGCGTCCACCAGCCGACCAATATCGGACTGCAGACGTACCAGCACGGACACGTCCTGGGCACAGCGCAAGGCACGCGACAAATGCACCAGATCCACGCGCTGCAAGGAGAACACATCGCGCTCGGACACCATGCCCACGACTTTATGGTCTTGAACCAGACAGATATGGCCAATCTGATGCTCTACCATCAGCAAAGCCGCATCAAAGGCCGAGGATTGTGGGGCCAGCCAGACCGGGTCCGGTGTCATGACTTGAGACATGGCCTGGGTCGGATCGTATTGACCACCGGCTACCAAACGGCGCAAGTCTCGCAAGGTGAAGATGCCCAGCAAATGCTGGTCCGGATTGACCACCACCATGCTGCTGACCTGACGCTCGTGCATGTCCTTGACCGCCTGCTCGACCGGACAATCCGGCAAACAGCTGAGCAAACCGCGTTCTGTCAGGGCTTGCAGACTCATGTCCAGCGTGTAGCTGGCACCCAGGTCGGCGCTGGCACTTTTCTGGGCACTGCGCCAGACCGAGGCCAGCAGGCTGCTGGCACCACGCAAGCAGTAATCCCGAAAAGGCTCGCTGATGGTCAGCAGATGGGCAACGGCTTCACCAGCCACGCACAAGGTAAAGCAGTCTTCCTGCACCAGGTAATCACTGTCCAGAGCCTGACCCGAGACCAGTTCACGCACGGGCAGAAGATCCCCTTCCACATACTCGTGAGTTTCACCGTGTTCCTGGCTGGAGATCTGACCTTGGCGAACAAGATAGAGCTGATCAACACGCGCGCCTTCTTCCAACAGCACCTGTCCGGCTGAAAAAAACCGTAGCTCGCTATGCTCGATCAGGTAATCGCAGTGCTGCGCCTGCATCTGATCGAAAGGCGGGTAAGCAATCAACCAGGCCAAGATGCCGGGCGCCTTTTGGCGCACCGCCGTCTTGGCCACGGATTCACCGGGAATCGCGAAGGACATGGGCGTCTCTGCTGGCTATAGGCAAAGAATTATTGTGCCATGCAGCATGGCCCTCGCGGACCCTGTTTTTCTAGGGGATTTCAACTATAGGCATGCGCCTTTTTTTCCCCTCAAAGCGCTTAACGCAAACGATCGTAGTCGCGCTCGGCCATATCGATGACATCGCCTTCCTGGACCTTGAATTGGGAAACCGCCTCGGCCAGGGTCTCGGATTGAGACTGCAAAGAGCCTGCTGCCGCAGCCGCCTCTTCCACCAGCGAGGCATTTTGCTGCACCACAGCATCCATTTGTGCCACGGCAGTATTGATCTGCTCGATACCCGCCGTTTGCTCTTGAGAGGCCGAGGAAATCTCGCTCATCAAGGTGGTCACGCTATTTACCGCGCGCACCACTTCCTGAATAATGTCGCCCGCGCTAGCCACTTGCTGTGTGCCGGTCTGGACTTCATTTTGCGAGGCTTCAATCAGGCCCTTGATTTCCTTGGCCGCTTGCGCGCTGCGCTGCGCCAGGCTGCGTACTTCGCCCGCTACCACCGCAAAGCCCTTGCCCTGCTCACCGGCACGGGCGGCTTCCACGGCGGCGTTCAAAGCCAGAATATTGGTTTGGAAAGCAATACCGTCAATCACGTTAACGATGTCTGCCACTTGGCCGGAACGCGCAGAAATCTGGTTCATGGTATTGACCACGGCACCGACCGACTCCCCACCCTGGCGAGCAACCTTGGCGGCGTTATGAGCCAGCTGGTCTGCCTGATGAGCATTGTCTGCGTTCTGACGCACCGTGCTGGCCAATTCTTCCAGACTGGCCGCCGTTTCCTGCAAGGCGGCGGCTTGTTGTTCGGTACGGGAACTCAAGTCAGTATTGCCTGCAAAAATCTGCGAGGAACCCGAAGCAATTTCGTCCACACCTTGGCGAACGGTCAGCACAATGCCTTGCAAGCTTTGCTGCATGCGGCGCATGGCATCATACAAAACACCGACTTCATTGGCCGAACGATAGGTAATCTTCTTGGTCAGATCGCCATTGGCAATATGGTCAAAATGCACACCGGCTTCACGCAGGGGAGCCAAAGCGGTACGGCCCAGCACCAGGCGCAGCGCCACAATAATGGCCAAGCCAATCAGCAAGCCCAAACCAATCGCGCTATTGGCAACACGGGTTTGCAATTGAGCTTGCTCCAGCAACAGATCCGTCTGATCGTTGTAGAACTTGCTCAACTCTTCAATACGGAACTGGAAAGTGGCCGCACGCAGCACACCAAAACCTTCGCTGACGAAGTAAAAAGTGCTGTAGTCGCGTGTCTCCAGGGCCTGAACCATAGGCTCGATACCATCGTCCAGATACGCCTGATAGGAAGCCACCAAACCCATGGCCAGTCGGCGCAGCTCCGGTTCGGTAGGCATATTGGCACGGATATCTGCAAAGGCCTTGCGTACCTCATCCAGCTTCTGGTTGGCCATAATCACCAGATTGTCTGCACTTTGCAGCATATTGGCGTCGTTATCGATGCCAGCTTCCTGATAAAAGCGCGCTGCGCTCATCAAGCTAAGGCGCGCTTCCATCATATTGTTATTGAGCTGCAGAACCTGTGCGGAACGATCTGCCTGACGATTGATGGTACGCAGCGCATCGCCGCTTTGCTGCAGGTAGTAAGCCGCCAGGCCGCCCACGGCCACAATCAGGACCATGAACAAGCCCATGCAGATCATCAGCATGGTGCTGATCTTCAGGCCCGAAGCAGACTTCAGACTGGGGCGAAATGATTTTGAGGAACGACGTTTAGAAGCGCGGGACGCGGACGGAAGACTGCTTTCAATACCCAGCATTTGCTAAATCCAAAGAAAACTCTAGTGGCTGACCGGCAAGATGGTGATCATGTCCGTGCCAGGGTGCTCAATCGTGACCGAGCCTGTCGTGGTACTACGCGCTTGCTCGCGATACATGGAAGGAATATGACTGCGTTTGACCACTTGCTGGAAACGCCCCTGGGCATCAAATTGAAGCCACAGTTCCTGTCGAAAATAGACCGCATCCGTTGCCAGGGTTGTGCCCTGGAACCACACGGCCATTTCACTGCCATCGAGCTGTCGGTAGACCTGATGAGGACGACCTTGCAAGGACAGCTCGGCATCGGCACGAGTACTTTGGCCCAGGATCAGATCATTCAACCCCGAGGCCTTGAAGGAGGAACCCTGGGTGGCACACGCAGCCAGGGTAAGCAAGCACAAGCCTATCAGCGTCTTACGTCCCAGCCCGACCCAGGTACTCAGTCGGGTGCGAGACATTAAAACTCCTCCCAATCATCATCCGAAGCAGCGCTGCTGCTTTTGCTCAGGTCCGGGCGCAGCAGGCGCTGGCTATCATCCTGGGCAGCGGTAGCCTTGGCGGCCGGTGCAGCCTTGGCAGGCGCCGACAAGCCTTTGGTGGCGGGGCTCGCTTTGGTGGTCGCGGCACTGCCGTTCAAGGCGGGGCTGCGACGGTGTTCTGTTTCAGAGGAGGCAGCGGCCACACTGCGGCGGTTGGCCACACGGCGCGCGCTGACGTCAATGACTTCCGTACCGGGCGAACGGAAGAAAGCGATGGCCTGGTTGACCTTGGTCACCTGCTCGCTCAGGCCAGAGGATGCCAGAGCGGCCTGCTCCACCAGACGGGCGTTGTACTGCGTTGTTTCATCCATTTGCGAGACTGCGCGATTCACCTGATCAATCCCGGAGGACTGTTCAATCGTGGCAGCGGTAATCTCACCCATGATGTCGGTCACGCGACGCACGGAATCCACAATTTCCTGCATGGTGGCGCCGGCACGTTCCACTTGCGAGGAACCTTCCGTCACTTTGCGCACCGAGTCTTCGATCAAGGCGGTAATTTCACGCGCGGCCTGGGCACTGCGCTGAGCCAGGGCTCGCACCTCAGCGGCCACCACCGCAAAACCCTTGCCCTGTTCCCCTGCGCGAGCGGCTTCCACAGCCGCGTTCAGAGCCAGAATATTGGTCTGGAACGCAATGCTGTCGATCACGCCCACAATGTCGGAAATCTTGTTGGAGCTGGCCGAAATGCCTTGCATGGTTGCAACCACTTCATTGACGGCACTACCACCACGATGAGCCACATCCGATGCAGTGGCGGCCAACTGGTTGGCTTGCTGGGCGTTGTCCGCGTTCTGACGAACAGTGCCGGCCAACTGCTCCATGCTGGCAGCGGTCTGCTGCAAGGAAGCGGCCTGCTCTTCGGTACGGCTGCTGATATTGGTATTGCCCTGGGCAATTTCCTGCGCACCGGCATGGATCTCTTCCAGGCCCAGACGTACCGTCGTGGTGGTCTTGACCAGGGATTCCTGCATGCGACCCAGCGACTCGAACAGATCACCGATTTCATTGGCGGTCAGCACGCGAATACGTTGAGTCAGATCGCCTTTGGCAATTGCATCAAAGTACGCAGCAAAGTCGCCCAAGGGACGCACCACACGGCGGAAGAAGTAGCTGATCGCGGCCAGGCCCAGCAGCACGGCCAGCACCAGCACAACGGTCAGGACGATATTGAACGTGCTCTGCTGCTCTTGCAGGGTGCGCAAGACTTTGTCGCCCGAACCCAGGGCCAGCAGGCCATGAAAGTAATACAGCGCCCAACCTGCCATGGCCACTGTCAATGCCATCAGAGCAGCAATACAAAAGGTCATGCCGACCTTTAGACTCAAATTCTTAAAAAGCATAGAAGATTCCCGCACGTGGTGCTTGACTGCCGGTTTAAGGAAAAACCACCCAAAAAAGGAACGCAGGCTTAGCGATTCATATTGAACAAGCTCATGCTCTGAATCGTCTGGAACGCCATGGCCGACATTTCCAGCGCGGCCTTGCGCAACTCCAGATCGGTGGAAGCCTGAAAAATATTCAGATCCTCCAGACGCGAGAGTTCATTGGTGTAGTTCAAAGCACGAGCCGCGCCGTTGGCGCTCAAGGCATCAATTTCGTTCATGCGCGTACCCACCGAGGAAATCACGGTCTGCACGTTATCGAAGTTTTCCCCGATACGTTGCATGGCCGAGTTCATCGCGTTGCGGAACTCGGCTTGAGCAGCTGGGTCTCCGCTGACAGGTTTGCGCAAGGCTTCAACCACCGATTGCAGAGTGTTGAACATATTCATGTCACTTGAACTGGTGCTGTCCACCGCACTGATCGTGAAGCTATCACCCGCAGCAGGTTTGCCTTCGATCTGGAAGCTGACCCCACCTGGCAGACTGATGCGCTGACTTTTATTCTCATCAAGCACCCCTTCAACAGACACGCCGTCCGCTTCAATTCGATATTCCGTTTCTGACGTAAAACGAATCTGATAGTTGGCGTGCGCCCCAGGTAAGGATGAATTGCCATTGGGACCACTCACCACTGCGGTGCCATTATTGCCGTTAGCCTGAGTAAAATATGCGGTTGAACCCGGATTGGCACGCTCAAATACCGTATTGCCATGATCCGACGAATCCAGTTGACGGGTTTGTTCAACCTGAATCTGACGGCTACTACTATCCCCTGCGTAGATGAAGGTATTACCCGAACGCTCAAAAGCTTGGGTACTCCCCTGGGAACCGGAAAAAAGGTACTGCCCCGAGCCATCCTTGGTATTGGCTAAGCCAAACAAAGTGTCCAAAGCACTTTCAATGACGGTTGCCAATGTACTACGATCAGCATCAGACAATGTGCCGGTAGACGCTTCCACCAACCGAGTCTGTACCCCCTGCAACTGCAGGTTCACAGCATTCAAAATGTTTTCTTCTTCACCCAAAGCACGCATGGCCACTTCACGGTTTTCACCGTAACGCTTGTCCATGGCCTGGGACTGGGCCAGATTAATGGTCTGGGCCGAGGCCAGCGGATCATCCGATGGGGTGATCATGCGCTTTTGCGAACCCATTTGCTGAAAAACCCGCATCAGATCGGACTGCTGCTTGTTGATCGAAGTCAGGCCCGTCTGAAAGAAAAGAGAAGAACTGATACGCATAGCAAGGTTCCAATTTCAAGACTAAAGAGCCGTACTCAACTACGCAGGCCTAAAAGGGTGTCAAACATCTGGGAGCTGACGTCAATCAGACGGGCAGCGGCCTGATACTGCTCCTGATAACGCTGGAGCATGATGTATTCCTCGTCCTTGTTCACGCCGGACAAGGTTTGCTGAGCGGCATAGTTTTGCTCGATCAGCTTTAACTGGGCTTTGGCCGCCGTGCCGTTTTGCTGCGTTTGCACCGCAATACGGTTCACGATCTGACCAAAAGAATCGTTCAGGCTCAAGGAGCCGTCGGCCAGCACCTTGCTATTGCGCAAGTCCGCCAGTTTCTGGGCGATGGCACCGTTAGCCGAACCGGTATCTTTATCAGCTGCAGCAATATCCTGTGGACGCTTGATCTCCACCTGCAAGCTGCTGCCTGCATTGACGGTGGGCTGCAGCAACCAGGAGTCGCCATCCTGAGATTGGGTCTTCAAGCCGGAGACATCAATTTCCAGACCATCCACCCGGGTAATGCCACCGTTCTTGTCCGGACCGTTCAAGGGGGTAACGTCGTTGCTGCTCAAGTTACGCAGCTGGAAACGACCATCCACGCGCTCGATGCGGTAGTTGTCGCCCGTCAGCTTGTCGACTGGCTGGGTGTAGCCCTTGCTGGGATCAGCCGGATCAACAGGGTCTTTGTAGAAAGACACACCAGGCACACCGCTGCTGACCGGGTTATTGCCATTGGCAATCACTTTCGGGCCGCTGACGCTGAACATGTCTTTGCCCGCCTCACCCTTCAGGTCCACACCTTGACGGTGAATATCGTTCACCGTGTGAGCCAGACCCACAGCCAAGCGCCCCAGCGCATTGATAGCCGGCTCCAGGCTTTCCTGACGGAACTGCAACAAGCCCCCCAAGGTGCCGCCTTTAATGGTGCCCTCGCGGAACTCGGACACCACCATCTTGCCGTCCACATTCAGTGCGGAGGTAAAGCCGACCACCATACGCTCGGGGTTTTCAGCCGAACGCACGGCGTGCAAGGGGTAAATACTTTCGCCACCCAGCAGCATCTGGCCGCCAGCGGTGGTGATGCTCATCCGTCCATCCTGCTCGACGGTACGCACATCAATCAGCTGCCCCAGCTCGGACACCAGCTGTTCGCGCTGGTCCAGCAAGTCATTGGGTTCGTGACCGGGCGTGGTGCCTTTGGCAGCAACGATCTGTTTGTTGACGTTATCAATCCGTTCCAGATAGCTGTTGATCTGGGTAACGGTGGTACCGACCTGGGTATTGATGTTCTCGTTGACGCGGTTCATGTAGGATGTCGCGTCACGAATCTGGGTAGCCAGGCTTTCTGCACGGCCCAGCAGTTCCTGGCGAGCCGAAGGATCCGCAGGTTGCGATGCCACGGCTTCCAGACCATTGAAAAAGTTTTGCAAGGCGGGGCTGACGCCGACCGTGCGGTCCGAGAACAGATTGTCCAGCTGGGCAATTTCCGTACCGTAGCTAACCAGAGCCGCACCGGTAGTTTGCGAGCGCACCAACTGCTGATACAGAAAGTTGTCGTAGGAGCGCTGAACGGTAACCACCTGCACGCCACGGCCGTAATAGCCATTGCCGCTTCCTACCGAGCCAGCCGTCTCAACCAGGACCGATTGGCGGTTATAGCCAGCGGTATCGATATTATTAATATTGTGGCCCGTCACCTGCATGCGCTTTTGAGCGGCAAACAAGCCGGTAATACCAAGGTTGGCGAGATTCATATCAAATCCTTTCTGTCCTGCCCGGCCCGTAGTGTCCAAGGCGAAAAATGAACATGCTGCTTTTTAACGACCACCTTGGTGCAATATTTAGACCTGTATCAATAATTAAGACTTGCCGCCATCAAAGTAGGCCATGATGGAGATCAGCTTTTTGGCGTAGGAGGGGTCAGTGGCGTAGCCCGCTTCCTGAATGCGTTGCGCCGCTTCTTGAGGCGAAGCCGCTTGTTTTACACTTTCATAGCGTTTGTTATTACCGATCAGGCGCGCGTAGTCCGCAAACGACTCGGCATAGGAGTCATAAGCACGGAAGGTCTGCGTCATTTTGCGCGCCACGCCGTTCTGATATTCCGTCGTCATGACCTCTACCGTTTTACCTTTCCAGGACGGTGTGGCCTTGATACCAAACAGGTTATGACTGGTAGAGCCATCTGCGTGCATGATTTCACGCTTGCCCCAGCCCGACTCCAGCGCCGCCTGGCTCAAGATCAGTTGGGCCGGGACGCCACTGTCCTCGGCAGCCACTTTGGCGGCCGTGTTCATGCGGTCCACAAACTGACGAATATGATTGGGCGCGCCCTGAATCGCGGAGTACACGCGCTGCACCGTATTGTTATTGCTGAGCTTGTCGATCAGCTCGGCAATCGATGCTGCATCAATGGAACGGTCATTAGGCATGCGCGAACGCAAATCCGCCCGACGCGAAGAGGCCGCTTCCGGATCATGGGACGCGACACCAAATGGCTCGCTGTTCTGCCCGCTCATCTGGGCCTGCAAGGCTTTGGCCAAACCAATGCCGGGGTCAGCCAGCTGCATGGCCAGTTGCTCATCACCCAGACTTTGTGCCATGCGCACCGACTGCGTATCAAACAGGCCGCCTTCGGGATTGGCTGCCCGTGCCTGCTTCAAAATATTTTGAATGAACAGGGACTCGAACTGACGCGCCACTTGCAGCTGAGTGGCCTGATTCTGACCGTCCTGCCCGGCTTGCCGACGCAGTTGGGCCAGTTGCTGCGGGTCAAAAATCGAAACCTGCGTTCCCGTGCCCGGACGTGGGAAGTACTGCACCGTCATTAGATGATCTCCAAATCGGCCCGCAAAGCGCCCGCGCTTTTCAGGTTCTGCAAGATGGACAACAAGTCTTGAGGGGTGGCACCCAAAGCGTTCAAAGCGCGCACCACATCGGCCAGATTGGCACTGGTCTTCACGCGTTGCAGGGAGCCGCTGTCACTGCGCATTTCAATCTGGGTGCTGTCAGCCACTACGGTCTGACCACCACCAAAAGGAGTATCCGGCTGGCTGACCTGCGGTTGACGGCTGATGACCACGGACAGATTGCCGTAGGCAATGGCGGCTTCATCAATCGTGACCGTGCGGTTCATGACCACCGAACCCGTACGAGCATTGATCACCACGCGGGCACGTGCCGGTGGCAGATTCACTTGCAGGTTTTCAACATGCGAAATAAAGGCGGTTTGAGCCTGGGGATCCAAGGGACCGCGCACCTGAATCAAGCGACCATCCAGCGCTGTTGCAGTTGAAGGGCCGAACTGCTTGTTCAAGGCCGCCACCACGTTCTGGGCTGTACCGAAATCCGAGGAATTCATTTCCAGATTGATCACGCCATCCCGAGCGTAAGTCGTGGGTACGCTTTGCTCGACCGTTGCGCCGCCTGGAATGGTGCCGCCATTGAGCTGGTTGACCTGTACGCTGGAACCACCTGCTTCGGCGCCTGCCCCACCCACCAGCAAGTTGCCTTGGGCAATGGCATAGACCTGACCGTTCGCACCTTTCAAGGGCGTCATCAACAAGGTCCCGCCACGCAAACTCTTGGCATTACCCATGGAGGACACGACCACATCCACGGCCTGACCAGGACGGGCAAAAGCTGGCAGACGGGCCGTCACCATGACAGCCGCCACGTTCTTGAGCTGCATATTGCTGCCCTGGGGAATGGTCACCCCCAACTGGGACAGCATATTGGTCAAGCTTTGCTGGGTGAAAGGAGCCTGACGCACCTGGTCACCGCTGCCATCCAGACCTACGACCAGACCGTAGCCGATCAGCGGGTTGTCTCGCACGCCCTGAATGGATGCCAGATCCTTGATACGCTCGGCCTGACTGACCGGAGCCAGCAACAGGCCCGCCGCCAGCATGGCTGCCTGCAGCACATGGCGACAAGAAGAAAAACGAGTACGACTCATGGAAAACGCCATAGCAAGCAAAAGGCTCAGAACGGAGAAATATTCAGGAAAAAACGCTGTAGCCAACCCATGGTCTGGACTTCGTCCATCACCCCTTTGCTACGAAACTCGATACGGGCATCGGCCACCTGGGTGGAGGACACCGTATTGCTGCCAGTAATGGAGCGTGGGTCCACCACACCAGAAAAGCGGATGTGCTCGCTGCCACGGTTAATGGCGATCTGCTTCTCACCGGCCACCTGCAAATTGCCGTTAGGCAAAACGCCGACCACGGTCGTCGTCAAGGTGCCGCTAAAGGTATTGTCGGCACGGCTGGAACCTTTGCCCTGGGCCTTGTTCGAGCCACTGACTTCAAAGTTCTGCTTGCTACCCACTTCGTTAGGCAGGAAAGCTGGAACGCCGGTAAAGTCCAGACCACCGCTTCCGGTCCGATCCGTATTGGTCGAGACATTCTTGGCCGCGTTGGTCCGCTCCTGGATCATGATCGTGACAATGTCGCCCACATTACGTGGTCGTCTGTCTTCAAACAGCGGATAGTTACCGTAAGCCGAGGGCTGGTAGATAGAGCCATTGGCCACCACGGCGGCAGGCACCGCCGGTGGCGGGGCCGCCGTCAGGGGGCCGGTTACCACATCTTCAGGGGGCACCAGCGCACAACCGGACAGGGCTACAAGCGCACACAAGGTAAGACGGCTCATCAGAGCTTGGAACATTGTCACGATCTCTTTAGATTTACAGCTGTGTCAGGCGAGCCAGCATCTGGTCAGCCGTGGAAACGGCCTTGCTGTTGATTTCGTAGGCACGCTGGGTGCTGATCATATTGACCAGTTCCTCGGCCACATTGACGTTGGAGGTTTCGTTGTACTTGTGCATGACCAGACCAGCACCGTCCATGCCAGGTTGCAGGAAGTTGGCGGCACCCGAGGCATCGGTTTCGATGTACAAGTTCTCGCCCATACTTTGCAGACCGGCCGGATTCACGAAGGTGCTCAATTGCAATTGGCCCACTTCCACACTCGTACCGGCTGCACCAGGCTGAGTGACCGACACGGTGCCATCACGGCCAATCGTCAGTTCCAGCGCGTTATCAGGGATATTGATGGGGGGCTGAATGGGATAACCGCCAGCAGTCACCAACTGACCATTCTGGTCACGCTGCAAGCTACCGTCACGTGTATAGGCAAACGTGCCGTCCGGCATTTCCACCTGCAGGAAACCGCTACCCTGAATCGCGATATCCATATTGTGGCCCGTGTGCTTCATGTCACCTTGGGTATGAATACGCTCGGTGGCTACGGTGCGCACACCGGTGCCAACCTGCAAGCCGGTAGGCAACTGGTTGGCAGCACCGACTTGAGCGCCAGGCTGACGAATGGTTTGGTACATCAAGTCCTCAAACACCGCACGGGTACGTTTGAAGCCGGTGGTATTCACGTTGGCCAAGTTATTGGAGATAACGTCCATATTGGTCTGCTGGGCTTCCAGACCGGTCTTGGCAATCCACAGAGAGCGAATCATGTGTGTGTAATCCTTGCAGCTAACGCCTGCGCAATCAGCGCGGCTTAGCCATTAAAAGAAAGTAGGGAGTTGGCCCGATCTTCGCGTGCGCTGGCGTCCTGGATGACCTTCATCTGGGTTTCAAAGCGGCGCGCATTGGCAATCATGGCCACCATCGCTTCAGCCGGGTTCACATTGCTTTTCTCGATAAAGCCCGAAACCATGCGTACCGACGGATCAGCCGGGGCCGGCGCCCCATTGCTCATGCGAAACAAACCATCCTGCCCCCGCAACAAATCAGCAGAAGGGGGATTAACCATCTTCAATTGACCCATCACCTGGATATCGCGTGGGTTGTCACCCGCACCCAGCGCGGTCAACTGACCGTCGCTGGAGAACGTGATCGATCCGCGATCCGGGATTTCAATGACCTGCCCATCGGCGCTGAGCACGGGCAAGCCACCTTGTGTCACCAGCTGGTTCTGGGCATTGACCACCAGATCGCCTGCCCGCGTATAGGCTTCCTGACCATCCAGCGCACGGACGGCAAACCAGCCCTCGCCCGCAATGGCCACATCCAGCGCATTGCCGGTCTCGGCCATGGCGCCAGGTTGAAAACGGCTGCCAGGCGTCACTGTGGCCGTGCCTACGCGGGTTTGCGAACCCACATCGCTTGTGACGGGCACGGAACGGTAATACGCCAACTGCTGGCGAAAACCGGACGTGTTCACGTTGGCCAGGTTGTTGGTAATGACGTCTTGTTGCTCCAGCGTGCGCTGGGCGCCATTCATGGCGGTGTAAATCAGGCGATCCATGACAGCTCTTAACGCAGGTTGACCAGGGTTTGCAGAACCTGATCCTGCGTCTTGATGGTCTGGGCATTCGCCTGGTAGGTACGCTGGGCAATAATCATATTGACCAGTTCCTGACCCATATCCACG
Organism: Alcaligenes sp. PF14; assembly: GCF_037150615.1. Taxonomy (NCBI): domain Bacteria; kingdom Pseudomonadati; phylum Pseudomonadota; class Betaproteobacteria; order Burkholderiales; family Alcaligenaceae; genus Alcaligenes; species Alcaligenes sp. PF14. Next base: position 91,071 of record NZ_JBAGRS010000002.1, on the reverse strand, counting down.
TTGGAATCTTCCACCGCCTGACCCTTGATCGTGGCCAAGCCGTTCTCGCCGGGACGACCCAGGATAGGCTGGCCCGATGCGCCGGTTTCAGCCCAGGCGTTACCGCCTACAGGGCTCAGACCTTGCAGGTTGCTGAAGTCAGCCAGAACAAGGGAACCCAGACGCTGCGTTACACCGTTGGTGTAGGAGGCAATCATGGTGCCGTCCTTGTCGATGCTCATGCCAGCGTACTCACCCGTGGCGTAACCATCCTGGTAAGGCTTGCCCTTGGCAAACTCCCCACCGAACTGGGTGGTGCCGGTGTAACGCACATCAAACACCAGATCATCCGCTGGCGACGCATTGCCGCCCGGATTGGCCAGGGTCAGATTGACGGTAGCCGGATTGGGGCTGGTCATCACGCCTGCACCGTTAAAGGTCAAGGTCGCGCTGGCAGGCGACAAGGGCGTGCTGCCTTCCATGTAATACACGTCCCACACACTCTCACCGGCCGCATTGGCGGGGCGCTTGACGAAGTATTGGGAAACCTCGTGGCTGTTACCCAGCGAATCGTAGACAGAGTAGCTGAATGCGTTGCTGTAAGTGGTGGGGTCTTTGGGATCAAACACATTGACCGCAACGGTTTCCATGTCTGGTTCCATCACGGGTTCCATGACGGGGTTACCGCTGCCATCCAGAACGGGATCACCATTACCGTCCAGCTTGGGAGTCATTTCAGGATTACCGTTGGCATCCAGTTTGGGCTTGAATACCAGATCACCGTTGGCATCAACTTTTTGCTGCGTCTTTGTCGTTGGAATTGCTTCGGCACCGCCGGGCAGGTTGGGCTTGAAATCCAGGGCGGTCGTGGCTTTGGGAGGCACGTTGGCCGAAGGCACTTGCAAGCGCTCCAGCTGGCTACCACCTGGGCCGTAACCGGTCAGGTAATGACCTTGGGCATTAACCAGATAGCCCGCCTTGTCCGGATAGAACTGGCCATTGCGCGAGAACAGGACAGCGCCGTTACTTTGCTCCAGGCGGAACAAACCGTTTGCACCGTCAATCGCCATGTCGAACTGGTTACCCGAGTTGCTGACGTTACCTACCGAGAAACGCTGGCTGACCCGCGATACCTGCACACCCAGACCGATGCGCGAGTTGGCATACACGTCCGCAAACTGCACGGTCGAGGCCTTGTAGCCCACCGTGCCCGAGTTGGCGATGTTATTACCAATAGAATCCAGATTTTGGGAGGCGGCGTTCAAGCCACTCAATCCTTGTCCGAAGCTCATGAACTTTCCTTTTAATGTCGTGTTGGCCCAGCCCGCTGTTGGGGCAAGCGGCGCTTACATGATTTTGCGTATATCCAGCAGGGAGAACGAACCCGCCAGGCCAAGGTCCAGCATCAAACCGCTGGAGGTGTAAGCCACGCTATCGACCTTGCCATGCGTCAATGGGCTGGCTGTGACGGCCGTGCCGTCATTACTGGCCAATACGCTGACGGTGTACGAACCGTCGGCCAGCGGTGAACCATCGTTATCCAGGCCGTCCCACTCCAGCGAGTACACGCCCGCGTCTTTGGCGCCCAGATCGTATTCACGAACCACTTTGCCGCTGCTGTCCTTGATCTGAACCACGGTCGAAGTCGCTCCGCTGACCAGATCAATGCCGTAGGGCATGGCCACTTTTTCGCCATCCTGGCTGGTCCCCAGAGACACTTTCGAGCCCGGCACCAGCACTTGCTTGCCGATCAGATTGGCGGCCTGCATAGACTGGCTGACGTCCATTTGCCCGGCCACAGCCAGCAGGGTGTTATTCAATTGCTGAATCCCCGCCACCGTGGACATTTGCGCCATCTGGGTCGTGACCTGGGCGTTATCCATGGGGTTGAGCGGATCCTGATTACGCAGCTGCGTAATCAGCATGGTCAGAAAGCGGTCTTCCGTTTCCGCCATGGCGCTTTTGTTGCGGGCATCCACACCAGCCATGGCCCCTGCGGTGGGGTCCAGGGCGGTGCGATCGTTATTGACTGTGCTCATGTTCTATCTTCCGTAAACCGGCTTACTGGCCAATGGTCAAGGTGCGCAACATCAGGTTCTTGGAGGTGTTCACCACTTCCACATTGGCCTGATAAGAGCGCGACGCGGCCAGCATATTGACGGTCTCGGCCACCACATCCACATTGGGCAGAGTCACATAGCCTTGTTCGTCAGCGTAGGGATTGTCGGGGTCATATTGCAAACGGCCAGGCGCATCACTTTCCTGCACGCCCACCACTTGTACGCCACCCACGGGGCTGTTGCCCTGAGGAGTCATTTGAAACACCACTTGGCGGGCCTTGTAGGGCTGGCCATCGGGTCCGACCACACTATCGGCGTTAGCCAGGTTGCTGGCCGACACGTTCAAGCGCTGCGATTGTGCCGTCAGAGCAGAACCGGCAATCTGGAAAATACTGAAACTGGACATGAAGACTCGCTATTACTGTTGCAAGGCCGCCATCAAGCCTTTCAAGCGCTGGGAAGCCAGGTTGATCGTGCTTTGATAGTGCAAGGTGTTATCGGCAAATTGCATGCGCTCCACATCCATCTCGACCGTGTTGCCGTCCAGAGAAGGTTGTACAGGAACGCGATAGAGCAACTCGTCCGTGCTGGGCGGACGGGTTGCCTGGGCGGGAATATGACGGGCCGAGGTCAAGGACAAACTGGTATTGGGCAATGCCATCTGGCCCTGCCCCCCTAAAGCGGCCTTCAAGGTGGCCGTAAAGTCCATATCCCTGGCCTTGTAGTTAGGCGTGTCGGCATTGGCAATATTGGAGGCCAGCACCTCCTGGCGCTCCTGGCGCACAGCCAGGGCCGTCTGGTAAAACTTCAGGTGCTCACCGATGCGATCAATCATGGAGTCAAGCCAATATTCTGTGTTCAAGTTTGAGATCCAGGTGAACGCGCGCACGCCTTTTCACCGCTATAACAGAATGGTAGCCAGAGGCACTGCTTCACAAATCAGGGAACAAAACGCAATTTATCGGCCAGTTCAGCTCTTGACCTGGCGACTGAGTCCGTAAAATTCAGTCATGACCTTATATAGACTCCTGATCTGCGTATGCCTGTTCGCTCTGGGTGCAACAGCGAACGTGCGCGCTCAAGAGAGCGTTCAGGCGCTGAGCGTGCAAGCCATGCAGGACCAGGCGCAGGACTATCTGCTCAAGCTGGCGCAAATGTATCCCGGTATCGCCACGATCACCCTGGACAGCGCGCGCCTGAACGCCATGCCTGCCTGCACCCAGAACCAGATATTTCTGCCCAGCGGTCAACGCCTGCGATCGCGCATGAGTATTGGCGTGCGCTGCCTGAGCCCACAAAGCTGGAGCACCTCCATCAGCGCCACCTTGTCTATTCAGGGACACTATTACGTCACCAACCGCCGCATCAATCCGGGCGAGACCATCAATCAGGACGATCTGCTTGAGCGCGAGGGGGATTTGCTGGCTCTGGCCAATGGCGTGGTCATTGATCCCAACCAGATCATCGGGTATGTCGCCAGCCAGCGTATTCCTTTGGGCAATGCGATACGGGCTTCGGCTCTACGCGACCCGCAGTCGGTAACACGCGGCCAGATGGTGCGCACCATTGCGCGCGGTATGGGTTTTGTAGCGACCGGCGAGGGCCAGGCGCTGCAAAGCGGCTCACCAGGCACCCAGATTCAGATCAAGGCCAGTTCGGGGCAAGTGATTTCAGCCACGGTACTGGATGCATCCACGGTTCAGGTCGTTCTCTAAACTAAATCGGATGAGCATGCTAAAGTTTGCGTCCAGAGCGCCGTTACAAGATCAACGCAAAGAACAGGCCGCACGGAGAAACACGTGAAGATCAGCCCCTCCCCCCTCAAGACACCCCTTGCTGAAACGTCTGCCGCAGAGCGCAGCACGGCATCCCCTCGTGCGCGCCACGCGTACAACAACAGCAGCAGCACCAACGAAGTGGACTTCAGCGCTGCAGCCCGCCAGCTCAATTCCCTGCAAGACAGCAGTGCCGATGTCGACATGAAAAAAGTCGAGGCCTTGCGCAAGGCCATTGCAGCCGGCGAGCTCAAAATTGACACCAGTCGGATCGCCGACTCCCTGATTGCCTCTGTGCGCGATCTTCTCAAGTAACTCACCTGAAACGGCCATGTCTTTGCAAACCTGTCTTGCCGATCAACGCCAAACCCTGCTGGACTTCGAGCAGCTACTGGCAGAAGAAAACACCCTGCTGCTGCGCAGCTTCGAGCCACAAGAACTGGCCCAGATCACCCTGCGCAAATATCAGCTGGTTGAACGTATCGAGCAACAGGACCAGGCTCGCGCCCAGCTCCTGCAAGCACGTGAACTGGAAAACAACCTCCAGGGCCTGCGCTACGCGGCTGAAGAAGACGAACTGGAAGAAGAACTAGAACAGTTGATCGAGCTGAGCGAGAAGGTGCGCAACGCCAGCGACAACAACCGCATTTTGGTGGATACCTTTTTGGTCGACACCCAGCAAAACCTGGACGCCCTGGAAGCCTTCACGGGTCGCAATACCTTTTACGACGCGTCCGGCAAAACACGGAATACGCAGTCTTCCTTGAGCTTGAAGGCTTAGAGCCAAGCCAAAGCTGCGCTCTGACAGACATAAAAAAGCCTGCCACACGGCAGGCTTTTTCAATCTTGCTGAATTTAGCTCATCGCTTCCTTCAACACCAGCATCTTTACCAGCGCATCAACCGCGTGGCTGGACTTCAGCCCCGGTTTGCCCAGCAAGCGTGCGCTAAGTTGTCGCACACCCAGATTGTCCGGTGCCTGCAGCAAATCCCAGGCGGCCAGCGTCAATTGGGCGGAGGCCAGCAAGTTGAGTTCTTCTTCAAACTCGGAATTGCTGGTAGGCAAAATGCCACGCACAGTGCTTAGCAAGCGCGCCATTTCCTGCACTTCGCTACGCAGCATCATGTAGCAGGCCAGACTGGCCGGGGCGATAGCCTCGGAGCCTGCGCGTTGGTGCACCAAGGCAAAACGGGTTTTCAACACTTTGCCGTCGTGACGACGCACGGTGCGCAGGATGATCAGGTCCAGATGCACAGGCTCGGCATTGCGTTGTCGCAACTGCACCGGCTCGACGGCGTACCACAGGGCGATTTCACCCTGCTTGGCGCGGCCCAACGTTTCCAGATGCAATCGTGCTGCCAGATCAGGAATCGCGTGAAAGGCCAACTGTTTGCCAAGGGCATTAGGCGTGGTCTTGCCGTCCTTGTGCCACAAGGAAGTCGCACCCGGAATCAGGGCCAGCCAGTCGGCTTCCATATCAGCCCATTGACGCCACATGGTGGGCGAACCACCTTCAAAAATATGCAGCAAGTTTACCGGTTGGGCCTGGGCATTCAAGACCTGCATGGCCTGGTTCAGTGCCTGTGTCGGGCCCGGCCGTTCCATGCTGCGCACGCCTCGTACATCCGACCATTGGGAGGGCGTTTGGCGTTGATAATACGGCACGCTCAAGGCCTGGCCCTTAGGACTGAACAGGAAACTGAACGAGCATTGCTCCTGGCTACCGGCAAGCTGATGATCGGCATGGATCACCAGCAAGCGGGACACATTGCCCTCACTGACTTCCTGACACGCGGCACGCATCAGGCCTTCGGCACGCTGTGCCGCCGCCCCGTCCTGAACAGGGGCATTTTGCGCATGCAGATCGCGCCAGAAATCGTAGGCTTCCGCGCAGGCCAGACGCTCGTCCAGGTCGGCGGCTGCACGACGGGCCTGCTCCAGGGCGATAGGGCCACCCGCAGAGGCAGCCGACAACAGACGCGGCAAGACACGCGCACGGCGTTCTTCTTCAGCCTGTTGCTCCTGGGCGGACTGGCCACCGCTTTCCAGCAAGGCCGCCAGATCACCGGAACTGGGCGCGTACAAGGGACGCTGGTTCCCGCGCACCTGCAAGGCAGAATCGACCAGTTCGGCGGCACTCATGAAACGCAAATCCTCGGGCACTTTCTGGCCGTTGGACACGTAATGAATAGGCAGCTTGAAGCGAATGGCCGTATCCAGCGGGCCACCCAGCTTGATCGCCTCGTCCACTTTGGAGATGATGCAACCGCTTAGCGGTGTGCCACCATCTTGCGTGTAGCTGCGGGCGACCTCATCCAAGGTATCGCCCTGGCTGGCGGCGTTCAGGACCAGCAAGCGTTGCACCCGGCGTCCGGCACTGGCCAGCAATGCAGCTTGTTCTCGCACATAACGGTCGCGCTGGCTGATGCCCATATTGTCGATCAGGATCACCTGATCGGGCCGCACACCCAGCATCACGCTACGCAGTTGCGCCACGTCCTGAACGATATGCACGGCTACCCGCATCAGGTCGCCATAAATTTTCAGTTGCTCGTGCGCACCGATCCGATAGGTGTCAGTCGTCAGCAGAACGACCTTATCGGGACCAAAACGACGCACGGCACGCGCAGCCAGTTTGGCCAGCGTGGTGGTCTTGCCCACACCCGTGGGGCCCACTAGAGCCAAGGCCAAGCCGGGCTGCCACAAGGAGTCCTCGGAACGCAGCACCGGCAAATGGGTTTCCAGCTCGGTCCGCACCCATTGCAAGGCCGCCCGCGCGCCCAGCTCTTCAGGCAGGCGCTTGAGCATGGCACGCAACAAGGCAGTACTGAAGCCTTGCGATAAAAGACTCTGAAATAGATTCACCGCTACAGGCGAGCGCCGCATCTGGTGACTCCAGACCAGATCATCCATGCGGCCTTCCAGGGCACCACGCAATGCCCCAATCGCACCCATCACATTGTCGGCAGCGGGCGGCGGGGCCATTTCCTGCTGACGTATCCCCGCGGCTTGATGCGGCGCACTGCTGGGCATGGGCGCACGTTCGGTGGCGCCCCCCGGTACCGAGCTGGAGTCGGTAGCCAGAATCTCCACCCCGCCATTCACGCGACGGTTGGACACAATCAAGGCATCGGGGCCCAAAGCGATGCGCACCTGACGCATGGCTTCCCGGCTGGTACTACCAAAAAAGCGACTTATATTCATTCAGACTGACCAATAATGGTGGTGACCCGAAGGATGCGTTCTTCAGGGATTTCAGCGTTGGACAAGACACCCAGTTGTGGGATGTGGTGACGCAAGAAACGCGACAAGGTGGCCCGCAAAACAGGCGGCACAACCAGCACGGGCGGATCCCCATGTTCCTCCTGGAACTGGGCCGCACGCATGGCATCGGTCAGTACCGACTCGGCCAGACCTGGTTCCAGCGCACCACTGCTGGTCAGCGCCTGCGTCATGACCCGCTCCAGACGGGCATCCAGACCAATCACACGCAATTCGCCCTCGCCAGGGAACCACTGCTGCACAATAGCGCGTCCCAAGGCCACGCGCAGAACCGCAAGCAATTCGCCAGCCTCCTGGCCGGGCTGAACCGCGCCGGGAGCCAGAATGCGCGGTGCGTGTTCAGCCAGCGTTTCCACAATGCTACGCATATCGCGAATCGGCACATCTTCAGCCAACAGACCACGCAAGGCCTTGAGCAAGAGGCTGAGGGACAAGGTTTGCGGTACAAAATCTTCGACCAGCTTGGGCGCTTCGCGGCCCACGTGATCCAGCAATTGCTGCACTTCCTGACGGCCCAGCAAATCGGCCCCGTGGCGATGCAGCAAGTGATTGATATGCGTGGCAATCACCGTGCTGGCATCCACCACGGTGTAGCCCGCGATCTGGGCCTGCTCGCGCATGCTGACATCCACCCACACGGCGGGCAGGCCAAAGGCCGGGTCCGTGGTAGGTGTGCCGGGCAGCTTCATGGTGACGCCCCCGGGATCAATGGCCAGCCACTGCCCTGGCGTGGCGGTACCCCGGCCAATTTCCACCCCAGCCAACAGGATGCGATAGTCGTTGGGCTTGAGCTCCAGATTGTCCCGAATATGAACCACAGGCGGCAAAAAGCCCACTTCCTGTGCGAACTTTTTACGCAAGCTGCGGATACGATGCAGCAGCTCGCCGTTTTGCGCATGGTCCACCAAAGAGATCAGGCGATAACCCACTTCCAGACCCAGCGGGTCCACCATGGACACATCATTCCAGCTGGCTTCACTGGCGGCAGAATCGGCTGCGGCCAGGACTTCATCATTGGGTTCGCTGGCTTGCTGCTGCTGTTCGAGCTGATGCTTTTGCATCATCCAGGCTCCAGCACCCAATATCGCGGCCAGCAGCAGGAACACCAGATTGGGCATGCCGGGAATCAAACCCATCAAACCCAGAATACCGGCGGTGATGTACAGCACCATGGGATTGCGGAAAAGCTGGCTGACCATTTGCTGGCCCACGTCTTCATCCGTCGCCACTCGCGACACCACCACACCGGCGGCAGTAGAAATGATCAGGGCTGGAATCTGGGCGACCAGGCCGTCACCAATGGTCAGCAAGGTGTAAACGCGACCGGCTTCCGAAAAAGACAAGTCATGCTGCAGGACACCAATAATCAGACCGCCAATCACGTTGATGACCATGATCAGCAAGCCCGCCACCGCGTCCCCGCGCACGAACTTGCTGGCACCGTCCATGGAGCCGTAAAACTCGGCTTCCTGCGAAACCTCGGTACGGCGACGACGGGCATCGTCTTCGCCAATCAGGCCAGCGTTCAAGTCGGCATCAATGGCCATCTGCTTGCCCGGCAAGGCGTCCAGGGTAAAGCGTGCCCCCACTTCCGCAATACGGCCAGCACCCTTGGTAATCACCACAAAGTTGATGATGACCAGAATCACGAACACGATCAGACCAACGGCAAAGTTACCGCCCACCAGAAAGTGGCCAAAAGCTTCAATCACCTGACCGGCAGCATCCGGACCTTTGTGGCCGTTCATCAGTACCACTCGCGTCGAGGCCACGTTCAGAGAAAGGCGCAATAGGGTGGCAAACAACAGCACTGCCGGGAAAGCGGCAAAATCCAGCGGCTTTTTGGTGAACATGGCCACCAGCAGGATCATGACGGCCAGGGCGATGTTAAAGGTAAACAGCAGGTCCAGCAGAAACGGTGGCAAGGGCAGAATCATCATGGCCATGACCATGAGGATCAGCACCGGACCGGCTAAAAGCCGGGCGTGTTGACCACCGTTTTGTTTCAGTAAGGCAAAAAAATTGTTCATTGCTTTTAGTGTTTGCGCGAACGCAGTGGCCCTTCATCCATGCCAGTTGGCACTTTCAATCGGGTGGGCATGATCGGGCGCTCGCCCTGCCCCTTGTTCCAGTTACGAAGCTGATAAACCCAGGCCAGCACTTCGGCCACGGCCGAGTACAAATCCACAGGAATCTCGCGCTCCAGCTCCACGTTGAAGTACAAGGCCCGTGCCAGCGCAGGCGCCTCCAGCATGGCCACCTTGTGCTCGGCGGCCAGCCCGCGAATCTTGGCAGCAATCAGCCCCGTGCCTTTGGCAACCACACGGGGGGCACCGCCCTTGCCGTCCTGATACTTCAAGGCCACCGCATAATGCGTAGGGTTGGTAACCACCACATCGGCCCCCGGCACCTGAGACATCATGCGCGAACGGGCCATGGACCGTTGCTGCTGCCGGATGCGCCCTTTCACATGCGGATCACCCTCGCTTTCCTTATGTTCTTCTTTCACATCCTGGCGCGACATGCGCAGCTTTTTGTAAAAGCTCCACAACTGCCAGGGCGCATCAATCAAGACAATCACCAGCAAGCTGGCGGCGATCAGGGCACAGCACTTGATGATCAGCGTCATCCCCGTGGCTATGGCCGCCGTGGGATGCACATACATCAGAGCCGTCATCTGCTCGCGCTCGGTCCAGATCACATACACCGCCACCGAACCTACCAGGCCGGCTTTGGCCAGGGTCTTGATCAGCTCGATCACGGTCTGCATGGAAAACATGCGCTTGATGCCCTTGGCCGGATTCATGCGCTCGAACTTGGGCTGCAAGGCCTTGCCGCTAAAGCTCATGCCGCCCAGGGCGATCGAGGCAAAGATCGCGACCACAACCAGCAGCAGGAACAGCGGTGCCAGACCTTTTAACGCTTCGCCTGCCAGACCGGCCGCCTGTACCACCATAGCGCTGGGATCGTGCGCTACGCGCGGATCAAACCAGACGCTGCGACGCACAATGCCGCCAAAAGTCTCGTACAAATAGCTGGCTCCGGCCCAGATTCCGCCAATCCCGGCCAGCAGCATCAGGAATGTCGTCAGCTCTCTGGAACGCGCCACCTGCCCCTCTTCCCGCGCCTTCTCCAGGCGCCGGGGTGAGGCCGGTTCTGTTTTTTCGAGATCGCTGTCTTCTGCCATGGACTGCCAAGACGCAGGAATTGAAAGAATGAATCACGCGCCCAGCACGAATGTCGCGTTCGCACTGCAGGCCGCGGGGTCATTCTAAAAGAGCACCGCGGCTCTGATAGCGCGGAGAAAGCCCGATAAAAGCAGGCTGTTCCCCACAAGCAAAAAGGCGCTGCAAGGTGCAGCGCCTTTCTGAAGCGAACGCGATGATCGAATTTGGGCAAGGATTAAAAGCCCAGATTCGCCAGCAAGTCGTCCACCTGGTCCTGGCTGGTGACCACTTCCGAGGCTACCGGCGAGACCACCGGGCCGTTGATAAGACTTTGAGTTTCTTCGCGTTTTTCTGTGGGGACATTATCGACCAGCACCTGGACCAGTTCGGTCTCGATAGTGCCAACCACACCCAGCATGCGCGTGATCACCTGCCCGGTCAGATCCTGAAAGTCCTGGGCCATGATGATTTCCAGCAGATTGTCCTGCGTCTGCTGGGCCTTGACGGGCACATCGCGCAAGAAGCCTCGAGTACGCTTGACCAGTTCGCGGGCCTGGTCCTGGTCCAGAGGCTGTTCAAACCACTGTTCCCATTCGGCATCCAGGGCCTGGGCATCCTCTTGCAAGGACTCCTGCAAAGGACGCACCTGCTCGGCCGCGTTCAGTACCCGGTTGGCGGCCTGCTCAGTCATGCGAGCCACATAGTGCAGACGATCACGGGCATCCGGAATCGCGTGCGCGGCATCTTTAATGGCCTGATCCAGACCCAGTTCGCGCATGCTTTCCCGCAGCAGGCGGGTCAGATTGGCGATGCGGTAGACCAGATCAACCGGTACGCTTTGGGGGTCGGGATGATTCGGTGTTTGCTGTGGATCCATGACGTACTCCGTATTAACCGGCCATTTTCTCGAAGATCTTGTTCAGCTTCTCTTCCAGAGTTGCGGCGGTAAAGGGTTTGACGACGTAGCCATTGGCGCCCGCCTGGGCGGCGGCAATAATGTTCTCTTTCTTGGCTTCGGCGGTCACCATCAGCACAGGCAAAGAGGACAGGTTGGCATCGGCACGAATCTGCTTGAGCATTTCCAGCCCATCCAGATTCGGCATATTCCAGTCAGAGACCACAAACTCGAAATTGCCGTTGCGCAGTTTTTCCAGGCCCATCTGACCATCTTCTGCTTCGTCTACATTCTCGTATCCCAGATCCTTGAGCAGGTTCTTGATGATCCGGCGCATGGTGGGAAAGTCATCGACGACGAGAATTTTTATATTTTTTTGTACCATTTACATTCTCCAAATGAGTAGCATGCCAGTGCGTTCAGGACCGTTTATACACGGTGCCCAAAGGCCCCCACACTGGCTAGAATTCGTTCGCTGATCTGCCCCAAGGGCAAGGCGATGTCCGCCGCGCCAATTTGCAGGGCTTCACGCGGCATGCCAAAGACCACGCTGGTGGCTTCGTCCTGGGCAAAAGTCATGGCACCGGCCTGTTTCATGGCCAGCAAACCTTGCGCGCCGTCCTTGCCCATGCCGGTCAGAATGACACCCACGGCATTGCGTCCGGCCAGCTCGGCGGCAGAGTGAAACAGCACATCAACCGAGGGCCGGTGGCGGTTGACAGGTTCACTGTCCACCAGCTTGACCACATAGTTGGCACCCGAGCGGGCCAGCTTCATGTGCGCCACGCCACCGGGAGCCAGATACACATGGCCGGGCAACACGCGCTGACCATCTTCGGCCTCGTGCACCTGCATGGAACACAGTCCATCCAGACGGTTCACAAACGAGCGCGTGAAACCGGCTGGCATATGTTGGGTAATCATGATGGCCGGACAATTGGCCGGCAAAGGCTCCAGCACCTGGCGAATGGCCTCAGTGCCGCCTGTGGATGCACCGATCATGATCAGTTTTTCAGTGGTCGAAAAGTTGTGCGTCAGGCGACGAGCCGGGGCGGACCCTGCCGGGGCCGGGGTCGCACGACGTGGACGGGCAATGGAGGCGGCGCGGATCTTGTCGGCAATCAGGTCCGAGTAATCCAGCAAGCCGTCCCGCAGGCCCAGCTTGGGCTTGGTCACAAAGTCCACCGCGCCCAGCTCCAGGGCACGCAAGGTCACGTCCGAATTGCGCTCGGTCAGCGAGGACACCATCACCACGGGCATGGGACGCAAGCGCATCAGGCGCTCCAGAAAGTCCAGCCCGTCCATACGCGGCATCTCGACGTCCAGCGTCAGCACATCCGGATTGTGTTCTTTGATCAGCTCGCGCGCCACCAGCGGATCGGGGGCCACGGCCACCACTTCCATATCCGCATGACTGTTGATAATTTCCACCATCAGGCTGCGCACCAGGGCGGAATCGTCTACACACAAAACTCGAATTTTCTTCATGCTACTCATAATCCCGATTTCAAACGCCAACAGAGCTTGGGGCGGGGTGAAACTAATGGGCCCTAGTTCCGGACATACACCGTCTGACCCAGCAGTCGAAAGGCCTTGGTCAGATAGGAGAAGTTCTCGGAATGCCCCACAAACAGCAGTCCGCCAGGCTTGGTGACGGCGGCAAAGCGCTCCAGAATGCGTGTCTGATCATCACGATCAAAATAAATCATGGTGTTTCTACAGAAGATCACATCAAAACGGCTGGAAGACGGCCAGGCCGGCCCCACCAGATTGAACTCCTCGAACTCCACCATATTGCGCAACACGGGCTTGACGCGTGCCAGCCCCTTGCGAGCGCCCACGCCACGCTGAAAGTAACGCGGCAGCCACAAATCGGGCACGGGCTGAATGCGCTCCAGGGTATACACGCCCTGACGGGCCTTGTCCAAGGCCGCCGAGTCAATATCGCTAGCCAGAATGGACACATTCACATCCGGTGAGGGGCAGTGTTCGCGCACCGTCATGGCAATGGAATACGCTTCCTCGCCCGTAGAGGCGGCGCTGCACCAGATATCCAGGGGTTTGCCGCGTGTACTGACAAACTTGCCCAGAATATCGAAGTGATGCTGTTCCCGAAAAAACGCGGTGTGATTGATGGTGAAGGCGTTGACGAAGTCCTGCCACTCCTGGCTATGGGTGTCCTGTTCCAGAATATCCAGGTACTGGCGTACCTCGCGCATGCCCGCGTTCTGACTGCGCATACCCAGCGTGCGGGCAACCATATCTTCTTTGTGGGTACCTAAGATGATGCCCGCATACGACTTGAGCAAGCGCGCGGCTCGCTCACAGTCGGCCCTCGAGGCTTGCGGGATCGAGGGCAATGTATAAACAAAAGGTTCCACAGATGTGCTCATATAACTACAGGCTGGCCAAGGTCCCGCTAAAAGGCCCCGCCGACAGACGCTCGGTAGAACGTAATCGTTCCGGCTCGGGCGCTTCAAACGGATCATCAATAATGTCTTGCGCACTGACTTTGAACGCCGACACCGCATCGGACAAACGGGTTGCCTGATCCTGCAAGGAGCCCGCCGCAGCGGTAGCCTGCTCGACCAGGGCCGCGTTCTGCTGCACAACCACATCCATTTGCGCAACCGCCCGGTTCACCTGCTCAATTCCTTCCGACTGCTCGTTTGAAGCCGAGGAAATTTCCGCCATGATGGTCGTTACGCTCTGTACCGAGCTGACCACTTCCATGACCACCTTGCCCGCCTCATCCACCTGTCGAGTCCCTTCTTTCACTTTGGCCAGCGACTGCTCGATCAAGCCCTTGATCTCGCGCGCCGCTTGCGCACTGCGCTGAGCCAGACTGCGTACTTCACCGGCTACCACCGCAAAACCCTTGCCCTGCTCGCCCGCACGGGCGGCTTCCACCGCGGCGTTCAAGGCCAGAATATTGGTCTGGAAGGCAATGCCGTCGATCACGTTCACGATCTGGGCAATCTGTCCCGAACTGGCCGACAAGTCTTCCATGGTTTGCACCACGGTAGAGACCGCCTGGCCACCGCGCAGAGCCACTTCGGAAGCATTCTTGGCAACCTGGTCCGCTTGCTGGGCATTGTCCGAGTTCTGGCGAACCGTGCTGGCCAACTGCTCCATGCTGGCCGCAGTCTGCTGCAAGGAGGCGGCCTGCTCTTCCGTGCGACTGCTCAAGTCCGTATTGCCCACATAAATTTCGCGCGAACCAAAGGTGATCTCTTCCACGCCCTGACGCACGGTTTGCACCATGGACTGCAAGCTGCCCTGCATGCGACGCACGGCGTCATACAGCACACCAATTTCATTGGTGGACTTCACTTCCACGCGCTGGGTCAGATCCCCGCTGGCAATGCGATCAAAGTGCGCACCAGCCTGACGCAAGGGGCGCAACACCATGCGATTCAAGAACACATACACGGCCAAGGAGATAAACAGACAAAGCACCATGGCCAGACCCACCAGACGGATCACCATGTTGTACTGGTCGTTTTCTTTCTGGTATTGCGAGTCGATAGAACGCTGCTGAGCTTCCTGCAAGGTGTTCAAGGCGCTGTACAGATCCTCTTCCAGGAACTTGGTGGTAGTCGCCACATAGCTGCGGAAACCCGCAATATCACCTTGCTCCAGGTAGGCGATCAAGGGCAGCACGCCACCTTGCATCAGGGACATGAACGCCGCGTCGACACGCTGGTAGTAATCATTGGTGCCTTCCAGCTGGGTAGCGACACCCTGGTATTCAAAGAAGGATTCCTGGGCCAGCTCAAACTGCTTGCGCGTGGCGTCCAGGGCATCACGGGTTGCCGAGCTGATCGCCGAGGTTTTGGGAGCCGCATCGCTCCACTCGGCCATCAAGTCCTGGTTTTGCAGATCATTGCTGACCACATAGCTGATGGCCGCTCGTCCAATCAGGGTTTGAGTCTCTTTGTAGCGCTCGATGGCCTGATACATGGCCGAGCCTACACGCTGATTGACCACGATGCTTTGCAGCGCACCGTTATTGGCGCGCAAGGACAAAATCCCCAGAGCGGCGCCTGCCACCAGCATTGCTAAAAAAAACACCAGTACCAGAATCAGACTGGTCCGCACCTTCAGATTGGCTAAACGTAATCCATCCAGCATTGCAAGCACCTTGTCTAGAGTAGATCCGAACATCAGAGGCGCTTGTGACGCCTCCCCCGGCCCGAACATTCCTTGGAGGACCCGTTAAACAAGTCCCCGCCTGGCAAGTCTTTACAGACTCGGGCGATCAGGCCACTGCGCTGTCAACCAGAGCCATCTCTTCACTGGTCATCAGTTTTTCAATATCCACCAAAATCAGCATACGTTCGCCCAGCGTACCGATACCGGTCAGGTACTCGGTCGAGAAGGCGGTGCCGAAGCTGGGGGCAGCGCTGATCTGGGACGATTGCAGCACCAGTACATCCGAGACACCATCCACCACCACACCCACTACTCGGTCGTGCAAGTTCAGAATCACCACTACAGTCTGGTGGTCGTACTCCACCCGTTCCATATTGAAACGCACCCGCAAGTCTGCGATAGGAACAATTACGCCACGCAGATTGGTAACACCCTTGATGAAATTGGGCACGTTGGCGATACGAGTGACGGTCTGGGAGTCGTAGCCCCGGATCTCCTGAACTTTCAGAATATCGATGCCGTATTCCTGGTCGCCCAGAGTAAATACCAGATACTCCTTGCCGCCAGCCTCGGCAGCTTCGGAGTGGGAAGTAAAGTCGTTGGACATAAAGATCTCCGAATAATCAGGCCCACGTCGAGGCGGGGTCACGCGCCAGACGTTGCAAGGCAAAAACATCAACAATCAGGGCTACGCTGCCATCGCCCAAAATGGTGGCAGCGGAAATACCCGGAATTTTTCGATAATTGGCTTCCAGGTTCTTGACCACGACTTGATGCTGACCAATCAGGTGATCGACCAGCAAGGCAAAGCGCATGTCTTCGGCCTGCAAGATAACGGCAATCGCACGAGTCACATCAGTCTCGGCCCCTTCAACCGAGAAGATGTCACGCAGGGAAATCAGGGGCAGATACTCGCCACGCACAAACATGACGTGATCGGTATCGGTGACGCTGCGCAACTGCTCTTCTGTGGGCTGCATGGATTCGGTTACGTGAGCCAGCGGCAGGATGAACACCTCATTGCCCACCTGGACCGACATGCCATCCAGAATCGCCAGCGTCAGCGGCAAGACAATACGGGTGGTCGTTCCCTTGCCTGCGCGCGAGTACAGCTGCACATGGCCGCCCATGCTTTGGATATTGCGTCGCACCACGTCCATGCCCACGCCGCGTCCGGAAATTTCCGTGACTTTGTCGGCGGTGGAAAAGCCGGGGGCAAAAATCAGTTGCCACACTTCGTCGTCCGGCATGGTCTCGGTGACAGGCAGGCCCGAAGACATGGCTTTCTTCAGAATACGTTCGCGGTTCAGACCAGCGCCATCGTCCACCACTTCAATGATGATATGACCGCCCTGGTGCTGGGCCGACAAGGTCAGCACGCCCTCTTCTTCCTTGCCCGCTGCCAGACGATCCTCGGGCATTTCAATGCCGTGGTCGATACTGTTGCGCACCAGGTGCGTGAGCGGATCAATAATGCGTTCGATCAGGCTCTTGTCCAGCTCGGTGGCCTGCCCTTTGGTGACCAGACGAATCTTCTTGTTCATGCGGGCCGCGCTTTCACGCACCACACGCGGAAAGCGGCTGAACACGTAATCCATCGGCATCATGCGAATGGACATCACGGACTCTTGCAGATCGCGCGCATTGCGCTCCAACTGTTCGATGCCATTCAAAAGACGATCATGCACGACCGGGTCCAGCGTCGAGGCAGTTTGCACCAGCATGGCTTGTGTAATGACCAGCTCGCCCACCAGGTTGATGATCTGGTCAACTTTTTCCACGCCCACGCGGATCGTGCCGGACTCTTTGGGAGCCGCGGCCTTGGCGGGTTTGTCGGCAGCTTTAGGGGCAACAGCAGGAGCAGGCGTTTCGGTTTTTTCAGGTTCAGCCGCAACAGGGGCTGGTGCTGGAGCGGCCGGAGCGACAGCGGCGGGCTCGACAGCCACGGCGGCGGCAGGAGCAGAAGCTGCGGCGGATGCTGGAGCCGCCGCTTGCCCAGGAGCAGCAGCCGGTTTTACCGACACCTGGTCGGCATTCAGAATAAAGCAGCAAACGGCCAGGATGTCGTCCGCTGAACCTGTGGTTTCCACCCAGATATCCAGGCGATCGCCTTCACGGGTTTGATGGACGATGGTGCCCATCAACTCCATTTCTTGTTGCAGCGCCTCCGCATCTTTATCCGATACCGGTCCCATGGACACCCACAGTGGCAAGCCATCCGTATTGGCGGCCGGTTCCGGCTCGGGTTCCGCTTCGGCTTGCAGAATCGCTTCGGTTCCTTTGGCGTCCGTTGCCAGAATGCCCTTTTGCTCCAGGGCCAGTTGCCTCAATTGCGCGCAGATACGGGTATAGGCTTCCTCGTCAGGCTCCTGTTCCTCGCGGTAGGCATTGACTTGTCCGGTTAGCACGTCCTTGGTTTCCAGAAAGAGGTCAATCATGTCCTTGCGCAATTGCATCTCGCCATTACGGACCAGATCGAGCAGATTTTCGAGTAAGTGGGTAGTTTCAGCCAGCTGACCGAAGCAACCAAACGTGCCTGCACCGCCCTTGATTGAGTGCGCGGCCCGGAAGATGGCATTGAGCTGATCGCGATCAGGCTCGTCCAGATCCAGCTCCAGCAGCAAGCGCTCCATGTCCGCCAGCAACTCATCGGCTTCATCGAAAAAGGTTTCGTAAAACTGACTCAGATCTACGCCGGAGCTCATGAACACTTCCTTCCTGGTTATGGCTTAGAACAACAAAACAAAAAGCACAGCCCAAACACCTGGGCCGTCGGGCCTGTTAACAAGCCCTAGGGCACCACTGGCAAGGCAGAAGGCATTTCAGGCAGACCGGGAATATGAATACTGATTGGCCCCTCGGTCTCCTGCATGGCTTCGCGCAAATCAAACTCTTCCGAACCGCTTGCGGCTTGCTCGTCCATGCGTCGTTCGGCCCGGCTATTGAGCACGAGCAGGCTGATACGTCGATTTACGGCTGCGGCGGGGTTATCTTTAACCAGGCTGACACTATCGGCCAAACCCACGACCTGCTTGACCTTGGCCTCGGCCAGACCACCAGCCACCAGCTCCTGTCGAGCCGCATTGGCACGATCGGCCGACAGCTCCCAGTTACTGTACAAACGCTCGCCACTGGCGTACTGCAGCGAGTCGGTATGACCGGAAATCAGAATACGGTTAGGCATCTCGTTCAAGGGAGCGCTTAGCGAGCGCAAAATAGCCCGCATATAAATCTGCACCTGTGCGCTGCCCGTGGAGAACATGGGGCGGCTTTGACGGTCGATAATCTGGATGCGCAAACCGTCCTGAGTCATGTCCAGCAGTAGTTGCGGACGGAACTCTTTCAGCACGGGGTCGATGCGGATCAGTTCTTCCAGAGCCGATTTCAAATCTTCCAGACGCTCCACATCCTGGCGATCATCGGCCGCCTGACTGCTGTTCGTGCCGGGATGGGGATTGGGCACCAGGCTGGGCTGGCCACCAGGAATGACGCTGCGCGAATAGTCGGCCTGATAGCCGCCCGAAACGGCGTCCATCAAGGGCATGCGGAAGTAATCGGCAATTTCCTTCAAGTCCTGCTTGGGAACCAGGGAAAGAATCCACATCACCAGGAAAAAAGCCATCATCGCCGTCATGAAGTCGGCGTAGGCAATTTTCCAGCTACCACCATGATGCTCGGCATGGGCCGTCTTCTTGCGACGGATGACCACGCGATCTTTATGATTGCTCATGAACGCATCCGCTTAGGCTTTGCGACCAGCACCCGAGCGGGCCTGACGCACATGCTCTTCCAGCTCCTGGAACGAAGGGCGATCGGAGGAAAACAGCACTTTACGGCCAAATTCCACGGCAAGCTGGGGCGGGTAACCGTTCAGATTGGCCAGCAAAGTGACCTTGATGCACTCCAGCACCTTGACCGAATCCGAGGTACGGCGTTCGATGGTAGCAGCCAAGGGAGCGACAAAGCCGTAGGCCAGCAAGATACCCAGGAAGGTACCAACCATGGCCTTGGAAATCAGGTCTGCCAGCACGGCAGGCGGCTGGTCTACAGAGGCCAGCGCTTTCACCACACCCAGCACGGCCGCCACAATCCCGAAAGCGGGCAAGGCGTCAGACACTTCACGCAAGGCACGTGCAGGCACGTTACGTTCGTGCTGGTGGGTTTCAATGTCCTGGTCCATCAGCGTTTCGATTTCAAACGAGCTCATATTGCCGCTGATCATCAAACGCAGGTAGTCGGACACAAAGTTCATCAAAGCCGGATCTTTCACCACATTGGGGTAATCAGCAAAGATGGGGCTTTGTTCGGGGTTTTCGATATCCGCTTCGATGGACATCATGCCATCGCGTCGAGCCTTGTTCAGCAGCACAGACAACATGCCCATCAACTGCATGTATAACTGCTTGTTGTAGGGGCTGCTGCGAAATGCAATCGGCAACGCTTTGGCCAGCAGCTTGATGGACTTGCCGCTGTTGGACGCAAAATAGGCTCCCAGGGCCGCGCCACCAATCAGCAGTAATTCAAAAGGCTGGTATAGCGCACCCAAGTGCCCGCCCAGCCCCACAAAGCTCCCGAAAACGGAGACGAAAACAATGATATATCCAAGGATAATAAGCACGGATACGCCTTCTTCAAATACACGCTGCTAATGATGGCGGCAAGCAACCGGGCTAAAACGACGCGTTAATGGCCTTTTTCCAGCCTAGATCAACGCTTCCAGTTGCCTTGACACATTCAGATTCTTATCAGATCCACATCAAAAACCAGCATCTATCCGGCTTTGCTGCACACTGACGACAAAAGCTATTGTTAGATGGGCACGTCTACCTGTGCGTTGACGTGCCCCGTGACCCTGGCTTGCGGCTCCTTGACCGGCTCTGATTTTCGACTTTTGCCGCCCGGAGATTTAGGTGTACTGCGCGCCTTGCTGGCACGGGTCTTGCCGGCCCGTGGTGGCGGACGGCAAATGGCACAAATAAAGCCTGATTCAGGATCGTGCGCATGGGCCACGAAGCCCCCCTTGCAGCGCTCGCACTGGGACAGTTGCAACAAACCGCTATCAAAAAAGCGCAGCAGCATCCAGGCACGGGTAAAACTCAGCACGGGCTCTTCGTCCGGCCCCACTTCCAGACGCCCGGCCGACGATTGCTCCAGGTAAAGGCGATAGGCCTCGACCAGTGCACGACTTTTGTCGCACGGCGTATGTACGGCCATGAACTGGTAAATGCTATAGAACAGGCTGGAATGAATATTGGGCAGCCAGGTCATGAACCAGTCGACAGAAAAAGGCAGCATCCCTTTGGGTGGCGAGCAGCCCTTGACTTCACGGTACAAACGGGCCAGCCGGTCGTAGCTTAATGATGTTTCTGCTTGCAGGACCTGCAAACGCGCCCCCAGCTCAATCATGTCGGAAGCAAGCCCAATTTCCTGGGCTTCTTTGGCGACGCTTTTTATAGCCATAGTTCTTGATGTAATAAGTTCGCAGCCGGTTTAACCGGCTTGTTCTGCCGTCGCGCGCTGTGACAGAAGAATAGTGGAGTGAGCCTGCTGCAATACCCCTCCCAGCACATCCTGCGTCAAGGTGGTGAGCAGGTCGTAATCATTGAAGCGAAAGCCGCAAATCAACGAGCTGGAGCTGGCCAGCTTGACCAATTGGGCCGGCGACAGACGCAACAAGGTCTCTGCCACATCAGTATCGAAGCCCAAACGGAACATACCTGCCGAAAAATTCTCCCGCAGCAGGCGCTGCGCGAGTAACAAGTACGACAAATTGACTTCCTGAATATCATTCAGCAGCGAATTTTCCGATACGGGCATGTCAGCCATCCTTGTAAATCTGTTAATCAGCCAGTTTCTTGTAACAAAACACATTTAAAACATATAAAGTTACATAAATATGTATCATGCCTTGCAATCTATTGCGTGAATATAAATTTTACATTCTCGATGTTTCCGACACACACTCTCTTTTAATGCCCTAAAAACATGGAAAACAATAAATATATGCAATAAACGTATCAAGACACAGCAGAATATTATCAGATGCTCACTTAATGTTGTAGTTATAAACGAGATGTAACATGACAAAGATCAAAGCGCCTGTATCAAATTTATGTTTTGTTGCATACATTAGCCATTAATTAATGCATATTTCGACGATCCATCTCGCGTGCAGCCTAAAAAGCGTTGAAATATCGGATAATCTTCTGGGGACAGCTTTCCCCGCCGCCACCACATCCGTTTTGTAACAGCCCATGGTTCCTGCTGCTTTTACGCAACGTCTGTTCGCCTTGTGCCTGACACTGATCCTGGCAGCTTGTGCGCACACGCCCTTGTCCCGCCTCCCCCCCGGCAAACCCATTGGTGTGGATGAACAGCGCCGCTCAGCCGTCGTCCTGTCTGCCCTGACATTGCTGGATACGCCTTACCGCTACGGCGGACGCGAGCCGTCTACCGGCTTTGATTGCAGCGGCCTGGTGCACTATGTATTCAGCCAGGAGTCCAGCTCCCCCATTCCACGCCGCACCGGCGACCAGGCCAGCGCGGCCCGGCGTGTCAGCCGTTCACAGCTGCGCCCGGGTGACCTGGTGTTTTTCAATACACTGGGTACCCCGAACTCGCATGTAGGCATCTATATAGGCAAGCAACAATTCATCAACGCTCCCTCCAGTGGTGGACGCGTGCGGATTGATTCACTGGACAATCCCTATTTCGCCAAGCGCTTTGAAACAGCTCGCACTTTCTTTGATTGACTCATCAGCAAGCCAGCGCAGGTATTGAATGGAAGCGGGCCTGATCTTTCACCAGACCCAATTTCATTGAGCGCAGAAAGCAAAAGGGCCCGTAATGAACGGGCCCTTTCTTATTGCCATACGTTTAACGCGTAGGCACGGTGGCGTATTGCTCGGCCAGTTCCAGAAAGGCCTCCAGCTCGGGCGAGCGCCCGGTCTCTTCTTCCATAATTGCCGCCACCGCTGGGGCAAGTGACTGCGCCAGACGCGCATCAAGGAACAAAAGGCGCGAACGACGGGCCAGCATGTCTTCAACGGTACGGGCATATTCAAAGCGGCAAGCAAAGCGCACCATGGCCACACTCAAGCCCGGCGCCAATTCCTGATCCGCTCCCGGCAAGGTCTGCACCCAGTCGGCCTCGCTGCCATACGCATCCAGACCGGCTGTACGCCCCAGAGAACGCCGGTCACCTACATAAGAAGCACCGACCAAACGTTGCTCCTGAGTCCGACAGGCTGGCAAAGGCCTCAGCAAGCCGGACTGCTGGCAGCGTTCCAGCACATCTTCGGCCATGGCACGATACGTCGTCCATTTGCCGCCAGTGACTGTCAGCAAACCATTCGCACTAACCGTAATGCTATGTTCCCGGCTGATGGATTGCGTCTGCCCCGCGGCCGACTCGGCTGCAGGGCGCACCAACGGTCGCAGCCCCACCCAGATACTGCGCACATCCCGCACCGTGGGCGCTTTTTGCAGATAATTCGCGGACTCTTTCAGAATGAAATCCACTTCCTGGGCCAAGGGGCGCGGCTCCAGCGGAATATCGTCTCGGGGAGTATCCGTCGTGCCCAAAATCAGCTTGCCCAACCAAGGCACGGCAAACAAGACCCGGCCATCCTTGGTCCGTGGCACAAGCAAGGCGTGTTCACCGGGCAAGAATTCCTGATCAACCACCAAGTGCACACCCTGGCTGGGCGAAACCATAGGGCGCAGTTCACGCCCGGCTTCCTGCGCATCCAGTTGTCGCACCTGATCCACCCACACGCCCGTGGCATTGACCACGCATTTGCTCTGGATCTCATAGGTCTGACCGCTTTCCTTGTCCTGGCAGCGCACCCCGCAGACCTTGCCCTCGCTGTGCATCACATCCACAACCGGACAGTAATTGATGAGCAAGGCCCCATTCAGTGCCGCCGTACGGGCCAGGGCCAAGGCCAGACGGGCATCATCAAACTGGCCGTCCCAATATTTCACGCCACCTTTCAGGCCACTTTGCCGCGCACCGGGCAGAAGCTGCCGGATTTTGGAAGCACTCAAAAATTGGGTATGACCCAACCCCTCGCGCCCCGCCAAACCGTCATAGGCCATCAGGCCCACCCCGTAAAACGGAGTCTCCCAGCACTTGTAGCTGGGCATGACAAAAGGCAGGCGCTGCGCCAGATGGGGCGCATTGCTGAGCAAATGCATACGCTCGCGCAAGGCTTCACGCACCAGACTGACATTGCCCTGGGCCAGGTATCGCACCCCGCCGTGTACCAGCTTGGTCGCCCGCGAGGACGTGCCTTTGGCAAAGTCCCAGGCTTCCAGCACAACCACACTCAAGCCCCGCAAGGCCGCGTCCAGAGCCACGCCCAAGCCGGTAGCGCCACCACCCACCACGACCATATCAACCTGCGTGGTGCGCGCCAAGGCGCCCAGCATCTGGGCTCTGTCGGTCAATAAGGGGGAACTTAATGTAGTCATAAGATGAGCTTTGGACCTGAAATTAGCAGACACCCGAAAAAAACACTGACTGGCTCGGGATTTACCCTGATTTTAGCCCCTGAACTTTTACCGTCCAGTGAAACTTGTTTGCTCGCGTATCAAGTCCCCTTCTGCGACCGGACACAGATCACACAGAGCCAGTACACTGTGGTCTGCTCCGCTTTTACTGCCTCATTCGCATGACATTCATACTTGCTCTTGATCAGGGAACCTCCAGCTCGCGCAGCCTTGTGGTAGCGGCAGACGGCCGCATTCTGGCCAAGGCGCAGCAGGAAACTCAGCAATACTACCCGCGTACAGACTGGGTGGAGCATGATCCCCAGGAAATCCTGGACACCCAGTTCCGAACCGCCCGGCAAGCGATTGAGCAGGCAGGGCTGCGCCCTCAGGACATACACGCCATTGGCATTACCAATCAGCGTGAAACCACAGTGCTATGGGATCGGCAAACCGGGCAGGCCCTGCACAAGGCTATCGTCTGGCAAGACAGACGCGCCGAGGACTTCTGCGCCCAGTTGCGCGAACAAGGGCACGAAGCCACCATTACCGGCAAGACCGGCCTGCCTATTGATGCCTATTTTTCGGCCTCCAAGCTGCGTTGGCTGCTGGACTCCGTACCCGGCGCCCGTGAACGTGCAGCGCGTGGTGAACTGGCTTTCGGCACCATTGACAGCTGGCTGATCTGGCATTTAAGCGCCGGCAAAGTCCATGCCACCGATGTCAGCAATGCCTCACGCACTCTGCTCTACAACATTCATAGCCAGCAATGGGACGATGAATTGCTGGCCCTGTTCAACATCCCGGCCAGCGTCTTGCCCCAGGTACAGAGCTCCGCCTCCGAGTTTGGCCATTGCAGCCCCGAAATTCTGGGTAGCCCCATTCCCATTTGTGGTGTGGCGGGCGACCAACAAAGCGCCCTGTTCGGCCAGGCTTGCACAACACCCGGCATGGCCAAGAATACCTATGGCACAGGCTGCTTCCTGTTGATGCACTGTGGCTCTCAAGTCCCCCAATCCCATAACGGCCTGATCGCAACCAGCGCCGCCCATCACGGCGATGCTCCCGCCTATGCGCTGGAAGGCAGCGTATTTATTGGGGGGGCGGTGGTCCAATGGCTGCGCGATGGTCTGGGCGCACTGGAGCATAGCGCGCAAGTCGAAGAGCTGGCTCGCAGCGTGCCGGATGCACAAGGCGTACGACTGGTCCCTGCCTTCACCGGCCTGGGCGCCCCCTATTGGGATGCCCAAGCCCGCGGCACCATTACCGGCCTGACACGCGCCTCCACCATGGCCCACATCGCCCGCGCTGCTCTGGACAGCATTGCCTACCAAAGCGCCGCCGTGCTGCAAGCCATGAATCGGGATGTACAGGCCAACGGCGGCCCGGCCTTGCACGAGCTGCGTGTGGACGGTGGGGCCTGTGCCAATAATCTTCTGATGCAATTTCAAGCAGACTTGTTGGGCCTGCCTGTCGTGCGTCCCGTTACTATTGAGACGACCGCGCTGGGCGCCGCCTATCTGGCGGGCTTGGGCAGCGGTCTGTATTCAGGTCTGCCTGAGATTGCGGCGCTATGGCAATGCGACCGGGTTTTCGAGCCCATCATGTCGCGCGATGAAGCCCAAAACCTGATGCTCAGTTGGGAACAAGCCGTGCGTCAGGCACGCACTTATTGAACTTGCTGTTTTTTTTGACGGAAACACCATGCTGCAAAAAATCATTCTGGGCATTGCCATCTTCCTGATCGTGATGTTGGGCCTGACCTTTGGCGAGGCCATTTTCCACTACATTTCCTCGTACCTGGGATTCCTGTTCCATGACTTCATCGAGTTGATGCAGCAAGTTCAGCACTACCTGACCGTACATTGGGGCAAGGCGCTGATCGCCTTGATCATTACCATCCCGCTGGTGATCTGGATTTCCAAGAACAAGAAAGACGAAATGTCCAAGCCCAACAGCCACCGCAAGATCGCGATCGTGCTGGCGATATTTCTGGGCTGGCTGGGCGTGCACCGCTTTTACCTGGGCCAGATCGGCATGGGCTTGTTATTCCTGGTGCTGTTTGCCATCTGGTCGCCGCTGGCCTATTTCCTGGCCTTGATCGACGCCTTGCGTTACGCCTTCATGGGCGACGACGAGTTCAAGCTGGCCCGTTAATTTCCAGATTGCTCACCCAAGCCCCACTTGCTGGGGCTTTTTTCATGGCTGCCCCCTTCACGCATGCCAGAAGCCTGGCTACGTCAAATAAACAGGCTCCACTCAGGGCGTTTTGTGGACTTATCAGGGAAAACCACAGCCCATGCCGCTTGCAAGCCTAGTTCCTTGATTTCCAATGCTTATATTAGCCACCATACCTTCCAGGTATGCAAGCAAACCTTTTTAGTCTTGGAAATCCCCACGCCGCTTCGTGTCCAATCGAATTGGGGGAGACACGCCAGCCTCTAAAAGACTGGCAGCGGCGGCTCAGATCAAAAGTGTGAGGCCATTGTTGCTGGCTCTGTCTACACATCCGTTCTACCTATAAACATAACTAGATTGAGACACACGAAAATGCGACGCACTAAAACCAGCTATTTACTGCGCAACTTGCTGGGCCTGGCTTTGGCCGCCTGCACGCTAAGCAGTCACGCAGCCAAAGAGACACAACGCCCCAATATTTTGCTGATCGTGGCCGATGATCTGGGATATTCAGACATTGGCGCGTTTGGCGGGGAAATTTCCACCCCTAACCTGGATGCCCTGGTCAAAGACGGCGTAGCCCTGACTGACTTTTACGCTTCCCCCTTCTGTTCCCCCACCCGCGCCATGCTGATGTCCGGCGCGGACAACCACCAGGTTGGCTTTGGTGGCATGGCCGAACTGATGACGCCCCAGCAGCGCGCCCTGCCCGGCTACGAAGGCTTTCTAAGCGACCAGGCCCTGCCCTTCCCCTTGGTCCTGCAAGACCATGGCTACCGTACTTATATGGCTGGCAAGTGGCATTTGGGTGTGAAAGAGGAAGTCGCCCCGCCCAATCGGGGCTTCGACCAGTCTTACGCCTTGATGCACGGTGGCGCCAGCCACTTTGACCAAAGCGGCATCATCACCTTTGATGCCAATAAAGCGCCGGTTGCCCTGTACCGCGAGAACGGCAAGGAAGTTCAATTGCCCAAGGACTTTTACTCCAGCGAGTTTTTTGCCTCGCGCCTGATGTCTTATATCGATGCGGACAAACGCAAGGACCAGCCTTTCTTCGCCTACCTGGCCTTTACGGCTCCCCATTGGCCCTTGCACGCGCCCGAGGAATACATACGTAAATATGAAGGCCGCTATGACGCAGGCTATGACGTGCTGCGTGAGGAACGTCTGGAACGCATGAAAAAGCTGGGTCTGGTGCCCCAGGATATGCAAGGCTATGTGGGCAATCCGGCCTGGCCACGCTGGAAAGAGCTGAGTCCTGAACAGCAACGTGTTGAAAGCAAACGTATGGCGGTCTACGCCGCGATGGTGGAAGCCATGGATGCACAGATTGGCCGTGTCATCGAGCACCTGAAACAAACCGGCCAGTACGACAACACCGTTGTGATCTTCATGTCCGATAACGGTGCCGACGGCAATACCGTGCTGGATGAAGGTGAAACCCGCGCCTGGGCTCACAAGCATCGCGATAACAGCTATGAAAACACGGGCCGTCCCGGCTCCTTTGTGGAATACGGCCCAGGCTGGGCGCAAGTTGGCTCCACGCCCTTCAATCTGTACAAAGCCTTCATGTATGAAGGCGGTATCTCGGTGCCCAGCATCATGCGCGTACCCGGTGGCAAGCGTCAGGGCGAATTTGTGCGCGCTCCGGCCCATGTAACCGACATCGCCCCCACCATTCTGGCCTTGGCCCAGATCGAACAGCCCAAGGGCGAATACCGTGGCCGCCAGGTCATCCCCATGCAAGGCAACTCCATGGTGGATGTGCTGACCGGTCACAGCGATCAGGTCCATGAAACCTTCCGCCAAGGCTGGGAGCTGAATGGCCGCCGCGCCATGCGCGTGGGTGACTGGAAAATCGTGTACGCCAATGCACCGTGGGGCAAAGACCGCTGGGAACTGTTCAATGTGGTCGAAGATCGCTCCGAGCTGAATGACCTGTCCGAAAAACATCCTGAAAAGCTGAAAGAGCTGATTGCCGAGTACGAGCAATATGCCAAGCGCAACGGAGTGGAGGATTTTGAAGGTCTGGCTTCGCGCCCAGGCTACAGCAACAGCCTGAACTACTACAAGGATCTGGATGAAGTCCTTTAAGCTCTCCCGAGCCAAGGCACTGCTGACGGTATGCGGGCTGCTGACAGCAGCCCCGCTGCCTGCAGCGGCAGACGGCTCCGATACCCTCCCTCCTCCGGTTCCGGCCCACGATTGCCAAGCCTATAGCGGCATACCAACAGGCTTCGGCCCGGCCAGGCAAGGAGCCGCCAATCAGGCTGGTTTGGTCACCATTCCCGGTGGGCGCTTTCTGATGGGGTCCGACGAAGGCTATCCGGAAGAAAAGCCGGTACATCCCGTGGAGGTCCAGGCTTTTCAGATAGACCAGCACGAAGTCACCAATGCCCAATTCGCACAATTTGTGGCAGCCACAGGCTATGTCACCCAGGCGGAACGGGTGCCGGAATTTCCGCCGAATGTTCAGGTTCCCGAGCAGTATCGTCAGCCCGGATCCGCCGTCTTCACGCCACCGGCAGCAACGCATGATCACGATCACCACGACGGGCACGATCAACATGCCCCTCCCAGCAATTACAACTGGTGGGTATGGGTGCCAGGTGCCAACTGGCGGCATCCCGGTGGCCCCGATACCAATATGAACGGCCGTGACAATCATCCCGTCGTCCATATCGCCTACGAGGATGCGCTGGCCTACGCCCGCTGGTTGGGACGCGATCTGCCCACCGAAGAGCAATGGGAGTTTGCAGCGCGCGGCGGACTGGAAGGCGCTACCTACCCTTGGGGCAATACGCCTGAAGTGCGCGGCCGCTTGATGGCCAACACCTGGCAAGGTAGTTTCCCCGCCCAGAACCTGCTGCGCGATGGCTACGAAGGCACCGCCCCCGTAGGCTGCTTCCCGGCCAATAACTATGGCCTGTGGGATTCGGTCGGCAATGTCTGGGAATGGACACGCAGTGCATGGCAGCCCCAGCATCGCCCCCTGGCGCCCAAACCCCTTCTCGTGGCAGCAACGGATGCCAACGGAAATCCGGCAACAGGCGTCATCAAGGGCGGCTCGTTTCTGTGTGCGGCGAACTTCTGCGTACGCTATCGCCCAGCTTCACGGCAACCCCAGGAAACCACCATGTCTACCCAGCATGTGGGCTTTCGTACGGTGCTTAATGAAATAAAAAACTGAGCTCAAAAGCCGGGCTCACCCTTGCCAAGCCCGGCACCAAACAACAATCCCCCCGCTTTTCACGAGGGGATTGTTCACTATCAAGTTCTTTCAGGGCAGACAAGCAAGGCATCAAGGCTTACGTTGCCATTCCCGTTTCAGGCGTGGCCGTTTCTTTTTGCTTGACGGCCTGATGGTCCAGGGTCTCGCTGACGCTTTCCCACGCATTCTGCAAGCTATCAAAAACGCGATGCGCGTGAATCTGCTTGAACAGACCCATGCGAATCAGCTTGCGACCCACTTTCTCGTTCGCCTCGCACAGCGCCACCATGACATTGCGCTGTTCCAGCTCCGCCAAGGCAGTCTCCAAAGCCTGCATGGCCGTCGCATCCACAAAAGGCACGTAATTCAAGCGCAAGACCACGGCCCGAACCTGCTCCGGCACCGTCAGCAAGGAACGATTCACCGCTTCCACACTGGCAAAGAAGTACGGTCCTTCCAGAGTCAGCACCGAAATATCCTGCCGCAATTCCTGGCTGAAGGACAAATCCAGTGCCCGCTGTAAACGGCGGCCTTCCAGGGCCCGCACTTGCACCCCATCCGAGGTGCGTTTGAGCACATACAGCATGGCCAGAATCACCCCAATATTGACGGCTACCACCAGATCCGCAAATACCGTCAGGGCGAAAGTCACCCACAGAATGAACAAGTCAGCGGTAGGCATACGGCGCTGCAGGCGAAGAACCAGCTTGGCCTGACTCATATTCCAGGCCACCATGAACAGAATGGCCGCCAACACCGTCAGCGGGATATAAGCCGCCAGCGGGGCCAGCAACAGCAGAACCAGTACCAGGAAAATGACATGCACCACGCCGGCAATGGGGCTGTCACCGCCATTACGGATATTGGTAGCGGTACGGGCAATGGCCCCGGTAGCCGCAATCCCGCCAAACAAGGGCGAGAGCACGTTGGCAATCCCTTGGCCCACCAATTCCTGATTGGAGTCGTGACGGGTCCCTGTCATGGAGTCGGCCACGACAGCGGACAGCAAGGACTCAATCGCACCCAACATGGCAATTGCAAACGCAGGCCCGATCAGCTCCACCACGCGAGTCAGCGTAATTTCCGGCCATTGAAACGACGGCAAACCACTGGGCAAGGCACCGAAGCTGGAGCCGATAGTGGCCACCGACTCAAAACGGAAAATCGCCTGGATAAGCGTAATGACCACCAGGGCCACCAGCGGTCCGGGCAAACGCGCCAGACTTGGGATCTTGGGCACGACAATCAGAATCGCCAGAGACAAAAGCCCCAGCAGTGTGGTTGCCCAATCCAGGGACGGCAGGTTCTGCAGCAAGAACCAGAGTTTCTCGTGAAAGTGCTGGCCCTCGACGACGGGAAGGCCAAAAAAGTCCCGCCATTGGCCCACCCAGATGATCACCCCGATACCGGCGGTAAAACCCACGATGACCGGATCGGGAATAAAGCGGATCACGGCTCCCAGGCGCAGCAGGCCCAGCAGCAGCAAGATCACCCCGGCCATCAGCGTGGCAATTTGCAGGCCCGCCACCCCATGTTGGGCCACCACCCCGGACAGAATGACAATGAAGGCCCCCGTCGGCCCGGCAATCTGCACCCGGCTGCCGCCAAATAAAGACACCGCCAAACCGGCAATAATGGCGGTATACAAACCCTGCTCGGGCTTGACCCCGGAGGCAATGGCGAAGGCCATGGCCAACGGCAAGGCCACCACCCCCACCACCAAACCAGCCAACAGGTTATTTAGCCAGTGTTTTCGCCCCAGGAGTCCGGCTCGACCCGCTTCCAGCAGTGCAATCATCGCGCGTCCTTGTCATGCCCAGCCTGCTCGACACAGATGAGAAACAAGCAGGGCCTCAACCCAAATGAAGCCTTAATGATACTACTGCGTGTCAAAAAAACTTCACGTTAGTGATGGGCTTATTTGACGCGGCATAAAAAGGCCCCCACGCTGCGCCTGCGGCTTGCGCTCCACCTCGCGGCCTGCATGCCGCTCGGATTCGCCTGGCACACAGCAGGCCGCAATGGACTACTGTGTGTCCAGGCTCATCCCCGAGGGGGCGCTTTTTACCGGGGGCGCCGAGCCTTGGGACGGCCCAGCGATAAAAAAAGCCCCACCTCAAAGAGGTGGGGCTCAGTGACAACGAACACGGAATTCAAGGGTTGCGGGCGCGCAGCAAACGCAAGCTGTTCAGCACCACCAGCAAGCTGGCACCCACGTCGGCAAACACGGCCATCCACATGGTGGCCTGGCCGGTCAGGGCCATCACCAGGAACACGGCCTTGATACCCAAAGCCAGGCTGATGTTCTGCCACAACACGGCATGCAAGGCTCGGGACTGACGCATCAGCAAGGCAATCTTGCCCAGATCATCGTCCATCAAGGCCACGTCAGCGGTCTCGATCGCAATGTCCGAACCCAAAGCTCCCATCGCGATACCCACATCGGCACGAGCCAGGGCGGGTGCATCATTGATGCCATCACCCACCATCGCCACCAAACCGTTACCCAGTTTTTCCTCGATACGGTCCAGCTTGTCCTGTGGCAGCAAACCACCTCGGAAATCCTTGATTCCGGCTTGCTGGGCGACATGGCGCACGGCTTGTTCGTGGTCGCCCGAAAGCACTTCCACCTGAACACCCTGCGCTTGCAGATCGCGAATCGCCTGGCTGGTGGTGGGACGCAGCGTATCCATCATGGCGAACCAGGCCAGCAGACCGTGCTCGTCACCCAGATACACCATGGTGGCACCGCTCTCTACCGCTTGCTGCTCGGCCTGGCTGGACTCAGCCTTGTTCTGCCCCAGCACCCAGCTACGCTTGCCCAGACGCAATTGGCCAGTCGTGCCTTGTGCTTGCACACCATTACCCGCCAAAGCTTCGAATTGATCCAGGCGCACCAGACCCGATGCCACACGGCCACGGGCAATCGCTTGCGAGGCAGGATGATCCGAACGCTCGGCCAGAGTAACGGCCATGTCCAGCACTTCGCTATCTGACAGGCTTGGACGCAGGCTGCCATATTCGCTCAAGGAAGGCTCGCCCAAGGTCAGGGTGCCGGTCTTGTCCACGGCCAAGTACCGTAGCTGACGAGCCCGCTCCAGATACACGCCACCTTTAATCAAAATACCGGCACGCGCGGCACTGGCCAGGGCACTGACTACGGCCACAGGCGTGGAGATCACCAGGGCGCAAGGGCACGCAATGACCAGCAGAACCAGAGCGCGGTATACGGACTCCGACCAGCTCACACCCCAGATCAAGGGCAAGGCCACAGCCATCAAGGCTGCCGCCACCACAACCAGCGGGGTGTAGATGCGAGAGAACTGGTCGACAAAGCGCTGAATCGGAGCCTTGTTGGCCTGGGCCTCCTGAACCGAACGTGTGATACGGGCCAGCAAGGTTTCATCATGCGCGGCCTGGACCTGATACACCAGTTCGCCCATGCCATTGATGGTGCCTGCAAAAACTTCGTCACCGGGCGCTTTGTCCACGGGGGCACTTTCACCCGTGATAGGAGCCTGGTTAACCGTGCTTAGCCCTTGCAGAACTTTGCCATCCAGGCCAAAACGCTCCCCAGGGGCCACACGCACTTGCCAGCCTGCCTGCACCTGATTGGCCGGTACACGCTGCCAATCCTTGCCATCGGCACTGACCAGCACTTCATCCGGAACCAGCTTGAGCAGGCTGTCCACCGCATTACGGGCGCGGTCCAGGGAACGAGCCTCAATCCACTCAGCCAGGCTGAACAAGGACATCACCATGGCGGCTTCAGGCCATTGGGCCAGTAGTACCGCGCCGGTAACGGCAATACTCATCAAGGCATTAATATTGAGCTGACCATTACGCAGCGCAATCCAGCCCTTCTTGTAGACCTGCACGCCGCCGGACAGAATCGCGGCCAGAGCCAGAACAATCACCAGCCACTCGGGGGCCGCCAGCCAGTGACTGATCTCGGCGGCCAAAGCCAGCACCACGGCGCCGGCAATGCGAATCAGACCTTGCTTGGGCGATACCTGCTTCACAGGCTCTTCATCGGCCATGCGGGGTTCAAAGCCCAGGCCGCGCAACGCGCCCAGCACCTTGTCACGGGCACCATCCACGTGGTCTACGGTCAACACACGCTGCATCAGGTCAAAACCCAGGTTCTGCACCTGATCCAGCTTTTTCAGGCCGGAGCGAATCATGTTCTCTTCCGCCGGGCAGTCCATATCAGCAATATGCACGACCAGACGAGTGGAGGTACTGGCCGCCAAGGTCACCGATGGGCCAAATGCGGGTGCCGAGCAGCACGCCCCCTCGTGGGAGTGCGACGCTTGTTCTGCATGGCTGTGATCGTGATCATGGCTATGCTCGTTGCTGTGATCGCCCGCCGCATGGGCGTGATCATGACTATGGTCATGTACGTGCTCGGTCTGGCAGGCTGATGTTGTGCACTGCCCCACGCCGAGCTTTGATGTGTTGTTAGCTGATGTCATAGCAGTTCCTCGCTTCTTGCATGGGACCAGTAGAAAGCCTAAAGTAACTACAAGGTCAAGCCCTTTGGAGGCCAAGCAATGAAAATTGGTGAGTTGGCGGAAAAAAGCCACTGCAACACGGAAACCATCCGCTATTACGAGAAAGTTGGGCTGCTGCCCGAGCCGGAGCGCAGCGAGGGCAACTACCGCCTGTACCGCAGTATCCACCTGGAACGGCTACGTTTTATTCGCAACTGCCGCAGCCTGGATATGACGCACGAAGAAATTCGCGGCCTGCTGGCATTCATGGACGGCCCAGCGCAAGACTGCGCCCCGGTCAACGATTTGCTGGATGAACACATCGAGCATGTGGCCGTACGCATTGCCGAGCTGGAACACCTGCAAAAACAACTGATTGAACTGCGTCACCGCTGCGGACAGGCCGGTGGCCTGGAGCATTGCGGCATTTTGCAGGGATTGGTGAATATGGAGCCGGATCAAGTCCCGGCTCCCACAACCCATTTGGGCTAAGGCGGTGTGACGTGGTCCTTAGCCACGCACCCGCCCTGCCGCCCACATTCCGATCAGCATCGCGACCAGAAACAAAATAGCCAACGGTGCGCCCGACGCAGCCAGCACAATGGCCGGTCCGGGGCAGAAACCTGCCACACCCCAACCAGCGCCGAAAATCAAAGCACCCAACACCAAAGGACGGTCTATTTGACGCTGCTTGGGCAGATTCATGGGCTGGCCAGTCACAAAAGCACAAGGACGACGGCGTGCCAGACTGAACGGCACAATCGCCACCGCAATTGCCGCGGCCATTACCAAGGCCAAAGACGGGTCCCAGGCTCCGGCCAGATCCAGAAACGCCAGCACCTTGCTGGGGTTGGCCAAGCCGGAAATCAATAAACCCAAGCCAAAAATCAGGCCGGAAACTAAAGCGATGAAATAGTGCATGGCGGGCTCCTTAGATCAAATGACGCAAGACAAATACGGTCAGAAAGCCGCTGGCCATAAACGTCAGCGTTGCCACCAAAGAACGGGGCGACAAACGCGACAGACCACACACACCATGACCACTGGTGCACCCCGAACCCAAACGGGTTCCGAACCCCACCAGCAAACCGGCTACCACCACCCACATCCAGGGCTGCGGCTGCACGACAGGTACGGTTTCCCCGGCCAGGCGGTACAGCCAGGGTGCCGCCGCCAGGCCCAGCAAGGCCATCCAGCGCCAGCCCTTGTCACCCGCCTCCCCGCTCCAGGTGCCCGACAGCAGGCCGGATATGCCAAACACCCGACCATTGAACAGCACCAGCACCGCGGCCGCCAAACCAATCAAGGCGCCGCCAAACAAGGCGCTCCATGGGGTAAAGGAACTCCAGTCAATTGCGATCATCAATGCCTCCTGGGGCACAAAAAATTCCATATAAAGTTTGCATGACAGCCAGCACCGCCGGGTTTTCCAGGCGGTAATAGACGTACTTGCCCTCTTTGCGGCTGGCAATCAGCTCTTCGCGCCGCAAAACCGTCAATTGCTGGGATAAAGTAGGTTGTGAAATTCCACTGCGTTGCGCCAGCTCCCCCACATTGCATTCGCCCTGCACCAACGTGCACAGAATCATCAGGCGGTCAGGGTTGGCCAGGCTGCCCAGCAAGCTGCTGGCTCGGCCCGCTACCTGTCGCAGGGCTTCCAGTTCGGTTTGATTCATAACGTTCTACAAAAATACAATATATATTATTATATAATATCTTTTCATATTTTTTAAGCAACAAGAGGTCTGACATGCTCCAAGCCCAGGTCGCCAGCTTCTTTCATACGGACACATCCACGTTCACCTACGTGGTTTATGCCGAAGGTCAACGCGAATGCGCCATCATTGACTCGGTGCTGGACTACGACGCCGCCTCCGGCCGCAGCAGCACCGTGTCTGCCCAGAAGGTCGTGGACTTTGTGCGCCAGCATCAGCTGGAGGTGCAATGGATTCTGGAAACCCATGCCCATGCCGACCATCTGTCCGCTGCGGTCTGGCTGCAAGAACAGGTGGGCGGGAAAATAGCCATTGGCGAACACATCAAGCAAGTGCAGTCCACGTTCAGCCGCATCTTTAATATAGAGGCCGAAATACAGGCCAACGGCACACCCTTCGATACGCTGTTCAAGGATCAGGAACCGTTCCAGATCGGCGCCATTCAAGTGCAGGCTTTGCACGTGCCCGGTCATACCCCGGCAGATATGGCCTATCACGTTCAAGGTCTGGGCGTATTTGTGGGCGACACCTTGTTCCTGCCCGATGTCGGTACCGCCCGCTGCGACTTTCCGGGCGGCAGCGCCAGCCAGCTTTATGAATCCATCCAGCGCCTGCTGGCCCTGCCCGCAGATACGGTCTTGTTCATGTGCCACGACTATCCGCCTGAAGGACGGGAGCCCCAGTTCCACTGCACGGTTCAGGAGCAGAAGGACGGCAACATCCACGTACACGACGGCATCAGCCAGGAAAAGTTTTGCGAGCGCCGCCGCGCACGCGATAAAACCCTGGGCATGCCACGCCTGATCCTGCCTTCCATTCAAGTCAATATCCGCGCCGGACACTTTCCCGAACCAGAAAGCAATGGTCAGATCTATCTGAAACTGCCCGTCAATCTGCTTTGAATATGACTTTTTTTTGCGTCCGGGCAGACACAGGCTCGGACGTAGAAAAACTTTTAAGGCTCAGCCTGCGTATACTGCCCTTTTCTGCACCCTGAACTTCAGAAGGAAATAACTGGCATGACTTACGTGGCCCTCAAACACTTGCACATGACAGCCGCCGGGCTGAGCATTCTGTTTTTCATTATTCGGGCCTTTTGGTCAGTCAGCGGATCATCCTGTTTGCAGAATCGCTTTGTGCGCATTGCCCCGCATGTCATCGATACCGTCTTGTTGGTCTGTGGTCTGGCGCTGGCCGGCATGTTGGGCGCAGCCGCCAACCAGCCCTGGCTGCTGACCAAGATTGTGTTGCTGGTGGTCTACATTGTGGTGGGCAGCTATGCCATCAAGCGCGGTAAAACCGCCTTTAGCCGCGGCGTGGCAGCCCTGATTGCGATTGCCATCTTTGCCTATATCGTAGGCGTGGCGCTGAATCGCAGCCCGGCGTCCTGGTTCGTCTAAACCAGTAGCCCACATACAAGAAAAACCCCCACGCTACGCCTACGGCTTGCTGCCCCCCGAGGGGGAGCTTTTTGTCTTGGGACGGCCCGACGACAAAAAAAGCCCCCACGCTACGCCTTCGGCTTGCTGCCCCCCGAGGGGGAGCTTTTTGTCTTGGGACGGCCCGGCGACAAAAAAGCCCCTGTCAGTGAAAGTTATCTTCCACTGACAGGGGCTTTTTACATACCTGTCTTACCAGACACCTATCCAGCGCTGTACCAGCAAACTGCTGACCGCCACCGCGATCCAGACTCCCAAGCCCAGCAAGGCAGGCCGCACGCCCGCTCGGGCCATCACACGCAAGTCCGAACACAAACCGATAGCTGCCAGGGCCAGAACCATCAGGAACTCAGCCAGAAAACGCAGGGGTTCCAGCCACTCCACCGGCACCCAACCCAGCGAGCGCAGAGCCGAGGCCACCATGAACCAGACGATGAACCAGGGAAACACACGCATCAAGTCAAAATCCCGACCAGCCTGACGCGAACGCCACACTTCCAGACCCGCCAGAATCAGGCAAATCGGGATGATCAAGGTTGCCCGAGTCAGCTTGACGATAGTGGCGTGGTCACCGGCCTGACGGCTGTAGCTATAGCCTGCTGCCACTACTGAAGACGTATCGTTGATGGCGGTTCCCGCCCACACCCCAAAACCTGCGTCCGACATATTCATCATGTGACCGGCCAAGGGGAAAATCAGCACGGCCACAATATTGAAGATAAAAATGGTGGAAATCGCCAGTGCGGTTTCATGTTCCTCAGGCTTCAGAATAGGCGTGACCGCTGCAATGGCCGAGCCCCCACAAATCGCCGTCCCCACCCCAATCAGGGTGCGCAGCTTGGAAGGAATCCCCAAGGCTCGGCCCAGCACCAGCGCCGTCACAAACGCCACCGTCAAGGTCACCAGGGTCACCGCCAGCGAATCCATACCGGTACGCATCACTTGCGGCAGGCTCAAACCAAAACCCAGACCAATAATCGACCACTGCAACAATACCTTGGACGAAAAGCGCAAACCGGGCTGAAACACCGTAGCCACGCCCATGCTGTTACGCAATACCATGCCCAAGACAATCGCAAAAACCGGACCGCCAATCAAGGGCCACACTTTGCCCAGGCCCATAGCCGCAACACCTACGGCCACCGCCAGTAAAAAGCCCCACCAACGCGACGGCTTCAGAGAGAAACCCGATTTGCCCTGTGCCTTCAGGGTCGTGCTTCCTGCTGGTAAATCGGTCACACTGCTCATCTCGTCATTCCAGATATGTAATAAGTAAAAGTAATTTTAGGTTGACCCCGAGTATTAAAAAATTCATTATTACTTATCGTAAGTATCAATTTTATTTATCATGAATGCGATCAGCATCAGACAACTGGAAGTGTTCGTAGGCATTGCCACCTTGGGCACCGTGCGTGCTTGCGCCGCCCAGATTCACTTGTCCCAACCTGCCGCCAGCATGGCCTTGGCCGAGCTGGAAAAGCAGCTGGACTGTCCCCTGTTTGAACGCACGCCGGGGCGCATGCAGCTGACCAGCCGCGGCAAGCAATTGCTGCCACACGCTCGCGAAATTCTGGAACGCCTGCGGGAGATGCAAAGCCAGCAGGAAGAAAGCGAGTTGCGTGGTGAAATCCGCATCGGGGCCAGCAATACCGTCGGCAACTATCTGATTGGGGATCTGGTGGGGCAGTTTGTGCGCCAGCACCCGCGCGTGTCCCTGCATGTGTCGGTGGACAACACGGCCAACATCATCAATCAGTTGCTGGAACATGGCTGCGACATTGCCTGCGTGGAAGGCCCGGTCAATCACCCTCAGTTGGAAACCTGGATCTGGCGCGAAGATGCGCTGGTCGTCTGCGCCGCCCCCGATCACCCGCTGGCTACCAAGGCCACCTTGGAAAAACAGGACTTTGCGGGCATGAGCTGGATCATGCGCGAACGTGGCTCGGCCTCCCGAGCGCTGACCGAACAAGCCTTGAATGTGCTGCCCGGCGGCCATGTGCTGATGGAGCTGGGTCAGGTAGAAGCCATCAAACAGGCGGTCATCGCCGGACTGGGCCTGGCTTGCCTGCCACAGGCAGCTACCCTGGATGCTGTTGCCAATCAGCGACTACGCATCCTGGACACCCCTTTTCTGGATTTGAAGCGCCGCCTGTCCCTGGTCCTGCATAAAGAACGCTACCGTAGCCAAGTGTTAAGCGCTTTTGCGGAACATGTACACAGCCCGGAGTCCGGTTCAAGCGCATCGGAAACTTGACGCAAGTTTGCATTCTGATGATGGTTGACACCCGCAGCAATGCTATTCTTGCTGCAGTGCAGCACAAACAGAAGGGACCATAAGTCCCGCTCTCCTGCCCACCTCTTGAACCGAGTGATGCCATGAACACTGTTCCTACGCCACAAGCGCAAGATGTCCCCGCTTTTGCCCGCCCCTCTTATTTGCCACCCTACGAAACGGTAGCCCTAGTATTGCAAGGCGGCGGCGCTTTGGGAGCCTATCAAGCCGGTGTATATGAAGGTTTGCTGGAAGCAGGAATCGAGCCAGACTGTTTATCCGGGATTTCAATTGGGGCCTTGAACACCGCGATTATTGCGGGCAATCCCCCCGAGCGGCAGGTAGAACGCCTGCGGGAGTTCTGGAATACCATTTGCGAGCCCTACTATGGCTGGTCCAGCCCAGCCTGCCTGGAGCGTGCCCTCTTTGGTATCAACGATGTCATGCGTGAGGCCATCAGCGCCTTCAATGCCAGCAACGCCCTGGTCTTGGGACAGCGTGGCTTTTTCCGCCCCCGTTTCCCCCCTCCAATGCAAGCCACACCGGGCGTGCCCGAAGGTGCCAGCTATTACGACACCAGCGCCCTGAAAGACACGCTGGAACGTTTATGTGACTTTGATCGCATCAACGACAAGCGTCAGCGCATCTCGGTAGGTGCTGTCAATGTAGGCACGGGCAACTTTGTTTACTTTGACAACCATCGCACCACCTTGCGAGCCGAACACTTCATGGCCTCGGGTGCCCTGCCTCCGGCTTTCGCCCCCGTGGAAATTGATGGTCAGTATTACTGGGACGGCGGTCTGGTTTCCAATACGCCGCTCTCTTATGTGCTGGATCAGTCACCCCGCCGGGACACTCTGGTTTTTCAAGTGGACTTGTGGAGTGCGCGTGGCCCGGTACCCAACAATATGGGTGAAGTCAGCGACCGCTTGAACGAGATCCGCTACTCCAGCCGTACCCGTATGGTGACCGAGGACATGCGTCATTCGCAGTACATGCGTCATATCCTGTCAGAGCTGCTCCCCCTGATCCCCGAAGATCAACGCAAAGACCTGTTGCCGTGCCGCCTGGCCGAAGAGCTGGCCAGCAACAAGCGCTACAACGTGGTGCACCTGATTTACCGCAACCAGCCCTACGAGCAGCACTACAAGGACTATCAGTTTGGTCGCATGACCATGCGCGAGCACTGGCGTAGCGGTCTGGATGATATTCGCCAGACGCTGATCCATCGAGACAAGCTGAACATGCCGGAGAACCTGGCCGGTTTCACCACCTACGACGTGCACCGCGACGAAATCGAAAAACGGCTGGCCAACAACGGCAAGTAAGCCAGCCTGTGCCGAGACTTAGCGGCGGCTCAAGACCATCGCGCCGCTAAGTACAAAGGCCGTACCCAGCAATTGCATGAGCGTAATCGGCTCCCCCAGAAACCAGTTCGCCAGAAACAGAACCGAAACTGGGCCAATCAGCCCCATTTGAGCACTCATGGGCGCGCCTACTCGCTCCACTGCCCACATTGTCATAAAGGTCGGCAAAACCGTATTGCAGACGGCGTGAATCATGGACAGGCCATAGACCGGCGCAGGCTGCACCAGCCCCTGCCAGCCCAGCACGGCAAAAAAGTGAATCAGGGTGTAGACCGCCGAGAAGGACATGGCATAAGCCACCAGCCGTGTAGAACCAATGGCCTTGAGCAGCTCGCCCGAACCAATCAGGTAGATGGCATAGGAAATGGCCGAACCCAACACGCAAAGCGCACCCAGCAGCACATCATCGCCGGTCAGGCTCAAGTCCTGCACAAAGACCAGCCCTACCCCTAAATAGGCCAGCGCCAGAGCCAGCCATTGTTTGGGCAGAATGCGTCGTTTCAGAAAGAGGGCGGAGAACATCAGCACAAAGGTAGGCGACAAAAACAGAATCAGCCGCTCCAGCCCTGCCGAAATATATTCAAGGCCGATAAAGTCCAGCAAACTGGCCAGGTAATAGCCCAGAAAGCCCAGCACCACCAGCTCCAGCTTCTGACGACCAGTCAGTGCGGCCAGCTTGCCCTGCCGTACTTTCTTCACTTGCCAAAGGGCAATAGCCAGAAAGAAAGGCAGCGACAAGAGCATTCGAAAGCCAATAACGGTCAAGGCGTTGACATCGTATTGATAGGTCAGCTTGGCAACCACCGCTTTGGCGGAGAAAAGAATAGAGCCGCCCCCCGACAGGGCCAGTCCAATTAAAAAGGAACTGCGCTGCGCACTGGAGCTTTGACTAGCTTGCATGGGAATTCATCACTTTGCAGGGCGACACCGTCAGCACAAGAGCTGCTGGCCCCAGCGAAAAAAGAGTCAACAAGCCGTCGATTCTACTCTTTGCTTCTGGCAGCGGCCACGTTGACCCTGCCAATATCGCAGCCAATGGCCCACTAGAGTGCACAAGTCTCCAAAACCGGAAGATCGCGAATGACACGATGTCGAACCAACTCCTCAATAAAGACAAAGACTTAGTCTGCCCACCCGTGAAAACAGCACCAACATGCCAAAACTTTTGTGCTGTTCCTCCATGAAAACTTGC
Source organism: Alcaligenes sp. PF14 (assembly GCF_037150615.1). Classification (NCBI taxonomy): domain Bacteria; kingdom Pseudomonadati; phylum Pseudomonadota; class Betaproteobacteria; order Burkholderiales; family Alcaligenaceae; genus Alcaligenes; species Alcaligenes sp. PF14. The sequence goes on along the minus strand of NZ_JBAGRS010000002.1, from coordinate 49,398 downwards.
ACATTTCTCAAAATACATGCTATATTCTTTTTCTCTGGTCCCCGATAGCTCAGTCGGTAGAGCGACGGACTGTTAATCCGCAGGTCCCAGGTTCGAGCCCTGGTCGGGGAGCCAAGAAAACCATTGAAATCAGCCCATAGCATTTGCTTTGGGCTGATTTTTTTGTCCTTGCAAAATGCGTCTGTCCGATAACAACGCAGCGGCGCCATTAACATTTTGACAAACAAAATCCTTTAGCCAAAAAGACAGCGGGACTGCATGTTGATGCCGCCCCGCTGTGGCTCTTTTCCCCTGACCTAGCCCCTGCCCGGGACGATGCCGCCGCTGCTAACGCACTACGTCGACCCGGAGCTGGCAGAATCAGTCAGAAAGATCAGAAACGGTGCGTGATACCGACCGTGGCAACCGTGCTCTTCAGATCGCTGTAGTAGCCGATGTTGCGAGCGTAGGAGCCAATCGCGTACAGATTGGTGCGCTTGGACAGGTTGTGCAGGTAGCCAGCGCTAAATACGTGCTGGGTCTTGGCATCATCAGTACTGCGTGGAGTCGAGCGTGGATCAGCCATGGTCCAGGAAGCCAGAACCGAGCCGGCCTTGCCTGCAGGAACAGTCACGCCCAGCGCGTAGGAGTTAACCTTCAGGTCTTTGTGCAGTCCGGGACCAAACTGTTCGGTTTGCAGCGAGCCACCGATGTAACCGTTACGGCTTTGGCCAAAAGCAGCGTGCAAGGTAGCAAAGCTGAATTTGTAGCTGGCAGCCAGGTTCCAGGCGCTGACATTGCCGCTTTCAGCCGCAACCAGGTTGCCGCCTTGCTCACGAGCCGAACCATAACGGGCCTGGTCAAAGCTCAAGGCCGCTTTCAAAGGACCATTGGTGTAACGCATGGCCACGCTAAAGGCTTTCACGTTAGCGTCGTCGCTGTTGATGGTATTGCCAGTCAAACCGCTACGATCCCACTTTTGTGCGCCGTTGGTATTGAAAGAATAGCCAGCACCGAACTGGAAGCCGGAGAACTCGGGGCTCTGGTAGGCGACCATATTGTCGTAACGAACCGTGTTGGCCGCATCAAATGCAGCACCCACGCCGTACTGATAGCCGTTGCCACCAAAGGGACTGGCTACACCGGCAACGTACAGGGAAGTCACAGTGGTTTGACGGCCCAGATCCATACGCCCCCAGGATTCGCCGCTCAGACCCAAGGTAGCTTGACGACCAAACAAGCGGTTCTGGCGCATATTGCCATCGCTCAGATCAAAGCCGCTTTCCAGCATGAAGTTGGCTTTCAGACCGCCCCCCAGATCTTCACTGCCCATCAGGCCCCAGCGGTTACCCATCCAGCCCTGATCGTACAGACCAAAACGGCTTTGTTTCTCTGCGCCACCTTTCAGGTCGCTCCCTTTCCACTGCTCGTAGCCCAGGCCTGTATCCACCACGCCGTACAAGGTCACGTTTGATGCGGCGTATGCGGGAACCGCCAACACAGGCATCAACATGGCTGCCAAGATAGTTTTTTTCATGTTCTCTGTTCTCTGTAAACGTCTGAATGCCGGATTTCTTATCGTTGTCCGGCTCTTGATCAAGTGCTGGGTCCCACCGCCTGAAAAGCTGATTTCCCGACGTCAATCCCCTGCCCCCCTCCTATTTCTTGAAGCAAAACTGCTCAACAGATCAGCCCTGAAACAGGGATGAAAGGGGCTTGATAGTTGAGGCACATATACTGCAAGCATTTATATTTCAGACATAAACAATATTGGTGTCAATAAACTGAATCCAGCGTGTTTACTGGGTTTAATACGCATTTTCCCTAGTTTTTCACCTACAGAGAATTCAGCAAAAAATGGGCTAAACGGTCGCAAAGCCAATAAACAAAAGGCTTGCAACCATTTGCAACAAACCAGGCTCATGAGCCTTATTGACCAGACGGTATGTTTCCAATGAAAAAATCAGGATTTACGCCTATTGCCAAGGCCGCATCCGGTTTTGCGTATATGAAAATGAATTTCTCAAAAAATACCTCTTTACAATCTCGATAGCCCTACCCTATAATTATTTTCTTTGCTGGTCCCCGATAGCTCAGTCGGTAGAGCGACGGACTGTTAATCCGCAGGTCCCAGGTTCGAGCCCTGGTCGGGGAGCCAAAAATACAAAAAGCCCAGCTACGCAAGTAGCTGGGCTTTTCTACATTTGGACTCATGAAAAAAGCCTCTTGATTGCTCAAGAAGCCTTGTCTGCAAGATCACTATCCAGAATCGCTTACTTGGCTCCTGCGGGTGTAATGCTGATCTCATACGGCACGAAGTTCTCCACTTCCAGCAGATCCTTGGCCAACAAATCAACACGCTCGCCATTCATCACTGCAGTCGCCCCCGTCACCACCACTCGCAAATTCTGATCGCAAGCGATTTCGTTATACCAATAACCAGTGGCATAGCGATCGGCACTGGAACTTCCAAAATCGTCCACCTCGATCACATCCTCGGCCACCAGCTTATTGTTCTTCTTGCTTAGCACCTGAATATGAACCCTCAGTTGCTGCACCGGCTCCATTTGGGAATCAAAAGTAAAGTTCGCAGCGCACATTCCCTGATTCGCAAAGACCGTATCGGAATGCCACATCTGCACCGCCTGTGCCTGGCCAGCAACCACACCACCCAGCAGCATGGCCCCTGCAGCCAGCTTCACACTTTTACGAAAATCCACATTGCCCTCTCTTTTGCCATAGAAACCCAAGCGCTCTTATACACAAAAAAGAGAATAACCGCTGTGTTTGCAACATACGCTTCCAGAAACGTCCAGTTTGCAACACTGAAGTATTTCACTCCATAGGCTGCGTAACTGGCGATAATGCAGCATCCCGTTTTCTATCCCGGTCTGTCGCGCCGGAACCTGCCGATTATTTCGCTGCTTGCACTCTTTTATGCTTGATACTCTTTTTCCCTTTTTAGGGGGGCTTGGCCTTTTCCTGATTGGCATGATGCTGCTGTCCGAAGGACTGGTGGCTTTTGCGGGTGGCTCTCTCAAGCAGATCCTGCTGGCGTTTACCGGCAGGCCCATCAAGGCCTTTGTTTCCGGCGCCCTGATTACCGCGCTGGCCCAATCCTCTACCGCCACCACCGTCACACTGATTGGTTTTGTCAGTGCAGGCCTGATTTCCTTTACACAAGCCATAGGCGTAGTCATCGGTGCCAGTCTGGGCAATACCGCCACCGGCTGGATCATCTCGGGTCTGGGGCTGAAAGTGAATCTGGGCTTTTACACCCTGCCGTTGATCGGCTTGGGTGCCCTGCTCAAACTGCTTGCCCCCGGTCGCTATAAGGAGCTGGGCCGGGCACTGGCAGGCTTTGGCACTCTATTTCTTGGATTGGGCATGCTGCAAGACGGCATGCAAGGGCTGGCAGCCAGCTTCAGCCTGGCCCATATGCCAACAGGAGGCTATGGCGCACACCTGTTGATCATGCTGACCGGCCTGGCTCTGACCGCCGTGCTGCAATCCTCGACCGCCGCAATCGCCATGACCTTGACCGCATTGGATGCCGGTGCCGTCAGCTTTGACCAGGCCGCGGCCATTGTCGTGGGAGCCTCCATAGGCACCACCCTAACCGGCGTACTGGTTGCGATCGGTGGCACCATTTACGCAAAACGCACAGCCATTGCCTACATTCTGTTCAACGTTATTGCCGGTCTATTGGGGCTGCTGATCCTGCCCTTGTTCCTGAAAGCCATGTATGCCACAGGCTCCTACATCAACGTTCCTCCCGGTGCATTAGGACTGGCAGCCTTTCACAGCCTGTTCATCGGCCTGGGGGCTGCCTTGTGCCTGCCCTTTACCCAGCAGTTTGCTCGCTGGGTACAAGGCCTGGTACCCGACCGGGCTGCCCGCCCCCAGCACCATCTGGACGACAGCTTGCTGCAAGTACCGGCCCTGGCCCTGGAAACCACACAACGCACCCTGGAAGAGTTGGCCCAGCGCCTGCTGAACCTGTATCAGCACAGTCTGAACATGAGCCGCCCCAGCACCGCCACTGCCGACCTGCAGCAAATCGAGACAGTCCTGGATCAAGCCTACGAATTTGTATTGCGCATCCCCAGCGCAGCCGATGATCCCGCCGTTGCCGCCCGTATCAGCGCGCTCTTGCACACCATTGACCATATGCAGCGCCTGCGCAGCCGACTGCAACATCCGCCCAGCACGGACCTGCAGGACAATCGTTACCAGCAAGCTCAAACCCTGGCCACAGAGCTCAATACCCTGGCGCAGCAAGGCCTGCACGGACAAGCCCCTGTTGATTGGCTGGAGCAAGTACAAGCCAGAGCCCAGGCCCTGGCCGACTTGTTAAACGCCGTTCGCAGTCAGCTTCTAGCCGCGCCACAAGGCCATGATGATGTCTCACGCACCTTGCGCATCACAGACACCCATCGCTGGTTCGAACGCAGCAGCCAGCATGTCTGGCGCAGCAGCTATTACTTGCAGCGGGCTCGCCAACCGGAGCAATAAGCCCCAAGCCCATACATTAACCCGGCTGGCGCCGCTACCCGCAAGCAGGCGCCCCCAGCTTACCCTTCATACTTGAAGCAACTTTTGGGGCTCTCCTGCCGCGCAAAACTCATATGACAAGAATATGCAAAACAAGCGTGTTTTAAAGCCCACAGAAACCCAATAAACAGATACCAAGATTCACGCTCATAGTAAGGATTCCCCCTTACAATCGGCTCAAATTCACGCTAATGGAAAAACTCCATGTCCACCCGGCCAAATCTACAATTCCATACCTTTTTGCTTTTGCTGGCCGCTGTATCCGCTGCCTTTGTCTGGATACTTCTTCCCTTTTATGGCGCCATATTCTGGGGTGCCGTTCTGGCTATCTTGTTTACCCCCTTGCAACGCAAACTGCTGGCTAAAACCAAAGGCCGGCGGTCTCTATCTGCCCTGATCAGTTTGCTGGTCATCATTTTGATCGTCATTATTCCGGTCATCCTGATTTCCATTTCCCTGGTTCAACAAATCGCCTCTTTGTACGATTTGATGAATAGCGGTCAGCTCAATCCGGGCGCCTACCTGCAAAAAATACTGAATGCCCTGCCTCCTAGCGTGACGGATTTTGCCGCTCGTTTTGGTCTGCATGACTTTGCATCCCTGCAAGAGAAGTTCTCTGAGTTTGCCGTGCAAGGCGGCCAGTTCCTGACGAAACAAGCCCTGAACGTCGGCCAGAACACCTTCCAGTTCCTGGTCAGCCTGGGCATCATGCTGTACATGCTGTTCTTCCTGCTGCGCGATGGCGTGGAGCTGGGTCGTCATTACCGCCAGTTGATCCCTCTGAGCGAGGGCCAGAAAACCCATCTGTTCCGCAAATTCACCACTGTGGTACGCGCTACCGTCAAAGGCAATATCGCTGTGGCAGCCACCCAAGGTGCGCTGGGCGGGGTCATGTTCTGGTTCCTGGACATTCAAGGCGCACTGTTCTGGGGTGTGCTGATGGCCGTGCTGTCCTTGCTGCCTGCCGTAGGCGCCTCGCTGATCTGGGCTCCGGTTGCCATCTACTTCTTTGTCTCGGGCCACTACGTCCCCGGCATCATCCTGACCGCCTTTGGTATTTTGGTAATCGGCCTGGTAGACAACCTGCTGCGCCCCCTGCTGGTGGGTAAAGACACCAAGATCCCGGACTACGTGATCCTGATCTCCACCCTGGGCGGTTTGTCGATTTTCGGCCTGAACGGCTTTGTGATTGGCCCGCTGATCGCCGCCATGTTCATTGCCTGCTGGGACCTGTTCCCTTCGGCCGTCAGCGCCCGCGTGGAAGCGGAAGAGCAAGATAGCAACGGCAAATAAAAACAGGCCAGCTTTGCGACTGGCCTGCCAATAGTCCAAGCAAGCAATCCCAGGGCCTGTTCCATGCTTGATCAAAAGCACAGAACAGGCCCTTATTCATTTCATCAAGTCCGCAGCACGGGCAGGAACACAATCCAGATATTGACGGCCAAGGCCAGGAACCACACCAGCGAACGCAAGGTGGCCTTGTCCATTATGTACATCAGCAAATACAGCACGCGCAGCACAATCCAGGAAATCATCAGGTTCTGCACGCGCAAGGCATCCGCCCCCGACCATAAGGCCAGCAAGACAGCCGCGTAAAAGAACGGCAAGGCCTCAAACGCATTGGCCTGCGCCGCATTGGCCCGACCACGCCAGCCCGACAGGCTGGCCAGCCACGGACGAGGCTCATGATTCGTAAAGCCCGCCCCACCGGCTTTGGCACAAATCGCCGCCAACCAAGGCAAGAAAGCCGCTACCACCAAACTGATCTTGATCCCCAGCATCATCGTCCCCTTCACAGGCTGAAAACGCCCAACATAGCACGCCGCAGCCCAAATGCGTGCGCAGAATTTACAAACCCGAAAAAAACAGGATATACTTATCGTCTTAGGTTAGCCGATGTAGCTCAGTCGGTAGAGCAGCTCATTCGTAATGAGAAGGTCGAGGGTTCGATTCCTTTCATCGGCACCAGCTAATCTAAAACCATTGAAATAAAATAATCAATATTAATCAAATCAATGGTTTAGCTTCCTGACACCGGAAGCATTTGATAGCCTACTTTCAACTATTCCACATAGACGGCCCCAAAAAAGCCCCACGGCAGGCCCCACGAAAATAGGCATATGGCAAGCATTACAAAACATGCGGGCGGCTATCGCGCCCAGATTAAACTCGTCTTGCGAACTGGCGAACCCTACACCCGAGATAGCAGAACTTTCCCCACAAAACGGGAAGCTATGGCATGGGGCGTGCAGCGTGAGCAAGAGCTACGAGATCAAGCAGCGGCAGACCCACGTCTTCAATACACCTTGCGTACAGCATTGCGCCGTTACGCTTCAGAGGTTTCTCCAACGAAACGCGGAGCAAGGTGGGAGAAGCTCAGACTATCAGCGTTTGAAACCTATCGACTGCCACTCGATAAAGCCCTTCTTCAAATTACCCCACAAGACATTGCCGAGTTCCGCGACTTTCGAGCTCATACCGTACAACCAGCAACCATACGTAGAGAGATAGTCCTACTGTCCGCTGTATTCATGCACTGTAGACAAGAATGGCGCTGGATGGATTCAAACCCATGCACAGAAGTCCGCAAGCCTGCCCCGCCCAAACATCGTGAGCGTGTGCTGCAGTGGTGGGAAATCAAGCGGATGCTGCGGGAGATGGGCTATCACCGCTCTGCTCGACCTGCCTCATTCGGACAGGCGGTAGCAATGTGCATGCTGCTGGCCCTTCGCACTGGTATGCGTGCCGGTGAGCTCACCGGTCTCCAGTGGGAACAGGTCTACGACCGCCACTGCCACTTACCAACCACAAAATCAGGGCGCCCCCGCGATGTACCGCTTTCAAGTAAGGCCCTTAAGCTGCTGAAGCGCATGCGCGGGTGGGATGACAAGTTGGTCTTTGGCATCAAAGCCGCGAGCCTAGACGCTTTATTTCGGAAATACCGCCAACGAGCAGGTCTAGAAGGATTTACTTGGCACGACACCCGCCATACGGCCGCAACCATGTTATCCAAAAAAGTTGCCGTGCTGGATCTATGCAAGATATTCGGCTGGACCGACCCAAAAATGGCAATGATCTACTACAACCCACACGCCTCAACACTTGCAGATTTATTGGGATAAAACACGACGCCCGCCATAGAGCGGGCTTTTTTTGCGTCTGGAGAATGGCTAACTCTCCCAGCATGCACCGTTAAAGCCCTGCCAGGTGCCATCCGTCGATATCTTGTATGGAATCCCCTTCTCTTCCAGCAGCTTCAGTAGGCTCTCTGCGTGGTGTGGCGCGATGTTTTGGTAAATCATCACCCCCGGTGACTTTGCACTGGGGATGCAGGCCTCGTTGGTGCTAGCCACAAGGGATACATACGTAGGCGTCAGATGGCCAGCATTAATCTCAAAATGCATGCGTGTCTCCTCTTCTAGATTTGCGATATCTGTGTACGGCATAGTTCTGGCGAAACAGGGTCAACTCAGCACGCAATCTAGCATAATATTTCGATCGAAATAATTATCTAGATAATTTATTCGCCCATTGGCATACTGTGGCCTTCATTTACTTGCGGAGGTTCTATGAGCACGTTCAAGGTCGGAGATGTAGTCCAACTGAAAAGCGGTGGCCCTGAAATGACAGTTATTGACAAGAGCCAAGAAGGCAGCAACGTAAAGTGCATGTGGTTCGTGATTGACAACAGAGCCAGGACCCAGTCAATTCCCGCTGTCGCCCTTATGCCAGTAGAGTTAATGAACCCTTAATTAGACCGCCCTCTGGGCGGTTTTCTACATTTGGCGCTTGGGATAAGTCAGCAAGCGAAGACGCACAAACAAACAGACTTTATAGTCACTTTCAGTTTTGTTTGACCTATGACAATAGATTGTTTAATCTTTCGGCTTATAAACTTATGACACTAACTTTCATTCCATCGGTAGAGCGCCATGACAAATCAGATTACCCCCGGAAGCATTGTTACCTTGAAAAGCGGCAGTCCTAAGCTGACAGTTGAGGTCATTACCTCCGACCACAAGGCGAGCGTCTCATGGTTCACTAACGGCGAATATAATCTAATGACAATTCCAGTCACAGCATTGGAGCCAGTGCAGGATTAGTTGGGGCTCCAAAACACCAACCGCCTTCGGGCGGTTTTTTTGTGCGTACAGCTTCCCCGCCTCTTCAAATGCACTTACTACAAACACAACCTCTTCCACGTTTCGGCTCCCTCCTCTACGTAGCGCAGTACCCTGATCGGTGTGGCGTCGATCTCGGCATCAGAGCGCCACTGGAACGGACGCTGTGCGGCACCGCAATAGCTACCGCCCCTCTGTGTCCCGCATCCGCTTACGAGCACGGTCACGCACAGCATCATCATCCAGGCGCTCGATCGTTTCAGCTGCATCACGTCCTACCTCTACTGCGGCCATGTCCGCCTTTGTTTGTTTCTGCTCTGCCTGCACCCTGCCCTGACGCCGCCCGACATTCAACAGCGCCAGCGCGGCCAGGATCAACCCACCCAGCAGGCCCAGCCAGCCTGCGATTCGTTTCCATAGAGCCGCAATCACACGCCCTCCCACTGAAACTGAGCCAGGCGACCGCGCTCCAGCTTAGCCAATACCTTTGCCGCAGCCTCGGATTTTGTGATCTTGCCGTCCTTGTTCAGATCCAGACCTGCATTCTGTCGATAGGTCGTGGGTCTGCTGTCCTTATCCCATAGAGTCCAACTGTCTGGCTTGCCAATACCGGCTGGCCAAAGGATTGCCATGTAAACATCGGCCAGTGTATTAAGTCGGCCTTTATAGGGCATGAAATATGCCAGCACCCATTCGAGCTGCTGCTCAGCCGTCAACGCCGCCAATGCCGCCGTGGTCGTGCCCAGGCCCTTGGCAGTGGTCGGCATGAACTGAATCAGACCCGTGGCACCGCTGCCAGCGGCGTTCTTAATCGACGGGCTGAATGTCTCCGCTGACTCAAACGCCATGCACGCCATCAGGTAATCCGGCTCTACGCCCAGGATCTGGCAGATCTCGAATAGGCGGTCGCGAAACGCCTGGGATACTTTGCGACCCCAGGCCAGGTGGCGCAGCGGCTTAGGCTCCACCGGTGCAGGCGTAGGTTCCACTTTCTGCGAACGAAAAAAAAGGGCCAGCAGGCCCGAGATCAAACTCAACAACGACTTCATTCTGTTTTCCCTCCAATCGCGCCTTCGCGCAGTTCCGTCATAACTTCGAGCAGATCAGCCTTGCGCCGCTTGTCGAAAAAGTTAAAAGCCCACCTCACCACAGCCCAGCCTGGCAAACCACATGCAAAGGCCAGGCCAAGCATGGCCACCAGACCCACCGGATTGTTTGCCCAGTGATGCAACTCATACTGCTGAATCACAGCGGCACCGCCCGAGATCGAGGCCACCACTGTGCTGATCACCCCCACAATCCATTCTGATTGCGTACGCGGCCGCAAAATACACATCACCACCAGCGTGGCCAAGCCCGCGCCAATGGCCCCCATACCTGCTATCCCTCCCATTGCTTTCCAGACGGCCAGACCAGCCGCCGATGTCCCCGTGCTTGTCGGTTCCAAGTCCTTCCCCTTGTGTAATACGGTCGGCATGGCTGTCTCCCGTGAAGCGCTGCAAAAGCAGCAGACGTAAAAAAAGCCGCTTAGGCGGCAACAACTTCAGAATGCGCGATGAACTATGGGATTACGAAAAACTCCGATGATGGTTTTACAAACGCATGGTGTAGGCGCCCCTCGCGTAGATAGTCAATTCTGCAATCAAGACCCGCATCAATCGCTAGCCCAGGGGCCTGCCAGGCATACCCACCACGCCACTTATATCCATCACCAGCCTGAAGTGAGATCGGCCTTCCGACAACAATCGCGTGATAAAACTTCGTATTAGCTGCGCTCCCACCTCTTATATACGGTGCCGAGGGCGCAACATTCTGACCGCCCCCTGCTTCGTATTTCCTATCGACCCAACTAACCTGTTGACCTGCCCCGCTACTGAGAACTAGGGCCCAACAATTCGGAGTATCGCTTGATGGGCCGCTGTCTTTCGATGAGTCAAATCCGCTACGTGCTATACGTGATCCAACAAAGACCTGCTCGCCCTGAAACCCGATCGATACAACTTGCGGTCCATTATCTTTCTGTACCTCAATCTCTTCTAGCGCTTCGACAAACGACACAACCTCAATCGCGCCCGGAGCAAAGTCCACCACGAAAGACTGCCGCAGCACATAACGAGCAGGAAAAGAGGCTGGGTCAACAGTTCCAGTCGTGTTGAACCCCATAATCTCATTGGTAAAGACGGCTGTTATTTTTTGAGCATGGCCCTGCTGGGCTCTGCTCATCTCAAGGGGCTGTCCATTCACGTACAGTTGAAATAGAACACAACGTGCCGTCTGCCCACCTCCAGAATATCCGTCCGCTCCGTGGTTCCCTCCTGTATATATAACTTTATTGTTGTCGCCCCCATTTACAGCGCGGACAACCAACGGTGGCAACCAGTCAGAACTGGAACTATTGACTTGGACCCATGCGGCATTCTCGCGATCTCCGCCTAGGGCATAATCAATGCCTTTGATATTCGGCAGAGCGTTATAGCCATTGGGGCCGAATCGAACCCTATAAAGCCTGTCAACCGATCCCCATACAACACTCATAGCGTTTGTGTCACTCACCGAGTAACTCAAAGCACTTGTATCAACCAAATCCTCCACTGGCGCTTCAACCGCGTAAAGATAGCAAGAGGGGTCAATAATCCAACTATATCCTGGCCTTGCGGGCGAGTTCATCGCCACATATTCGCCATAGGGTGGCAGTTTCGATGTGTCCAACGTAATGGAGACGGTAAGCCCAGGCTGCACGGTTGATGGCAGCACAACGGTATGAATGCGATCGTCACGCGGAATCTCCGGTGTTAACGTTTCGCTAGCACGCACTACAACAACAGAGGTATCAGCAGTTTCAAAATCATCTTGCGTTTGGCGAGTTATTAAGAAGCCATCAGGCCGGCCACTTGTAAGCGTGGATCCATTCTTGAAATACGCAATGCTGTAATAATTACCTGGTAAAGCCCCCTCTACGCTCACGCTCAACACCGCGCTCTTAAGGAAGCTATTAGCCTCTGAGGTAATTGAGTTCCGTGTCATTTGACGGCAAGGATAGTCTTTGCCGCGATTAACACTCAACCCATCTAAAGCCTCAAAGTCGACTCGACTCACTGGCTGTAGAGCCGACTTCCCCCACGTGCTTGTGCCGCGGCGATAGTAGCCGTTGTTGGTTAAAAGCGGATCGTTTATCACTACAGCCCACGTTCCACGCGGCTTGCTTGTGTCTGCGTCCAGCTCAGCCCGTGTGGCGTAGACAATTGCGGAACTGTGACTCATCACACGATCAGCAATGGTCGCCAAGTTCTGAACATCTTTACCTTCACGGTTGATGTTTGTCTCACCAACTTTGCCAAGCGCAAACTTCTCAAGCGTCCCAGCGTCCACACTGGCGTTGCGCAGCTCTTCCGGGGAGATATAGGCCATATCTGTCTCACAAACAAAAAACCCCGCCTTTCAGCGGGGTTCAGTTGAATAAAAAAGTAAGGTTCAAGCACGGTAGTCAGCGTCGTTCGCGTAATACCTGGCATCGTAATTAATAGCGGTCAGTGGGATGGTCCCGTCTTCGTTCGGTGCGTCCTTCTCCGTCACAAGAAACGGTCTGGCACTACGCCGGTCTGCAGCGTCCGCAATGATGTAGTTGGTCGGGTTGTACCCTTGGGTGACAATCGGTACACGCGGTGCGCGCGCCAGCAGTGCGTAGCGTCGCCCTCCTCCGTTCGATACCGGGATGCTCTCTACCAAGCCATCCGCGTTCTGCAAAAAGATGTTGTACGCACCTCCACCCCAGTCAAAAGGCTGAGACAATTCGATGACCAAGCCATCCACATCGACCACATCCCCGTCCTGGCAGAAGCCCAAGGTGTTGTCCGCACACAGAATCCGCTCCGACAGCGTCAACAAATTGGCCTCGGGCAGCGCATCAAATTCGGTGACTTCCGTCTGGAAGCGGATCTTGTTCCAGGCCCGCCAGGCGTGAAAGTGCGCCTGCTCTGGCACCCGCACACCAACAGATTCCACTGACTTGGGATTGACTGCTGTACGGTCTGCCGGCAGATAAATCGTCTGCACGGAGTCGTCAGATGGCCTGACCCACTGGAACTCCACCCCGTCATACTGCTCAGCTGGTCCGAAAGACGTGGTCCTTGTCTCAGAGCCCGGCACCTTGTTTCGATGGTTGAAGAGGATCGCGCTATCGGGCGTCTCCCGCTCAAAGTGCAGTCGCAACACGCTGCCCCGACGGTAAGCTTTGCAAAACACCGCATCAGCAATCATCGCCACAATCTCTTCAAACGACAGGCTGTCAGCGTCAATCGTGTAGTTGAACTGAGCAACATCGACTCCGAAATACGCATTGATCTCCGCAGCGGTCGCGTACAGATTGTCAAAATCCACTTCGGCAGCAGTCCGATTACCCATCTTTGGATCAAGACTGATAGCCGAGAGAATGTCAGCGACATTATTGGTGGGGTAAAGCTCGCTGGTAAAAGTAGAACCCTCCACGCGCCGAGGCAACTTGCGTGTTACCAGAGCGTTCAACTTACGCTCTTTGACTGCCAGCGCCCCATCTGTTGCGAAGGTAGAGGACTGCACCGTCGTCACATCACCAAAGTGCGGCTGAGCGACTGGGGCTGCCACGTACAAATCCCGCCACTTCACCTCGTCAACCACCTGCCCTTCAAAATCAGTATCTGAATCGCTCGTGCGCAGCATGCGGAACTGCCAGCGCAACGACTCGGCGCCCAGATCCACGTCCATGGTCAGCGCCCGCGTGGCGCGGGAGGTGCCGGAGCCCTGCACTGTTCCATAGAATACCTGCTCAGGCCCAATGGGATTGCGGTACTCATCGAGCGGGACAGCATGCAGTTGCACCGTCACATCGCGCCGGTACTGCTGGCGTCCGTTATCCGCGTATAAGCCGTTGAGGGCTACCAAATTGCAGATCGCTCGCCGGATCGGTGTTGCCGACTCTGCAATCATCCAGCCTACCCAACGCTCCTTCTGAGCTTCAATCGTGACCGTCAAAGTGCCCGAAGCCCCGCCATACTCATTGGCCATGACATCCCAGTCAGGATTCACTGCCGCTGGATTGGAGAGCGTCAACACATCACTATTGAGCGTGTTGATGGTGTACATGCCTGACAGGTCATACAGGATCTCTCCGGATGGCCTCGTCAATATGGGATTGCCCGTGGGGTAGGTATGAACCGCACCTAAATGGCCCGGCCATGCCGAGTAATTCTGCGATATATCCAAGGCAAGAACGGTCGATTTCACACCGAGTGTGTCATTGACGCTTACGCCAATAATCCCGTATGCGCCATTTATATTGCACGACACATCAAATAAATAACCCGCATCCCCACCTGACACCCCGATCCAGTGGAAAGTCCCATTGGTAATGGTGACTACCTGACCAGATTCCCAGTGTTCAGAGAGATCTCCCTCCAAACTAAGGTAGCCAACTGAGTCCTCCATAAACCCCTCGCTCGAGGCTCCAGCGGAGTCGAGCGGGGACACATATTGATAAGTACCAGCAGAGATGCTGGCGCCCTTCACTTCGATCACATCCCCAGCAAGAAACTGCTCGGTAAAATCCACTCCGCTGTCGACACTTCGGATTAGATTGGGGGACTCAAAAACCATGGGAGACAGAACCAGACGCGAGGCATTGGGCGGCTGCAGCACTTGTCCGTTCACCGCGTTCTCGCGCTTGGTCATCAGCACTGGAACATTAATCTGGTTGCCGATGACCTGTTGCGGCTGCCCGCCATTAGGCGATGTGTATGGCCCATAGACCGCCACTGATGCCCCGGCAATATCGGCCACCGGCGTCGTTCCATCCCGAATGTCCGATACCTCATAGGCCCCACGCCCGATGCACAGGTAGGCAATCTCTTTCTCAACGTGGTTCTCAAACACACGATGCGCACAGAGCAAATCCGGCGTCGAGCGTACGGTGCCATAAATATCAGGAATGCGGCCGTTCACACGCTCGCGGTTCACACGGTCAGACAGGCCATTGTTTGGCGACTCACTGCGAATATTGCGGGCTGTCTGATTCGGCGGGCTCGGGGCCAGCATCATCGACACAATCGATAAGGCAGCTGACACGGCCAGACTGATCAGCATCGGAATCCACGTCTCTGGACCTCGGGGGAACACCTCGATGACGAAAGGCCCCGGCAACTCGCGCAAACGCGGAATATCGGACGGAGTCACTGGCGTCACTACTCGCCCATCCGGCTGATGGAGAATCCGCGCACCAGCTGGCCACTGCCCAAACTCGGAACGCAGGAACGTCAGCAGATCAGCGACCTGGTGAATTTCTGGCCCTGCCTGGTCCGGCGTGCGAGTCAGATAAACAGTTTTCATTGATAAAACCTGAAATTACGGTACGTGTGGAGCGAAGCATCAAAAGGCAGAAAGGCTGTGCCCTCTTCACGGATATGCAGCAGACGCCGACGTGAACAAATCCCCATGTGAAACTCACCCTGCAGATTCTGCATCAGCACGATGCTGGGCGTTACGGTCGGCCCATCAACACGCTGATAATGCGTAAACAGCAATCGAAGATCCCCCGCCTGCAGCGTGCTCTCATCGATGTCGTGCAAACGCTTGTCACCGGTGAATCGCTGCCAGGCCTCTGCCGAGAAATGACAACAGTTGTACGTTTGCCGGTCGTACTGGCGAAAAAGCAGATCATCGATACTCACAGGAACCCCAGCAGCATAGGAAAGCGGTCAACGGAATAACGCTCGCCGGTTCGCACCAGGTTCAAACTCGGCGCACCAGCATCAAAAACGGCGCCCGAGGCGCCGATTGAAATGGATTGTGCTTGTAGCGTTATGGGCCCAAACATCGGCTTGTTCAGCCGATCCCCCCGATAACTTCGATACTTCACCGTTGGACGGATCGCTAATGTCCCTGCCTCCCTAGCCCGTGCGATCTCATCGCTGATTTCGTCGTAGTTTCCCAGCGTCACCGAGATGCCGTAATCAAGCGTCCCACGGTCAGCCATTGGCCGCAGGATCATCGGACAGTACTCAAAGAAGGCTGGCTCCCCTGTCTCCGACTGCGCAGCCAGCCCAAAGGTTGAGTTGCGCACCAGCAAACGGGGCTTGGAGAAGCTGGGGTGACTGATTTCCAGCGTTTCAAGCTCAGGAACGCTTGACGGCGAATCAAAAAAAAAGCTGACGTAGTCAGCATCAGCGTCATTCATGTGGCAAATCCTCGTTGACCAGCTTATCCAGTAGACTCAGTACCTCCAAGGCTTGATCGTATCCACCATAGATAATCAGCAAAGAAACCACGCTACGCCAATAATCGAGGTCAACATCCGTGAACTCTGGCAGAGCCAACACCTCTAGCTCAGCGGAGACCAAAAAGCTTGGACCGTTTTTCCCCATCAGCTTCATAGTATTCGGTACAAATGATGCCGTATACCGCTTCAACTCATGAGAATCGAGCACAAGATCGACCTCAAACAACTCAGCGGTCCCGCTCCACTCACGATAAAACCCCATGAACATTGAGTAATCTTTATTGCTCAAAGACCAGGACATCGTCATTGAGGAGCTATTCCCAATCTCAGATACTCGATACCTACCTCGCCCACCTGGCAGCGGAATCCGGCTTACACCATCATTGAACTGGGCGCTATATCCCGCCTCTAAAGGTATGAAAGGTAAAAATCTCATGAATCACCTTCTGCGCGAAACGGCAAGGCTTTTGCCCTGCTGCCTTGACAGTCGACTATTAGGATCGCCTTGCTCTCGTGCAATAATCTTTGGCGTTTGCTGAGCAACCTCCCGCTTCACTTGCTGGCGAATTTCAAATTGCAACTGCCCAGCTGACATCCGCTCCTCAACTTCAATCCCTGGCGCGTAATTATTAAAAACAATAGGCGGCATAGTTGCCACTTGTTGAGCAGCTGACTGCGGCAACGAGGGTCGGCCAGCCATGCCACCCAACGAATGTCCTGGCCCGCTCAACGCACGGCGAAGACGATTAAATCCGGACTCTCCACCAAGAGCTCGAACTTCATCTTGATTTAAGACCCCCTCGCCTTTGTGCACAAAACCAGCGAAGTCATATCTCCCCCCATCACCTGTGTAGCCTCCTACATCAAATGAAAACTTCGGCCCCCAGGTTGCACCTGAGAGACTTCCGCCTGTGAGGTTCCCTGATCCGCCCCCCCACATGCCTGATAAAGCGCCGCTTATCACACTCCCTAGCATGCCAGCCAATGGCCCCGTAATGCCTTGCTGGACAACGATCCTAGCCATGTCCGAAATAATGCTGTCAGCTAGACTTTTGAAATCCAACTTTCCTGTTCGAACAAACTGCACCAACGCCCCCTCCATACCGGAGAAGACGTTAGAAACCATGTTCCCAACAGACTCAAAGAGGTTTGCAGCCTGGTCCGCATAGTTTTGCAGTGCGCTACTAGCACCTAAAGTCCAATCACCCTGCAGCTCTTTTAACTGAGCATAGTGATCCCGCACCATGATCAGTTCTTCGTGTAGCGATTCTTGAATCGCCTTCAGCTCATCCTGGCTTAAGCCATGTGGTGAATTTTGCCGATCACGAATGATCTGCCGGTATCGCTTCTCTACAGAAGAAAGCGCCTCAATGACGCCGTTTGCCCAGTCGCCTTTTCCGAAAGCATCCAGCTCGCGCATGAACTCACGCTGCGTGACGCTTTGCTCCTCCCTTAGCGTCTTAAGGGTTTTCTCCAGATCAATATCACGCTGCTTATCGTCCAGCTGCTTAGCCAGCCGCTTAGCCTCTGCCTCCGAAGGCACCTTGCGAAATTTGACTGCCCCTGAAGAAATGTTTGCCAGCAGCTTTTCGTACTCAGTCTCCTTGCCAAGCAGCGCTAGGCGTTCCTTCATTTGCTTCAGCAAGCGTTCGCCTTCGTCTTGCTTCTTGGAGCCTGCGGCCTTTTTCGTCGGCTTCGTGTTTGCGGCAATATTGTCCTGAACGGTCTTAATCCGTTTCAGCACCTCCTCTTGCGCCTTGAGGCCTGCCAACTCCCCTGCTGTATCGGCCCCCTGACTCGCGACAGCCTCAGATACTCCGAGCGCAATCAGCGCCTTGTACTCTGCTGCCCGCGCAATATTCACACGCAACTGAACTTCTTGAGCAGCCAGTTCCGAAAGTAGATTACGAGCTCCCTGAACAGCTTTCGCGTCTTGATCTGCCGTCGCCTTTTCAAGCTTCTTTGCAGCCTCAGCCATCCCGGCCACAACACCTGCTAAAGCGGCTTGCTCATCTGAGGCCCCGCGCAACTTTGCACGATATTCCTCGGCTTGCTTGGCACTCATCCCAATTACATCGAGCGCCTCGGTCAGGCCGGTAATGAGCTTTCCAAAGTCGGCGTCAGTCAAACCTTGGAGAGTGTCACCAAGATTGCCCAAACCCGCATCAGCCAGAAGTCCCCGGATACGTTCCAACTTCCGGTTCAGATCCTCAACAGACTCCGCCCCCTCAGAAAGCCCCTGGGTCATCTCCCTCAGCTTAAGGACCACTGCATCAGGCACCACGCCACGGAGTTTCTCCAACTCATTTGCCAATCGCTCTGACTTCTCGGTTGCTCCATCGGCGGAGCTCACAATCTCATTGAAAGCAGCGGCAAACCGTTCAATGGGCTCACTGGCGCCCACCATCCCACCCTGATAAACCAAACCGGTAAGCTCGGACCGGATAGAGGCCATTGCATCTTTAACGATTGCCTCCTGCTCCCGCAGCTCCGTAGCAATGGAGAGCTCCATCCCTCGCTGCTGAGTCTTGCTCAGCTTAGCGAAGTCCTCCTCCAATTCTTTCAGAGGACGCTTGGCAGCATTGATTGACCTGATCGAACTCTCGGTTGCATTGCCCCAATTCATCCATGCAATTGCGCCAGCACTAAGTGCCAAAGTAACCAAGCCAGCAGGGCCACCCACCAATGCCATCGCAGCGCTGGCTGTGCGAGCCGCAGTAGCCATGGCACCATAACCAATTACAGCGGCGCGACTGGACCCCGAAATAGCCGCGGATAGAGCCAGTGCCGCACGGGTCTGAGCCGTAGCCGCCCCAGCAGTTGCCCACAGAGCCTTAGCCGCCTCGTACTGCGCCCCCACAAACCGTGCACCGTGAACCGCGGCCACCAGACCAACAGCCGTGGCCAACAAATCAAAGTTCTGAGCTAGAAAATCAATACCAGCGGCGAGTGTCGCCGTGACACCGATTACCTCATTATTTTTGCCAAGAAACTCCGTTGCGACACCAATCAGACGCCCAACCGCATCCCGTACGGTCGTTGGCATTAACTCAACTTGCTTGATGACCTCGGCATTTCCTTCGACAAGCGCCTTTGCTAGGTCTTTGGCGGTCAGCTTCCCCTCTGCCCCAAGGCGACGAATCTCAGCTGCGCTGCGCCCCATGGACTGCGCCAGCAGATCCACAATCGAAGGCATCGTACTCAGAATCGTGCCCCAGCCATTAGCGTCCAGCTTGCCCTTCTGCATCGCGGTAGAAAGCGCACCAATGGCGGACTTGCCTTTCTCAGCGCTGGCTGCGTTCGTCACCAGCAGACCGGAGAAGGTATCGATTGCATCAATCGACTGATCAAGCGATAGCCCCAACTCCCGCAAGGGAGGAGACATATTGATAAAGCCCTCACGGGTTTCAGCGAGCGAGCGGTACGTAACAGCAGCGGACTTTGCCAACCGCTCCTGGGCGTGACCAAACTCTTCCGCACTGCGAGTGGCCATGTCCACTCGGCTCGCGTACTGCCCCCATTCGTCCGCTGTATCAATCAGCTTCATAATGGAGAAGCCAGCCGCTACACCTTTGACCAGGCCCCGCACTTCCTCCAAGGCGCTGACAGCCCCTTTTGTCGAAGAGGCGTAGTCACGGTTGGCCGCTTTGGCCTGCCCCATAGCCTTTTCAACAACCGCACCAAAATTGCTGGCGGCCATTGCCCCAGACGCAAAGGTCTGCTGGAGCTGGGAGGCGTTACCCTTGAGCGTTACGCCAATAACTCGATCTGTCATACCCGCTACTCATAAAAAACAGATAGGGCCGCTCGTTCCATATCCTTGAGATATCGAAACACTCGGGCACGCTTGCGCCTGGGAAACCCCAAAAGACGTAAAGTCGATTCAATTTCTGTGGAAGGCAAACCGAAGTAGAGAAGATCCCCCATCGGGGGAATGACTACGGTCCAACAGCTAGACAAGTGAAGGAAAGCCTCAACAATCGCTTCGTTTTCAGGCCACACTTCATAGTCGGTGCGCTCTTCTTGCTGAACGCGTTGAATCACTGCATCAGGCGCACCGGCTGCTTTGAGTGCCTCAAGCACCAGGGCATCAGGCTCAAAGTCATCTGACTTCGAGCGCCAACCTTTTGCCCAGTGACGAGCGGCCTCGATTAGTTTTTTGCGCGGGCCCCAATGTGTGCACTAAAAAAGCCGTCAAACAACGGCTGATGAAACTCGGGATACTCCGTGAGCAGATCGGCTAAAGCCTCGTGCGAGAACGCCAGGTCTTTGCCGTCCTCACCTTTGACGCCGACCCAGCCACATACATGGGCTTTAAAGAAGTCTTCGTCGTTGGCATACGGCCACTCTTTCGGCTTGCCGCCCTCTTCAGCCAGAGGCTCCAGACCGGAATTCTTTCGTGCCAAGTTACGGGCAGCCGCAATAAGGTCTTTCAGCTCAGGCCGTTTCGAGCGCTTGTACTGCGCGATAAATTCCAGCTTTTGCGTTTTGCCTTTCTCGTCATAGACAGAGATGGACACGGGGTAACCCACCACAGGGCGCTGGGCGATTTTGAAACTCATGATGACCTCGGAATGAAAGTAGGTTTTACGAAACGACGACTTTGATTTCGTCGTTGCCCTGCCCAGGCTGCATGCTCATGTTCATGCCCAGCATGGCTACGTTGTCTGCCTCGGAGTACGAGGGTTCACTCAGTTGCGCACCTGGTGCGCTGAGAGTGACGATGTTGCCTGGCTGAGAACCATGAGTGATTGAAAGCGGCTGCAGGACGGCGTTTCGTACCATTTCAGGCCAGTTCAGGTCTGCAATCTTGGGCAGTTCCAGCGAGATTTGACCGGTGGGCTGACGGTCGGTAATTTCTGCACCTTCGCAGCTAATCAGGGACCGCCAAACCAGCGAGTTGGCCAGATCTATATTCAAGGACTGCAGACAACCGCTGTAGCCGCCCAGGCTCCATTGCGGTGTGTTCTTTTTGTTCACACCCAGCGGAGTCTGGAACGCACTGAAGTCCACATCAGCGGGCGCGGCTTGGTCGGTAATCGGGTGGTACACGCCCATAAATCGGAAACGCATGAACGGAATGCCTTTGGCACTGATATCAAAGGACACTGTGCCCCGCGCATCTGTGATCTTGTGGAACAAGCCATCAAGGTAGTAATGCAACGTCAGCATCTCGAAATCGTCAGACACCGGCGTGTAAACCACTTCTGCGTCTTCAACGACTTCAGCAAATCCGCAGCCTCGCAACAGGCCGCCCCATGCAGGGGCCTTGCCTGGCGTACCCGAACCGGCCAGCTCCACTTCGCCCTCGATCTGCGTATACACCGTAGTCACGATTTGACCAGCATTGCCCATATAGGGACGCAGCAAGGCACGCTCTACGGTCTCCGTACTCAGCGGTGTGGCCGTAAGATTGCGCAGCAAAATCGAATCTGTTGCGCCGGTCGGTACTGCCTCTGTACCTGCTGCAGTCTGCAGCTTGGCCATCAACAGTGTTTTCTTGGCAGACTTAGCCATGAACTACCCCTTTTGAGTTGGCGTCATTACGCAGTCTTTACACGTTTCCGTGTACTGGACCCGTTCCAGACCACCTGTTTGTTTGTTGCGAACGTAGCTGCCACCACGGGCAGGATTCTGGGCTGCTGCCACAGGTGCGACCGCAGGCACCGAATCTAGCGGCAACACTTCCGGCTCCCACTTAGCCACGGGACTTGTTTCTTTCATGATTGCTCCTACTCGCTAAGAGAGTCGTCAGCGGTTTGGTAATAGAACAGGTAGCGCTTTGTGATCACCTGCCGCTCCAGATCCCCATTTGCGTAGCGCGGCTCATCTGTGCGCAACTCTTGGACCTGCACAAGGCCTGGGCCAGAGAAATTCATCACAATTGGATGAGCTGCCGCAAAGATCGACTCCGACAACTCCAGTCCGTTATCACCTGCTGTATGCACCAGAAGGTGGATCTCACGAACCCGGTTTACGCGAGGCGTCGCCCCCTCGGTCACCGTTTCCGCGCCAAGCTGGACTGTAATGACCCTATCTCGGACAAATGTGTGAGCACGTACAGGCGAGTCCTCAACTTCGGCAGGGAACCCAGGCGCAACACGCAGTGCGGCTCGCACGCCTTCGACATACAACTGAACCCGTGTTTTCACTTGATGATCCCCAACTCTGCTCTGGTCCAGTAGCCGTCACCTTGGACCAACGGCTCTTGTTTCACGCGGAAGTCCTGAAACTGCTCCTTAGAGACCTCCACCCGCAGCACATCGTCATACTTAAGTGGAGGTTGTAAGTCCGATGTCGTGAACTCAATCGAGTACTCCGTGGTGTGAACCTCACCCTCCAGAACAATCTGCTGTGGACGATCAAAACGAGCTTGGAACGGCTTACTTGCAGGCTGTCCATCGACCAGGCGAACAACGGTTTGACGCATGCCCGCCTGGTCGAAAGCCCGATCAAAGATCGAGTTGTCCCACATATCAGGCCCGTTTCAGCTTGATAATGGCCTTGGGAATGGCAGGAGCATGCAAGGGGTTCGACTGACTTTCAATGTCCAGGCCTTTGCCCATCGGCAGAGGCTCCACACGGCTGTAATAAGGAAGGCCATCAGTATTGACAGTTTCCAAATAGTCAGCCGGAGCAAAGCGAGTGAGAAACATATTTGGCACGTTTTCAGGGAACGCATACGCTTCATCATCATCCACATGCGGTTGGCCCGCGATGCGCCCGCGATAACGCTCAAAAATGATCCCGCCAATCTCAAAGCTGTCCGGCGCTTTGCCGCGCAGCTCTGCTGCCTGCTGCGTGTTCAGGTATGTCTCGCGCACACTTTTGTGATCAATCAGCGAGCTCCAGAAGCTTTTGCCACACAGGGCGCGCGCGCCCGGCATAGGAACCCCGCCCAATGCGTCCGCAATCATGTCCACAACTTCAGAGCATTTTGTGCGAACAATAGTGCCAGCCGTCCCGAGCTCCATATTGAACTCTTTCTGGGTAATACCGAATGTCTGATAGACATCCAGCAGTACCGTAGTGCCGTCTGCGTCAAGAACCTTGCCTTTAATTGCGCCCAAACGATGGTTTTCGTGGGTCATATCCAATTGCATGCGGTGCTTGGCCAGATACTTCTGTACACGCGCTTCGGCCACCTCCAACTCTGTCTGAGAGCCAAACGCCCGGATGCCCTGGATTTCGTCTGCCATCATGGCCGAACGTTGCGGAAGATGTACGGTATTAAGCGGGATGGTCCGGCGACCCGCCAGCAACACAGGCGCACCATAGCTGCCACGCGGCTTGGCAGCTACCAAGCCGATCGTTTGGCCGTCATACTCGATTTGAGCCACGAGAGTCGGGATACCCTCTTCAGAGAACAGGCCCAGAGCGCCAATACGACCGGGCACATAAGGCGTCTCGTTGATTGCAGCGGTCAGGTTAGGGACAGAGAACGCCTCATCCTGAAAAATATTGATATTTGCCATTACGGCTCCTGAAAATAAAAAAGACCGCTAAGCGGCCTGGAGTTTGTTTGCAATAAGGCGGGGTTAAGGGCGAACGATCACGCCAACATCTTGCAGATCCGTGGTCGCATCAGCATCCAGGCCCAGAAGTGGCTCACCAGCTACTTCTGCATCGCGCTTAATGACCACCACCGCTTGGGGCTGCTCAGATGCAGGCACATTGGCATACAGCACACCGACCGCCTTAACGGGAGAGTCCGGTTCATCGCCCTTGCCCGCAAATGGGATATAGCGGCCATCGGCATTCAAAGCCAAAAGCTGACCGGCATAAATAGCCGTTGTCGTGGGAGCCATTTCCCCTGTCTCGCGGGAGCGGGAGCCGTTGGCTTCTGACAGCAGGAAATCTGCTGTGCGGGGTTTTTGTTCAATAAAAGGCATGTGATAACTCCTGGTTATGCGGAGAGGGCTTTACGCTTGGCGTAGATCGCCTGGTGATTCGGCCCGCTCCGCTCCGGGGCCGATGAATTACTGGGGGCTTGGTCGCGCTGCAAATTGCTGATCTGTATGGAGTCAGCAGCACTCACTACATGCTCAAAAAGTCGGGCACGTACCTGCTCAACCGACAGGCCCGCCGCCACAAACTCTGCTGCCTTATCTTGAAGCTTGACCGAAGCGCACAAGACAGCGATCTGTTCTGCGGCTTCTAGGCGAGCAGTCGCCGCGTCTGCGCCCCCCAGACCACCCGACAACAAAACAGCTTCAGCCAATTGAGGGATACCTCGCTCACGACTTTGGGCATAGATCTGTGCGGCGATGGTGGAAGCATCCTGCAGAGCTGCAGACGTAGAGGGCTCTTGCTTCGGCTCTACAACAGGATCGGGAGCCGAACTGGATGGTTGCTGTTCGCCCTCACCCTCGACTTGCGCACGAAGTGTGGCGACGAACTCGGAAGGAGCCCCACCCAATTTTTCCAAAATATCCACGCAGTCAGTTGACGCAGCCAACTTGACGGGCTCTTCAATGAGAGAGCAGAACCCCATGGATTGCGCTTCCAAGGCGTCCATCCAGGTGGTGGCATCCATCAACTCAATAATTTTTTCATCAGCCAGCCCACTGCGTCGATATGCCGCGACGATGCCATCGCGGGCCTTGTCCATCATCTCAGCGGTTTTGCGTATCTCATCCGCTGTGCCAGCCGTGATGATCCAGGCGTTGTGAACCATCAACATAGCGTTCTCGGGCATAATGCGCTCGTCGCCCGCCATAAACACCAGCGATGCTGCCGAAGCCGCTACACCGTCCACACGGGTTTCAACAGGCAGCTTATGACGCATCAACGCGTTGTAAATAGCAAACGCGTCAAACACGTTTCCGCCTGGACTGTTAATCGATACAACAATCTTGGTGGCATCCGCCGCCGCCGCATCGAGCTCTTGGACGAACGATTTCGCAGTCGTCCCCCAGAAGCCGATTTCATCGTAAATTCGCACTTCGGCGACCTTTTCTTCGCCAATCTGCTTGGCTTGAATCGAAAGCCATTTCTTAGCCATAGTGGCTCCTAAAAGTTAAGTCAGGCCCCAGAGGGGTCATCAACACGTTCACTTGGGTCGCCAAGCTCTGCGCCTTTGTTTCGTGCATGGCGGGAATCACTGTCCAAGCTCAAATTGTCGGAATCGGCTTGATCGTTATCAGCACGAATTTGAGCCGCCACCTCCTCGGGGTCTTCGCCCTGCGAGAGGATGATTGCGGACCGCGACGTAAAGCCAGCCCTCACCGCATCGGTGTTCGCCTTTACGTCCTGCACAGGATTGAAGTAGGCCCACCCTTGGGGAACCCAGAGCACACGCCGGAACAGCCGACGCTCTAAGTACTTCATCGGCATAATCCCCGAAAGCGCGATAGCGTTAATCCAGGCATTCCAGATTGGTCGACACCATTGGTGGATAAATACCCCCCACTGGTACTGCTCAACTTGACGGTGAAACTCGTTCACCACGACGCGCAGAGTCCTATCGCTTACATTACGCAGGTCCCCCGTCGTCTCATATGGCATACCGACGGATGCAAATGCGGCCATCAGTTGCTGCCGCATGAACTCCGCATAGTTGTCGGGCGCCCCAGGCGGCGACGCAAACTTAATATCTGTCCCATGAGGCAATGAGGTGACAGACCCAGGCTCCATACCAATCAGCGGTACACCGTCAGCATCCGGCTCTATGCTGGGATCTGCAAAACTACTTGGGTCTGGCCCCTCACTCTCATCCTCTTTTGTGACGACATAACCGGCGAACAGATTCGACACTTCCTGCCGGAACGCAACGGCATCATCGAAGTTATCTAAGGTTTTCAGCCGAAGAAGAACAGTCGCAAGCTCAGATACACCTCGTACCTGACCTGGCCGCAGGACCGGATATGCGTGAACGACCATATCGGCAGGTACCGGACGTAAAGTTCTACTCCTGAGCCCACCTGGCTCTGCGGGATGCCGATCCCACAAGTGGTAGTTCACACGCCGACCAATGCGGTCAAACTCCACGCCATTCACAATTTCATGGCCATTTGCCAGACTTCTCGTTTCCTCAACTGGCAGGAAGTCACCTTCAAACTGTTGAATCTGCATGGGAACAACGAGGTCATCCTCCGGCCTACGCATCCGAATCCGCCCTAGGGCCTCGCCGTCGGTAAACAGGCATCTGGCTGCCAAGGCTTGCTGCCCATAAAAGCCAAGCAGCCCATCGGCATCAGACTCACCTACCCAATCCGACCATAATTCCTTAAGCGCCTTACGCACCCCTCGATCAGGATGTCGAGGGTATGGTTGAATTCCTGTCCCGATAACGTTCGAGACCCAGCGAGCAGCCGCTGTTTTTGCCCAAGGATCATTACGTACAGCATCCCGAGCTCGCCTGCGAATAATCCCAAGATTGCCTGTGGCGGCACTATTAGGGCCAGCCGCCGAGGGGTTCCAACTCTTGGAGCGGCTCCCCGTTGCGCTTCCTCCCTCATAGGCAGAGGATGAGGCAGCATTTAAACGGGTAGGCACCACAAAACCGGCCTGCTGCAATGTTTGATATCGCATCAGACCCCCTTCCCTTTATTCCGAATACGGAACACCCAAGGCTTGCGTTTGCCGTTCTCCGCATTGAGCTCAGCAACAATGTGTTGTTTAGCCCGAATCAGATCATTAACCGAGGGATACTGAACCTCCTTATCCCCATAGCGAACTTTCAGCACCCCGCTGGCAATCGCTTTATTCACCGCCTCCAAATCTGCACGTGTGTACGCCATTAGCGTCTGCTCCGTAAGTAACTTGATGACCCCGTTCTCACCGCAGCCCGCCTGACACCAGTGGCCGGTTGTGTTCGTGGTTTAGAAACAGAAACGCCCGCAATCGCGGGCGTTTTCTGTGGAGTTTCAGTGGGGCCTGAATCATCGTCAGGCTCGTCAACGCCGAGCTTCTGAGCGAAGTTCGCCCACCATTTGTCTGTCTTTCTTGCCAATTCAAGATGCGCCTCAAGCCAAAGCGCATAAACACAGCAGTCCAGCACTTCGTTTCGCTTACGAATTGGCGTCCATACTGAGCGTGAACCGAATGCGGTCCGGCGCACTGCACGAACTTCAGCAGCAAACTGCCTGAACCACTCTTCCGGCATATCTGCCGCTAAGTGAACATAGCCTCGACCCGGCTCCTCAACTTGCAATCGCCCAAACAAAAGATCCTTGGCCATATTGGTGCCGACATACCAAAGCCGCACACCTTTCTTGACACGCTTCCCGCGCCAGTCGATGTCCACTTGTGTGACACCGTCCTTGATGTGCTTCTCACCCGTAGGTCGCCCCCGGATCGCATAAACACGGCGCGCCCGATTCTTCCGAGCATATTCATACACAGCATGCGAGTGGTGGCCACCCGTATCGATGGCGGTAGCGTAGATTGGCATCTGTTGCCCGCCCTCATGTAAATATCTGCGTTCAAACAGCAACTCATCCAGCTTTGTCCACACTTCATCTTCAGAAGGATTTCCGAAGAGAATTTGGTGGTCTACGACCCACATTTCCCCGCCCTTACCTACTCCCCATACACCAACCTCAATACGGTTGCCCTGGATGTCAGCTCCAGCCAGCAACAGCATGCATCGTTTGGGGACCAACCCATCATCAAGACCAGGAGAGCGGTAGCCTTCAACTTCAGCACGGCGCTGCAGCTCATCGGACTCCATGCGCTCAATTTCGCCCTCCCAAGTGCGACCGAGCGTGGTGTTCCAGAATGTACGCAGCTCCTCATCCTCACCAGTGGATGCTTTTTCGTAGGCTTCCATAAACTCCTTAACGATCTTGGGCCATGAAACCAACGGGCTATAGGCGGTCCAAACGTGGAAAGCAACTCGCAGATGAGGTTGGATTAAATTGCCCTCTGAGTCGCGGAACACGCCGTCTTGATCAATAGTGCTCCCATCATTGCCAACCCAGATACCGCGCTCTGCAGCAGCTAAATATTCACCTTGAGTCGCCAATGCACCGCAATGCGGGCAAAGATGGCGCACCGTTTCAGGATCATCATCAACCCACTTAAAGCCATGAGGCTCACCTTTCCCGCCCCACTCCAAGTTATGCAGCTCGTCACAATGGGCACAAGGGATATGGTAGGTATAGCGAGCGTCCGCCCCCTCGGCCCGCTTTTCCATTAAGCACAGGCCTTTTATCTTCGGTGTAGAGCCGACGACCAACTTGGGAAATGTCGCCCCCTCCAATCGCTTCAGCGCCAGCTTGCCGGGATCGCCTTCCCCATCAATATTGCTATCGAACGAGCTGAACTCGTCCAAGTACCCGACGCTGACCGATAATCGACGGTAGTTATCTGCTGACTTCCCCCCGCGCAGGTGAAGCATGCTGCCAATGAACTTCTTTACCAGAAGCGTATTGTCTTTGTGCCTGGCCTCCCGCATGGGGAATATCGGATGGAGAACCGAAACGTCACGAATCATCGTGTCCAATTCGGTTTTTACAAACTCATCCCGCGCCGAATCAGTGGGCTGCCACAATACCTGGTTACGTCGCCGGTGCTCAGCAAAGTAACCCACTGCCGCCAGCAAGATCTTGGTATATCCAACCCGTGCCGATTTGATGACATCCACTTCATGTACATCATCGCTACCAATGCAGGCCAGAATGCCGCGCTGAAACGGCCAGGCTTCCCATCGTTGCTCCACATACGAGGATTCAGCGGATAGATAAAAGTGACTTTCAGCCCACTCCCTCAAAGAAATAGGCTCTTGTGCGGCAAAGCCAGCCAGGCCACGGCGCAAAGCGCGTGCAATCGCTGCTCGATTCTGCGTGACCAGCATTATTTCGCCTCATTTTCGTCTGCCTCGACATCCTCCAGGTTCAGATTTGCAACCGCGTTGCGGGCCTTCGCAATTTCTCGCCTGACGAAACCGATGTCAGAATCCGTCAGTGACGGTATGCGGCGTTTTAAAGATGCCGGTATCGTGTCAAGCTGTGCTGCGATCTTGCCGCCTGCCCGCACGAGCACCTCCTCCAGCACAGCAACAGGAGCAAGCTCCCCTTTTTTGACGTTGTTTTCCATCTCGATCTTGTCTGCCTGAGCTGACGCCAGACGCGCCTTCTCAAGGACCAGATCAATTGAGTTATCAGACTGACGGGTACGACCAGAGGCTATCTCACGCAAATGCCCGCAATACGACAAGAGCCAGTTTCCGGCGTTGTCGCCTACAGTTAAGACACCTTGAGCAAGCAAGCCACTGACAGCAGGCTGGGTAATACCCACAATTTGAGCAAACCTGGCTTGGGTCATTTTCTTATCTGGATCAATCATCGCGCGGTGGCCATGGCTTGCTCAAAGGCCTGGGTAAACTCGTCCTCAAACCGAGTGCCATACACTTCGTCTGCAGTCTCATAAAACGGTAGGCGCTTTGTATAGCTCACGCTATCGACGTGTAACAGTACCGGCGCTACATCCGCCCCATGAGTTCCTGTCTTACGCCACACACCAGCCGGTAAATGCTGTGTCCGGTTTCCCGATACCGTCCCCTTCCCTCTGGAAATGAAGTACATGACCCCATTGATGCGACGGTAGCCAGCTTCACTACGCCCCACTTTGGCTGTACGTGCGCGGCTCTTATCTGTCGCATTAGCCCTATACCCTTGCTCCCCAAAGGCCTGCAGGTAGGACAGCAGCTTGACGATCTGCCCGCGTGACATATTCCCGTATGCGTCTTGATCGGCACCGCCAGCAGGAACGTAGTACCCGCTGGGGCCAATACGACCCAAGGCACTTTCAAATCGCTTCTGGCGGCGCATCCCCCCCTCAACCTGGGGACGCAGATATTTACTTGCCGCCGTTCCCTTGCCAGCAAAGTCTTTATAAGCAACGGACGCTGTCAGGTTCTGTTTTGTGGCCCGCTGCAACCGGAGCGAGCGCAATGTATACGGCGTAGGACGGTCAAACACTTGTCCCATCTGCTCTACAAGTGCTTTTTGAATTGCTGATGCTGTCCTATTAAGTGCCAACGATGTTGCGTAGGGCACTTGTCGTTCGCCACGGCTAAGCCACCGAGCGCCCTCTTTTGCGGTGCTGGTGTATTCAAGCATGGGACGCCCCAAAAAATATAACCCCCCTCGAAAAATATAACCCCCCCTCTTTCAAGGGAGGCCATTTTTTTCAAGGAAGGCGCATGTGCATTAGCTTTGGAGGGGAAAAAATATAACCCCCCATTGAAAAAACTCGTGAACAGCGAGAGTCCGGGGTTCGAATCCCCCTTACCGGGGCTATTTACCCAGGGGCCCCCGGCAGCGCATGACACTTACATGGTTCTCCGTAGCGTACCTATGGGCAATGTAAGGCCATACCGGCACCTGATGTAAGCGGTGCTCAATATTAAAGTGGCTTATATAGAGTAAATAAAAAAGGTTTTCCAAGAAACAGCACTGTTTTACCTTAAGCTCCATTTCCTTCACCCATAAACACTGCCGTTAGTGGCATTAGCAGATATCTCCAGTATTAGACTGATAGCAATCTTCCGTATAAGATCAAAGTCCCAATTGAGATAGAGAAATAAACATGAGCACTGACCTAAATATTGAGTTATTTAAGAACATAGAGTCCATCAAAACTGACGATTCCGAGATGGAGTTCTTAGTCCCGAACCCAGGGGGTGGGTATATCCCCGTTCCCTATTCCTACCTTTCAACCCACAAGGAACAAAGGGATACCATCATTCGTTTACTCAGAAAATCGATCTCGCAAGACATGATCCTCGCCCTAATTGAAAAAGCCCGTGAGGCAGGCAAATGGGCTAAGTAATCCCTATTGAACGGGCCCGCCGGTCTCACGATAGACGGACCCGTTCAAAGCCTATAGACGTGGTTGTGCTTACTGGTATTTTCCCAGTTTCTCTCCCGCACTGACTCGCACTACCATGTCTTTGACGCTGCGCAGGAGATCAGCACTAGCGTCATCATGTCTGCCGCTACATAAATAGGAACAGAAGCTACGCTTGCCACTGCTTTTAATTTCACGCTAAGTAAGCCAACTCTACCTACTACAAACGAGAAACTCATCGTTTCTGGAAGGACCTAATCACCCAAAGGCAGAAAAAGAAAACCCGGCACTTGGCCGGGTCCTTGGAGCTGTAGCGAGGGCTGCATTTGTTCGGATAGCTGATCGACACGCGTCGCCAATGGCTTCTTGCGAAGCCGGTGCTCACCAAGGCCTCGACCGCATAAACTCGCAAAGCGGTCTTGAGCATCCAGTGCAGCCTTGGCTTCAAACCATTGCTGGATTAAAGACTGTGCAGCCTTATTGCCATCCAAGATATCCAGAACCCAACGCCGGAACTCCTGAGCCCTTGCTGTCCTAGCAAACATTCCGATCAGATGAGCACCACGTAAACTAAAAACGCGGACAGTACGGTACTGACCTGCAACCTCAGTTTGGGGGGCCAGGTCCTGCAATGTAGTGATGCGTGTCATAGAGGCCGAAAACTCGGCTTCATGTCGGTCGAATATCTGATTCACCTTATCTGAGCGCGTATACCCGAGCGCTCTGGCGATGTCTGCCGCACTTGCCCACTTCTTTCCATCGAGCTCAATTAGCCGAATCGTCTCGTCTCTGAACATAAGTTCTTTCATCGCTGTTTTCTCCAAAACAAAAGGCCACCCCGAAAAGGAGTGGCCCTAAACTTGCAAAGCGTTTCCACCCTGTCTGGCTCGGCATCTACCGATTTAAGGCTGCTTAGACTTCTCTCAGAAACAAAAAGGCCCCGCCAATTTGGAGGGGCCTATCTTGCTTCAATTCTGTAGACCGAAGAATGCTCAGCCTACAAAGAAAATGGTAACTCTGTCCGGACACATGCGCTAGATGTCCGGACAGTTTAGTGATCTACGCCCTTGGTTTATTATGCATACAAACAAACCCTTTCCACTTCCCAGAAAGATCAGCTGGCAAATGAAACTCCAGCATAGGGGTTTTAGTCTATATCAGTGCGCACGATTTCCCAATGTGTGCGCACAATTTATAGCCAGATAACATCCTACACAGCAAAAAGCCCCACCATCTCTGGCAGGGCTCCTTTCGTCAGGCTGAGCAATATCCAGCCTACGGGATTTATTCTGATTGAGTATAGACACTTCGTCAACGAGTCTAGACAAAATAGTTTTTGCGTCTCCTTTGGCAGCTTAAGCTTTAAACCTGAGCTCAAGCAGGAAACTCAAGTGAGTCGCCCCTCAAAATTTCAAGTACACTTACAAACTTAAATACATTTACACATTTACACATTTACATAAACAGGTAAATCTATGGCTGGAAAAATGTGCCCTGAATGCGGTAAGCAGACGTTTTTTGAAACTCCGACAGGACGCAAATGCTCTCAATGCTCATACGAGATGAAAGTCCCTGCAAATAGTGGCAGGGGCGGCCAAGGCAGTAAATGCTCAAACTGTGGCGAGCAAAAAGTTTTCAACAACAAATGTCGCTCTTGTGGAGCCACATACAGAAAATCGACTTAATAAGGAGCAGAAATGGGTTTTTGGGATACCGTAGGTAAGATAGCCTCGACGGCGGGGAAAGTGGCTGTTGAGGCTGGCAACAACGTGAAGCAAAAAGTTGACCGGGCCAACGAACTGGCTCTGGAATATGAGACAAAATCAGATAATTATTTGAAGGATAAATATCGGAATGGAAACATGACCGAGCGAATGGCCGCAACTAAAGTACTAAAGAGCAGAGGATATTTGAAACCTAGAGAGTAGGGATCACATTCTATAACTCTGACTTGACCTGACTGGGCAGCTTAAAATTAGTTTCCATCAGGTCAAGTCGGGATCATCGCAGCCCCCGTAAACCGGCTATCTGGGAAGTAATTAGCTGCGCTATTTTCGCCACTTTACCTCACCGATAGGATCCCCATTTACATCTCGCTCAAGCACACGTCCAAAATTTTCTTCCTCAAATTTACGCATCCACTCTCTCTCCTCACGCGTAGAGTCGCCCCCTTGGTCCTGAACTTGATCTTGATTCTGCTTCTTCATAACTTTCTCCTGTTTTAATCTCGACAATCATATCTCTCGAGAAATTACGATCGGCATGCATACCAACTTGAACACTCATTATTTGTTATCGTTCACATACAGGCAAGCCATAACATCCCGAATATGAAGGCTAAACCGCTTTACACTGAAAAGGTAAGATCTTGCTGTGCCCGCACCGCACATTCACAACGTGTGAAGGCACAATAATTTCAACGTTCGTGCAGCCCATTCTGGGTAGTTTGCTGCATGCGGCGTGCTACGCGGTCTGTGCAAGCCGATGCAATAGCCAGAAGCTCAACATCGCTGGCTGCGCATCCCACTTCACCGATTTCGATGTTACGTGCCAGCTTGGCAAACGACATGATGTAGGCGTTAGACGGGATGGGTGTGATCTGCACATTTAAGTCCTGCTCCCGATTATCTCGATCAAACCGCACATTCCATCGCTGTGTACGTAGATCAGCTTCAGATTGCATTAGGGTCTGGAAAATACGCTGAGAGATAGCTGCCGCCAACGCCTGAGCCTCGATTGTCCTCTGCTGCGTTCCGTAGCCACCAGTCTTGCGGATACTGGGCAAAACTTCCGATGTAACCCATTTACGAAATCGATGGGGGACGGTATTAGGCTTCACCGCATCACGGCAACGAAGCGCTAAGGTATACATGCCGGATTCGGAGACAACAACAAGGCTGCCACCACGATCTAACTTCAAGTTAGACCGCTCATCCTCATCTAGGGATGCCGTGGCTTTCGATGGGTTGCTTAGCTTCAGCGCTCTGCATACATCTGTAGCAACAAACCACGGCTCTCCGTTGATCATGATGAACCGGACAGCATGAGATTCAAATTTGAAAACCGAAGGGGTGTGACTGGAGGCGGCAAGCGCCAGAGTGGGTTGGTGCATGATTGCTCCTTTGCGAGACTTGAGAGTCATCGCCGGAGCACTCTTACATGCACCGGCAATGGCGGCCAGGAGGTTAAGAGCCCGTGCAAAGCCGGGTGGACTTCTTTCCCTTTCGGGTCTTGTATCCGTCGCCCTCCCAGCCATTGATCTGTATGGCGCGGGCGCAAAAAAACCGCGTATCTATCGGGAGCGGATGCCGCTTTGCACTGGAGCTCTTACCCTCCATCCCTTCCGGGACGAGTTAAGTGTACCCCTAGGTAAACGGCTCCGCAACACCCCCACCAATATCCAACTACATGCCTTGTGCTGCCGCCCCCCGTCGAGCTACCGAGGCACCAGGTGGCACAAACCCCATCTGAAACGCCAGCTGCTTTGTGGCAAACTCCAGCCGGAAGTAATACAGCGCTCTGGAGATACTCAGTCGTTCCAATTTCTCCTTGATAGCCCCTGGCCGGACATAATGCATGGACAGGATTGCTCGATATTCCGGGTGTATAGCATTTACCTCTGCGTCCAAGCGCTCTACTTCTTTATCAGACACAAACTCCGATGGGTCCATTTGAGTACCGCCGTCCACGCGCATAACCATGAAAGCCGCTTTCTTCGGATACCCCAGAACACTCCGGTTCTCCCCCCGCTTCCAGCGCCCCCACTCGCCCAGCAAGATTTCAATCTGCGATTTCATACATCCCCCACTTCAATCTTCAGATACCCGCGCTTAGCTGGGTCCAGTCCATCATCAACAATCAGCGGTCGAAACCGTTTGTCATCCACCCCAAGGGCTTTGGCGATGCCGTCAATCTGCGGCTTGATGCAGGCCAGCAGGTTGTCCAGGTCGCGCCCCCTGCGATCCGGAGACATGAAAGTCACTTTCACTGGGATGCGATCCCCGCCGATGAAGCGCCGCCGACCAAGCTCTACGACTGCCGCCACACGTCCATCGCGCCTTGCCTGCTCCTTGGCTGACTGGACCCCACCCCAGTGCCGCCCGTTCTTGCGATTGGGCATTAGCCGCATATCAGGCCAGGGCAGCACCAGAGTTAATGCGGTTGCCTCGGTCATGCCTGGTCTCCTACTGCTGCCTGGGCCATGCGTACGATGGCGGGTGTGCGTCCTTTCGGATTACCCATGATTTCTTTAGCCCATGCCTTGTGGTCTTTACCTTTACGGCTGATGGCTTTCTGCGCCATTTCACGCATGGCCTTTGTTCCCTGTTCGCTTTGAGCCACGCTTGATGGCGCTGGCAGTGCTGGCGCTGGGTCTGGAATATCGGGCCACGCCCCCAGGGCCAGCTGGGCATGGAGTGCTTTCTTCCAGCGCCCTTCCATCTGCTGGTAGGCTTGGTTCAGCAAATCAAACCTGCCAACGGCTGCAGCAGCGTGAAAGATCGCAGGGTGTGACCACTCACCACGCTCACCTCGCTCTCGGGCTTGCATGCCCCGCACTGCTTCAAAGAACGCCACATCCGGCTCCAGGTAGGGACGGCAGGCCCGCAAGAACTCGGTCAGGCTTGGTGGCCAGTCGTACATGCGTCGGCTGTTCTGGATTCCCAGGGCAACATCCACCGGCACAATGCCCTCTTCATCGAATGCCTCGGCCCAGGCCTGTTCCCAGTTCGACATGGCTGCTTCGCCCACAAAGTTGGATTTCCACTTGCCGGGGTACAGGCCATCCATCCGGGCGTACAGATGCTCCATCAGCGTTTTGCCATCCAGCTTGGGCACTGGTTTCAACCAGGCGCTCTCACGCTCAAACGTCGATAACATCGCCACCTCCTTGGCTTTCCGCTTGTCGTTTGCGTCGACGCTCTTCGATGTACGCATTGGGGTCGAACTTTCCACCCCGAGCCGCTTGCCCGCCCCCTGGCTGGTCCTGCGACATTCCCCGCGTTAGCCAGTCGGCTTTTCCTCCCCGCCAACCGCGCAGCATGCACTCGGCCAGGAAGTCGTCAACGCTGAACCCGGCTGCCTGGGCTTTATGCGCTTCTGCGCCCAAGCGGTTTGCAGCGGTCTGGGTCAACGGTGCTTTGATCGCTTTACGGTGCTGCAGGTAATCCGCCCAGACTTCCGACGATGGATTCACAGGCCAGTGCTCAAAGCTGAACGAAGGCGAGTTTTCTTTTTTGGTATTTTTTTCTTCTGTAGTCTCTGTAGTAATCTCTGTCTTTATTAACGAACTGCGCTTTGGGTGGTTCGGGAATGGCGCTTTGGGGGTTTCGGTATTTGCGCTTTCGCTATTCCCGAATTGCGTTTCCGCGTTTAGGGAATCGACGTTTTGTTGTTCGGGGTTTTCGGCTTCACCCGCCCCCGCAATCAGTCGATCAAAGGCACCACGGTCCAGCTTGAAGTACAGCTTGTGTTCAATACGCTTGTGGGTCTCGGTGATAAGGCCACGGTCGCGTAACTGGCGACGTGCTGTCGTCTGCTCGCGAACGGACAAACCTGTTTCTGCCTCCCACTGTTCTGCGGTCTTGTACACACCCAGCTCGGCATCCTCCATGCGCTCGTCCCAGTAGATGAGCTGAGACAAGAAGATGGCGGCATTCACGCCCCCTACCATTCGAGCCAAGGCGGGGTGATAGGCAATTGGACGCCCTATCGTGCGCATCAGGTCGGATGCACTTAGCATGTCACCTGCCTCCTCAAATACGCCCCCACGAACGTCTCTACGTCGCGGTCGGCTTGCTCAGGCCATTGGCCCAGGCGTTTCAATTCATCACGGGTTTGGTGCAGCCAGGTGATCTGCAAGCCCACTGCAGTGGCCTTGTCGTAAATCCCACCCTGGTCGAGCTTGCTGTGGCAGCCTCGCCCCCAGGCGTTATCGGTGCACAGGGGGAACATCAAAGCGTCAGATACCTTCAGGCCAAGCCCTTTACCAAACTCAATGCCATTCATGTGGGCAGCCTGGGAGCGATACCACCGGCCGCAGTTGGCGCATGGCAGTGCCGCGACGTTGCGACGGTGCTGCTCGGAGCGGTAGACAGCTAAGGGCTTGGGCCGATGCTGCAGGGCTGTTCCGACTATCTGGGCAATACGCTGCCCAAGGCTCGGACCCTTCTTTTCCTTTGGCTTGGCTTTGAATGCACTGCGTTTGAGTGCTTGCCGGCGCTGCAGCTGTGTGCGCTGTGGCCATTCTGTTTTCTTCATCGCAGTTGATCCTTCAAAGACGTCGGCAATGTGAAGAACAGGCCCATGCCGTCCAGCGTGCGCACGAAATGCTGTGGGTTCACCATGGCCAGACTGTCGGTGCCAAATTCGGCGTACAGCTTTTCTTTGATCTGCTGCTGGCGCTCATGGGGTTCTTGGTCGAAAGCTACTTTCAGGACTTTGCATACCTGGGGGCTGTTGAACCAGCCCAGCTTGTACAGGTCGGTGTAGTAGGTGCCGTAGGGTGCTTTGGTCATGCTGAGACCTCCTTGCGGTGCCAGCGGGTCACGTTGCGGATGATGCGAAAGCACAGGCGGATCAAATCCAAGGCCTTGGCCACCACACGCTCACGCTCTTCATGGGTCACTCGACCGTCTGCCGTTGTGCCGGTGATGGCGCTACACATTTCGCCAAGTTCAGCGGCTGCTTTGAGTGCCTTCTCGTTTAATGCCGTGGCCTCGTTCTCGAATCCCCCTACCGGCTCAGGCGGCAGATCAACCACATGCAATCCACCTTGGTGAGCTGCAGCGATGAGCCAGTCCCGTGCACTTTCTCGGCAGTCGGCTAATTCATCGAGCCATTCGGTCAGCAGGAAGGCCATGTCGATGTCCAGTTGCTCACCACCGGTCAGCTTGCGACGTAGGGACTCGGGATGAATTGACAGGCCGCGACGGTCTGAGAGAAATACGGCAGCCGCGCCAACGCCGCCTGGGGCCTGACGGACAGCACTGTAAAGCGCGTCTCGCCAGTTCAAGGAAGAAAAACGTCTTGTCATTGGGCTGAACTCCTGTGTATTTCAGCGTTTCGCCCTCCCCTCGTAATCGCTACAGTAAAAGTGTGAAAAGTACGTAGTGATAAATCAGGAGTGGGAACTGCAAATGGAAAAAATAGGTCGTGAAACTGAAAATGCAGGGATGGATAAAAAAGAACTTCCCCGCTTTGAAATCATTGATAGAGCTACTGAGCTGGCCTATCAGGCCTTCAACTGCCCTACCGATGAACACATAACCGGCATATACGACCGGCTTATTTGGAACGAGCAACATGGGCTCGACGAGGTAGGTGTAACTACCACTCATTAAGGGGCGGCCTGCCCCAATCAGCTATGCTTGGAAATGCACGTAACCAAACATGTCTCAAAAGGAGCAAGCCATGAAACTCAACATCGATTCACATGCCGTT
Source organism: Alcaligenes sp. PF14 (assembly GCF_037150615.1). Classification (NCBI taxonomy): domain Bacteria; kingdom Pseudomonadati; phylum Pseudomonadota; class Betaproteobacteria; order Burkholderiales; family Alcaligenaceae; genus Alcaligenes; species Alcaligenes sp. PF14. The sequence continues at coordinate 11,262 of NZ_JBAGRS010000002.1, read as the reverse complement.
GAAGTCCCCTGCCAGGCATGCGGCAAGAAGCTCAGTCAAACGATCGGAAGGCTCAAACAGGATCCGGATATCAAATGCTCCTGTGGCGTTACTACCAAGATCGATGCTTCTGGTCTGAGAAATGGAATCGCCAAGGCTGAGAAGTCGCTGTCTGACTTCCAACGAAACCTCAGCAAAATGTTTAAGTGATTCCATCGTCGCGAGCAGACTAGAAGCATCCACGCTCAATGAAACTGTCTGCTCGCGGCCGCTAGACATGAGCGCCCGCTTTCGTAATGCAGTCAGGGGGACCGATGGGGATACGGTCGTCAGGTTTGGGGTCGGGGGTGTTGGGCATGTGGGATTCCTTTAGTTCAGGCCAAATATCTCCGCGTAGCTCCTCCCGCCGTACGCGGCCTCCAGACTCAATATCAAGTCGTCGGGCGAGACCTCCATCCAGCCGATGCCCCCGCGAGATAGCTTTCCTGAGATATCCCAGCGTGGTGCCACACCTCTCGGCATAAGCAGCTTGTGTAGGTCGGTCTAGGCCGTTCAGATAGGTGCGAAGAGTTTCCATGCACAAATCTTACCTATAGGTAATTAATTTATCAATACCCGCAGGTCATTTACTCACAGGTAATAATTAGTTGAAATCTGCCCATGGATAAATTTGAACAACGTCGTCAAGCATTGCTCGCGCTACGTGCGCAGCTTGGGCATGGAGCCATCTCACAGATCGCTTCACGGATTGACGTTGACCCCAGTTACGTCTCCCGCATGCTCTACCCTGAAGGAAAGGCAGGCCAAAAGCGTATTGGCGAGGATAATGTTGAGCGACTGAATGCCGCTTTTCCTGGTTGGCTTGAAGCTGAAACCGGGGAAATGACAACTGCGGTCAGTAGCGCACCGGCCCCTGGTTATGTACGCCTGGAACACCTCTCCCCCACCCCCTCTATGGGCCGTGGTCGCGAAGTAGACACCCCCGTGCAACTTGTTCAACACTTAGACGTGCTTGAACAATGGGTGCGTGAGAAAGTTGGAAGTGTGAATCCGTCTCGCATCAAGGTGCTGACCGGTAGCGGAAACAGTATGTCGCCCACTATCAATGATGGAGATCTGGTGTTTGTTGATGTGGAGTGCAGGAGTATCGAAGCGGCAGGTATCTACGTGCTTGATGTTGCTGGTCGCTTGATACTCAAGAAGGCGATGATTCTGAGCAGTGGAACGCTGATAATCCGCAGCGACAACATTGATGAATATCCAGATGAAGAGCGCTACGATCTACGCCACATTGCTGAAGCTATCACTGTGTGCGGGAAGGTCATGGCCTGGTGGAGCCTGAGGAAAGGCTGAATATGACAGATATCGATTTAACCCAGCCCAGGGAGGCTGTACGTAAGAAGGACTGAGCAAGAAGAGACAAGGAGCCGTTTGGCTCCTTATTTTTTATATCCAAACCAATGACGCTTAGCGCAAAATTGTGTGTCGGGGAGGCACCTTAAATGATGCATTTAGAAACTGCAGATCTAATACAAGGAACAGAGATGCCTGCCGGGGACGGCCAAACCGGAGCACAGCGCTGCATCTTGATAACTTCATCCGGCGTTAAGCGAGCTGCAATATTGAAACGTGGCACTTTAAGCGAAATTGCCTCAGAATGTTTTTGCGCCTTACTCTTACGTGCCTGGGGGCTGAATACCCCGGACCCTTTCCTGGTGAGGCTAGGCTCTGACCTGGGGTTTGGTAGCGCGGATGTGGGGTACCCAAACCTAAAACAAACTCTTGGTTTAGAGACAATTCCTTATGGACCTGCTAGAACAGCGGCGGAACAGCTTGCGTACCAACTAACAGCTGGCTTTAGCTCCACGCCCACAGCGCTTGCGGCAGACGAAGCGATCGGAAATCGCGATCGAAACCTTGGAAATATTTTATGGGATGGAAAGGAGGAAGCTTGGATTGACCATGCCATGTGCCTAGAGGCCGGAAAATCCATGAAAGACTACAACAAACTCGCACTCATAGTGCAGCAAACTAATAAAGCAAATGCCATTGCCCAATCCGCAGTTGCTCAAGCCTTGTCATTTGACACAACTGCAATTAGCGAAGCTGGCAATATCGTAGACCAAATGCTTGGAACCAATGATATAGCGGATTTCGTAGCCGACCGTATTGCGAGCGTTGCAAATCTTGTCATTGCTCGCTTCCCAAGTACGGCTAGTCTAATATAGAGACCATGATGACTAACACCACTGCCGAATTTTTGACGCCATGGAGAGCCCTGTTTTGGGAGCCTGTTGCCGGTACCGGCGAACGGCTAATGGTGGGTTTAGTTTATTCTTTTAAAGGTCAATGGGCAGCACAGCGCATCCTCCGAGATGATGTCCTAGAGTCGCTCTATGGCAAGGCTTCAGCCGATGTGAAAACGCTTATCGATCATGCATTGAAGACATACGCCGTAGCAGCGGAGGCTAGCAACGACATTGATACGATAAGTTTTTCAGTAGCTGGACTAATTCCTAGTGATGCAAGATTTGTTCGCGTGGACTCTGTATCAGAACTACTACAAGTTGCTGCTCTTCTCTATTCAAGCCTTGCCCAAATTGACAAATTTGATGAGCAGGATGAGAACGACGCACCACAAGCCGAAGAAGTGAATAAGCGATTCAGCACAGAAGTTCGGGAAGCTGTGATCTCGCGTAGACCGGACTTGATGTATGGCTTTGGCAAGGGGGGAAGACTAACCATGGGCGGGGCCTTAGTAAAATTCGGCTTTTTTTCCCCTTCCGTGATTCTGCACTTCTCAGTGCTGCATCCTGTACGACAGTCTGCAAGTGTTAGAGATGCACGGGCCAAGCTTTGGGAGTTATCTAGAGCGGCAAACCTTTCTGGCATTGCCAAAGCAGGTCTAATTACAGCAATACCGCGCCTGGATGACCCATCAATCGGGCAACACCAGCGAAAAAGCATTGCATCCAATCAGATGGCAATAGAGCGCGAGGCTGACGATGCAGAAATTAGGCTCTACCCTGTCCATAACGCATCTGAGGGGGCAGAGCAACTGATTGCACTTGCCTCCTAGGCGCCGCAACGTCTGCCACCAATAAACGAAGACCCTTCCTTTGAGTAGAAACACCAAAGCCCCTCCCGGGGCTTTTTCGTTGGATGTACTGACTAGGCCCTGACGCCCTCAGCCCCGAGGAAGCGTTACAAAGCACTTCTATACCTCAGTGAGCGAAAAGCCCATACTGGTACAATGAGACTGATCTCATTCAAAGGTGGCAATCTCGCTACCTCACTACCCTTCAAATTCCTCGCCATATCATTGCTTAGGAAAACCTCGATTTCCAGGCTGCAGCGGTAATTTGAAGTCATACAGAAGGTATTACTATCTACGAAAAACTTAATCAGGCTAGTCGCAGCCCACTACACACTTCTCCGTTGCGCGAGCCCGCTCGCCGAACAGTCGAAAGCCATCAAACCTATACAAAGCAAGTGGTGTCGACCCGGCAAAAACTTATCCGACAACTAAAAGACCGATTCCCCGGCCTTCCGTTCTGATACGTCAGCTCACGTGACGAGCCTATACGACAAAGCCCCTCACGGGGCTTTTTTGTTGGGCCACGCTTATTCACGAAGGCAGATCGACCTTAATCGGCGTAAATTTCTCTTGAGGGGTATAGCTAGATGAGGCTGGATGCCAGCCCTTCTGACGCATACACGCCATCGTTATCTCATTTCTCCTTAGCGCCATGTCCAAAGATGACCCGAACGCACTTGCGTAAGAGTTATCGTACCCACCAGCATATTTTAGCGCTTCGTACTCACAGGCCGACTTATCCGCCTCAAAGTCCCAGACATTGGCGCCAGGCTTGTACAGAACCTGCTTCGCACAGCCAGCTAGGCCTATGGCCAGCAACACTCCCACAGTCATCCGACTAAGTTTGCTCATTTCTCCTCTAGCCCCAAAAAAATACAAAAAGTAACGGCATCTTAGCCCGCTAGCGCATGCAGGCCCATTACCCATATCGTTTAAATAATTACCCATAGGTATTGTTTTATTAATTACCTTTGGGTAATATTCATCCAACGCTCTTTAACAACCCACCTGCCGATGTTGCTCACCCCGCCTATGTGGGAGTGTTCGTCCGGCTCAATAGCACCCACAAGCATGGTTGTGGCTCTGCGCGGTATCCCTGCCGTCTCCAGTCCGTCAAAGCACGGTTTACGGAGAAAGAGGGTGAGGCGTAGACGGCCAAAAACGGAAACGGTCATGCTGGTTGGAATCCCAGCACTCATGGCCCCTTTGGTGGGGCCGCATCTGAAACCGTCCTACTCAGGGCGGTTTTTCATGCGAGGAGCAAATGAAGAAACTCTTTTTGGTTGCAGCAGCCGCGTCGCTGATGGCTCTGGCTGGCTGCGACACTGACTCTAAGGTGGCGTCTCGGAACCTGTCGAAAGCCGCTGATATGTTCGAGATTGAGCGCCGCATCGTTTTCTACAACGGAATCACCGACGCATACATCCTGACCATTGAGGGCCGGTGCTCCATTGACACCAACGCCAGCAACACGTCCTTTCATGTCACCTGCAAGGTTGGACCAAACGAATACAAGAAGCACTTCCTTGGTCTATCCGACAACGTCACCTACTTTGCAGAGCAGTTGGCCTCTGCCAATGTCAGCACCTACCACTATCGAGTAGTTTTCAAGCCTCAAACCATTCTTTCTGATTGGGACGTTCGCGGCAGTCTCGATGCCCTGCCCATCGGAAAATAAAGGAGCCCACATGATCGACCTACAGTCTTTCGCGGCGAGTGGAGACATCCGAGGGTATCTCAATGCACCTTTTCAAGATGACGGCCATGCCATCGCCACGAATTCACATATCGCTGTGATTGTTTTCGGGGCTGGTGGAGGCCTGCCCACTGCTCATGAAAAGATGATCGGCAGAGTTCAGGCTCTTGAGCGTGATTCTCGCCAGTACTCTCAGGCTCTGCCAATTACCCTGCCAAAAAGGCCTAGCACTCCTTGTAAACATTGTGAAGGCTCAGGCCTAGTTATCGTGGCGGACTGCGATGACTGTGATGGCGATGGCTACTTCTGTCATGGAAATTACGAGTATGAATGCCTGGCCTGCAAAGGCGACGGGAGTTTGATCGAGCCCGCCCCAAAAGGAAAATCTGATGCAGAAGCCTGCATGCCTTGTAACGGATCTGGAGTTGAATTCCGCACCATAGACCTGGAGGCCGATGGCGTACGCTACCGCTTTCAGGAGCGCTATCTGAGGCTGATTCAAGGGCTTCCGCATCACAAGCTGCTCGTAAATGGAGACCCGAAAGCCTTCGCAAGGTTCGAGTTTGATGGCGGCGCTGGGGTGCTCATGCCTTGTTATCTGGATTAGTTCCGAAGCGGATGCTTTGCCGGACTTGCACTCGCTCACCATCACCCCGTGCGACGGGTGTCGGCTGAATATTCGCGTCATACAACAACCGACAACGCCAGCCTGAGTGCGCACAGGCCCATGGCCCGCATGGTGAGAGCGGGCACCCTCCGGCCGCAGCATTCCCATTCCCCTCACTTTTTCGATATCAAACCCGCCCTCGCCATGGGCGGCGGGAGTGCTGCGACTAGAGGGTAATCAGTTTCATAAACAACGAAGCCCCACCTTCCAACGAAGCGTGGGGCTTTTTCTTTTCTAACAGGAGGCGCTATGACCGCGCTCGCTTATTTGATGTTGCTCGCTGGCCTGGTAACTGCTGGGCTATTGGTCGACAAGCTGTGGGTGCGTGTCCTGCATCCCAAACTGGCCCAGCACTTTGACTGGGAGCCGCTACCAGCTGATAGCGAAATCCCTATTGACTGGTGCTTGGGCTTTGCTTTCGTAATCACGGTCTCAGCTGGCCTGCTCAACTACATCGCCCCCGCAGCGGGCTTCTAAATATGGCTTCCGTCAACAAAGTAATTCTCGTCGGCAACCTTGGACGAGATCCCGAAGTCCGATACCAGGCCGGTGGCGCCCCCGTGTGCAATATCTCGATTGCCACTACGTCCAGCTGGAAGGATAAGCAGACCGGTGACCCCCGAGAGGAAACGGAATGGCACCGTGTGGTGTTCTACAACCGTCTGGCTGAAATCGCGGGCGAGTACCTGCGTAAAGGCCGTCCCGTCTACGTAGAAGGTCGTCTGCGCACCCGTAAATGGACAGGCCAGGACGGTCAGGAGCGTTTCACTACCGAGATCATCGCCGAGCAAATGCAGATGTTAGACGGAGCATTCCACCGCCAAACCGGGAATCAATAATTCTATGAATCAACAGTAGGGATTGGCTCATATTTATCTCTATGAACTATTAACTCGCTGAGATAAGTAGATATGTCTGCCACTTCCTTCTTAATGCGGCTCGCCCGGTCATCAAATATTTTTTCTCCCTTTTCCTCCCGTAGCTGAACATCCTCTACATTCTCAATAATCCAGGTCAAATACTCTTTAATGCGCCATATTTTTGACCGCACCTCCACCATAATTACGACCGAGCGCGTACCGCTGAGATGCTCAAGATTGACCTGATCGAGCATCCTTTCCACCGGGTCCAAATAGTCGATTTTGAAATAGTTTTTCCCCGTTGCCACAGCTTTAAGCCTATCCCCAGGCCACCATCTAGAACCTCCCAACTTCTCTAAATGGCTATGCAACGTGCGAACAACGTCTACCGCGAGTTGAACAGCAGCTTTTTCCCGCTCTTTCTTCTGATGTTGGAAGAGGGCACGCCCCTGCCTTCCAGCCCAATATATTGCCGCGACTGACGCTATGGCTTGTACCCATACGGCAGTTCCAGATGCGTCAAGTAAAGGAAATAAAAAGGGGAACAGAAACCAGCCAAATCCAATGCCCACGACCCCGCCAACTAGAAAAGCGGCAATCAGCGTCCTCTCAAAAGCAACCTCTTTAAACATCCCCGCTTCCTCTCACAAGCTCTGTAAGTAAATATGTGGAAGCAGCATAGCCCATCCTGAAAGGAATACACCCATGTGGTTTAAAAACCTGCGTATCTATCGCCTGGATACGGCATTTGCCCTGTCCGCTCAACGACTGGCCGAGCTGCTGGCTAAGCATCAATTCACGCCATGCAGCAGCCAAGAACCTCTCAGCTTGGGCTGGGTACCGCCACGAGAAGGTGGTGAGCTGGTCCATGAAGTGAACGGACAGTATCTGATCTGCATGCGGGCCGAAAAGAAACTACTGCCGAGTGCTGTGGTCAACCAGGCGGCACGCGAGAAGGCCCGCGAAATTGAAGAGCAACAAGGCTACAAGCCAGGTCGCAAGCAGATGAAGGAAATCAAAGAGCAGATCATCATTGATTTGATGCCCCGCTCTCATGCGGTGCAGCGCGACACATTGGTGTGGATCGACACTCAAAACCACTGGTTTGTCATTGATGCCGCAGCGGTTGCCAAGAGTGACGAGGTTTTAGGCCTCTTCGCAAAGAGCGTGGAGCCCTTCCCCGTGCAGCCGCTGTACACCGAGCAAGCGCCCGGTGCCGCCATGACCTCCTGGCTGGTGAACGAAGAGCAACTGGCCAACTTCACCGTGGACCAGGAGACAGAACTGCGCTCCACCGGCGATAGCGGTGCTGCTGTGCGCTACGTGAAACAAAGCGCCGACATCGACGAAGTGCGCAAGCACGTTGAAGCTGGCAAGCAATGCACCCGCCTGGCCATGACCTGGGCGGATCGCATCAGCTTTGTGCTGACCGACGCGCTGGACGTCAAACGTGTGGCCCCGCTGGACATCCTGACTGAAAAACAAGATGTGACGGCCGTCAACGATGACGACATCTTTGATGCCGACATGACCTTGATGACCGCCGAGCTGGCCAAGATGATCAGTAATCTGGTCGTTGTGCTGAGTGGGGAGCGTGAGTAAGCCAATATACATTAACTCAGATTTAATCTGATAGACACTCACAGATGTATCGTGCAGAAAGCGTCCCCAAATAGACGACCAAACTACTAACGCCTGACTCGAGCCTCGCCGCGAAGCGGCGTCGGCTTGGATGAATGGCTAGGGGCTTCCACACGATATTCAACATCTATCCCTTGAACGTAAACATCCCCTCATCCTCGGAATAAAGGGCATTCTGTATAGTGTTCCGCTCCTCCAATGTGTGAAGGCTGTTCTCAAGAAATTCGTCGACGTCTAATCCCTGAGGAAGAGTAATGCCACCAACCACATGGTGCGAGTATCCATTCTCTCTTTCAAACTCAATTGAATGCGAGAACTCGCGGTACTCAACCGAGTCGACACCCAATTGGTGCTCTTCAGTGTAGAGAAATAGCTGTACGCCAAAATTGAATATGCTCGGATAGATATCGACATAGTCGAGGTAAAAGAGGCACGTTTTTCTAATCGCATCAGCATTCTTTGTACTTTCAAGCACTCGATCCATAACTATCCTCGGAACCAAACACAGAACACCCAGCTCAGCCTCGATAGGCACATTCGAGATCATTGGTACCGCTCGAGCTTTGTTGTATATCTCTGCTTGATGAACCGCGTAGTTACGTATGGCCTTAATTGTCAGGAATTCGTCGCTTCTGAAGAAGTTCGGATAACCTGCCTTTCGAACCTTGTCGTTTAAGCTGTAAGCAGACGAAAATACCTCACGTACTGAATCTGGATCTGGGCTTTGACAGAAAGAGGCGTATTGCTTGAAGAACCTTCTTATCTCAGCCAAGCAATCCTCTTTCGTTACTTTTGGTGGCACGGAGGAATCTCCCAAAAAGTACCTAACGAAAAATCCACACTGGCCGCCGAGGGCGGATCGGCTTGAGCGATGGGCCGGCTCAAACTATTCCCATTTTGCGGAACGCAAATTACTTATTAGTTTTACGTCGTCCTGAAGGCTTGGAGGCAAAGCACTATATCCTTTGCTTGCCTTTATAAGATCTAGTGCTTTTTTGTCGCTATAAGAATTGGCGAATAATTCTAACTCTCCCTTTGCAGGAGGTTCATTTCCATTTTTGATCCATTGATTTAACAAGCACGAATACCAAGCATCTTTCATGGCTTTGTCAATCATTTCAGGGGTAGGAGTAAGATTAGTATTCATTTTTAATATCCGGTTGAGAATGGTCTAAATAGATTTACACATCACGTAAAAAATCGCTCTTGTCCTTATAAAAAGAGTCTAGCCATAGGAATGAAAGTGAGCAATTGACAATCAAATTAGAAGCAACCAAGTGTCGTCAAAATCCAATGCAATAATGACTGTTCATAGCCGTACGCGGCGGTTGCGCGCCTAACTATAACCAATTTCCCTCTACTATATCTGCAAGGATCATAGCCGAACCTCTGTGGCTAAAACATAGGATGCCGCCCCTATGAAGCATCACGATTACAGCAACACTCCATAACCCCGCTTGATTTACTCAACCGGGGTTTTTCTTTTCTAGGATCAACCCATGACCACCAAGCAGTTTTTGTTGCCCATCGCCTCGGAGATCACGGTCGATCTTTTCGCAGGCGGTGGTGGCGCTTCCACCGGGCTGGAACAAGCCTTGGGACGGCATGTTGATATTGCCGTCAACCATGACCCAGAAGCCATTGCCCTGCATACCATCAACCACCCTCAGACTGAGCACTATGTCAGTGATGTGTTTGAGATCAATCCACACGTTGCTACTCGCGGTCGGCCAGTCGGGCTGCTGTGGGCCAGCCCTGACTGCAAGCACTTCAGCAAGGCCAAGGGCGGCAAGCCCGTCTCCAAGCGCATCCGTGGGCTAGCTTGGGTGGTCGTGAAGTGGGCAAAGGCAGTTCGCCCCCGCGTGATCATCCTTGAGAACGTGGAAGAATTTCAGACATGGGGGCCGCTGACTGATGACGGCATGCCCTGCCCTGAGCGTAAGGGCCAGACGTTCCAACTCTGGAAAGAGCAGCTTCGTGCCCTTGGGTACCGCCTGGAATACAAGGAACTGCGGGCCTGCGACTACGGCGCGCCAACCATCCGCAAGCGCTTCTTCATGGTGGCGCGGTGTGATGGCCTGCCTATCGTGTGGCCGCAGCAAACTCACTTTGCCAAGCCAGCCAAGGGCCAGCTGGCCTGGCGCCCGGCATCGGACATCATCGACTGGTCCATCCCGTTCCCATCCATCTTTGAACGCAAGCGTCCCCTTGCTGACGCGACATGCCGGCGCATTGCTAAGGGTGTGATGCGGTACGTGATAGAGGCGGAAAACCCATTCATCGTGCCGGGTGGCGTCAGTTTCATCACAAAGTTTCGCTCTGGCTCGGTGGGCACAGGCCTGGATGAGCCGCTGCACACAGTCACGGCCGGTGGCGAGACAAAGCGCATGAGCACAGGGAACGTGATGGGAATGGTGACGGCATTCTTGGCCAAGCACTACACCGGCGTAGTGGGCAGCGATCTGCAAGACCCCATCGGCACTGTCACCAGCGTGGATCACCACAGTCTGATCACGGCCAACCTGATTCACATGGGACACGGCGAAGGGAAGGCAGGCGGCAAACGGTTCAGTCATGGCATCCGCAATGTTGAGCAACCGCTGAATACCGTGACGGCATCCGGCTGCCCTGCAGGTCTGGTCACAAGCCATCTGGTGAAGCTGCGTAATAACCAATTCGGTCAGAGCCATGACGAGCCTATGCCGACACTGACTGCCGGCGGCGGGCATGTTGGAGAAGTTCGCTCATTCCTGGTGAAGTATTACGGCAATGAGCAGGATGGAGTGAGTTTGCACGAGCCTCTACACACAATCCCCACCCGTGACCGCTTCGGGCTGGTGACAGTCCATGGTGATGATTACCAGATCGTGGACATTGGCCTGCGCATGCTGACACCACGCGAGCTCTACCGCGCTCAAGGCTTTCCTGACTCGTACATCATCGATCAGAAGCCTGACGGCAGCCCGCTTACCAAAACCGCTCAGGTCCGCATGTGCGGTAACAGCGTCTGCCCGCCACTGGCCCATGCCTTGGTCCAGGCAAACTACTCCGATCAGCAGATCTCCCCTCGGGAGAAAGTCGCATGACACAAAGCGCCTACAGCAACAAACCCCTGCCCCGCCTTCGACACATCGAACCGGGGCAATTTTTTACCCTTCGCCATGACCCCACGCCTCGGATTCTGCTGCATAAATCCAAGCATCACGGTCATTTCAATAACGGATATGCATCCCTGTGCCATGAGCTCGATATCGGGTGTGTGGTCTGGGATGAGAACGGATGGGAAGCAAAACCATGACTCAGAAACTCTTAATGCCTCTGA